>NZ_JBITDM010000014.1:0-211335 GCF_044454195.1 Streptomyces sp. NPDC051561 | reverse complement strand
CTGCAGGGGGGACCCTGTGGGAGAGTAGGACGCCGCCGAACAATTATTGTGGGAAAGCCCCGCACCAGGAAACTGGTGCGGGGCTTTTCTGCGTTTACAGGGTGGAACGGGGTCCGTAGCATCGGCGTATGGAACACCTCATACGTCGTATACGTGCCGATGAATGGAAGAAGTCCCGGGAGCTTCGGCTGGCTGCGTTGCAGGATCCGGCGGCTTCGATTGCCTTTCTCGATACGTACGAGAATGCCGTCGGCCAGCCTGATGCGCACTGGCAGGAGCGTGCGCAGGGCGCGGCCGAGGGGACTGCCATTGCGCAGCTCGTGGCCGAGACTCCGGACGGTCGGTGGGATGGCACCGTGACGGTGATGGTCGAGCGGGCCGGGTCCGGTGGGGCCTTTGCGGACGCCGCGCTTGTCGATCAGACCCATGTGGTGGGGGTGTTCCTGCGGCCCGAGGCACGGGGGGCCGGGCTTGCGGATGCGTTGTTCCGGGCTGCGGTGGAATGGTCGTTCGCGCTGGAAGTGCCCCGGATCGAGCGGGTGCGGTTGTTTGTGCACGAGCGGAATGCGCGGGCCGAGGGGCTATACCGGAAGGTGGGCTTCGAGCGGACCGGGCACACCGTTCCGATGGAGGGCGACCGGGCGGACGAGAACGAGATCGAGATGGCGGTGCGGAGGCCGGCCGGTCTCGGCTGAGCAGTTGTGAGTAGTGGGGTGTGGGGATGAGGGCCCGGTCGCGAGTGCGGCCGGGCCCTTTGTCGTGTCGTACGGGAGAAGAAGGCTCAGTGCGGGGCGTTGCAGGGGCAGCCTGGGGTGGCTATTGGGGAGGGGCCCTCGGGTGGGGTGCTGGCGGCGGCGGCTTTTTCCACGGCGGCGAGGAGGCGGGTGCGGTCGGTGGGGTCGATGTAGTGGCCCGCGTTGACGACGGAGTGGATGCGGCGGGTGTGGGTGATGTCGGTCAGGGGGTTGGCGTTGAGGATCACGAGGTCGGCGGGGCGGCCCTTGGGGAGGTCGAGGAGGTCGGCGGCGGCGGTGGTGGCGGAGCGCAGGACGTCGCGGGTGGGCAGGCCGGCTTCGACGAGGAGGCGGAGTTCTCCGTGGAGGGAGAAGCCGGGGACGGAGTAGCCGGTGCCGGTGTCGGTGCCGGCGATGAGCTGGACGCCCGCGCGGTGCATTTCGGCGACCAGGTGCAGGCGGTGGTCGTAGAGGCGGCGGATGCGGGCGGTGTCCTCGGGGGAGCGGGAGCCGGTCAGGCCGTCCCAGGTGGCGGGCCAGGAGGCGACCTGCCAGGCGGGGAGGTACTTCCATTCGTCGGCGGAGGTGGGGAGGTCGGCGGTGCGTTCCAGGGCGTGGTGGACGGTGAGGGTGGGGACGACCCGGGTGCCGTGGGCGGCGAGGGTGTCGAAGAGACGGCGGGCGCGGCCCTTGTCGTACGACCGCATCGCCTGCCATTCGAGGGGGTGTATCTGGCGGAACCAGCTGGCGTAACGGGAAATGCTGGAGGGGTCGTTGGGGTCGATGCGGACCTGGGCGAGGCCTTCGCGGATCTCGCTCTCGCGGGAGGAGGTGGCCAGGAGTATGGCGTGCAGGTGCTCGATGGAGCGTTGTCCCGAGGCGACGGCGTGGGTCATCGGGAGGGTGTCGGGGCAGTGGCCGGCGAAGGGGATGTGGAGGGAGCGGGATTCGTCGGCGATGGCGGCGTACGCCTCGGGGGAGAGCCGGGAGTAGACCTTGACGAAGTCGGCGCCCTCGCGCTTGACGCGGCGGACGGCGGCGCGGGCCGACTTGGCGTCGGTGACCTCGATGACGGGGAGGCCGAGGTCGCGGGCCCAGATGGAGGGCGGGCCGTCGATGATCGGGCTGGCTATGACGAAGCGGGGGCCGAGGAGGGAGCCGGCCTGGATCTTCTCGCGCCAGGTGTGCTGGGTGGCGGTCCCCCACATGTCGCGGACCGCGGTGACACCGGTCAGGGGGAAGAGAGGCGGGGTGTAACCGTCCTGGCCGTCGCCGGTGTGGATGTGGGACTCGACCAGGCCGGGGATGACGTACTTGCCGGTGAGGTCGATGACGCGGGCGCCGGGTGGGGGACTCAGTTGGGCACTGGGGCCCGAGCGGACCAGGCGGCCGTTGCGGAGGATCAGGGTGCGGTCGTGCTGGGGGCGGTCGTTGATGCCGTCTATGACGGTGGCGTGGGTGAGGGCGAGGGTGGTGCTGGGGGTGGAGGGGCGTGCTGCGGTACGAGTGGTGGGAGTTGCCGCTGAGGCCGGGGTGGCGGGGAGGAGAGCGGCGCCGGTCAGGGCGGTCGCGGTGGTGAGGGCTTGGCGTCGGGTGGGCATGGTGGCCTCTTCTGCCGGTGCGGAGTGGGGGGGGGGGGGGGGGTGGGGGGGGGGGGGGGGGTGGGGGGGGGGGGGGGGGGGGGGGGGGGGGGGGGGGGGGGGGTGGGGGGGGGGTGGGGGGGGGGGGGGGGGGGGGGGGGCGGGGGGCCCCCCCCCTGACTCTTCCGGGTTCGAAGGCGTGGGGCAGTGGGGGTGGGGGGCCGGTTGCGGGTGGAGGTGGGTGCACCTTCGGGGGTGGTGCCGACCTCAACTGCCCTGTGGCCAGCAGGAATTGAACTGTTCCTGGGAACGGAGCAGGGCCAGGGTCGGGAGACCTTGACCCTGACCGGCCGTGAGGAGCTCCGGGAGCTGGGGAAGCGGAGCCACGGCCGCGACATCGTCCAGAACAAGCGTCATTGGTGGGTCGAGCCGACCGTCGGATGACCGTGCGGCCATGCGGCGGCCGTGCTCGACCACGTCTGAGGCGAGGGCGGTGAGCAGGGGCATCGCGCCCGGCCCCGAGGCCCGGGTGCGGGGATCTTCGATTGCTTCACCGACCACATAAAGCGTTCCCCCCTCGTCCACAAATGATTCCAAGGTGAGCGAATCGTTTCGGTTAGGGGTGCAAGATTCGCGGATGTGGATCGAAGAGAGGGCGGAGAAAGCGCGGATGGTCAACTGGGTTGCCATGTCGCGTCGTTCGGGGTGCGAGGTGAGGGCGGACTCCAGGAGGCCTGCGGCGCCGGGGCGGGCCTTGGGGTGGGTGCGGAGGATGCGTACCGCTTCGTGGGAGGCGTGGCCCTGGGCCCAGCGGAGGAGCTGCTTGAAGGGGCGGCCGTCTATGGCGGCGGCGTGCAGCCAGCTGGCGAGGAGGGTTTCGGCGGTGTCGGCGGTGGCGGTGTCCGCCTTGGCGCGGGGGCGGATCGGGGTGAGGATCGCGCGGGCGCGGGCGGCGGCGGTGGCGGGGTCCTCGCAGCCGGAGGTGGGGGACCAGTGGAGGCGGGCGGGGGTGTCGCAGAGGTGGGTGGGGTCGTAGAGGAGGACGGGGCCGAGTTTGGCGCGGGCGTCCTTGGTCTCGGACCAGAGAGTGGGGTCGGAGGTGAGGAGGAGGGCGGGGCCGGGGGCGTCGAGGAGGGTCTGGACGGCGGTTGAGCGGTGGGTGGTGCGGGGGTGGAGGGGGGTGATGGGGAAGGCGGGGGTACGGGGGTGGGTGTGGGACGGGAGTGGGGGTGGGGGTGCGGTGTCCGGCGGCTGGGTCGGCCGAGGGGTGGCGGTGGGGTGCGGGTCTGCCGGCTCGGCGGGCTGAGGGATGGCGGTGGAGGGTGGCTGCGCAGGCTGGGCGGTGTGCTCTGTCGGGGTGTCGGGGGTGTCGGGGGCGTGGGGAGTCCGGTCGCGGTAAGCCGCCTCGCGTCGGGCTTCGCGGGCTTGGGCGCGGACCAGGCGCCAGCGGGTGAGGGTGCCCAGGATGAAGATGGTGAGGACGATCAGGATGAGGAGTTGGCCGATGAACAGGCCCCAGAAGAGGCCGTAGCCGGAGAGCTGGGAGGGGGGTGTGGCGGGCCAGGCGGAGGCCAGGTCGGTGGGGGCGGTGAGGAGTTGCCGGATGGCGGGTGGGGTGTTGGGGAAGGTGACGTTCTTGGGCCAGGCGCCGTGGGAGAAGAGGCCGGAGAGGCCCGTGGCGGTCCAGGTGAGGAGGGCCAGGCCGAGGACGAAGGTGAGGAGGGCGAGGAGTAGGCCGTCGGGGATTCCTCGTTCGGGGCGGGGGTGGTTGGGGTGTTGGTGGTGGGTGTGGCCGTGGCGGCGGGAGGGGTCGCTGTATCGGCCGGGGTCGGGGCCGGGGCCGTAATGGGCGTAGCCGGGGTGGGCGTGGCCGGGGTGGGCATGGCCGGGGTGGGCCGGGAGCGAGAGGTGCGACTCCGTCGGGGGCCGCCCCCTTGCCCGCCCGTTCCGCCCCCGGGGGGCGGCCCCGCCGCCCAAGCGGGCTACCAGGAGCGGGAGGGGGGCGGCTCCGCCGCGCAAGCGGGCTACCAGGCGTGGGAGGGGGGCGGCTCCGCCGCGCAAGCGGGCTACCAGGAGCGGGAGGGGGGCGGCCCCGACGGCCGAGCGGGCTACCAGGAGTGGGAGGGGGGCGACGGCGGCCAGGAGGGTTGGTGGGGTGGGGTGGGGGTGGGGCATGTCAGGCCACCGTTGCGTCGGAGGACTCCACCTCGGACATTTGGGCTTCGATGAGGGCGGCGCGTTGTTCGGCTTCCCAGTCGGCGGCGCGGGCTTCGTCGTTGAGGAAGTCGTCCTCGGGGCTGGGGGCGAGGGAGGACTCGGTCATGGCGCGGTCGGTGAAGACGAGGGGGCGTTCGGCTTCGGTGATCAGGTGTTTGACGACCTGGACGTTGCCGTTGACGTCCCAGACGGCGATGCCCGGGGTGAGGGTCGGGATGATTTCCACGGCCCAGCGTGGGAGGCCCAGGACGCGGCCGGTGGCGCGGGCCTCGTCCGCCTTCTGGGCGTAGATGGTCCTGGTGGAGGCCATCTTCAGGATGGCCGCCGCCTCGCGGGCCGCCGCGCCGTCGACGACGTCCGAGAGGTGGTGGACGACGGCGACGAAGGAGAGGCCGAGGCGTCGGCCGAACTTCAGCAGCCGCTGGAAGAGCTGTGCCACGAAGGGGGAGTTGATGATGTGCCACGCCTCCTCCACCAGGAAGATGCGCTTGACGCGGTCGGGGCGGATCCAGGTGTGCTCAAGCCAGACGCCGACGATCGCCATCAGGATCGGCATCGCGATCGAGTTGCGGTCGATGTGCGAGAGGTCGAAGACGATCAGTGGGGCGTCGAGGTCGATGCCGATGGACGTCGGGCCGTCGAACATGCCGCGGAGGTCGCCGTCGACCAGCCGGTCGAGGACGAGTGCGACATCGAGGCCCCAGGCGCGTACGTCGTCTATGTCGACGTTCATCGCCTCGGCCGACTCCGGCTTCGGGTGGCGGAGCTGCTCGACGATGTCCATGAGGACGGGCTGGCGGGTGGTGATCGTCGAGTTGACGTACGCGTGCGCGACCTTGAGGGCGAAGCCGGACCGTTCGTCCAGGCCGTGGCCCATGGCGACTTCGATGATCGTACGGAGCAGGGCCAGCTGGCCGGTGGTGGTGATGGCCGGGTCGAGCGGGTTGAGCCGGATGCCGTCGTTGAGGGCGGCCATCGGGTCCAGGCGGATGGGGGTTATGCCCAGCTGCTGGGCGATCAGGTTCCACTCGCCGACACCGTCCTCGCCCTGCGCGTCGAGTACCACCACCTGGCGGTCACGGAACCTCAACTGCCGTAGTACGTACGTCTTTTCCAGCGCCGACTTTCCGTTGCCCGACTCGCCGAGCACCAGCCAGTGCGGGGCCGGGAGCTGCTGCCCGTACAGCTGAAAGGGGTCGTAGATGTAACCCTTGCCGCTGTAGACCTCACGCCCGATGATCACGCCCGAGTCGCCGAGTCCGGGCGCGGCCGTCGGGAGGTACACCGCCTGCGCCTGGCCGGTGGACGTACGGACGGGCAGGCGCGTCGTCTCGACCTTGCCGAAGAGGAAGCTGGTGAAGGCATCCGTGGCTGCGGACAGCGGGTCTCGCATGGTCTGTCCTTTCGGGGGAGCTGGGCCGATCGGCGGGTCCGGGCCGGCCGGCGACGGGCGCGTGGGTCAGCGACGGATGCCTGTGGCGAACGGGAGCGTGTTCACGAAGGCGCGGTGGTGCTCGCGGTCGCACCACTCCAGCTTCAGATAGGACTTGCCGGCCGAGGCGCGGATGGTGCGCTTGTCGCGGGCGAGTGCTTCGGGACTGCGGGAGGAGACGGTGATGTAACCGACGATGTTGACCCCGGCGGCGCCCGACGCCAGGTCCTCGCCGCGCTGGTCGAGGCGGCCGTGGGCGGCGATGTCACGGGGGTCGACGGTGCGGTTCATCTTGGCGGCGCGCGAGGCGTCGGCGTCGTCGTTGGTCTTCTCCGTCAGCATCCGCTCGATGGCGACCTCGGTGGGTTCGAGGTCCATGCAGACGGCGACGGTGCGGATCACGTCCGGGGTGTGGACGAGCAGCGGGGCGAGGAAGTTGACGCCGACCGGGGTCATCGGCCACTCCTTCACCCAGGCGGTGGCGTGGCACCACGGCTCGCGGGTCAGCGACTCGCGGGTCTTCGCCTGGAGGTACGTCGGCTCCATCGCGTCCAGCTCGGCGGGCCACGCGTTGCGCTTGGTCATCGCCTGGATGTGGTCTATGGGGTGGTCCGGGTCGTACATGGAGTGCACCAGGGAGGACAGCCGGCCCTGGCCGAGCGGCTGACGTACCCGGATGTCCGCCTCGGCGAGACGGGCGCAGATGTCGGTCAGCTCGCGCGCCATCACGATCGCCAGACCGGCGTCCTTGTCCAGCTTCCGCTGACCCTTGGGCCGGGACGCCCGCGCCATCGCGGCTCCCTCCGCGGCCAGCTCACGGGTGTAGTGCATACAGGCGACCAGGTAGGCGCGGTGCTGCTCGCTGGAGGTGGACACCATCGACTGGAGCTGGTCGTACGAGTCGCTCAGCCAGCCCGGCGCGTTGTGGTCGCCGCGCTGGGCGACGTCCTTGGCGTGCGCGTCCGGGTCGGCGGGCAGGGTGCGGGCCAGCATCTGGAGGCGGGTCACGAAGCCGTCGCCGTTAGCCACGTGCTTGAGCAGCGTGCCGAAACGGTCCACCAGGGCTTCCTGGTCCTCGCTGTCGCGCAGGCCGACGCCGGGGCCCTCGATCTCGATGGCGGCGGTGACGGTGCGCCGGTCGGCGTGCAGCAGTACCGCGATCTCGTCGGGACCGAAGGGGGCGGCCAGCCAGTTGATCCGGCCGATGCCCGGCGGCGGGCCGATCTCGACCTCGCGGCCGTCGCCCTTCACGCCCGCGTCCATCGCCTGGGAACGGTACGTGGTTCCCTTGCGCAGGTTCCGCTTGTAACTCCGGTTGATCTCGAACCACTTGTAGAAGGTGCGGTGCTTGTACGGCACGTACACCGCCATCAGCGCGATCAGCGGGAAACCGACGAGCAGCAGGATGCGCAGGGAGAGGGTGGGGACCAGGAGTCCGCACATCATGCCGACGAACCCGCCGGCGATGATCAGTGCGATCTCGCCGGTCTCGCGGTTCTTGCCGACGATCGCGTTCGGCCTGGCCCGGCCGATGAGATACGTCCGGCGGGGCGTGATCGGGTGGGACTGGGTGGTCACCGCCCTCCACCTCCTGTGTCCTTGCGGTGGCTGTGGGGCGAGCCGGAGGTTCCGGTGTTCCCGCTGCCGCGGTTGCTGTGGGTGCTGTTGCTGCGGGCGGAGGGGGCGGCGGACGGGAGGGCGCTCGTGTTACCGCCTCCGGTTCCTCCGTTTCCGCTTCCGGTTGAGGAGCCGCCGCCCCGGCTGCTGTGGGCGGCGATACCGCCGCTGGCCGTGGCGGTGGAGGCCTGGCGGGGGGCGGGGGTGCCGCCACCGCCGCCGCCCCGGCTGCTGTGGGTCTTGATGCCCTGGGAGACGAGGTTGGCGGGGGAGGAGAGGACCGCGGAGGCGCGGGCGCCGTCGGTGACCTGCTTGCGGCTGGCGCTGGCGGCGGCGATGTCGTCACCGAAGCCGGGCACGAAGCGGTAGATCATCGCGGAGGCGAAGATGGCCAGCAGGATGATCGCGAGGCCGGAGACGACGGCGGAGAAGGCGTTGGGGCCGTCCCCCGTGGAGAGGGCGCCGGCCAGGCCCAGCACGATCACGATCACCGGTTTGATCATGATCACGGCGATCATGATGCCCGCCCAGCGGCGGACGTGGCCCCAGAGGTTCTTGTCGACCAGGCCCGCGTAGACGATGGTGCCGAGCAGGGCACCGACGTACAACAGGGCGGCCCTGATGACCAGTTCGAGCCAGAGAACGCCCGCGGCGAGGATGGTGACCAGGGCGACGACGATCAGCATGATCGGGCCGCCGCCGATGGAGTCGCGCTTCTGCAGCGCCTCGGCGAACGACCCGAAGAAGACGTCGGTCTGGCCGCCGGACGCGGAGGAGATGACGCGGGTGACGCCGTCGGTGGCCGAGACGACGGTGTAGAGGATCAGGGGGGTGAACGCCGAGGCCAGGACGGTCAGCCACAGGAATCCGATGGCCTCGGAGACGGCGGTGGAGAGGGGCACGCCGCGCATGGCCCGCTTGGCGACGGCCAGCAGCCACAGGACGAGGGTGAGCACGGTCGATGCGGCGAAGACGACGGCGTACTGCTGGAGGAACTTGGGGTTGGTGAAGTCGACGTTGGCGGTGGACTTCACCGCCTCGCTGAGCTTCCCGACGATCCAGGCGGCGGCGTCGGCACAGCCTTTGGCGAGGGAGGAGAGGGGGTCTAGGGCGGAGTCGGTGGGGGGTGTGGGGGCGTTGGGGGTGGTGCCGGGGGTGGCGTTGCCGCGTTCGCAGTATTCCTTGGCGGGGCCGACGATGAGGTCGCAGTTACTGGAGGGGGCGGACGGCGACGGTGTCGGTGTGGGGGCGGCGAAGGCGCGTGCCGACATGACGACGACGGTGACCTGCACTGAAGCCAGAACTCCGGCGACCGTGAGCGCGCGGCGCGGGCTATCGGGCATACGTGAACCCTCCGTACTCCTCGACTGCCTTGGCGATCTCATCTGCGTCGGAGGCCCTACGGTCGGCGTTGACGGGGGCAGGGCCCTCCTTCTGGGAGTAGCTCTCGACCATCCAGTCGTCCTCGTGCCACTGGAGCTTGAAGACCATGGTGAACCAGTCATTGG
Organism: Streptomyces sp. NPDC051561; assembly: GCF_044454195.1. Classification (NCBI taxonomy): domain Bacteria; kingdom Bacillati; phylum Actinomycetota; class Actinomycetes; order Kitasatosporales; family Streptomycetaceae; genus Streptomyces; species Streptomyces sp. NPDC051561. Next base: position 202,247 of record NZ_JBITDM010000014.1, on the reverse strand, counting down.
TCACCGGGTTGCTTTCGGCTCCGCCGCCGGCCGTGCCGAATACGCCTGTGCACCAGACCTCGACTGTCGCGGTGGAATCTGAAGACGCGGTGACCTTGGTGCCGACCGGAGCGGTGCGTGAGACGTAGGTCTTGCCCTCAGCGGCGTTGCCGTTGGCGTCGAGGCCGACCTTGTCGAGGAACGTCTTGTCGTACGCCTTGTCGAACTTGGCCTGAAGCTCGTCGACCTTGGCCGGGATGAACACCTGCGGCACGATGTCGCGACGGCGGTCCGGCTTGAGGATGTCTGCGGACACCAGCGCGACGGCGAAGTTTGCGGCTGCGCTCTGGGCGCCCTGGACGTTGTGTTCGTATCCGCTCGGCACCGAGCCTGCTTGGCCCGTCACCGGCTTCTCGCCCGTCGCCGCCGTCGAGTCCGAAGAAGGTGCCCCCTTCTTCCCTTCGTCCTCGCCCGGGCTCGTGTCCGTCCCCCTGTTGGCGAACGCGATGGCCGCGATCAGGACCACCACCACCGCCACCACCGAGATCATCGACCGCGAGGCGCGCGGGCCTCCACGGCCCCGGCCCGACGGGCCCGACGCCTCGTCCGGCATGCGGGTACGCGTCTGACGGGTGCCGCCCATCGTGGTGTAGGGGTCGTCGGTTCCCCTCCGGTCGTTGTCCTCACCGAGGCTCATGCCGCGTACGCCCCCTCAGCCTTTCGCGGTCCCTTGTCGTCGTCGCCGCACTCGTATGCGTGTACGTACTGCTTAGACGGTAGCGGGACCGAATCCCGCGCGGGCGCGGTGTGGTGACTCGTCATCAGGAAACGCAACCTCAGGGGGAGGGCCGGGCACGCCCGGTGAGGACTGGGGAGAGGTGGCTAGACGGCCATTCCGTACACGATGGTGAAGAGCGTCCCGAGTGAGCCGATGATGAAGACGCCGGTCAGACCCGCGACGATCAGGCCCTTGCCCTGCTCCGCGCTGAACGTGTCGCGCAGTGCCGTCGCGCCGATCCGTTGCTTTGCCGCACCCCAGATGGCGATGCCGAGGCAGAGCAGGATGGCTACGGCCATCACGACCTCGATCATGATGCGGGCCTCGCTGCCGAGACTCCCGAACGGCCCCCAGTTCGGTGCGATTCCGCCGATGATGGTGGTGATATCGCCCTTTTCGGCTGCCAGGATCATTAAGTCACCGCCCCTGTTGGGTAGTTCGCCCGTCTGCCGGACGGCAGAGAGCATCGCCCTATCTTCGCTGATGAAACCGCCCCGGTATGTCGACTTGGCGGCTCTCTTTAGCTGGTATCCGCACGCATGGTCGACTCCACCGCTCTGACCTGCGGCGCGGAGGGGGTGACCGGTCGGTTGTATGCGAAAACCCGTATGGTCACTCTGTGTATCACGGAGGGTGACTCCGGGCAATGACTGGCGTTAGGCACCGTTGCCTTGTTATGGGGGCGAGGGGGGCCGGGTGCGGGCGTCTACGCGTGCGGAGCCGTGGGCAGAGCCGTGGGCGTGGGTGGGGAGGCGTGGTGGTTCCGTACGCGCGAAGGAGCCCGGGCCACTGCGGCTGCGGGCTCCCCTCGGTACGCCTGTGGCACTCAGGCCTCGCTCAGGCCTCGTCGAAGAGGTCGTCGCTGGAGGTGGCGGTGTAGGCGCGTTCGAACCAGAGGTCGAGGACGGCGGTGTCGGTGCAGCCGAGTACGTGGCTGCGGACGTCGTCGGAGACGGCGAGCTTGCGCATGGCGAGCAGATGCAGGAGGGCTTCGGCCTTGCCCTCGGCCTTGCCCTCGGCCTTTCCCTCGGCTTTGCCCTCGCGGCGAAGCCTCTGTGAGGTTTCCGAGACGAAGTGGGAGAGGTCTACTGCCATCAGGTCCCTCCAGATTTGGGCTGCCGGGCTGGAACCCAGGCTCTGTTCGGTGTACTCGATGGAGGTGCTTGCGGTGTCGTCGTCGACGGGGGCGTTGTGGGCCCCTTTCGAGGGGCGCGGGGAACTGCGCGACCAGCCCTCACTCACCTGCCACATCCCCACCCACCCCTGGAGGGCCCGCCACCTTGTCGGGGTCTGGGGGCTTGCCCCCAGTTTCGGGAAGGGGCGGGGTGGGGTGAAGTCCCGCGCAGCGGGCCTCCGCCGTGGGGGCGTGAACCGGGACCGGGGTAGGCCGGGGCGGGGTGGGTGGCGACTCCGTCGGGGGCCGCCCCCTTGCCCGCCCGTCCCGCCCCCGGGGGGCGGCCCCGCCGCCCAAGCGGGCTACCGGGAGTGAAGGGATGGGAGGGGGCATGCGGCCCCGCCGCCCAAGCGGGCTATCAGGGGTGGGGAGGGGGTGCACGGGGCCGGGGAGCGCGGGATTCCCGGCGTGCTGGGGACGAGCTCCGGAGCGGCCTCGAAGATGCGATGCATCGCCTCGCGTCGTGCGATGAGCTGACCATGGGCGGAACGTAGCGGGGTGCGGCCGGGGTGCGGTGGGTGTTCGGGTGGGGGTCACGCGGACGGGTGAAGGGTCTGGAGGTGGGTGAGCGCCTCCAGACCCTTCAGGTGTAGCCGAACTGCCGTCGCCTCAGTTGTCGTTGAGGAACCTGTAGTTCTTGCACTCGGACGTCTTCTCGGCCTTGTAGCGGCAGAATTGGAAGCCGATGTACTTGCCCTCGGGCAGGTTCAGCTTGCCGCCCTCGCTGGCGCGGTGGGTGATGCAGTTGCCCTCGCCGCCGACCCAGGTGTTGTAGAGCAAGGAGCCGTACGCGTCGTCGAGTGCGACCCGCATGTGGACGGCGTAACCGTCCGCGTCGATGTCGCAGATCTTGACGATGTCGCCGTACTCGGTGAACTCCCCCTTGCCGCTGTAGCCGAACGCGCCCCAGGCGTCACCGGTGTTCATGGTGTGGTCGGCCGCCATGGCCGAGCCGCTGAAGCCGAAGGTGAGGGCGAAGGCGGTGGCGAGGACGCCGACGGCCCTCGTTCTCTTGCTGATTTTCATGTGCCGCAGCGTAGCGGCACAAGATCACGCGAAGATAGCGATTTTTGGCAGGTTCAGCTCAGGAGTGTGAGGGGGTAGGTGGGGAGTGGGGGTGAGCCGGGCGTGACGGGGTCGGTGACGGAGTCCTGGGAGCGGATCGAGGCGTGGCTCGCGCGGTATGCGCCCTTGACGTACGAGGCGTTGGAGCCGGCTGCGGAGCCTGCGGAGATCGCTGCGGCGGAGGAGGTGATGGGGCACCCGTTCCCCGGGGCGCTGCGGGAGTCCTTGCTGCGGCACGACGGAACGGGGTACCGGGTGCTACTGCCGTCGATGTGGATGCTGCTCGGGACGCGGCACATCGCGGACGCGTGGCAGTTGCGGAGGGAGATTTACGGCGAGGGGGCGGCCGAGGACGAGGAGGGGGATCCGGGCGGGGAGTACGGCCCCTGGTGGCACGCGCAGTGGGTTCCGTTCGCGGCGGACGGGGGTGGGGACTACTTGGTCATCGACCAGCGGGAGCATCGCCGGCGGGGGCGGCTTGGCCGTGCCGATCACGAGACCGGGTGCTGGTTCGTGCCGCATCTCATGTGGGGTTCGCTTCCGGCGCTGCTGGAGGCGACGGCCACGGCCATGGAGGCGGGCCGGGAGGTGGACGGATACCTCCCCGTCGTGACGGACGAGGGTGAACTGGAGTGGGAGTTCTGAGTCAGTCGACGCCCTCGACGAAGTGGTCGAACTCGCCGGCCTGTACGCCGAGGACGAAGGCGTCCCACTTGCGGCGGTTGGTGGTGACGACGGTGTCGGGGGCGGTGGTCTCGCGGAGGTAGACGGGGTCCTCGGGCCCCTCGCCCGGCCCGAAGGCGATCTCGATCCAGGGGCCGGGTCCTTCTTCGCCTTCGGGGGCGGCCCGGGTCCATCGGAGGTCGTCAGTGGGGTCGTCAGTGGGCTGCTCGGGCATGTACGTCGCCCTCCTTGAGTGCGTGGGTGAGGGCCGCGAAGGCGGTGGGGGTGGTGGTGACTATGGCTCCCGATGGGTCGCCGGACTCCGTCAAGTGAACGGCGCCGGGGGTGTCCGCCACGTGAACACAGGAATTGCCCTGGGCGCAGTACGAGGACTTCTGCCAGTCGTGCCTGGTCATGGGCTTCCCCCTACGTGAGTTTGTGGATGCTGCGGATGAGGTCACGGGTCCGCTCCGGAGTCAGCGCGATGGCCTCAATTTCGTCGAACAGGGCACGGTAGGCGAGCAGTTCGGGCCTGGTGAAGACGAAGCCGACGCCGTGTGACTGGTCGAGCTGGACTGTGTCCAGTTGAGGCACGGGGCCGTGCGCGTAGTAGATGGACTGCCCGGACCCCGGGAAAGCGCCGGCGCTGAACGGGATCGCCCGAATGGTGACGTGGCCGTGCTCGCTCATTTCCAGCAAGTGGTGGAGCTGGGCGCGAGCGGTCTTGGGCCCACCCACCTGGATGCGTAGGGCCGCTTCGTGGACGAGTGCTTGGTACGGGCGCGGCGTGTCGCCGTACAGGACTGCCTGGCGCTTGATGCGGAACGAGACCCGGTGCTCGACCTCCGAGGAATCCAGCCTCGGAACTGCCGTCCGTACGATCTCCTGCGCGTGCTCGAAAGTCTGCAGCAGGCCCGGCACATGGGCCGTGGTCGCGGTACGCAGGCTCATCCCGTGGTGCTCCAGCTCGGCGAGGTCGAGGAAGGCGGGCGGCAGGATGTCCCGATACTCGGACCACCACCCGCGCGTGCGGTCCTCGGCCATCACGGTCAGGGCGTCCACGAAGGGTTGATCGGTGCAGCCGTATGTGGCGGCCAGGACGCGGAGGCGTTCCGCGCTGACGCCGAACCGGCCGGTCTCGATATTGCTGAATTGACCCTGGCCGACGCCGAGCAAGCGCCCCACCTCGGTGGTGGTCAACCCGGCCCGCTCACGCATGCTGCGCAGCTCAGAGGCGACGCGCATGCGTCGGCCGGTCGCGGTGGGCTTGGCAGGCATGTAACTCCTCCTCCGGTTGCGCGAGTTCGCGGGGTCACTCACACGAGTGAGGGTAGGCCCAGATCGAGCGCTAAGCCCAAATAATACTTGGCGACCGCCTACTCTGATGGCAGGCCACCGCCTGGAAGTACCCCGCTCGACGGAGCGATCTGGTCACCAGGCACCCAGTGAGACACCCACGCCCAACTTCCCTCCGTGATCGGAGACTTCCGTGGCAACCGTATCCCCGCTGTGGTCCTACACCCTCCAGCTTCCGCATGATCCACGTGCGCCAGGGATCGCGCGCAGTACCCTTCGCGCCGTTCTCCGCTCGCACGGGCTCAATCAACTCTTCGAAACCGCCGAACTGTTGGCGAGTGAGCTGGTGACGAACGTGTATCTGCACACCTTCGGCGACTACGCCCTGCGGCTCCGTGACTGCGGGGGCGGGCGGGTCAGGGTGGGGGTGTGGGACACGAGCCCTTTCATCCCGGCGGCGTTCGACAAGGGGGCCGATGAGCCCTGGGAGGGGGCCGAGAGCGGGCGCGGGCTCTTCCTCGTACGGCTGTGCGCCGACGACTGGGGCGCGCACCTGCTCGGCGACTCCCTCTTCGGGTGCAACGGAAAGCTGCTGTGGGCCGAGTGCGGTCCCGCCGCGCATTAGGCGCAGGGGGTTACGCGGGCCACCAGCCCCAGGCCTGGGAGTGATTGCCCGTGTACGTCCACAGAGTGACCTTGTAGCCGGACTGACCGCTGTTGGCGTACGACGTGATCGCCTGGGAGGGGCGTGAGTACGGGTACACCTTCCCCTTGTCGTAGCCCCACTGCTGCGACGCCGCGTTGCTGCACGGCCAGATGGTGAGGCGGGTGCCGTTGGCGTACGCATTGCCCTCCGGGGTGAGGCACAGACCGCTCCTGTGGACGATCTGCCGGCCGCTCCAGTGCCAGACCTTCTCGTTGGCGCCGGGGGAGGAGCAGCTCATCTGGAGGACGTACGCACCCCTCACATTCGAGTAATCCTGGGTGTTCAGGCACAGGTCGTTGTGCGGCCACCCGTCGGCGAGCTGGACGAACCGCCCGCTCTCGGCGGCCTGGGCCTGCGGTGAGTGGGCCACACCCAGCGCGCCGAACCCGGCGGCTGCGGACAGCACGGCCATGACCTTGGTCAGCTTGCGAAATATCACTGCGCCTCCGCGGTGTCGGCGCATGGTCGCACGGGGCGGATCTTCCGGGCAGCTGCTTTTCCGGCCCCAACTCCCCCTGTGGGCACGGCAGTACGGCTCGGTAAAGTCAGCGGGGTGGAATCCCTAAGGCCCCGTCAGGATCCGGCGAGCATCGGCACGTACACCCTCCTCGCGCGGCTGGGGGCGGGTGGGATGGGGCAGGTGTATCTGGGTCGGTCGCCCGGTGGGCGGCTGGTGGCGATCAAGGTGATCCGGGACGAGATCACCGATCACCCGGAGGCGTTGTCGCGTTTTCGGCGCGAGGCGAACACGGTGCGGGCGGTGCGCAGTGCGTACACCGCGAATCTGATGGATGCCTCGCTGGAGGCGGCTCCGTACTGGATCGCGACCGAGTATGTGAGCGGGCCGACGCTCGCGCAGGCGGTGCGGGAACGGGGTGCCTTTCCGGCGGCGACGGCGCGTGGGTTGTGCGCGGCGCTGGCGGAGGGCCTGGCGAGCGTCCACGCGTACGACGTCACGCACCGGGACCTGAAGCCGATGAATGTGATCCTGGCGGCGCAGGGGCCGCAGCTGATCGACTTCGGGATCGCGCGGGGCGTCGGGGACACGGCGCTGACCGTGACCGGGATGGCGCCGGGAACGCCGGGGTTCACGGCTCCCGAGGTGCTCATACGTAATCAGGTCGGGCCGGAGGCGGATGTGTTCGCGCTCGGGGCGACGGTGGCGTACGCGGTGACGGGGCGGCCGCCGTTCGGGAGCGGGCCGACGGATGCGGTGTCGTACCGGGCCGTACACGAGCCGATAGACCTGGCGGGGGTCCTCGACCCGGGCCTGGTCGAGCTGGTCCGGGCATGCGTGGCGAAGGCGCCGGAGGACAGGCCCACGCCGGAGGAGGTCATACGGCGGTGCGGGGTGCGCACGGCGCTGGTCGATGACCTGGTGTACGGGGCGGTGGTCGGCGGCCTCGGGGAGTCGGTCCCGGAGGCGCCGGACGTGCTGCATGAGTTGCCTACGGGTGGGCCGGGGTTGGGGTACATCGCAACGGAGGGGGGTCCGGTGGCGCCGCAGCCCAGGAGGCGCCGGCCCTGGGTGGTGGCTGTTGCTGTGGGTGCGGTAGTTGGGGCAGCGATGGCGGCGACGTATGTATTGCTGCCGGAAAAGGGAGGAGAGGGTGGGAGTTCGTCAGGAACCGGTGGTGCCCCCCGCCCGACTGGCCAGCAGACCAGGGCCGGGACGCCGAGGCCAGCGAAGGACGCCGGGCTCGCAGCCGAGCCACCTACCCACATCGAGAACAACAAGATTTCCCGGGACTACTGGGTCAAGGACATGAGCCGCTGCAACCTTGCTTCCGAGGAACGTGCTCCCGGGGCAGATTTCCAGATGGCGGCCAGCAAGGACAAGGTCGAGTTCCGCATCAAGTACGCGCAGGCTGGGTTCGGTCAACGGCCGGCTCCGTACTACGTGTCCGTAGCGGTCAAGCCCCCGCACGAGATCGACTCTTCGACGGGCAAGCCGTACGAGGACCTCGTGATGGAGAACAAGCAGATCGGTTACAGCAGCCGACCGGTCGACGTGTACAAGAACTGGGAGACGGGCGACTTCATCACGTTGAAGTACCCCGAGGACTTCCAGAGCCACTTCAAGGGCAAGAGCACTCCCGCGATCCCTGTGGCGAACGATCCGGGGGACTGGACGGTCGTCTTCCACCACGTGAAGAGTGGGCCCGAGGACTACGTCAGCATTGCGTGCAGCGGCTTCGCGGTGGACGGTGGCCAGAATTAGACCGCTTGGCGCGGCCGCCAAAGGGCTGTGAAGCCGTCCTGGATGGGGGAGGGTTGAGGAGTGCGAAAAGTCTGGGTGGTCAGCGGGATCGGAATCGGGCTCAGCCTGGGCTTTATCGTGCTGCTCGTGGTGGGCACCTTCTCTGCCGCTGCCGGACTGGCGGGCCAGGGCGGGGCGGGGGGGCGAGCCGTCGGCCTTGCGAAGGGGGCAGTGCCTGCGCTCTACCAGCCGCTCGTCCAGAAGTGGGGCAACCTCTGTCCCGCCATCAACCCCGCTCTCCTCGCGGCGCAGTTGTATCAAGAGAGCGGATTCGATCCCCGGGCCAAGAGCCCTGCCAACGCGCGCGGCATCGCACAGTTCATCCCGGGAACCTGGGCCACCCACGGCGTGGACGGCGACAACGACGGGGACAAGGACATCTGGGACCCCGCCGACGCCATCCCCTCCGCCGCCTCCTACGACTGTGAACTCGCCGGGTACGTGAAGAAGGTCCCGGGCGACGCGACGAACAACATGCTCGCCTCCTACAACGCGGGCGCGTACGCCGTGATCAAGTACGGCGGCGTACCCCCGTACAAGGAGACCAAGAACTACGTAAAGATCATCCGCTCCCTGGAGCAGAGCTTCGCCAAGCCCGTGGGCCGGGTCACCCCCTCCCGGCAGGCCGCCGCCGCGATCTACTACGCGCAGAAGAAGCTCGGTACGCCGTACCTCTGGGGTGGTAACGGGACCAGCGACCAGCAGGGCCGCTTCGACTGCTCCGGGCTGACCCAGGCCGCGTACCGCACCGTCGACATCGAGCTGCCCCGGGTCGCCAACGACCAGTACAACGCGGGACCGCACCCCAGCCGCGAGGAGCTCCTTCCCGGGGACCTCGTCTTCTTCTCCGACGACCTCACCAACTCCCGCAAGATCCGGCATGTCGGGATCTACGTGGGCGGCGGCTACATGATCAACGCGCCCTACACGGGCGCCGTCATCCGATTCGACAAGATCGACACCCCGGACTACTTCGGTGCGACGCGAGTGACCGCAGATGGCGCAAAAGCGCTCCCCACGGCCAGGCCGGAAGCGTGACGGGAGTCCGTCGGAAGCTGACGGGCCTTCACATCTGGCCGGAACTCTCTGTAACGAGCCGCCCCTGAGCTGGGGCGATGCATCACTCTTCGATAACGTCATGGTGATCGTTCGGTAGAGAGTGGAACCCCGGCCGGGTACAGGGCGTTCCCTGGACGGGAGTATCGATCAGCGGACTGTCACGGGGGTGACGAACCCGTCCGGCACAACGACGTGCCGACGAGGCGGGCACACGCGCGAGAAGCGACACAGCAAGGCAAGGGGCCGACGACATGGCTGCATGGACGATGGAGGCGTCGAACCCCGACGTCAGCCTGCTCTACGACATCAACGGCATCGCCGTCGACGCCCCGAACTGGGCGGACCGGATCGTGGAGTACGTCGGCGAGTACGGCATGCTGCTCGGCATCGTCCTGGTGGGCGTCTGGTGCTGGTGGCGCGGGCGCAGCCGGGGCACCGCCGACGACTCGGTGGCTTCGGCGGCGGCGATTGTCTGGGCACCGCTGGCGGCCGGCATCGCGCTGCTGGTGAACATCCCGATCCGGGGGTTCGTGGAGCGGCCGCGTCCGTTCCTGGAACACAAGGGACTTGAAGTCCTGGTCGACGGGAAGACCGACTACTCGTTCGTGAGCGACCACGCGACGCTCGCGATGGCGCTGGCCGTCGGAATCTTCATGGCCAACCGGAAGCTGGGCCTGCTGGGGATCGCGCTGGCCGTGGTCGCGGGGGTGTGCCGGGTGTACATGGGGGTGCACTACCCGTCGGATGTGGTGGGCGGGTTCGCGCTGGGTACGGCCGTGGCGCTGCTGCTCGCGCCGCTGGCGGCGATGGTGCTGACGCCGGTGATGTCGGCGATCTCCCGGTGGGGTGTGGTGAGTTCGCTGGTACGGACGCGAGAGGCGCGGGAGGCGGACGAGGAGCGACGGGCGGCCACGCTGGCGGGCCAGGCCCGGCTGGCGGCGGAGGCGCGGCGTCGGGGCGAGGGCGGGCCCGGGGTCAACGACCTCGCGGCGTAGGGCTGTTCATGGTGCGTAAGCGTGAGGCTGTTCGCGGCGGCTGGGCGTAGGGCTGTTCACAGGGCCTGGGGGAAGTCGAAGACGTGGTCCGGGTCGTGGCGGGACTTGAGTGTGGTGAGGCGGTCGGCGGCGGAGCCGAAGTAGGCGCGGCGCCAGTCGGGGAGCGTGGGGTCGGTGTAGTTCTGGTACGCCGATCCCGAGGCGTGCCGACGCATGGACGCGTGGGTGGTGGTGAGCCAGCGCTGCTGGGCGGTGCCGGGGGTGCCCGGGCGCCAGGAGGCCGTGTACTGGGCGAGCATGCGCATGCGGCGGTGGACGAACGCGGTGGCCTCGGGGGCGACGCGGTTGACGGCGCCGCCGAGTGCGGTGAGCGCGATGGTGGCGCCGCCCCCGCCCTGGGCGGTGGTGACCCGGGTGAAGTTCTCGACGCCGGAGAGCAGGGTGCGTACGCCCGCCGGGTCGAGCGCACGGGCGAAGAAGTCGGAGCGGGAGTCGTACGTCTCGCGGCCCAGCGCACCCTCCGGGGTGCGGCCCGGGGTGGTGCCGGGCAGGTGGCACTGCGCGTCGGAGAGGTCGGCGCAACCGGCGTACAGGCGCATCGCCTCGCGGTAGCTGTGCGGGCGCAGGCTCGTCGAACGGGGTGCCGCCCGCACCGCTTCGGCGAGGCGGTCGACGGCGTTGGCGAGATCACTGTGGGTGCCCAGGGAGCAGAGGGAGACCGAGACGGTGGGGTTGCCGCCGCCGGCGCCTGCGGAGAAGTGCGCGGCGGACCAGATCTCGTCGCTCTGGCCGGGGCCCCACTGCTGCCAGGCGGTGAGGACCGCCGGGGCCTGTGACCAGGGCCAGGTGAGGTTGCCGGTGACGGTGCGGGCGGCCGGGTGGGTGCGGAATTCGAGGCTGGTGACGACGCCGAACTGGCCGTTTCCGGCGCCGCGCAGGGCCCAGAAGAGGTCGGGGTTCTCCTTGGCGTCACAGCGGAGGGTGCTGCCGTCGGCGGTGACCAGGGTGGCGGCGGTGAGGCTGTCGCAGGTCAGGCCGTACGCGCGGGAGACGACGCCGTGGCCGCCGCCGAGGGTGAGGCCGGAGATGCCGACGGACGGGCAGGAGCCGCCGGGAACGGTGCGGCCGGAGGCGGCGAGGGTCTCGTAGACGTCGATGAGTCGGGCGCCGGCGGAGACGGTGGCGGTGTGGGAAGCGGTGTGGGAAGCGGCGGCTGCTGTGGTGCCGGTGGTTTTGATGTGGTCGAGCTTTGATACGTCGATGATCAGGCGGCCGGTGCCGGAGGACCAGCCGGCGTAGGAGTGGCCGCCGTTGCGGATGGCGACGGGGGTGCGGGTCGCGCGGGCGTACGCGAGGGCCGCGCGGACGTCGGCCTCGTGGGCGACGTAGGCGATGGCGGCGGGCTTCAGGTGGTCGAAGCGGGTGTTGTAGAGGCGGTGGGCGGAGGCGTAGTCGGGGGACTGCGGGAGGAGGAGGGGGCCGTCGAGGGTGCGGGCGAGGGCGGGCCAGTCCTGGGGGCGGTTGGTGGGGGTGCTGGTGGGCGGCTTCGGGTCCGGCTTCGGTGGGGTGGTGGGGGTGGGGGTGGGGCTGGGGGTGGGTGCGGGGGGCTCCGCGGATTGGCAGGCGGCTGCGGTGGTGGCGGCGGTTGCGGCCAGGGCGGTGGTGAGGAGGGTGCGGCGGGGCGGGTGCGGCTGAGGGCGCTGGGGCATGGAGCCTCCCGGAGACGAGACGGCCCGGTGGGGGGTGGGGGTCCTTGAGGCCGCGGTTTCCTTTGCCCGGGGTGGGGTGGGGTTGAAACCGGATCAGCGTTGCTGGGCGTGGGCGGTGGCGTCCTGGCGGGCCTTGTCGCGGCTGCGGCGGGAGGGGCCTCGCCAGCCGCAGGGGCAGTGGGCGTAGGCGAAGGAGCCGGCCTCGGAGGTGGTGGCGGGGTGCGGGCCGGGCGGGTTCTGGAAATCCGGGGCCGGGGCCGGGGGGTCTTTCTGGGGCACGGAGTCACGGTACTGGCGGAGCCGGGGGGTGCGGCCCCCGGGCCGGATGAACTCCCGGTGACAGGGACGGCGGGCGGCGGGCGCCCGGCCGGGGTTCGGCCCACGGCTCGCACGCGGGCTGTGAGCCCGTGCGCCGGAGGGGAGGGCGTGACGGAGGTGCGGGTGGGGTCGTTGTACGGGGCGAGCAGGGGGCTCGTATCTCCGGAAGCAGGCGGGATGGACAGGGTCAGAGGTGGGGCGGTCGGGCTGGTGGCCGTGGTCGGACTGGTGGGGGTGACCGCCGGGTGCGGTGGCGCAGGAGCCGCCGCGGACGACCGGGCGACCGGCGACCCGGCGGAGGTCGTACGAAGAGCGGCCGACGCGGTGCTGCGGGCCGGGAGCGCCGGAGCGGTGCGTACGGGGATGGAGATGGCGGCCGGGGGGACCAGGGTCACCATCCGGGGCGAGGGCAGCTACGACTTCCGGGGACGGACGGGGCAGTTGCGGCTGATGCTGCCGACCGGTCCGCCCGGACAGCAGGAGCACCGGCCGATGGTGGAGGTGTTCGCGCCGGGTGCGCTGTACATGAAGAACCGGGGGGCCGGGGTTCCGGAGGGGAAGTGGGTGCGGATCGAGACGGCCGCGCTCGCCGACGGAAATCTGGTCACGGGCGGGGCGACGGATCCGCTGGCGGCGGTGGAACTGTTGCGGGGGGCGGCGGGGGTGACGTACGTCGGGAAGGAAGCCGGCGGGCGGCTGCGGCACTATCGCGGGGTGGCGGATCTGCCGCGGGCGGCCAGGGCGGCTTCGCCGGAGTTGCGGGGCGCGTTGGGGGCGGCGGCGAAAGGGTTCTCCACGAAGAGCGTGCCGTTCGACGTGTACCTGGACGAGCGGGGGCGGGTGAGTAAGGTGCGTCACCGGTTCAGCTTCGTGAACGGGGGCAAGGACGTGGCGGTGGCGTCGACGACGTCGCTGGAGGCGTTCGGGAAGCCGGTGCGGGTGGTGCTGCCGCCGGCGAAGGACATCTATGCCGGGAAGATCCGGCAGTAGCCCGGCGTGCACCGGCGCATGGTGAGGGCGGGTGGGGGCGAAATGGCCCGTCCGTGCCATGCGCGGTGTGTGTCGTTCTCCCTACGCTAGGGAGTCGGCCCTGCGGCACAGGCAAAGTCGGGAAGAGGTGATGCAGGTGGCTTCGATGCGTGGTGCGGTCGTGCAGGACCGCGTTGCTCTCGCCGAGATTGAGTTGTGTGGTGAGTTGATGATCGCGGCGTCCTCGGCGGATGGGGAGAGGTTGAGTCCGGATCGGATCGATGAGGTTCTGCGGGCGGCGAAGGAGTTCGAGTAGGGGGTGTACGGGGTCGGAGGCGGGCCGGGACATGCGAAGAGGGAGGCAGCGGGGGCTGCCTCCCTCTTCGGGTGGTGGGGCACTTAGGTGGGCCGGGGTGGGTGCGACTCCGTCGGGGGCCGCCCGCTTGGGCGGCCCCCGACGCCCAAGCGGGCTGCGGGGGCAGAGACGTTAGCCGAAGGCCAGTTGGACGGCCCAGAAGCTGGCGGCTGCTACGGCGGCGGCGGCGGGCATGGTGATGAACCAGCCCATCACGATGTTCTTGGCCACGCCCCAGCGCACGGCGCGGGAGCCCTTGGTGGAGCCGACGCCCATGATCGCGGAGGTGATCACGTGGGTGGTGGAGATGGGGGCGTGGAACATGAAGGACGCCGTGTACATGACCGACGCGGCGGTCGTCTCGGCCGCGAAGCCCTGGGGCGGGTCCAGCTCGATGATGCGGCGGCCGAGGGTGCGCATGATGCGCCAGCCGCCCGCGTAGGTGCCCAGGGAGAGGGTCACCGCACAGGCGATCTTGACCCAGATCGGGATGGCGTCGTTCTGCCCCTCGACGTCGGCGATGACCAGGGCCATCACCACGATGCCCATGGTCTTCTGCGCGTCCTGGAGGCCGTGACCGAGCGCCATGCCCGCCGCCGAGACCGTCTGGGCGATACGGAAGCCGCGCTTCGCCTTGTGCGGGTTGGACCTCCGGAACATCCACATGATCGCGACCATGACGAGATAGCCGATGATCAGGCCGACGAACGGGGAGAGGAACATCGGGATGACGACCTTGGACAGGACGCCGCCCCAGATGACCTCGGTGCCGCCCGCCAGCGCCGCGCCCACCATGCCGCCGAACAGGGCGTGGGAGGAGGACGACGGCAGACCGAAGTACCAGGTGACGAGGTTCCACACGATGGCGCCGACGAGCGCGGCGAACAGGATCGCCATGCCCTTCTGGCCGTGCGGGGTGGCGATGAGGCCTTCACTGACGGTCTTCGCGACACCCTGGCCGAGGAACGCGCCGGCCAGGTTCATGACGGCGGCCATGGCGAGGGCGGCCCGGGGGGTGAGCGCCCGGGTCGACACCGAGGTCGCGATCGCGTTCGCGGAGTCGTGGAAGCCGTTGGTGTAGGTGAAGCCGAGCGCGACTCCGATGGTCACGATCAGCGCAAAGGTGTCCACGAAGTCAGGACTCCTTGACGGCGATGGTCTCCACCGTGTTCGCCACGTGCTCGAACGCGTCGGCGGCCTCTTCGAGGACGTCCACGATCTGCTTGAGCTTCAGCACCTCCATGGCGTCGTACTTGCCGTTGAAGAGCTGGGCCAGCAGCTTGCGGTGGATCTGGTCGGCCTGGTTCTCCAGGCGGTTGACCTCGATCCAGTACTCGGTGAGGTTGCTCATCGTGCGCAGTCCGGGCATGGCCTCGGCGGTCAGCACGGCCGCGCGGGCGAGGACCTCGATCTGCTGCTCGACGCCCTTGGGCAGTTCTTCCACCTGGTAGAGGACGACCAGGTCGACGGCCTCCTCCATGAAGTCCATGATGTCGTCGAGCGACGACGCGAGGTTGTAGATGTCCTCGCGGTCGAACGGCGTGATGAACGAGGAGTTCAGCTGGTGGAAGATCGCGTGAGTGGCGTCGTCGCCCGCGTGCTCCGCTGCCCGCATCCGCTCCGCGATCTCGGCCCGGGCGGAGGAATCCGCGCCGAGCAGTTCCATGAGGAGCTTGGAGCCCGTGACGATGTTGTCCGCGGATGCGGAGAACATGTCGTAGAAGCTCGTCTCCCGGGGGGTCAGACGAAAGCGCACGTGGGGTCCTCGGGGTGCATTGGATTCGGTCAGGCTGATGCTAGGCGCATCATCCGGCCACGGCTAACCGGCGTTCCTCAGTGTCGCCCATCGGGCAGAGTGGCGGGCAGCGGCCCCCGCAGGCTGCTTGAAAGCGCCGTAGAATATACCCACGAGGGGTATTGAACCCCGTTGATTTCCCCAGGAGGACGCGATGACGACCACCGAAGAGGCGGCCGGTGTGGCCGGTAATGACGCGCCCTCCGAGCCGGCTGTGACGCACGGCTACCACAAGCAGAAGGACGAACATCTCAAGCGGCTGCGGCGGATCGAGGGGCAGATCCGGGGTTTGCAGCGGCTGGTCGACGAGGACGTCTACTGCATCGACATACTCACGCAGGTGTCGGCGTCGACGAAGGCGTTGCAGTCGTTTGCGTTGCAGTTGCTGGAGGAGCACTTGAGGCACTGTGTCGCGGATGCGGCGTTGAAGGGTGGGGCGGAGATCGACGAGAAGGTCGAGGAAGCGACCAAGGCGATCGCGCGGATGCTGAGGACGTAGGCGGGGGTACGGGGGTGGCCCCGCCGCCCGAGCGGGCTGGGGTGTGGCGGGGGCAGGGGAAAAGGCTTCGCCCCGCCGGAACTCTGGGTTCCGGCGGGGCGAAGGGGTCTCGCGGTGGCACCGCCATGCAGCACCGCGAGGGTTGAGGGGGCCCGGGGGCCGGGGCGGCTAGCCGAAGCGGCCGGAGATGTAGTCCTCGGTGGCCTGCACGGAGGGGTTGGAGAAGATCCGCTCGGTCTCGTCGATCTCGATGAGCTTGCCGGGCTGGCCGACCGCGGACAGGTTGAAGAAGGCGGTGCGGTCGGAGACGCGGGCCGCCTGCTGCATGTTGTGGGTGACGATCACGATGGTGAAGCGCTCCTTGAGCTCCCCGATCAGGTCCTCGATGGCGAGGGTGGAGATCGGGTCGAGCGCGGAGCAGGGCTCGTCCATCAGCAGGACCTGGGGCTCGACCGCGATGGCGCGGGCGATGCACAGGCGCTGCTGCTGACCGCCGGAGAGGCCCGAACCCGGCTTGTTCAGGCGGTCCTTGACCTCGTTCCAGAGGTTGGCGCCCTTGAGGGACTTCTCGACGACGTCGGCCAGTTCGGCCTTCTTGTACGAGCCGTTGAGGCGCAGGCCCGCCGCCACGTTGTCGAAGATCGACATGGTGGGGAAGGGGTTGGGGCGCTGGAAGACCATGCCGACGGTGCGGCGGACCGACACCGGGTCGATGTTGGAGGCGTACAGGTTCTCGTCGTCCAGCATCACCTTGCCCTCGACCCGGCCGCCGGGGGTGACCTCGTGCATCCGGTTGAGGGTGCGCAGGAAGGTGGACTTGCCGCAGCCGGAGGGGCCGATGAAGGCCGTCACCGAGCGGGGCTCGACGGTCATGGAGATGTCGTCGATGGCCTTGTGGGTGCCGTAGTAGGCGGAGAGGCCCGATACGTCGATTCGCTTTGCCATGATGCGGTCACTTCGCTTTCTGGGGTGTCGCGCTAGCGACCGGTCTTGGGGGCCTTCCAGCGGGCGATGCCGCGAGCCACCAGGTTGAGGATCATGACGAAGGCGATCAGGACCAGGGCGGCTGCCCACGCACGGTCGTACGACGCCTCGCTGCCTACCCGGTACTGCTCCCAGATGTAGAAGGGGAGCGAGGACTGGGCGCCGTCGAAGGGGTTCGAGTTGATCAGCTGGGAGCCGAAGACCAGCAGCATGATCGGGGCGGTCTCCCCGGCGATGCGGGCGATGGCCAGCATGACGCCGGTGGTGATGCCGCCGACGGCGGTCGGCAGGACCACCTTCAGGATCGTGCGCCACTTCGGGACACCGAGGGCGAGGGAGGCCTCGCGCAGCTCGTTGGGGACCAGCTTGAGCATCTCCTCGGTGGAGCGGACGACCACCGGGACCATCAGGATGGCCAGCGCGAGCGCGCCCATGATGCCGGAGGGGCCGAGACCGAAGAGCAGCATGATCGAGAGCAGGAAGAGCCCCGCGACGATCGAGGGGATGCCGGTCATGACGTCCACGAAGAACGTCACGGCCTTGGCGAGCGAGCCCTTGCCGTACTCCACCAGGTAGACGGCCGCGAGCAGGCCGACCGGCGCGGCGAACAGGGTGGCCAGGCCGACCTGTTCCAGGGTGCCGATCAGTGCGTGGTAGATGCCGCCGCCGGGCTCGAAGCCGGGGACGCCGGACATCGAGTGGGTGAGGAAGTAGCCGTCCAGCACCTTGATGCCGCGCCCGATCGTCGTCCACAGCAGGGAGGCGAGGGGGACGACCGCGAGGATGAAGCAGACCCAGACGACGCTGGTGGCGACGCGATCCTTGGCCTGGCGCTTGCCTTCGACCGCGGTGCCGACCGTGTAGGTCAGGACGACGAAGAAGAGTGCGGCGAGCAGGCCCCACTGGACCTTGCTCTGCCAGCCGGCCAGGGTGCCCAGGCCGACGCCGAGGGCGAGGGAGACGACCGCGAAGCCGAGCGGGGCCCAGCGGGGGAGGCTCCTGCCCGCGAGGGAGGAGGGGCGGGGGGCGGGGGTGGGCTGTGCGTCCTTGGTCATCGTTGCCTGGCTCATGCGTTGGCCCCCGAGTACTCCTTGCGGCGGGCGATGATCAGCCGTGCCGCGCCGTTGACCAGCAGGGTGAGGACGAAGAGGACCAGGCCGGAGGCGATCAGCGCGTCCCGGCCGAACTCGTTGGCCTCGTCGAACTTCGCGGCGATGTTCTGCGCGAAGGTGCCGCCGCCCGCGTCCAGGAGGTGGAAGGAGAGGAGGAAGTTGGGGGAGAGGACGGTGGCGACGGCCATCGTCTCGCCGAGTGCGCGGCCCAGGCCGAGCATCGAGGCGCTGATCACACCGGAGCGTCCGAAGGGCAGGACCGACATCCGGATGACTTCCCAGCGGGTGGCGCCCAGGGCGAGGGCGGCTTCCTCGTTCATCTTCGGGACCTGGAGGAAGACCTCCCGGCTGACGCTGGTGATGATCGGCAGGATCATGATCGCGAGCAGGACGCCGACGGTGAAGAGGTTGCGGGCCGCGCCCATCTCGGTCTTGTCGAAGATGACCGTCCAGCCGAGGTAGCTGTCCATCCAGGAGTTGAGTCCGTCGAGGTACGGGACGAGGACGAGGGCGCCCCAGATGCCGTAGACGATCGAGGGGACCGCGGCGAGGAGATCGACGACGTACGCGAGCGGGGCGGCGAGCTTGCGCGGCGCGTAGTGCGAGATGAAGAGGGCGATGCCGACGGCGATCGGGACCGCGATGACCATCGCGATGACCGAGCTGACGACGGTGCCGTAGAGGAGTACGGCGATGCCGAAGACGGGGGGCTTGGCGGCCGGGTCCCAGTCGAAGGTGGTGAGGAAGTTCCCCTCGTTGGAGGAGAGGGCGACGCTGGCCCGGACCGTGAGGAAGACGGCGATGGAGGCCATCACGACGAGGATCAGGATGCCGGAGCCGCGGGAGAGGCCGAGGAAGATCTTGTCGCCGGGGCGGGTGGTGCTCTTCGCCTTGGCGGGGGGTGGTGGGGGCGGGGACTCTATTTCGGGTGGGGCGGTGGTGATCGACATGGCGGGTCTTTCCGGTCTGGGAGGTTCCCCCGGGGGAGGGGGTACCGGGCGGCGGTGCACCGGATGGGTTGGGAGTGGGGGTACGGGGCCGGGGTGGGCCGGGGCGGGGCGGGAGGCGACTCCGTCGGGGGCCGCCCCCTTGCCCGCCCGTTCCGCCCCCGGGGGGCGGCCCCGCCGCCCAAGGGGGCGGCGGTATAGCGAGCAGGGGGCGGCGGTGAGGCCGCCCCCTGGGAGGGTTACTTCAGGCCGGCGACGATCTCGCGGACCTTGGTGTTGATTTCGGCGGGGATCGGCGCGTAGCCGTTGTCGGAGAGGATCTTCTGGCCCTCGTCCGAGGCCGTGTAGCCGAGGAAGGACTTCACGTTGGCCAGCGAGTCCGCGTTGTTGCCGGAGTCGCAGACGATCTCGTACGTGACCAGGACCAGCGGGTACGCGCCCTCGGCCTTGGTCGTGTAGTCCAGGCTGAGCGCCAGGTCCTTGCCGGTGCCCTTGACCTTGGCGGCGGCGATCGCCTTGGACGCGTTCTCCGAGGTGGCGGCGACGGGGGCCGCGGCGCCCGTGCTGACCTTGATGGTCGGGATGGACTGCGAGGTCGCGTAGCTCAGCTCGAAGTAGCCGATGGAGCCTTCCACCTGCTTGACCTGGGCTGCGACACCTGCGGAGCCGTTCGCGCCCTGGCCGCCGGGAGCGGGCCACTTCTTCTCGGCCTCGTACTTCCAGTCGTTGGGGGCGGCCTTGCCCAGGTACTTGCCCAGGTTCTGCGTGGTGCCCGAGTCGCCGGAGCGGTGGACCGACTGGATCTCCTTGTCCGGCAGCTTGGCGTCCGGGTTCAGCTTGACGATCGCCGGGTCGTTCCACTTCTTGATCTGGTTGTTGAAGATCTTGGCGGTGGCGGAGGCGTCGAGGACCAGGCTGTCGACACCGGGCAGGTTGTAGCCGATCGCGATGGGGCCGCCGACCATCGGCAGGTTGATGCCCTGGCCGGACTTGCAGATCTTCTTCGAGTCCGCGACCTCTTCGGGCTTCAGCGCCGAGTCGGAACCGGCGAAGCCGACCGTTCCTGCGGTGAAGTTGGTGATGCCCTCACCCGAGGAGGAGGACTTGTAGTTGATCTCCACGCCCTCGCAGGCGGCCATGTAGTTCTTGACCCAGAGGTCCATGGCGTTCTTCTGCGCGGAGGAGCCGGAGGCGAGCAGCTTGCCCTTGGCGCCGTCGCACTTGACGTTCTTGGCGGAGGCCGAGTTGGCGGTGCCACCGGTGGAGCCGGTGTTGTTGTCCGAGCCGCACGCCGTGAGGAGCAGGGCGCCGGAGACGGCGAGGGCGCCGACTGCGGTGGCGCGGAGCCGGTTCTTGCGCTGGAGCTTCATCACTCTCTGGTTCCTTCCGGGGGCCCGGCCCTTGCGGCGGGCGGCATGCGGGGATGTGGCGCTATGTCGGTACTTGGTCTGGAGAGGTTTCCGGCCGGGTGGCCGTTGCCTCGCAAGTACGAAATTAGGCAGAACAGGTGAAGCGGCCTATGGGGGAGAGTGAACGCGAGGTGAACCGTGGCGGGCGTTCAGGGGGGCCGGATCAGAGGTCAGGTCCTGGACAGGACCCGGACAGCACGAAGGCCCCGGACAGCACGAAGACCCCCGCCGCACCGGGCGGCGGGGGCGAGGCGCCTCGGAGTGCTCCCGGGCCCTACGGCCCGACCGCGGCCAGCAGTGCGCGGACCAGGGGCCGGTCGCGGGGCTGGCTGAGACGGTTGCGGGCGGCGGCAGGCGGGAGCCACAGCAGGCGGTCCACCTCGTCGTTGGGTACGAAGTGGCCGGTGGTGGCCTCGGCGGCCCAGTAGTCGACCTGTTTGGGGCGGCCGTGGGCGACGTAACGCACCGTGGGTAGCCGGGCCCCCGGCGCGCACCGGAAGCCGGTCTCCTCCAGGACCTCGCGCAGCGCCCCCGTCAGCGGGTCCTCGCCGCGTTTGAGCTTGCCCTTGGGGTACGACCAGTCGTCGTAACGGGGCCTGTGCACCAGGCAGATCTCGATGCCGTCGTCGTACGGGGAGCGCCGCCACAGCACGCAGCCCGCCGCGAGCACCGTCGTCCCTACGGGGTTCATCCCGACACTGCCTCCCTCGTCGGTGTTCCTGCCGCGAGCCGCCACTGGCGCTGGAAGGCGAACCGGGCCGCCTCCACCTCGTGGCGCTGCTGGGAGTGGAGTACCCCGAGCGCGTACGCCGTGGCCGGGGCGATCCGGGCGGTACGGGCCGCGGCTGCCGCCGCCGAGGCGGCCTCGGCGGCGTCGCGGTGCCGGTCCAGGGTGCGGCTGGCCTCGGCGAGGGCAGTGGTGTCGCCGCCGGTGACCTCCTGGGCGTACCGGTGCAGGCGGAGCAGCAGACGGACCTGGTGCCAGGGGGAGTCCTGGCCCTCGTGGACGGCTTCCGCGTTGTACGGGCGGGCCGCGCGACCCAGCGGGAGTACGGCCACCGCTTCGGTCAGCCGGTGGGCGGCGTGTGCCGCGTAGGGGGCCGGGTCGTCGGGTGCGACCGGTGCCTCGGAGGCGAGCACCGCCACCGCGTCGGCCACCGCGTGGAACCGGGAGGAGCCCAGCGCCTGGAGTGCGGCGGAGTGCGCGCGGGTCCGGGCCAGGGTGAGCTGCCGCTCCAGCAGGGCGCCGGCCCTGGCGATGCCGAGGGTGGTCTCGCGGGAGGGTGCGGGGGGCGAGGGAGGCGCGGGCGACGCTCCGTTACGGGAGGTGGCGTTACGGGGGGAGCCCTGGGCCGGCACCGGGCCCGGCTCTCCCAGTTGCTGCAACCCCTCCAGCAGCCGCCCCAGCTGCTCGGCGTGCGCGTGCTCGCGGGCCAACGTCCCCGAGAGCCAGGCCAGTTCGCCCCGCAGCGGGTCCGACCAGGCCCGGTCGGTCAGTGGCCGGAAGGTGTGCAGCGCCCCGCCGATCCGCCGTGCGGCCCGCCGCATGTCCAGCGCCGAGCGCGTCGACAGCTCGGGGTCGGTGGCCTCGGAACCCTCCCGGTGCCGCCGCAGCGCCCGCAGGAACTCGGCGGCCTGCCCGTGCAGATAGGGGACCAGTTCCCCGTGCTCCGGAGCTGGTGCTGCCGGGCGTCCCGGCACCGCATCGATGTCATGGTGTGGCACGTCGGCGCCTCCGGGCGTCGATCAGCATTTCCTGTACATGGCGCAAGGGATGTCCGTCCGCGTCCGTCGAGTGGCGGGTCCAGTTGCCGTCCGGGCCGAGGTGCCAGGAGGAGGTGGTGTCCGACATGCCGGTCTCCAGGAGGCGGCTGAGCGCCGCCCGGTGCGCCGGGTCGGTCACCCGTACCAGCGCCTCTATCCGGCGGTCCAGGTTCCGGTGCATCATGTCCGCGCTGCCGAACCACACTTCGGGCTCGCCGCCGTTGCCGAAGGAGAAGACCCGGGAGTGCTCCAGGAAGCGGCCGAGGACGGACCGCACCCGGATGTTCTCCGAGAGTCCGGTGACCCCGGGGCGTACCGCGCAGATGCCCCGTACCCACACGTCGACCGGCACCCCCGCCTGCGAAGCCCGGTAGAGCGCGTCGATGATCGCCTCGTCGACCATCGAGTTGACCTTGATCCGGACGAAGGCGGGACGACCGGCCAGGTGGTGGACGGCCTCCTTGTTGATGCGTGAGATCAGGCCGTCGCGCAGGGACTTGGGGGCGACGAGCAGCCGTCGGTAGGTCTCGCGGCGCGAGTAGCCGGACAGGCGGTTGAAGAGGTCGGAGAGGTCGGCGCCGACCTGCGGATCCGTGGTGAGCAGCCCCAGGTCCTCGTACAGCCGGGCCGTCTTCGGGTGGTAGTTGCCGGTTCCCACATGGGAGTAGCGGCGCAGGGTGTCGCCCTCCTGCCGTACCACGAGCGACAGCTTGCAGTGCGTCTTCAGCCCGACCAGGCCGTAGACGACGTGGCAGCCCGCCTCCTCCAGCTTCCGCGCCCACTTGATGTTGGCCTGCTCGTCGAAACGGGCCTTGATCTCGACCAGTACCAGGACCTGCTTGCCGGACTCGGCGGCGTCGATCAGTGCGTCGACTATCGGCGAATCGCCCGAGGTCCGGTACAGCGTCTGCTTGATGGCCAGTACGTCGGGGTCGGCCGCCGCCTGCTCCAGGAAGAGCTGGACGGAGGTGGAGAAGGAGTCGTAGGGGTGGTGCAGGAGTACGTCGCGCTCGCGCAGCGCAGCGAAGATGTCGGGCGCGGAGGCGGACTCCACCTCGGCGAGGTCGCGGTGGGTGCCCGCGAGGAAGCGCGGGTACTTCAACTCGGGGCGGTCCAGCCCGGAGATGCCGAAGAGACCGGTGAGGTCGAGCGGGCCGGGAAGCGGGTAGACCTCGGCGTCCGAGACCTTCAACTCCCTTACCAGCAGGTCGAGTACGTACGGGTCGATGGACTCCTCGACCTCCAGGCGCACCGGCGGCCCGAAGCGGCGCCGCATCAGCTCCTTCTCCAGGGCCTTGAGGAGGTTCTCGGCGTCGTCCTCCTCCACTTCCAGGTCCTCGTTGCGGGTCACCCGGAACATGTGGTGGGCGAGGACCTCCATGCCCGGGAAGAGCTCTTCGAGGTGCGCCGCGATGACGTCTTCGAGCGGTACGTAGCGCTCGGGGGACGCCTCCAGGAAGCGGGAGAGCAGCGGCGGGACCTTCACGCGGGCGAAGTGGCGGTGGCCGGAGACCGGGTTGCGGACGACCACGGCCAGGTTGAGGGAGAGGCCGGAGATGTACGGGAAGGGGTGGGCCGGGTCGACCGCGAGGGGGGTCAGCACCGGGAAGATCTGCTGGCGGAAGAGGGTGAAGAGGCGGGCCTGCTCCTTCTCCGTGAGGTCCGGCCAGCGGATCAGGTGGATGCCCTCGTCGGCCAGGGCGGGCGAGATGTCCTGCTGGTAGCAGGCGGCGTGCCGGGCCATGAGTTCGCGGGAGCGGGTCCAGATCTGGTCCAGGACCTCGCGGGGCTGGAGGCCCGAGGCGGAACGGGAGGCGACACCGGTCGCGATGCGGCGCTTGAGGCCGGCCACCCGGACCATGAAGAACTCGTCCAGGTTGCTGGCGAAAATCGCCAGGAAATTAGCCCGTTCGAGGAGGGGGGTCGCCGGATCCTCGGCCAGTTCGAGGACTCGCTCGTTGAAGGCGAGCCAGCTGCGCTCGCGGTCCAGGAAGCGGCCCTGGGGGAGCGGGGCGCGGGTGCCGTCGCCGTGGGCGTCCTCGGATTCCTCGTACATGTCGACGTCCGCGTCGAGGTCGGGGTCCAGGCCGGGGGAACTGCCGGTGGAGCCGTTGCGGGCGTGCAGACGGTGGGAGGCTATGGAGCCCACGGAGGGCTGGGGGCGGCCGGGGGCGGGGGTGTCGGTGCGGTCGTGGTCCCAGTCGCGGTGGAGGGCCCTCTCGCGGTCCGCGATTCGGTCCCGGTCCCGGGCTTTGTCCCGGCCTTTGTCCCGGTCTCTGTCCTGGCCCTTGTCCCGGTCCTCGGTATGAGCCTGCGGCTGGGGCGTGGGCTGCGGCGGCTCCGCGTTCGGCGACGGCTGCGCGTGCTGAACGGGGACCTCGGCGCTGGCGCGGGGCTTCGGCTGCTGGCTCATGGCCCCATTCTTCCGCGTGGGACCCTCGGCGGGCGCGCCGAAATAGAGCGCTGCGTGGGGTGGGGACGCGTGGGGTCGCATTGAGCGAGCTTCGCAAGGGTGTCTGAATGGGGGGTTACGGGGAGGTGGCATGGGAGGGCCGGGGCGGGGGCGGATGGGGTACGGGAACGGGGACAGACGGGGTACGGGAACGGGGTGGTTGCCCCGGGCTCCCGCTGCCCGGGGCAACCACCCCGTCGTACTTCCTGCCCCTGTCGGGTCCTGCCGAGCACATGCCTAGCCGTGCAGCCTCCGCAGCGCGCGGTACGCGGCGAGTGTCAGGAGGGCCGCGAGGCCCAACAGGATTGCGGTTTCCACCAGTTGGAGCGGCAGGAAGTCGGCTTCGGAGTGGTAGTCGAAGTACTGGGTGACACCGCCCCGGTCGGCCACGCACCGGTCGAAGGCCGAGGTCCAGGCGTCCGGGTTCGACTCGCGCTTCCCGTCCCCCGCCGACACCGCATAGCAGGCTTCGGTGTCGACCCGGACCCCCGCGGCCGTCTGCCAGCCCCCGCCGTGCCCCCACAGCTCGGGCTGGTAACCCTCGGCGGTCTCCGCCGCACCGTCCCCCAGCCGGGTCCGCGTCGGCCACAGCCCTTCGCGCAGCCACTGCATCACCAGCATCACGGCCCCGACCGCGCCCACCGTCACCACGGCGGAGACCAGCGTCCGCCGTACCAGCAGCCCGATCAGGGCGCCTGCGGCCAGTCCCAGCAGGGCGTACCCCAGGGCTACCGGCCCCAGGGACTGGTAGACCGTGGTGTTGTGCCAGAAGAACTTGGCGTAGGGCCGGTCCGCACCGGTGAACGCCCCCCGCATCAGCCCGAAGGCCAGCATCAGCAGCGGCAGCGCCACCACCGTCCCCGCCAGGACGACCGCCAGCGTCGCCGTCAGCCACCGGGCCGGTGACACGGACTGCGTCCAGGCGATCTTGTACGTCCCGGACTCCAGCTCCCGCGCGATCATCGGCCCCGCGACGAACGCGCCGATGGCCAACGGGAGCAGAGTGAGGGAGGCGCCGACGAGAGTGGTGAGCTGGCCCAGCAGCGCCGGGCCCCGGAAGATCCCGTCGAGTGTGCCCCCCGAAACCTCCCGCCATCCCCGCAGCCCCCCGGCCACGGCGACTGTCAGCACCACCACCACTGCGGACGTCCACAACGCCTTTCGGTGCTGCGTCACTTGCACCCGGCCCAGTCGTCGCAGCAGGCGGCCCGCCGGGTCACCCGACCGGGCTCCCTGCTGCTCCTTCGGTGCCGTCGGCGCGCTCACGCCCCGCTCCCGTACCGCTTCCCCAGTACCCGGAACGCCACCGTCACCGTGATCGCCACGAGCACCAACAGCAGTCCGCTCTCGATGAGTTGCAGCGGCCAGAAGTGCGACTCTGGGTGTACGTCGGTGAAGTGCTGGACGCCGCCGAGCTTGGTCATGCAGCCCTCCGGCGTGTCGCCGACCCCGGTCGGGCCGTAGCAGGTGGACCAGAGGATCCGTTCGCCGGAGGCGGTCAGCATGCCGTCCTCGATGATCTGAATGCCGGGACTGGGAAGACCGGTGGCCAGCTGCTCCTTGGACAGGACGGTTTCCACCGGCCACAGCAGGTCCCGCAGTACGCCGGCGAACAGCATCTGCGTCGCCAGCACGGCGAGCCCCGCCGTCACCATCGCCGGAACCGTCCGGCGCACCAGCAGCCCCACCAGCGTGCCCACGCCGATACCCAGCGCGCACTGCACGACCGCGACCGGGCCGAGCATCTCGTACGCGGTGTCGTACCAGGTCAGGCTGAACAGAGAGGTCTCCGAAAGGCCGCTCCTGGCCACCCGGAACAGCACCACCAGCACGGCCGACCCGCTGAGCACCACCGCCGTCACCACCGCCAGCTTGGCGGCCAGCCAGCGGGCCGGGGAGACGGACTGCGTCCACAGCCAGGTGTACGTCCCCGACTCCAGCTCCCGTGCGACCAGCGGCCCCGCCACGAAGGCCCCGACCAGGACAGGGAGCAGCGTGAGGGGGGTGGTGGCCTGCTTGAGGAGCGCGGTCATGGCGCCCTCGGACTGCGACGCGAGATCGGTCTTCGGTTCGGCGATGCCCGAGACGATCAGGAAGGCGGTGACGGCGAGTGCCGCGAGGAGCACGACGATCGCGAACGCCTTGATGGCTGCGCGGTGCTGACGCATCGTCACCCAGCGAGGTCCGTGCAAAGTGAGTGCGCTCATGCGGCAGCCCCCGCCTTCCGGTCGATGTGGGCCAGCGCGCGCGGCTCCGCACTGGGCGCCAGCAGTGCGGGCGCTTCCGGCGAGCGCATGTGCGCGAGCAGCAGTTCCTCCAGGGTCGGTTCGACGGACTCCCAACTCCCCCCGATCTCACCGTCCTTCCTGACCAGGGCGGTCATCTGGCGCCCCGTCACCCGGGATTCGACGACCGTGGTGTTCGGATCCAGCTCCGCCACCGGCCCGCTCAGCAGCGCGTGCGCCCCCAGCAGCTCCTCCGTCTCGCCCCCGAGCCGTACCCGGCCGCCCTCCATCAGGAAGAGGTAGTCGCAGGCACCCTCCAGTTCGGCCAGGATGTGCGACGAGATCACCACGGTGGTCCCACTCTCCCCCGCCTCCGCCAGCAGGTTCCCCATCAGCTGGTGCCGGGCGAGCGGGTCCAGATCGGCCATCGGCTCGTCCAGGAGCAGTAGCTCGGGCTGCTTGCCGAGCGCCAGCGCCAGGGCCACCCGGGTGCGCTGGCCGCCGGACAACTCCCTCACCTTCAGCCCGAGTTCCAGCCCGCCGTCCCCCACGATCCGCTCGGCCCGCGCGTCGTCCCACCGCTGCGGATTCAGCTCGCGTCCCATCCGCAGCGTCTCCGCGATGGTGAACTGCCCGTACAGCGGCTTCTCCTGCGCCAGGAACGACACCCGGTCGCGCATCTCGCCCGGGGCCTTCCCCAGTACCCGTACGACACCCTCGCTCGGCCGCAGCAGCCCCGCCAACTGCGCCAACAGCGTTGACTTTCCTGCTCCGTTGGGGCCGACCAGTGCGCAGATGTGTCCCTGGGGCAGCCGGAACGAACAGTCCCGTACGGCCCACTTCCCCAGCCGCCCGTACCTCTTGCCGAGGCCGGCCGCCTCTATTGCGGCAGTCGCCGTCATCCCTGCTCCCCTTCAGCGTTTCCAGCGGTGTCTTCGGTGAAGATCCCGTCCAGTACGGAGGTGAAGAGCGCGGCCACGTCGTCCCGGTCCATCCCGGCCGCCGCAGCCCGCTTCCCCCACTCCTTCAATTCCTCGCGCAGCGCCGAATCGGCGGGCTGCACGGCCCCCAGGGACCGGGTCACGAACGTCCCCATCCCGCGCCTGGCCTCCACCAGGCCCTCCCGTTCCAGCTCGCGGTACGCCTTGAGCACGGTGTTCGGGTTGATCGCCGTGGCCTCCACCACCGCGCGGGCGGTGGGGAGCTGGTCTCCCGGCTCCAGCAGGCCGAGCCGCAGCGCGTGCTTGGTCTGCTGGACGATCTGGAGGTAGGTGGCGACGCCGTTGCGCCGGTCGATGCGGTACTCGACCATCGCGCTCACCCCCCTTTCACTAATCAAGTAGTGAAAGGGTGATGCAAAGAAGGGGCCAGTGTCAACCGGCCCCTCCGTGGTGCGGTGCTATGTCATGACTCGGTGCGATACATCAGGTCCGTCTCGTACGTAGTGAAACCGAGCCGCTCGTACACGGTCACCGCCGCCACGTTGTCCGCGTCCACATACAGCGACGCGGTCGGCAGCCCCTGGGCCGCGAGGTGGCGCAGGCCCGTCGCGGTGAGCGCCTTGCCCAGCCCGCCTCCCTGCGCGTCCGGCGCGATCCCGACGACGTACACCTCGCCCAGCTGCTCCTCCTGGTGCACCTTCGTCCAGTGGAAGCCGAGAATCGTCCCGTCCGCCTCCCGCTCGGCGAGGAAGAACCCCGCCGGGTCGAACCAGTCCTCACCCATCCGGTCGTCCAGGTCGCGCTGGGTCAGTGCCCCCTGCTCGGGGTGGTGCGCGAAGGCGGCGGCGTTCACGGCCAGCCACGCCGCGTCGTCCTTCCCGGGCTCGAAGGTCCGCACCCGGACGCCCGCCGGGTAGCTGGGCTCCTTGATGTCCAGCGTCTCTACCGGCCCCAAAGGCCGCCGCAGCTGCCGCAGTTCACGGAACAGACTCAGCCCGAGCACCTGCGCCAGATGCCGCGCCGCCGACTTCCCGCCGTGCGCCCACACCCGCAGCCGCCGCCCCGAAGCGGTCAGCAGCGCGTCCCCGAGCGCCCGCCCGTACCCCTTGCCCCGCCGCTCCGGATCCACCACCAGCTCGGCGGCCGGCGCCTCCACCGGATCGGTGTCCTCCAGTTGCGCGTACCCGACGAGCACCCCGCCGTCGTCGTACGCCAGCAGATGCGAGACCCCCTGCCGGTGCCCGCCCTTGATCGCGAGCCGCCCCTGCTCGGAGACGGCCTGCGCGCCGTCGGCCTGCGCGGCCGCGCTGAGGAGGGCGAGTACGTCGGCGACCTGGCGCTCGTCGAGTGCGTCGAGGGTACGGACCTGGGGTGTGCCGGGGGCGGCGGCTGCGTCATTCGTCATGGGGTCGAGCGTACGGCTGCGCGGGTGCCGGGAGCGGGGCGCGGTCGCAGGCGCGCACCTGCGACGCGGCCTTGGTCATGCCGTGCTTGAGCCGTCGTCCCACCGGCTTCTCCACCAGGAGGTGCACCAGCCAGGAGGCCGTCAGCAGGGTCAGGACGGCCAGCGTCAGAACGGCGTACGGCGTGAGGTGGGGTTCCAGGAGCCGGATGATCCGGCGGCCGATGTTCTGGTGCAGCAGATAGAGCGGATACGTCAGTGCCCCGGCGTACGGCAGCCAGCGCCACTGGATCCAGGTCAGCCGGCCCGTGGCGACCAGCGTCATCGCGCCGAAACCCCCGGCGAGGATCACCGCGACCGGCCAGAACGGGACCGCCTGACCGGTGAAGTCCGGTGTGTTCGCCCAGGCGTCGTGGAGCCCCGGCAGACAGGCGCAGAAGCACACCACGACCAGCCCCACCAGCAGCAGGTTCGGCCCGAAGCGGTGGATCAGGTAGAAGGCGATGCCCGCGATGAAGTACCAGCTGTGCTCGGGCATCACCAGCATGCGGGCGGGACCGGCATCGGCGGGGGCGAGCAGCATGCTCGCCACCACCCACACCCAGCAGAACCCCAGCACCCGCCGGTACGTCAGCCCCCACCAGGCCAGCGCCGCGAAGAGGACGTAGAAGCGCAGCTCGGCGAAGAGCGACCAGTAGACGCCGTCGATGTGCTGCGCGCCGAGAGGTTGCTGAAGCATCGTCACATTGGCGAACACGTCCGACCACGGCGGAAGCGCCCGCCGCCCCGTGGTCAGCAGGAGCACCGTGGCGGTGACGGCCATCGCGCACCAGTACGCGGGGAAGAGCCGCACCACCCTGGAGGTGAAGAAGTCGCCGAGTGACCGGCCCCAGCAGCTCAGGCAGATGACGAACCCACTGATCAGAAAGAAGAGCTGAACACCGAGCCAGCCGTACGCGGTCAACGCCGAAAGGTACGGGAACAGCTCTCCGGGCTCTGCCGCCCAGGCCCCGTCCCGATTGACGAAGTGGTACATGACCACCATGAGCGCGGCCGTCAGACGCAGCCCGTCGAGGGCGAGTACCCGCGCGGGGCGGCCGTTGCGGGGCGAGCTGACCGGAAGGGACGGTGCGGACGGTCTGCTGGGGGCGAGAGGTTCGAGCAGCGGACTCAAGGTCTCGGATTTACTCACGGCCTGCCCTTTCTGTCCGATTTCATTCCGTTCATGTATAGAACGGAAAACCCTCTCCTCCCTGGATTGAGCGCGGGGGCCGCGGTTCTGCCCTGTGCAGGTGTGTGGGCGTGTGGGTGTGCGGGGTGTGGAGGGGGCGGCGCAGGGGGCTGCCGGCGCTTCCACGCACGCACGCGCACACCCGCGAAGAGGTGGGGTGGGTGGGTAGGTTCCACCGTCCCCTTCCGCGTAAAAACGTCTCGGGCCCCGGTCTCAAGTGATCTCCCCCAACGGAAACCACCTCGTAACCCGTCACCCCCTGTTGCGCTACGCGCGTCGACCTTAGGCTGCCGAACGCAGCCCTCACCCTTCACGCTGAACTCATTAGGGGACAGATGTCAGCGAACTCTCGTCCGAACCGCGCGGCGCGGCGCGTACTCCTCGCCGCCGCCGGACTCACCACCGTTGGCGCGCTCGTCGCCGCGATGCCGGCCGCCGCGCACGGCGGCAGCGGGAACGGCCACGGGAACGGTGGTCCCGGCTCCGGCAACGGCCGGACCGTCGACGTGCAACTCCTCTCCCTCAACGACCTGCACGGCAACCTGGAGCCCCCGGCCGGTTCCTCGGGCAAGGTCGGCACGGTCGACGCGGGCGGCGTCGAGCACCTGGCGACGAGCCTGCGCAAGGCTCGCGCCGGCAAGGAGTACTCGGTCACGGCCGCCGCGGGCGACATGATCGGCGGAAGCCCCATGCTCTCCGGGCTCTTCCACGACGAGCCCACCGTCGAAGCCCTGAACAAGATGAAGCTCGACGTGACGTCCGTCGGCAACCACGAGTTCGACGAGGGCTCGGCGGAACTCCTGCGCATCCAGAACGGCGGCTGCCACCCCACCGAGGGCTGCTACGAGAAGGACTGGAAGGGCAAGCCCAAGAAGTTCCAGGGCGCCGACTTCCCGTACCTCTCGGCGAACGTCACCAAGGAGCGGTCCGGCAGGACGCTCCTGAAGCCGTACACCGTCTGGAAGAAGAACGGTGTCAAGATCGGCTTCATCGGCGTCACGCTCGAAAACACCCCGGGCATCGTCACCGCCGCAGGCGTCAAGGGACTCAAGTTCCACGACGAGATCGAGACGGTCAACAAGTACGCCAAGGAGCTCGACCGGCAGGGCGTGAAGTCCATCGTCGCGCTCATCCACGAGGGCGGCGCACCCGCCTCCTCCACGTACGACTACAACTGCGACAGCCCCGGCCCCGGCGACGGCGTCTCGGGTCCGATCAAGGACATCGCCAAGGGCATCAGCCCCAAGGTCGACGCGCTGGTCACCGGCCACACCCACCAGAGTTACGTCTGCAACATCCCCGACCCGGCGGGCAACCCCCGCCTGGTGACGTCGGCCGCCTCCTTCGGCAAGGTCTACACGGAGACGACGCTCACCTACGACCGCCGTACCAAGGACATCGTCCGCACGGCGGCCAAGTCGCCGAGCTCGCGCAACCACATCGTCACCCGTGACCAGCCCGAGGCCAAGAAGCTGGGCAAGGACATGAGGTCGCTGATCGAGCGCTGGAACGTCCTCGCCGCCCCGATCGCCAACCGCCCCCAGGGCTTCATCTCCGCCGACATCAACGGCCGTGGCTCGACGGAGCTGGAGAAGCCCCTCGGCAGTCTCATCGCCGACGCCCAGCAGCAGGGCCTGTCCGCCGCCGACAAGGGCGGCGCGCAGCTCGCGCTCATGAACCCGGGCGGCATCCGCTCGGACCTCGTCTTCAAGGCGTCGGGCGCGGAAGGGGACGGCGTGGTCACCTACGGCGAGGCCTTCACCGTGCAGCCCTTCACCAACCTGATGAACGTCGTCGACCTCACCGGCGCCGACCTCATCGCGGCCCTCAAGCAGCAGGTCAGCGGCGGCAACGAGGCCTCCCCGAAGATCCTCCAGATCTCCAAGGGCCTCACCTACACCCTCGACCTGACCAAGACCGGCGCCGACCGCATCGACGCCGCCACCATCAAGCTCAACGGTGAGGCCATCGACCCGGCCAAGACCTACCGCGTCGCGATGAACGAGTTCCTGGCAGGCGGCGGCGACAACTTCCCCGCCCTCGCTCTCGGCAAGAACAAGCTCAACGCGGCCTCCGACCTGGATGTCTTCAACGCCTACCTGGCCGCGAACTCCACCGCCGACAAGCCGATCACACCGCCGGCGGCGGGGCGGATCAACATCGTCAAGTAGGTCTATCAGCAGGTCAGTTGGGGCGGCACACCTACCGGTGTGCCGCCCCTTCGGTGTCTAGCGGGCCCCGAGCGTGAGGGTGTCACCGGTGAATCGCTCCCTCAGGCGGCGGTCGTGGGAGGCGATGACCAGGGTGCCGGGGTACGTCGCCAGGGCGGCTTCCAGCTCCTCCACCAGGGCGGGGGAGTAGTGGTTGGTCGGTTCGTCGAGGAGGAGGAGGTCGACGGGGGCGGCGATCAGGGCGCCGAGGGCGAGCTTGCGGCGTTGGCCGACGGAGAGGGCGGAGAGCGGGCGGTTGGCGTCGTGCCTGCTCAAGAGCCCGTGGTCCAGGAGGAGTTCGACGCGCTGCTCGCCGAGGGCTGTGCGGGCGGTGCGGTTGTCGCCGGGTGGGGTGTCCTGGCGCAGGTGGCCGACGCGGGCGGGGCGCACGACGGTGCCGGAGTCGGGGGCGAGGCGGCCTGCGAGTACGTCCAACAAGGTTGATTTTCCCGCCCCGTTGGGGCCGGTGAGGAGCAGTCGCGCTCCGGGCTCCAGGGCTACCGTGCCGGGCAGGTGCAGCCGTCCCGCCACCCGTACGTCCGTTAGCTCGACGGCACCGTCCGTGCCGCCTTCGATCCGACCGGTGAACCGCAAAGGCTCCGGGGGCGGGGGGACGGGGTGGGTGGTGAGGCGGTGGAGCTGTTCGTGGGCGTTGCGGATGCGGCTCATCGCGCCGTGGGTGCGGGAGCGGGCGCGGAAGGCGCCGGCGCCGCTGAAGCCGCGGGCGCCCTTGCGGGGGATGGCGGCGAGTGCGCCGCCGTTGCTCTCGGCGAGGGCGCTGTGGCGGGCCAACTCCGCTTTCCACTCCTCGTGTTCGCGTGCCCAGCGGGCCCGCGCCGCGGCCTTCGCGGCGAGGAAGCCGGGGTAGCCGTCGCCGTAGCGGTGGACGGTGTGGGTGTCGCCGTCCACTTCGAGGATGGTCGAGGTGACCCGTTCCAGGAAGGCGCGGTCGTGGGTGACGGTGACGACGGTGCCGCGGTGAGCGCGCAGCCGGTTCTCCAGCCAGCGGACGGCGGTGTCGTCGAGGTCGTTGGTGGGCTCGTCCAGGAGGAGGAGTTCGGCGCCTGAGGAGAGTGCGGCGGCGAGGGCGAGGCGTGAGCGCTGCCCGCCGGAGAGGGTACCCAGGGGACGGGTGCGGTCCAGGGCTGCCGCTTCGCCCAGGTCGCGGAGGGTGACGTCGACGAGGCGGTCTGCGTCGGCGCCGCCGCGCGCGTCGTACGCGGTGAGCAGGGCGTCGTACGCACCGAGGGTCGACTCGGTGAGGGTCGCCTCGGCGGCGGCGATACGTCGCTCCAGCTCGCGGAGATCGGCGAGGGCGAGGTCGATCGCGTCGCCGACGGTGGCGGTGGGCGGCAGGTCGAGGGTCTGCGCGAGGTGGGCGGTGCCGCCGGGAGCGGTGACGGTGAGGGCGCCGTTGTCGGGGTGCTCCTGGCCGGCCAGCAGGCGCAGGAGCGTGGACTTGCCGGAGCCGTTGTCGCCGACGACGCCGACCTTCTCGCCGGGGCGGACGGTGAAGGAGGCGCGGTCCAGGACGAGTTGGTCGACGTAGCGCTTGGTGAGGTCGACGGCGGCGAGTTGGGAGGCGGGGGTGGCGGGGGTGGCGGTGGTGGTGGGCGCTGCTGGGAACAAGTGGGGGCCTTTCGTAGGGGACATTGACTGGCGAGACGTAACGTCTCGCTTTGAGGAAGGTAGCGCGCGGGGCGCGGTTTCGCAAGACGATGCGTCTCGTTGGTTTTGCCCTGGGCCCCGGGTGAGCTCCGGGTGAGCTCCGGGTGAGCTCCGAATGAGTTCCGGTGGAGTCCCAACAGCGCTGTTAGCGTGGCGAGTTCATCGACGGGGCAGGGGAGTGGGGTTCGGATGGCGGCGGGCAGCTTTCGTATAGGTGGGGATCTGGAAGTGGGGCGGATCGGGTTCGGGGCGATGCGGTTGCCCACGGAACCGGAGGGGGACCGGAAGGGGGCGGTGGGGGTCCTGCGGCGGGCCGTCGAGCTGGGCGTCACGCTGATCGACACCGCGCACCTGTACGGGGCGGGGGCGAACGAGGAGCTGGTCGCCGAGGCGCTGCATCCGTATCCGGAGGGTGTGGTCGTGACGACCAAGGTGGGGGTGGTGCGGTCGTCGCCGGGCGCGGAGTGGCGGTACGAGGCGACGCCGGCGTCGCTGCGGAAGCAGGTGGAGGAGGGGCTGCGGCGGCTGCGCGTCGAGCGGATCGAGCTGCTTCAGCTGCACCGGATCGACCCGGACACGCCGCTCGCGGATCAGCTCGGGGCGCTGGGGGAGCTGCGGGACGAGGGGAAGATCGGGCGGATCGGACTCTCGGAGGTGACGGCCGCAGAGCTGGCGGAGGCGCGCGGGATCGTCGACATCGCGAGTGTGCAGAACCAGTACAACGTGCTGGACCGGGGGCACGAGCCGGTGCTTGAGGCGTGCGAGGCGGCGGGCATCGCGTTCCTGCCGTGGCGGCCTGTGGCCTGGGGGAAGGCGGGGGAGCGGGAGGAGATCGCGGCGGTGGCCGGGGAGTTGGGGGTGACTGCCACGCAGGTGGCGCTGGCTTGGCTGCTGGCGCGGTCGCCGGTGGTGGTGCCGATTCCGGGGACGGCGAGTCTGGGGCATCTGGAGGAGAACGTGGGGACGGGGGGTGTGCGGTTGAGTGCGGGGCAGCGGAGGAGGCTGGATGGGCTGGCGGGGGCGTAGGGGGCCGTTGTGCGGGTGAGGCCGGGGGGGGTGGGGGGCAGGCGGGCTGACGGGGTTGGGCGTGGTGAGGGGTTAGGGCACCTCGGCCGGGGGTGGGGTGGGGGCGCCCGGGAGGCGGACCACTGCCTCTGTGCCGGGGCCGCCGTCGGCCGGGGCGCGCAGTGCGATCTCGCCGCCTGCCTCGCGGATGGTGCGGGCGACGATGGAGAGGCCGAGGCCGGAGCCGGGGAGGGCGCGGGCGGATTCGGAGCGCCAGAAGCGTTCGAAGACGTGCGGGAGGTCGGCGGGCGGGATGCCGGGGCCGTGGTCGCGGATGGTCAGCTCGCCCAGGTGGAGGCGGACTTGGACGGTGGAGCGCGGGGGGCTGAACTTGACGGCGTTGTCGAGGATGTTGACCAGGGCGCGTTCGAGGGCGGCGGGCTCGACGCGGACGTACCAGGGGGCCAGGGACGTCTCGAAGGTGAGCTCGGGGCCGCGCAGGCGGGCGCGGTCCAGGGCGATGCGGGTGAGGTCGTGCCAGGAGGTGACCTGGGGGAGGGCGTGGCCGGCGGCGGGCTCCGGGCGGGCGAGTTCCTGCAAGTCACCGATGAGGGAGGCCAGTTCGGACATCTGGGCCTTGACGGAGGTGAGGAGTGCCTTGCGGTCGGCAGGGGGGATCGGGCGGCCGGTCTCGTCGCTGCGGGCGAGGAGTTCGATGTTGGTGCGCAGCGAGGTGAGGGGGGTGCGGAGTTCGTGGCCCGCGTCGGCGATGAGCTGGGACTGGAGGTCGCGGGAGGAGGCGAGGGCGGCGGTCATCGCGTTGAAGGAGGCGGAGAGGCGGGCGATCTCGTCCTCGCCCTCGACCGGGATGCGTACCGTCAAGTCCTCGGTGAGCGCGATGTGTTCGACGGCGTCGGTGAGCCGGTCGACCGGTTTGAGGCCGGTACGGGCGATCCACAGCCCGGCCGCGCCCGCGCCGAGAACACCCAGTCCGGCGACGGCGAGCAGCACCAGGGCGAGGCGGTTCAGGGAGTTGTCGGTCTCGCTCAGGGGGCGGGAGAGGGAGTACGTCAGTCCGGTGGCCCGGTCGCGCTGGGTGTACACGCGGACCGGCTGGCCCTGGCTGTCGGTGCCGTCGTGCAGGGCTTCCGAGGAGAGGTGCAGGGCCACCTGTACGTCGGAGCGCACCACGTTCACCGGAGTGGAGCCCCGGGCCACGCAGCGACTGCCGTCCA
Source organism: Streptomyces sp. NPDC051561 (assembly GCF_044454195.1). Lineage (NCBI taxonomy): Bacteria > Bacillati > Actinomycetota > Actinomycetes > Kitasatosporales > Streptomycetaceae > Streptomyces > Streptomyces sp. NPDC051561. Next base: position 166,042 of record NZ_JBITDM010000014.1, on the reverse strand, counting down.
CCTGGACGATCTGGAGGTACGCGGTGCCCGGCAGCGCGTTGCGGTCCGGCGGTGGGCCGGTGGGCAGGCACTCCTCGTAGGTGCTCTGCAGGAGGTAGGCGGGGGCGCTGATGTTGCGCAACGAGTTGTCCAGCTCGCCCCGCAACTGCTCCCGCGTCAGCAGCCAGCACGCCGCCGCCACCGCAGCCACCGCCACCGCGACGGCCGTCGCCACCAGCAGGGCGAGTCGCGAGCGGATCGGCAGGGCACGCAAACGCCGTCCGAACGAGGTCACCCGGCGCTCCCCGTGCCACCGTCCCCGCGCAGGACGTACCCCACACCCCGCACCGTGTGCACCAGCCTGGGCTCGCCGCCCGCCTCCGTCTTGCGGCGCAGGTACATCACATACACATCGAGGGAGTTGGACGACGGCTCGAAGTCGAAGCCCCAGACCGACTTCAGGATCTGCTCGCGGGTGAGGACCTGACGGGGGTGCGCGAGGAACATCTCCAGGAGGGTGAACTCGGTGCGGGTCAGCTCGACCTGGCGCCCGCCCCGGGTGACCTCGCGGGTGACCATGTCCATCCGGAGGTCGTCGAAGGTGAGTACGTCGCCGGGCGCGGCGGGCAGTCCGGCCTGGGCGGCGTACGAGCTGCGGCGGAGCAACGCCCGTACCCGCGCGAAGAGTTCGTCCAGTTCGAAGGGCTTGACGAGGTAGTCGTCCGCGCCCGCGTCGAGGCCGGAGACGCGGTCGCCGACCGTGTCGCGGGCGGTCAGCATCAGGATCGGGGTGGTGTCCCCCGAGTGGCGCAGCCGCCGGGCGGCGGTCAGCCCGTCCATGCGCGGCATCTGGATGTCCAGGACGATCAGGTCCGGGGCGTACGTCGCCGCTTTGGTCAGCGCCTCGATGCCGTCGGCGGCGCTCTCCGTGCCGTACCCCTCGAAGGCCAGGCTGCGCTGGAGCGCCTCCCGTACCGCCGGTTCGTCGTCGACGATGAGGATGCGCTCGGTGGCGTGGGCCCTGTCCTCGGGGGGAGGAGTGGCGGAGGTCGCGGGGGTCATCGGGCTTCCTGGTGTTCTCCGGCGGGGGCGTTGCGGTCCCGCCCAGCTTTGCACGGGGGGTGGGCGGGAGCCCGCGGGGCGGGCGGGCCGGCGCCGGAAGGCGGCCGGGCACGCGGGCCGGCCTCGGACGCGGGCACTCAGGTGCCGAAGCCGCCGAAGGGGTTGCCGTCGCCGGAGGACGACGGGGACTCGTCGGCGGAGGAGCCGGTGTCGCCGCTGCCGCCCTTGCGGAGGCTGTCCAGGTCGCTCTTGACGGTGTCGACGGGGATGGCGAAGCCGAGGCCGACGCTGCCCGCACTGCTGCCGGAGCCCGAACTCGGGGCGTACATGGCTGAGTTGATGCCGATGATCTCGCCGCGCATATTGATCAGGGCGCCGCCGGAGTTGCCGGGGTTGAGGGAGGCGTCGGTCTGGAGCGCCTTGTACGTGGTCTTGGAGGAGCCGGTGTCGCCATTGAAGCGCTCGCCTCCGAACTCGAACGGCCAGCCGCTGTCGCCCTGACCGCCCTGGCCCTGCTGCTGCCCCTTGTCCTGGTCCTTGGAGACCGTGACGTCGCGGTCGAGTGCGGAGACGATGCCGCTGGTCACCGTGCCGGACAGGCCCTCGGGGGAGCCGATCGCCACGACCTGTTCGCCGACCTTGACGTCCTTGCTGCTGCCGAGCTTGGCGGTGGGGAGCTTGCTCGCGCCCTGCACCTTGAGCAGGGCGAGGTCCTTGTCGGGGTCGGTGCCGACGACCTTCGCGGTGTACGACTTGCCGGTGGACAGGGTCACCTTGACCGAGTCCGCGCCGGCCACCACGTGGTTGTTGGTGACGATCTCGCCGTCCGCGGTGATGATCACGCCGGAGCCGGTGGAGGCGCCCGCCGAGGACTGGGCGCTGATCTCGACGATGGCGGGTCCGACGGACTCGGCCACGCCCGAGACGGTGCCCATGCTGGACTGGGAGACGTTGGTGCCGTTGGCACCGGTGCCGTATCCGTTGCCGTCGCCTCCGCCGACGTACTGCCCGGTGAGGTACGCGGCCCCGCCGCCCACACTCGCCGCGACGATCGCCACGGCGGCGAGCAGCGCCACCGGGCGGCGGGCGCGGCGGCGATGCGCGGTGGGAGGGTGCTCGGGCGGCGGCGGGAAGCCCGCGTACGAGGGGGTCTGCGACGGCGGCATCGGCGGCTGCGGGTTCGTCTCGTTCGTCATGTTCATGAGCGTGCGCCCGTTGGATGAGAACAGTCTGAGGGCAGGTTAAGAAGCCCGGCAGATTCCCGTATGCCCGATGTAAGAGCCTGCGCCGAGACGCCGGTTCCACAGCGGCTACGCGCAGCCGCACGACCTTCTGACGATCAGCGCCGACGGGAACTGCTTCACCCGCTCACGCCGCGACCCGGCGACCCGCAGCCCGTCGTCCAGAACCAGGTCCACCGCCGCACGGGCCATCGCGGGCCGGTCCGACGACACCGTGGTCAGCGGCGGATCGGTGAGAGCCGCCTCCTTCACGTCGTCGAAGCCGGCGACCGCCAGCTCCCCGGGCACGTCGATACGCAGCTCGCGGGCGGCCCGCAGCACGCCGATCGCCTGGTCGTCGGTGGAGCAGAAGATGGCGGGCGGGCGCTGGGGGCCGGCGAGCAGATCGAGGGCGACCTGGTACGCCGAGTAGCGGTCGTACGGAGCCGGGAACAGCCGGCCCTCCGTCGGGCGGCCCGACTCGCGCATCGCCCGCCGCCAGCCCTCCACGTGGTCGGCGACCGGGTCGCCGACGGACGGGGTGGACTCGACGCCGCCGAGGCAGGCGACGTACTCATAACCGTGTTCGAGGAGGTGGCGGGTGGCGAGCTGGGCGCCGCCCACGTCGTCCGTGACGACCGCGACGTCGTCGATGGCCTCCGGGCGCTCGTGCAGCAGGACCACCCGGGCGTCCCACGCGTCGATCTCGGCCGCCGCGCTCTCGGTCATGCCCTGGCTGACCAGGATCAGGCCGGAGACGCGCATGCCGAGGAAGGCGCGGAGGTAGTGCACCTCGCGCTCGTTGCGGTAGTCCGAGTTGCCGACCAGCACCATTTTTCCGCGCTCGGCGGCGGCCTGTTCGACCGCGTGCGCCATCTCCGCGAAGAACGGCTGCCGGGCGTCCGGCACGATCATGCCTATGAGGTCCGTGCGCCGGGACGCCATCGCCTGGGCGACCCGGTCCGGGCGATAGCCCAGTTCCTTGATCGCGGCGAGGACACGCTCGCGCGTGGCCGGGGCGACCGGCCTCGGTCCGTTGTTGATGACGTAACTGACGACCGCGGTCGAAGTCCCCGCCAGTCGTGCCACATCGTCCCGCGTCACCTTGGCCACGCGCAGGAGTCTACGCGGAGAGACCAGGTCACAGGCCGGTCGTCCCAAGGACCGGGGTGACTTGCTACTGGTTCATCCGGTACGGGCGATTCGGCCGAACGGGCGCGGGGCGAGACGGCCGGTGTGTCCGGCCGCCGCGGCCCCGCCATGTCCGTCTGCGCGGGCAGTCCCGCCCGCCCGGTCCGCTAGTCCGCCGCCGGTGTCTCCGTGGAGCGGGCCACCGACGCCGAGGCCCGGGCCCGGGCCTTCTCCGCCTCGCGGTTGCTGTGCTGCTTCTCGGCGGCCTTGGCCTCCTCCGCCGCGCGCTCGACCTTCTCCGGGACGACGAAGCGGTATCCGACGTTGCGGACAGTGCCGATCAGCGACTCGTTCTCCACGCCGAGCTTGGCGCGCAGCCGTCGTACGTGGACGTCGACCGTGCGGGTGCCGCCGAAGTAGTCGTACCCCCAGACCTCCTGGAGGAGCTGCGCCCTGGTGAAGACCCGGCCCGGGTGCTGGGCCAGGTACTTCAGCAGCTCGAACTCCTTGAAGGTCAGGTCCAGGACCCGGCCCTTGAGCTTGGCGCTGTACGTCGCCTCGTCGACCGAGAGGTCGCCGTTGCGGATCTCGGTGGGGATGTCGTCCGCGGCCAGGTTCTGCCGGCCGGTCGCCAGCCGCAGCCGGGCCTCGACCTCGGCCGGTCCCGCCGTGTCCAGGAGTACGTCGTCCACGCCCCAGTCCGCGGTGACGGCGGCCAGTCCGCCCTCCGTCACCACCAGGATCAGCGGACAGCCGGGCCCGGTGGAGCGCAGCAGCTGGCACAGCGACCTGACCTGCGGGAGGTCACGGCGGCCGTCGATCAGGATGGTGTCCGCACCCGGGGTGTCCACCAGGGCGGGGCCTTCGGCGGGGGCGACCCGCACACTGTGCAGCAGCAGGCCGAGGGCGGGAAGCACCTCCGTCGACGGCTGGAGGGCATTGGTGAGGAGCAGCAGGGAACTCATCGAGCCCCACCTGCTCGCCCGGTCGTCCGCCGGGGCATTCGCCCGGCCGCCCGTCGGTTCGTCGTTTTCGATTGGTGCACGGTTCGCTCGCCCATAACGTCGGTTCCTCCTCGGTCCCTGCGAGGACGTTTACGGCACTGCTTCGTACTGCGGTACTGCGTTCACTGCTGCGGTACTGCTTCATTGCTAGGCGGACGGGCCCCGCGCCCCGGAGTCCGACCTGCCCGTTTTCCCGCTCTCTTGCCCTGTTCTTTCCCGGACCTTTAGGTCTTCCGGAAAGCACAAAAGGACCCGGGGGCGTCGCTGCCCGAGTCCTCTGCCCAGCAGAATAGCCCACCTGGCGGAGGCGTTGGCCGTGCGCTTGATCACTCCCGTACACCGGCGCGTGGCCCGTTGTACGGCCGGAGTAGGGGTGAAACGGGGTTCACCCCGGGGAAAGCGGGCACGGGGGGCGCACGGAAGCGTGCGGGGGCGTGGGGGCACTCCGGGTCGCAGGAGCCGGCCCGGGCGGCGCCCGGCGGAGCCGCACCCGCCCCACCGCCCCCGCCCCACCCCGGCCCATCACCGTCATCGGTCCCGGCCCCATGGCCCATCATGGACAGCTGACGAGACCAAAGGAGCCGCCGCCATGGCAACTGGCACCATCCGCTTCTGGGCCGCCGCCAAGGCCGCCGCAGGCACCGGCGAGGAGCCCTACTCGGCCGACACCCTCGCCGAGGCACTGGACGCGGTCCGCGGCCGGCACCCCGGTGAACTGGTCCGGGTACTCCAGCGGTGCTCGTTCCTGATCGACGGCAACCCCGTCGGCACTCGTGACCATGGGACGGTACGGCTGGCCGAGGGCGGCACGGTCGAGGTGCTCCCGCCGTTCGCAGGAGGATGACCGGACCATGAGCAGCAACAACGATCACCAGTACCCGTACGGGCAGGCCCCGTACGGCGACCCCTCCTACGGGGAACCCCCGTACGGTGACCAGCCCCTCCCGGAACAGCAGTTCCAGGACCCGGCCGCCGCCCAGGACCCGTACGCCCAGGACCCGTACGCCACGCAGAGCTGGCAGGGGCAGACCTGGGACACCCAGTACCAGCCGGTGCAGCAGGGCCAGCAGTTCCAGCAAGGGCAGCCGGTGCAGCAGGGCCAGGAGGGCCCGCAGTTCCAGGAGGGCCACCAGGGGCAGCCGAGCCAGCAGAGCCAACAAGGGCAGCAGGCCCACCAGAGCCAGCACATGCAGCCCGGCCACCAGAGCCAGCCGGGCCGGCAGCCTTACCAGGCCGCCACCGACACGGCCTACCTTCCGCCGCAGAACATCGCCGGCCCCTCCGGTTCGTACCCCCTGCCGCCCGAGGTCCCGATGCACACCCCCGCCGCCGAACCGGGTCCCGAGCCCGCCCACAACGGCCCGGCGCCGTACGGCCAGGGACCCGGCCAAAGCCACAGCCAGGCCCCCCAGCAGGGCTACGACCAGGCCCCCCAGCAGGGATCCGGCCAGGGTTCCCACCAGGCCTCCCACCACACCGGCGCCCCCGCCCAAGCCCCCTACGACATGCCCCCCGCCTACACCTCCCCGGCGACCCGCGGCAACGCACGCGTCACCGACGCCCAGCGCGCCCGTGCCGAGGGCCGCTCGCCGATCATCGACCCGGGGATGAGGCCCGCCCTGATCACCGCGGTGCTGGCGGCGCTCCTCGCCGCCGCGGCCGTCTTCGGGCCGTTCGCTGTGGTGGTGCCCGTGGTGCTGCTGCAAGCGGTGACGGCGGCCGGATGGTTCCGGCTGAACGGGATGTGGCCGGCCAGGCAGGGCATCGCGCTGGCCTTCCTCGGCGGGCTGATCGCGGATGTCGCGATCCTCGCGGTGGACGCCGAGCACGCACCCGCCGCGATCCTCGGCACCCTCGGGGTGTGGGTGCTGCTCACCCTCGTACTGCAACTGCGCAACCGGATGCCCGCCGACGAGCGGATGTACGCCCTGACGGCCGGCGTCACCACCGCCGCGCTCACCGTGGTCGCCTCCGGGCTGCTCGCGGCCGACAGCAAGGCCACGACGGTCGGCGGGGCCGCGGTCGCGGCGGCAGTGGTCGCCCGTGCGCTGCCGCTGCCCACGCCGGCCTCGGTCGCCGTCGCCCTGCTCGCCGCCGCGGGCGCGGGCATCGCCGCCGGTGGCGCGAACGGGCTCGGTGGCGGCGGTGCGGTGATCGGTCTCGGCGCGGGGGTGTGCGCGCTGGTCGGGCTGCGGGTGGCGGCGTACGACTACCCGTCGAAGTTCGTGCACATGACGGCCGGGGTGGCGCTGCCGCTCGCGCTGGCCGCGCCCGCCGTGTACATGCTGGGCCGGGCGTTCGCCTGATCCCCCCGTACACCGCGCATTCCCGGGAACGGCCGAAGCGAGCGAAGCTGACCTGATCGTTCCCGGGAATGGCGCGAACCCCAGCGGTTAGGCTCACCCTCAGTACGGGGGCCGACGAACGCGGGGGACACAGCGACAATGCGCGCACTACGCATACTTCTGATTCTTGGCGTGATCCTCGGCGGGATCTTCGTCGCCGTCGACCGGCTTGCGGTCAACTACGCCGAATCCGAGGTGGCGGCCAAGGTTCGCACCAGCCAGGGTCTCTCGGCCGAGCCGCAGATCGACATCAAGGGTTTCCCCTTCCTCACCCAGATCCTCGCCAAGGAACTCGACCAGGTCGATGTCACCATCGAGGGCGTCGAGGCGAGCGCCGAGGGCAAGAAGCTCAAGCTCGGCAAGATGACCGCCGAACTCCACGACGTCGTCCTCTCGGGCAACTTCTCCTCCGCGACCGCGGCCAGCGCCACCGGCACGGCAGTGATCAGTTACGCCGACCTGACGCGCGCGGCGGGCGACAAGGACGTCAAGGTCGGCTACGGCGGCAACGGCAAGGTCAAGGTCACCGGTACGGTCTCGGTCCTCGGCCGGGAGATCTCCCGCAGTGTGAACTCGACGGTCGCCCTCCAGGACGGCGGCAAGGCGATCTCCGTGCACGCCGACGAGGTGCCGGGCCAGGGCATCCCGGCCCTCGAAGGCATGATCCGCAAGAAGATCGACTTCGTGCGGCAGATCGGCGGCCTGCCGAACGGTCTCAAGCTCGACAAGGTCACCCCGGTCGAGACCGGCGTGGAGATCGGCGTCACCGGCACCAACGTCCACCTGGCGGGCTGACCGCCCCCCCTCCGGCCGGACGGGGGCCGAGGCCCCTCCGGCCGGATGGCGAGACATCGCAGTCCAGTCCGCAGGACAACCAGGCACGCAGGCGGTACCAGGGGCCGGGAACGACATCCCGGCCCCTTCTCGTATCCCACTATCCGGACGATCTCGTCTCACTATTCGACACGCCGGTGACATGGCTGCCCGTACTTCCCTACGATCGGACCCATGCAGCAGCGACAGGCGGACCTCACGAAGCGGCGGGCAGTAGACCTGTGCCGCGTCGCCGCCATGCTCTGTCGCCCCGCCGTCTGAGCCGGACCACTGACGGGCAGAGCCCCTCAACTCCCGCTTCCCCAGGGTGATTTGCACCCATCGCGCCGCCTTTTCGAAAGCCTCGAAACCCCATCGTGTCGTACGGCCGCACAGCCCTACGTTGGCACTCGCGCACCCCGCAAAGCACCCGAAATGGACCGCAGAGCCCCTGCACCGCCCCGCACCGCCCCCGCCGTAACTGCCCCGGAGGAGAACCCGCACATGAGCCGCAGCGACGTACTCGTAGACGCAGACTGGGTCGAGGCCCACCTCGACGACCCGAAGGTCGCCCTCGTGGAGGTGGACGAGGACACCTCCGCGTACGAGAAGAACCACATCCGCAACGCGGTCCGGATCGACTGGACCAAGGACCTCCAGGACCCGGTCCGCCGCGACTTCATCGACCAGGCGGGCTTCGAGAAGCTGCTCTCCGAGAAGGGCATCGGCAACGACACCACCGTCGTCCTCTACGGCGGCAACAACAACTGGTTCGCCTCCTACGCCTTCTGGTACTTCAAGCTGTACGGCCACGGCGACGTCCGCCTGCTCGACGGCGGCCGCAAGAAGTGGGAGCTGGACTCCCGCGACCTGGTCGACGGCGCCGAGGTCCCGCAGCGCCCGGCCACCTCGTACAAGGCCCAGCCCCAGGACGAGTCGATCCGCGCCTACCGCGACGACGTCGTCAAGGCCATCAACACCGAGAACCTGGTCGACGTCCGCTCGCCCGACGAGTTCAGCGGCAAGCTGCTCGCCCCGGCGCACCTCCCGCAGGAGCAGTCCCAGCGCCCCGGCCACGTCCCCTCGGCCCGCAACATCCCGTGGTCCAAGAACGCCAACGACGACGGCACCTTCAAGTCCGACGACGAGCTGAAGGCCCTCTACGAGGCCGAGCAGGTCGACCTGGCGAAGGACACCATCGCCTACTGCCGCATCGGTGAGCGCTCCGCCCTCACCTGGTTCGTCCTGCACGAGCTGCTCGGCGTCTCCAACGTCAAGAACTACGACGGTTCCTGGACCGAGTACGGCTCCCTGGTCGGCGTCCCGATCGAGCTCGGCGCCAACAAGTAACCCCCGGCCAACCCACCCACCCCCGTTAGGAGTTACCCATGTGTGGAGCGAAGGCCGGCGGCCCCGACGCCTCGACCATCAAGCCCGGTGAGACCACCATCCAGGGCAGCATCACCAAGGACGGCGAGCCGGTCACCGGTTACGTCCGCCTGCTCGACTCGACCGGTGAGTTCACCGCCGAGGTGCCCACCTCCGCCACCGGCCAGTTCCGCTTCTACGCCGCCGAGGGCACCTGGACGCTGCGCGCCCTGGTCCCGGGCGGCACGGCGGACCGCACGGTCGTCGCGCAGACGGGTGGTCTGGCGGAGGTCGCGATCGCAGTGTGACGCGCGGCGCCGCATGAACCGGCCGGAGGGCCGCACCCACAGGGGGTTGGACGCTTACCTGTGACGAAGGGTGCGGCCCTCCGGTCATGTGCTCTCCAGGACTGCCGGTCCTACCGTGGAGGTATGTACGCACGTCGCCGGCGCGGCTACTTCCTGATGATGGGGACGTGCCTGGTCCTCTTCGTGACCGGGTGCGCCCTGGTCAGGCTCTGGTCCGTGCCGGTGGCGGTGGGGATGTGCGTGGTCGCGGCCCTGATTCCGCCGTTCGCGGCGATGGTCGCCAACCGCAGGGGTCCCGGTGACCGCTGGTGGGACGACACCACGGGCGACGACCGGTCGGACGACATGTGGGACGAACTCGACGGCAGGGGCAAGCGGGACCGCCGGTAGACGCTAGTAGACGAGTGCCTGGACGCCGTCGGCCATGATCTCGCTGACGAAGACCTGCGCCCCCGCGATCCGTACGCCCTCCAGGACGTCCTTCTCGCCGATGTCCCGGCGCACCGCGCACTGCGTGCAGAGCGTGATCCGGCCGGCCGCGAGGACCGACTCCATCAGGTCCGGCAGCGGAGCCGCGTGCGGCAGCTCGAACTCCGCCGCCTTCCCCGGCAGCGCGAACCACGCCGACTCCCCGGTCAGCCACAGCGACACCTCTACCCCGCTGGCCACCGCCACCGCCGCCACGGTGAACGCCTGCGAACACCGCTCCGGCGCATCGGCCCCGGCAGTCACCTTGATCACGAGCTTCTTCGACATATCGGGAACCCTAGTCCCGCAGCCCCGCGCCGCACGCCCGGCCCAGCGCGACGAACCTCACCGAGAGCGTCCGGCCCCGGCCGACTAAGCTGAGGCCCGGCCCGTACAACTCACACCTCGATCGTCGCAAGGAGCACCACGTGCTTGAGGCTTTCTTCTCCGCCCTGCTGGTCCTGGTCTGCGTCGGCGTCCTCGCCTTCGCCGGTCTGACCGTCAAGAAGCTCTACCAGGGCCAGCGCTAGCCACTCGCGCAGCCGCCGCCGCACCCCCCTACACAGATCGCCTGAGCCCCTCATGATCGAGATCCCGTCCGACCTGCACCCGGACCTCGTCCCCCTCGTCTTCCTCCTCGGGAAGTGGACGGGCGCGGGCGTCACCGACTTCCCCGGCGAGGAGAAGGCCAACTTCGGCCAGGAAGTCACCTTCAGCCACGACGGCCGCGACTTCCTGGAGTACGTCTCGCACTCCTGGATCCTCGACGCCGAGGGCAACAAGGTGAAGCCGCTGGAGACCGAGTCCGGCTTCTGGCGCATCGACAAGGACCGCAAGGTCGAGGTCGTGATGACCCGCGACACCGGCGTCGTCGAGATCTGGTACGGCGAGCTGGCCAAGCAGAAGCCGCAGATCGACCTGGTCACGGACGCCGTCGCGCGGACCGCCGCCTCGGGCCCGTACACCGGCGGAAAGCGCCTCTACGGCTACGTGAAGAGCGACCTCATGTGGGTCGGCGAGAAGGCCACCCCCGAGGTCGAGCTGCGCCCGTACATGTCCGCGCACCTCAAGAGGACCGTCACCCCCGAGGAGGTCGAGGCCATGGCGAAGAACCTGCCCGACCTGCCGGACGACGGCATCGCGTTCTTCCGCTGAGTCGCGCGAGTACCGCCGGATGCTCGCCGCGCTGCCTACACTTGGCGGCGTGGTGAGCACCGACTGGAAAAGTGATCTGCGGCAGCGCGGTTATCGGCTGACGCCGCAGCGGCAGCTTGTGCTGGAAGCGGTGGACGCGCTGGAGCACGGGACGCCGGACGAACTGCTCGTCGAGGTGCGCAAGACCGCTTCGGGGGTCAATATCTCGACGGTCTACCGGACGCTTGAGCTGCTGGAAGAGCTCGGGCTGGTGAGCCACGCGCATCTGGGGCACGGGGCGCCGACGTACCACCTCGCCGACCGGCACCACCATCTGCATCTGGTGTGCCGGGACTGTTCCGAGGTCATCGAGGCGGATGTCGAGGTGGCGGGGGACTTCATCGCGAAGCTGCGCGGGGACTTCGGGTTCGAGACCGATATGAAGCACTTCGCGATCTTCGGGGTGTGTGCCGCGTGCAAGGCGAAGAAGGCCGAGGGCGGCGGCTCGTAACCGAGGCGTTGGCGGGTCGTACGCTGGGGGCATGAAGAGCCCCCTCCTTGCCCTGCCCGGAGCCGTTCCCGCAGAGGGGCGCGACGAAGGCGTCGCCGCGCACTACGGCGACCTGTTCCGGGAGCAGCGCGCGCTCGCCGACGGATCCGGTTTCGTCGATCTCTCGCACCGGGGTGTGATCAGTGTCGACGGCGCCGACCGGCTGAGCTGGCTGCACCTGCTGATCACCCAGCATGTGACGGAGCTGCCCGCCGGGCAGGCGACCGAGGCGCTGGTGCTGACCGCCAACGGGCATGTGGAGCACGCGCTGTATCTGGTGGACGACGGCGAGACCACCTGGATGCACGTGGAGCCGGGTACGCAGGAGGAGTTGATCGTGTACCTGGAGAGCATGAAGTTCTTCTACCGGGTGGAAGTCGCCGACCGGACCGAGGAGTTCGGGGTGGTCTGGCTGCCCGCCGGGTCCATCGCCGAGGTGCCCGAGGGCGTGGTGGTACGGGAGACCCCGTACGGCCGGGACCTGTTCCTGCCGCGCGAGGAACTGGAGGCGTACGCCGCCGCTCAGGGGCCCGCAGCCGGTGTGCTGGCGTACGAGGCGCTCAGGGTCGAGGGGCACCGGCCGAGGCTGGGCTTCGAGACCGACCACCGGACCATCCCGCACGAGCTGGGGTGGATCGGCAGCGCGGTGCACCTGCAGAAGGGCTGCTACCGGGGCCAGGAGACGGTCGCCAGGGTCCAGAACCTCGGGAAGCCGCCGCGCCGGCTGGTCTTCCTGCACCTGGACGGCAGCGAGGTGCTGCTGCCGCCGTCCGGCACGCCGATCCGGCTCGCGGCCGACGGTGCCGAGGGGCGGCAGATCGGGTTCGTGACGACCTCCGTGCGCCACCACGAGCTGGGGCCGATCGCGCTGGCACTGGTGAAGCGGAACGTGGCCGTCGACGCGGAGCTGCTGGCCGGGGACACGGCGGCGGCCCAGGAGGTCGTGGTCGAGCCGTAGCGGGCCGGCGCACGCGTCCGGGGCCGGCGGTCAGCGCTCGAAGGGGCGGGTCAGCTTCGTCTTCTGGAGGTCCAGGACCTTCTGCACCTGGTCGGTGGTCATCCCGGGTGCCGCCATGGGCATGGAGCGGCGGGACAGCGGGTTCTGCACGACGGCGGTCGTCACGAGGCTGCCGGTCCGCACCACGTAGACCTCAAGGCGGATGAGCGGGTACCCGCTGTCCACCGGCTTGGCGTCCACCGCGAAGCGGGTCTCCTCGGCGGCCCCCGCCCCGCCGGGCAGCTTGCTCACGGTCGCCCTGTAGTGGCGGCTCAGCGGCCCGGTGAGGTCGAAGGGACCGCAGGAGCCGATCGCCTGGGAGAGTCGCTCGACGGCCCGCCGGGCGCCGTCCTGGTCGTACGTGCCGAGCTTGAGGTCCGTCGGGAAGGCGGAGGCGTCCCTCGGAGCGACCGTGGTGTGCGCCGAGCGGACCGCCTCCAGGGTGCCGGGGCCCAGTGTGTCCGTCACCGGCACGCAGGGCTGGTCGGTGGTGCGCCAGGCGGGCAGATTGGCGTTCTCGGTCTGCTGGGCGACGCCCATGGCGTAGCGCTTGGCGTCATCGTCGGAGTTCGCCAGCACCGCGTCCCGCACCTCCCCGTCGGTCAGCGCCCGGGACGCGTCCGCCAGTGTCGCGGGCTCACCGGAGCCGCAGCCGCTCAGCAGGGCGGCGAGAGCGGCGGCGTACAGGACTGATCTGGAGCTGTCGAAAAGCGTGCGCGTGCGCATGGAACGGTTCCCCCCTGCGGATGCCCTCGGGCACTGATTCAGACCTCGATCAATACCGTGAAAGGCCCGTGGTTCGTCAAGGAAACCCGCATGTCCGCACCGAACCTGCCCGTCTCGACAGTGGCCCCCAGCTTCCGCAACTGCGTCACGACCTCGTCGACCAGCGGCTCGGCGACGTCCCCGGGGGCCGCGGCGTTCCAGGTGGGGCGGCGGCCCTTGCGGGCGTCCCCGTACAGGGTGAATTGCGAAATCACGAGAAGCGGCGCATTTACGTCGGAGCAGGACTTCTCGCCTTCGAGAACGCGCACCGACCACAGCTTCCGCGCCAGCTGCGCCGCCTTCTCGGGGGTGTCCTCATGGGTCACTCCCACCAGGACACACAGGCCCTCGCCGACGATCTCGCCGACACTCGTCCCACCGACGACGACGCTCGCGCCGTCCACTCTCTGCACCACAGCTCGCATGGGGACCATGATGCCTTCCCCCGCCTGCCTCATTTGTGCAAGGGCCATACGGGTGCACTGTGCCTGCGTCGGCAGGGGTAGGAGTGGCACGATGCGGGGCAAGGCGGTGCGCCGCACCGTTCGAGGGGACGGAAATTCATGAGCACTTCTGGCGCCGGGCGAGGGCCCGGTCCCGTACCGATGCAAATGGCACCGACGGCGGAGGCGGCCCGGGCACCCGCTCCACGCACCGCACACCACGGCGACGGCACCCCGGGTGCCCTGCACGTACTCCCACAGCCCGATCTCCGCACCCTCGGCCTGCCTCAGCTGCGGACCCTGCGCAAGGACGCGCAGCGGGACGAGGCGGACCTCAGCTACGTACGCAGGCTGCTGCACGGGCGGATCGACATCCTCCGAGCCGAGCTGGGCCGTCGGGGCGGGCCGCAGCCGCCGGTGCTGGAGCGGCTCTCCGAGATCCTGGCGGACGCCCCCTCGACGCACCGGTCGTCCGCCCGGCACGTCACGCTGTCGCCGCCGCGCAACGAGCAGTACCGGCTGCTGGCCGCCGAGATGCTCGCCGAGGTCGAGCTGTCCGACCTGGACGCCCGGACGGACCAGGAGCTGCACTCGGGAATGGGCCGCCTCATCGGCTATGAGCAGCAGGTTTCCCGGCAGCGGCAGCAGCTCCAGAGGACCGCCGACGATTGCAGTGCGGAGATCGCCCGCAGGTACCGTGAGGGCGAAGCACAAGTGGACGATCTGCTGCACTGAGGGGTGTTCTGCCCCACGGAGGGGTGTTCTCCGCCCTGACAGGGCGGTTCGTCCGCTTCGGGCTTCGTCTCCGTTCGCGTACGACCCGGAAGGCCAAGCCGACGATGACCTCCTCCAGCACCACCACCGCCACCCCCGGCATACCCCCGGTTCTCGCCGAAGTCGTCCGATCCGGCTTCGTCGAGGGCCATCACCGGGGCTCGCTGGTGATCCTGGCGGCGGACGGCAGCGTGGAGCTGGCCGTCGGCGACGTGAGCGCCCCCGTCTTCCCCCGCTCCAGCAACAAGCCGATGCAGGCCGCCGCACTGCTGCGGGCCGGACTCGACCTCTCCGGGGAGCGCCTGGCGCTGGCCTCCGCGAGCCACTCGGGGGAGAGCTTCCACCTCGATCTCGTACGGAAGATGCTCAGCGAGCACGGGCTGAGCGAGTCCGACCTCCAGACCCCGCCCGATCTCCCGCTCGACGCGGTCGAGGCCGAGGCCTATCTGGCGTCCGGCAAGGTCCGTGAGCGGGTCACCATGAACTGCTCCGGCAAGCACGCCGCGATGATCGCCGCCTGCAAGGCCAACGGGTGGGACACCGCGACGTACCTTGACCCGGCGCATCCGCTGCAGCGCCTGGTGCTGGAGTGCGTGGAGCTGGCGAGCGGCGAGAAGGTGACCGCCGTGGGCACGGACGGCTGCGGTGCCCCGCTGATGGCGCTCAGCCTGACCGGTCTCGCGCGGGCCTTCCGGTACTTCGTGCGGGCGGAGCCGGGTTCGGCGGAGCGCCGGGTCGCGGACGCGATGCGGGCGCACCCGGAGTATGTGGCCGGAACCCGACGCCCCGACACCTGGCTGATGACGGCCGTGCCGGGGGTGCTGTCGAAGATGGGCGCGGAGGCGGTGCAGGCGGTGGCGCTGCCGGACGGGCGGGCGCTCGCCTTCAAGATCGACGACGGGGCCGGGCGGGCGCTGGGGCCGGTGCTGGCCAGGGCGCTCTCGCTGCTCGGTGTGGAGGGCGATGTGGTGGCCAGGATCGGCGACGCACCGCTGCTCGGGGGGCCGGTCAGGGTCGGCGAAATACGGGCGACATTCTGACAGGGGTGTGTTTAGCGTGGGTGCATGAGTGCTCACGCTGCTGCCGGATCCGCCAACTCACCCTCGCCCGCCGCTTCCACCTCTACGGCTGCTGTCCCGGACACGTCCGTGGAGGTTCGGCCCGTCACCGAGGCCGAGTTCCCGGACTGGATGCGGGCCAAAGGCACCGGATTCCTGATGGCGGACAGGATCACCGAGGAGGATGTGGCGCTGCGGCTGGGGCGTACCGACCTCAGCAGGACGCTGGGCGCCTTCGAGGCGGGCCGGTGTGTGGCGACGTACCGCTCCTTCGAGCAGCAACTCACCGTCCCCGGTGGGCAGTTCGTGGCAGCGGGCGCCGTGACGTCGGTCACCGTGTCGCCCACCCACCGGCGGCGCGGGCTGCTCGGCCGGATGATCCGTGACGACCTGGCGAAGGCCAGGGATCGCGGTGAGGTGGTGGCGACACTGATCGCGGCCGAGTACCCGATCTACGGGCGGTACGGCTTCGGGCACGCGACCAGCACCGTGGAGTGGGAGATCGACACCCACCGCACCGGTCTCGACCCGAGGTGGGCGGGACCGGAGTGCGGGGGCCGGGTCGACCTGGTCGAACCCGAGGACGTACGGAAGTCCGGTCCGGAACTGCACGAGCGGCTCCGGGCGCGCAAGCCGGGAGCGATCGACCGGCGGACCGCCTGGTGGGAGGACCGGACGGGACTGACCTCGTTCTCCTCCGAGCCGTACAAGGCGGCCTTCTACGCCGTCTACCGGGCGCCGGAGTCGGCCGGTGGCGAGGTGGAGGGCCTGGTCAAGTACGGGGCCGACGACAAGTGGGGCGACGGCAAGCAGCCGCTGAACACGGTGCAGGTGCACGATCTGATCGCGACCACCCCGGCCGCCGAGCGGGCGCTGTGGCGGTACCTCTGTTCGATCGACTGGGTGGCGAAGGTACGGACCGGCTACCGCGCGCCGGACGACCTGGTGCCGGAGCTGCTGCCCGACCCGCGTGCGGCGCGGGTGGTCACGTCGGCGGACTGGCTGTGGGTGCGGGTGCTGGATGTCGTACGGGCCCTGGAGGCCAGGACGTACTCCGCCGGCGGCGGGGCGCGGTCCGTGGTGCTGGAGGTGGCGGACCCGCTGGGGCTGGCCGGGGGGCGGTTCCGGCTGGACGTGTCGGCGGACGGTGCGGGGCGCTGCGTGGCCACCGAGGAGGCGGCGGAACTGGCTCTGGATGTACGGGAGTTGGGGGCGCTGTACCTCGGCGGGCGGTCGGCGGAGCGGATGCTGGCGCTGGGCCAGGTGCGGGAGGCCGGGCCGGGGGCCGCGGCCCGGGTGGACGCTCTGTTCAGGACACCGCGCGAGCCGTGGTGCCCGGACATCTTCTGAGTCGGGGCCGGTGTGTGGGGCTCCTGGCGTCCTGACCTGAGGCGCCGGAGTCCCGGCCCCTGTGCGGTCAGCTGAAGGCGGACTGGCCGAGGAAGAAGAGGGCGGCGGTGCCGAAGCCGAGGCAGGTCTTGTTGCCCGTCTTGTAGCCGACCGTGAGGAAACCGATGGCGGCGACGCCGAGGAGGCCGAAGCGGTCCTCCACCATCTCGCCGACGAAGTAGAGACCAAGGGCGAGGAGTGCGATGAGCGGCATGGGGATCACTCCTTGGAGAGAGGGGTGGTGAGACGGTCACCAACAGGCATGTATTGGTGCGTAGTTGAGCTATCTATTCAGAGTTGGCAGCCAACTCTTCTGGAGTTGTCCCCATACCCCAAGAACTTTTAACCAGGTTCGCCAACAACTCCCGCTAGATGGCGTGAAGTTGTAGTGTTCTGGGTGTGAGCACTGCTGGCGCCGCCGTGAACGGTCGGAAAAGGTCGCACCGAGATGTGGCCGACGCGCTGCGGGCCCGGATCAGGGCCAGGCAGCTGCGGCCGGGCGACCGGATGCCGACCCAGGCGCAGTTGGCAGAGGAGTTCGGGGTCGAGCGGGGCGCCGTGCGGCAGGCGTTGCGCATCCTCCAGGAGGAGCGTCTGCTGGTGAACGTGACCAAGGGTTCGCCCGCCACGATCGCCGACGACGCGCCCGCCGCCCTCGCCCCGCACGCCGCCCCGCCGCAGCCGACGATGGTCGCGCTGGGCTCCCGTATCGCCGAGGCCTTCGCGGCCCCGCACGTGGAGATCGACGCACTGTGCCTGACGTCGGTGTCGCTCACCATGGCGGTCGGCGAGGCCCTGCGGCTGATCCACGAGGGCCGTATCAGGCCGGAGAAGGTCACCGTGCGGGTGCTGCTGCCCAGCCGGGACATCGACCTGGCGTTCCCCACACCGGTGGCCGACGGCACGGACGAACGGCTGCAGCGGCGGTGGCTCGACCAGCGCAACGCCCAGGGCCAGGTGCTGCGCCACAACCTGCGCAACCTCCGCCGCACCCACGGCATCGACGTCCGGGTGGACTTCCGGGCCCTCCCGTTCACCCCACCGGTCAAGCTCTACCTCCTCAACGGCTCCGAGGCGCTCTTCGCCTACTACATGATCACCAAGCAGGAGGAACAGTTCGACGAACAGGAGCCGTTGGAGATGTACGACACGGTGGGCACCCGGTCGATGCTCTTCCACTTCTCCGGGGAGACGGGCGGCCAGCGGGACGGGACGTTCGTGGAGCAGTCCCAGCTGTGGTTCGACTCGATCTGGAACACGATCAGCCAGGATCTGACGCTGGCCACGGGGCTCTGAGTCGGGATCGTTCGGCGGTCCGGCCGGTGGCCGGGGTTCAGCCCGTGGCCGGGCCGGACACCGTCACGGCGAGCACGGTGGCGCCGACGGCGGCGCACCCGGGGTGCCGCGCTTTTGTGCCGACCACCATCAGCAAGATCCCGATCGAGCCGGGGACTCCGTAGCGCCAGTCGATGTACTGCTCGAAGCAGTAGGCGATGAATGCGGAAAGTAGCAGGACAGGCATGGTCCCCTCCCTCGGGGTCGCGGTGCGGGGGTGGTGGTGGCGCTCTGCGGGGGAGGCGACGCTGCCTCGACCAGGTTGACCAACTGCCAACCATCTATAGCCAAGTTGTCCCCACTTGGTTGCGATCCATAAACAACTTACAAACAACTCCCCATAGATGGCCGTGAGTTGTAGCGTTGTGACGTGAGTCAGGAGAGCACCGCGATGAACGGCAGAAAGCGCTCGCACAGCGAAGTGGCCGACACTCTGCGCGAGCGGATCCGGAAGGGCGAGCTGAAGGCCGGCGATCACATGTCGACCCAGGCGCAGTTGGCCGAGGAGTTCTGTGTGGAGCGGGGGACGATCAGGCAGGCCCTGCGGATCCTGCACGAGGAGGGCCTGCTGACGGAGGCGAGACGGGGGGCGCCCGCGCGGGTGGCGGTGAACTCGCCGGTGGCGGCGGCGGGAGACACGGTGCACGCGGCGCCGCAGCCGACGCTGAGCGCGCTGGGGCCGAGGCTGACGGAGGCGTTCTCGGCGCAGGAGGTGCGGATCGACGCGGTCAGTCTCACGTCGGAGTCGCTGATGCTGGCGCTGGCCCAGCCCATCCAGCTGATCCACGAGAACCGGGTGAAACCGCGCAGCATCACCGTCCGGGTGCTCCTTCCGGCCAGGAACATCGAGCTGGCGTTCCCCCGGGGCCTGGACGAGGGCAAGAACGAAGCGAAGCTGGTGCACCAGCGCTGGCTGGACCAGCGCAACGCGCAGGGCCACGTCCTGCGCCACAACCTGAGTAACCTCCGCCGCTCGCACGGAATCGACGTCCGAGTGACGTTCCGAGCGCTTCCGTTCACCCCTCCCGTGAAGCTCTACGTCCTGAACGGCGCCGAGGCCCTCTTCGCGTACTACCAGGTCGCCAAGCGGGAGGAGGAGATCGAGAACACCAATCTGGAGATGTACGACGCCCTCGGATCGGAGTCGGTCCTCTTCGCGTTCGAGAGCAGGACCGGGCCACGTGACGAGATGTTCGTGAACCAGTCAGCACAATGGTTCGAGGCGCTCTGGAACACCATCACCTCGGACCTCACACTCTCCTAGTGGCATACGACGCGACTGACCTCGAACAGGTGGCATCCGTGCTGGAGCAAGCGGCGGGCCCGATCACGGAAGCCACCTGCATCCTCTTCGACTTCGACGGCCCCATCTGCGGCCTGTTCGCGGAACACCGGGCGCATGACATCGCGGACCGGCTGATCGCGTGGCTCGCCGACGAGCGGGGGCTGGAGGTGCCGCTGGAGGGCCGTGAGAGGCAGGACCCGCACGCGGTGCTCAGAACGGTGGGCGAGGCGCGTCACCCCGACCACGCGCTGACCGCGGAGCTGGAGCAGATCCTCACCGACGAGGAGTTGAGCGCGACGAGGACGGCCAGGCCGACCCCGTACGTCGACGACCTGATACGGGCCTGGTCGGCGCGCGGCGCCAAACTCGCCATAGCGACCAACAACTCACCTGCGGTCGCCGCCCGTTACCTCGCCGACCACGGCCTCGACCGCTGCTTCGCCGACCACATCTACGGCCGCACGTCCGACGTCCGCCTGCTCAAGCCCCACCCCGACTGCCTGGACCGCGCCCTGCGGGGGCTGGGTGCACGGCCGGCTCAGACGCTGATGATCGGGGACACGACGTCGGATCTGCTTGCCGCCCGGCGGGCGGGGGTGGCGTTCCTGGGCTACGCGCAGAACGAACGCCGGGTGCGGAGGCTGCTGCTGGCCGGCGCCGATACGGTCGTGGACTCCCTGGAGAAGGTGCTGGACCTGGTGACGGGGCCCGGCCGTCAGGCCTGAAGCATCAGCAGGACGAACACCAGCGCGCCGGCGGTGGTGCATTTCGTGTTGCGGGCTTTGACACCGACGACGAACAGCAGGAAGCAGAGTGCTCCCAGGAATCCGAACCGGGTCTGCATCAGCAGCTCCAGCCCGTTGGTGAACACCTCGCCCACCAGGATGCGTATGGCCATGAGACTCCCCCCTTCCGGCAACCGGTGTCCGTCCAATTGGACTGGTTGACTTGGATTGGTTGTCCCCGGACTGGTAGATCCCTTAACTGGACGGCTCCAACTGGCCAGTAGTGGACCGCAATTGGGCTGGAAGCGGTACGGTTGGCCTGTGGTGAAATCAGACGTCGGTGACAGCCGGGGCGGCCAGGCCCATCGGGTAGCCGCAGCGCTGCGCACCTCGCTGTCCGACGGAACGTACGCGGTGGGGTCCCCGTTTCCCGCGCAACGCGAGCTGGCGGACCGCTTCGAGGTCTCGCGGGACACCATCCAGCGGGTGATGCGCGAACTCGTCAGCGAGGGCTGGGTGAAGACCCGGCGCGGCAGCGGTACCCGAGTGGCCAAGGTCCAGCAGATTCACTCCACCGGGACGGAACTCCTCAAAGCGGTCGTGGACGAGGCTTTCCAGGCCGACGAGGTCACTCTGGATGTCTTCAGTCTCACCTCGGAGACGCTGAGCGACCACGTGGCCCAGCAGGTCAAACGCATCAAGGCGGGTGAGATCTCCCCCCGGAGAATCGCTGTGCGGGTGCTGCTCCCCCACCAAGACGTGGATCTGCCGTATCCACGCAAGAAGGGGGGCGTGGATCCGAGAGTCCAGGAACGGATGCGCGAGCTGGACGTACACGCCCAGATGATCAGCAGCACCCTGAACTCGCTCCACCGCGACCTGCTGGTCCCCGAAGTGGAGGTCGAGGTCAAGCGCGTCCGGCTGCCCCCGCACAACAAGTACTACATCCTCAACGGGCGGATCGCGCTGCAGGGCTTCTACGAGGTGACCGAGCGCCCGATCCGGGTGGGCAGCAAGGGCGGCAAGACCGAGACGGTGGACACCATTGACGTTCTGGGCCTACAGGCGGAGCTCTTCAAATACGAGAAGGACGACGCGGACAGTCACTCGCTGGGCACGATCTTCGTCAACACCGTCCAGAAGTGGTTCGACTCGGTATGGACGCACCTGAACGACTGACCTCGTATGTACGGCGCAGGACCGCCCAACTGTGCGGCTCCGTCCGCGGTTTGCCTCTGGTCGACGTCGTAGTCGCACTACGTACTGGTTACGAGTCGGACCGAGCCGCTACTAGGGTGACCCCTGATCTCGCCGCCGCACGCGCTCCAGGCGCGTACCCCCTCAGGAGCAGTTCGTGGGAGACCTCCCCGTGGCTGTGCTGTCCGTGCCCAAGCCACCCGCCACGGATGTGTACGACGCCTTCGTGGAGGAGGCGAAACGTACCGGCGAGATGACCCGGGGGTTCCACAACCGGAACTTCCGGGTGACCCTCACCAGAGCGATGGCGGAGCTGGTGGGCGAAGCGCCGGGCATGGCGGTGACGGTACGGGTACCCGTGCCCGGGGCGGTGCCGGTCGTGCTGCGGACCTGGCGGGACGAGTCGCAGATCCTGGAGGCACTGACCGGGGCGCTGCCCCACGCGCGGTGCCTGTTCAAGGGTGTGGGGTCGGCGATCCACAGTTATGTGGAAGGGGCCCCGCTCTCCACGATCTGCCCGCCGGGCAAGCCCCTGGACAGTCGACTGGTCGAGGCCATGGCGAGCCTGCTGGCCCGGATGACCGAGGTGCGCCGCAAGAGCCTGCCACCGCTGCCCGCCGACTGGCCCGGCAGCGGCCGGAGCCGGGCCTTCCTGCACCGGCTGGCGGTGCTCACCGACCGGAACGTACGGCTGGCCAACTGGACCGACTTCGGCGGTCTCTTCGTCGCACTGGGCATCGCGGAGAACGCGCTGCTGGAGTTCGCGGAGCGGGTGCCCGCGATGAGCCATCGCCCCTTCAGCCTGCTGCACACCGATCTGCACCGCGACAACGTGATCGTCACCTTCGACGGAGAGCCGCCACTGGTCTGCATCGACTGGGAACTGGCGACCTGGGGCGACCCGTTGCACGACCTGGCCACCCACCTGGTGCGCATGCACTACCCGGCGCATCAACTGGAGGATGCGGTCCAGGCCTGGTACCGCGCCATGCGCGCCACCAGACCTGATGCGGTACGGGGCCTGGACACCGACCTTCGTCACTACCTCGACTTCGAACGGGCGCAGTCCGTCTATCCGGACATCATGCGGGCGGCCCGCTCACTGGGAGAGGGCCCTGAGCCCGTTGGGATGCGCCATGCGGTCGAGTCGGTGTCCCGGGCATTGGAGGCGGCCCGCGTCCCGCTGCAGCTGGACAACCTCCCCGACCCGGAGGAGATCGAGCGCATCCTGCACCGGCGGCACGCCGCCCGGTTCGGCGGAAGCCCCTGGATGCCACTGGTGGGGGCCTGGTGGAGCCAGGTCGACGAGGCCACCTTTCCGCACCGGGCGGTGACCGAGGCGCTGGTCGGTGAGGGGACGGCGCCTTCCAAGTGCGTGTTCAAGGGCACCGGCCACCTCAGCACCGTGGTGTACGCGCGGAGCGCGGAGCGAGCCGTGGTGGTCCGTCGCAAGCTGCGCTCGGACACCCGCAGGGAGCCGACCTTCCTGGAGGAGGACCAGGTGCTGCGGGCCCTGGAGGGCACGTCGGTGAGGGCTCCCCGGCTGCTCGCCCTGGGCGAGAGCGGCCGCCAGGACCCGTTCGTCGTCCACTCCTACGAGGGGCCGACCGACGGACCACCGTCGCATCCGGTGGACGGCCTGCTCCCGCAGGAGGCGGACGCGCTGGTCGACCAGCTCGGCGCGGTGGCCGGCCTGGACGCGCGTGAGCTCGACCCCACGGTGAGCCCGGGGGGCTTCTACCAGTGGCTCAGCGCCTGGCTCGTGGTGATGGTCGACGGCCTGCCCAAGGAGTCGCGGGAACTGGCGGTGGTACTGGGCCTTCCCGATGCCTGCCGGCTGAAGGAGATCCTGGACGACCGTACGGTCACCCCCCGGCACCCGGTGCTGCTGCACGGCGACCTCAACCCCTGGAACCTGGTACGCAGCGGCTCCTCCGGCGAACTCACCCTGATCGACTGGGAGATGGCCATGGTGGGCGACCCGCTCTACGACCTCGTACGGCACTTCCACCTGACCCCGACCAAGGCCGAGATCCGGCGTCGGATGCTGCGGCGCTGGGAGCGCGTGCTGGGTGCCAGGGGGGAGGAGTACGTGGAGGGCTGGAGCGACGACGTGGACACCTACCGCTGGATCGAGCTGGTGCGCTCCGCCTATATCGACCTCGACCGGCTGGTCACCGGCGCGAGCCTGGACGCGCCGAACGTGGGCCGGGCCGTCGACTCGTACCCGATGACACTGCAGGCCGCCAAGGACTCCCTCGGGATGCGCGGCATGCTGCGCAACCCCTACCTGCTGCTGGCGCTGTCCAGGGAGCGGGAACGGGGGCGGGGCCGTCTGCGCACAGGCCCACACCTCAACCAGTGGCCGGTGAAAGCGGGTTGACCTCGTGCCCCCCACCCTTCAGATGTGCAGTTCCGGCGGCACACCCGTCCAGCGGATCTCCGGTGGCAGGTGCCCGGTGTCGTTGAAGAGGAGGACCGTGTCGGGGCGGCCGGGGGCGTAACGGATCACCGTGAGCGCGGCGTTGGCGAAGTTGATGCCGAGCCAGCGCCAGGCCGGGGCGTCGTGGGCGGCGCGCATGATCTGCCCGGCGAGGAAGTTGTGGGTGACGAGGAGTTCGTGGCGGGGCTGGATGCCCTGGACCGGCCCCGTGTACAAGTCGAGTGCCTGCGCGGCGAGTTCGGGGCCGCGCTCGCGTTCCTCGGGTGGGAACTGGGCGACGAATTCCAGGTAGCGGCCGGCGTCGATGCCCTCGGGGAAGTCCGCGCGCTTCGGCTCGTACGGTACGTAGTCCCCGGCGGGCTCGGCCACCTGCGGCTTCACGCCGTCCGGGAGTTGCTCGCCCATGCCTTCCGCGATGAGCCGTGCGGTCTCGGCCGCCCGGGGGAGCGGCCCGTGGTGGATGGCCGAGAGGGGGATGCCGCGCAGCCGCTGCCCGAGCAGGGCGGCCTGACGGCGGCCGGTCTCGCTGAGGCCGGTCTCGTCGGGGGTGGCCTCGGCGTGCCGGACCAGGTAGAGGTGGCGGGGCTGGAGCGTGGCGGGTGTGTCCATGGCGGGACGGTAGCCGACGGGAGGGGCGGGTGGGGGGTGAGGGGCTGGAGTGGTGGACGGCAGGACCCGTTGTCAGACCCTCCGGATAGATTCCCCGGCATTCGGTACGTGGATCTTCGGCGTGCCGTCGGCACAGCATCAGCAAGGGGTACGTCATGCAGTCGTCGCACCACTCCGCGGGCCTGGACGGGCCCGCGCTCGAAGCCGGCTGGCGCAAGCTCGGGGTCACCGGGGGCATGACGCTGCTCGTGCACTCGTCACTGTCCAGCCTGGGTTACGTCGACGGGGGCGCGGCCACTGTCGTCGACAGCCTCCGCGCGGTGCTCGGACCGGAGGGGACGCTGGTCGTGCCCACCTTCACCACGGATGTCGTCGCCGACCCCGAGCCGGGTCAGGTCGGCGTACCCGACCCCGAGTTGAGACGGAGGCGGGACGCGGTGCCGGTCTTCGGGCCGGAGCTGCCGTCCGGGATGGGGGCGATAGCGGAGGAGGTGCGGACCCGGACCGGTGCCCTGCGCAGTACGCATCCACAGACGTCCGTCGCGGCGCTCGGGGCGCGGGCCCAGGAGGTGGTGGCGCGGCAGGCGCTGGGGTTCTCGGTCGGGGTGGACTCGCCGTTCGGGGCGCTGCACGAGCTCGGGGCGTACGTCCTGCTGCTCGGCGTGGGCCATCACCGCAACACCTTCCTGCACTACGCGGAGGGCTTGACCGCGCGCCCGCGACTGAAGGTCCGGCGCTTCCCGATGGTGCTGCCCACCGGACAGCGAGACGCCGACGGACAGCGAGACGCCGACGGACAGCGAGACGCCGACGGACAGCGAGACGCCGACGGACAGCAGGACGCCGAGCGCGTCTGGGTGGAGGCGCTCGACGTCGGTGACGACAACGGGAGGTTCTTCCCGCAGGTGGGCGCCGAGTTCGAGGACGGGGCCGGTACGGCGGAGGTGCGGGTCGGGGAGGCCGCGTGCCGGTTGCTTCCGGTGCGTCCGCTGGTCGCGTTCGCCGCCGGTCGGCTGGGTGAGCTGCTGGCGGAGGTCGATAATTGACCCTTCAAACCTACCGTTAAGTGCACCCCTTCACGGGTCTATCCACTCCCTAGAGTTATTCTCACAAGGCAACGACGAGGGCCGCGAAACGGCCCGCCACCTGGGAGTTACTCATGAATGCCACCACCCCCCGCGCCCTTCTCACCCGCGCCGCCACCGCCGAGACCACCAGTGACCCCAGCAGCGTGATGACCCTGCTCGCCGACTGCGGCACCGACGGCGCGACGGTCACCAGCTACCGCTCCACCTTCGCGGCCGGCGCTGTCGGTGCCCCCGCGCACTTCCACACCCGTGCCTCCGAGCTGTTCTTCGTCATCGACGGCGCTCTCCAGGTCCTCATCGGCGACGAGATCCAGACCCTGCACAAGGGCGACTTCCTCGAAGTGCCGCCGCACACCCCGCACGCCTTCGCGGCCGCCCCCGGCTGCACGGCCGACGTCCTCTTCGTCTTCACCCCGGGCATGCCCCGCTTCGACTACCTCCGGCTGCTCGGCCGGGTGGTGCGCGGCGAGGCGGACCCGCAGGAGATCAAGGCCTCCTCCGAGCTGTACGACAACCACTACGTCGACAGCCCGGTGTGGCGCGAGGCCCTGGCAACCGCGCGCTGACACACGGTGGTGGGCAGGGCCCCCGCGAAGAAGGGAATGATCACTGCTTGCGCGGCTGGGTGAACCTGATCATGTTGCCCGCCGGGTCCCGGAAGGCGCAGTCCCGCACGCCGTAGTGCTGGTCCATCGGCTCCTGGAGGACGTCGCCGCCCGCCGCGCGGATCCGCTCGAAGGCCGCGTCCACGTCGTCGGTACGGAAGATCACGCCGCGGAGCATGCCCTTGGCCATCAGCTCGGAGACGGCCTTGCGGTCGGCCTCGGAGGCATTGGGGTCGGCCAGCGGCGGTTCGAGGACGACCTCGACGTCGGGCTGGGACGGGGACCCGAGGGTCAGCCAGCGCATCCCCTCGTAACCGACGTCATTGCGCACTTCGAGGCCGAGTGCGTCGCGGTAGAAGCCGAGTGCCTTCTCGGGGTCGTCGACCGCGATGAAGCACTGCGCGAGGGTGAGGGTGGAGCTGTCGGAGTGGGTGGTGCTGTCCGGGTTCGTGCCGTTGTTTTCCATGTGCTCCACGCTAGGAGCCGGCGCTCTTCTTCGCTTCTCCGTTCCTGACCGGCCTGGTGTGGATCTTGGCGATACAGGCCGGGATCGCCGCGCTCTCCCCGTGGTCCCGGGCCCGGTACGCGCTCGGGCTCTCACCGACCAATTCGGTGAACCGGCTGCTGAACGACCCCAGCGAGGTGGCTCCGACCGTCATGCAGACATCCGTCACGGACATCTCCCCGAGCCGCAGCAGCGCCTTGGCGCGCTCGATCCGCCGGGTCATGAGGTAGCTGTACGGGGTCTCGCCGAACGCGGCGCGGAAGCTGCGCTGGAAGTGCCCCACGGACATCAGGGCGTCCTGCGCCAGCGCGGGCACATCCAGCGGTTGGGCGTAATCCCGGTCCATCCGGTCGCGTGCGCGCCGGAGCCGGACGAGGTCTTCCAGGGGTACGGGGGCCACGCAGACGAACGTAACAGCGTGCCCCCGCCCGCGGCAGCCCAACGCCGTCACTCGGCGGACGCGGTCGCCGCCGCCTCCCAGACGAAGCCGTCCAGGTCGCTGAAGCCCTCGTCGCCCATGGCGAGCACGATCCGGTGCGACCCGCTGCCCTCCGGCGACACCCCCACTTCCTTCGCCAGGGCCTTGTGCCGGTACAGCGCCAGCTTGAGGTGCCCGGGGGCGCCCTCGAAGTCGACGTACCTGCTGCCGAAGCTCTTGCCCACGGTCAGGCCCCGCTCGACGTAGAACTTCTTGGTTGCGGCCACGTCCGCGACGCCGATCAGCAGGACCATCTCGTCGATGTGCCGGGTGGCGGGGCCGGTGTTCTTCTTGGCGGAGGTGGCGATCTTCCAGATGGTGCCTTCGGGGGCGCGGAGGACTCCGCCGTACCCCCAGAGGCCCTTGACCGCGGGCTTGAGGACGGTGGCGCCGGCTTCGACGGCGGAGGCGAACAGGCTGTCCACGTCGGCCGGTTGGGCCACCGTGAGGGCGAGGGAGAAGCCCCGGAAGCCGGTGCTGGGTGCCTGGGCGGCACGCACTCGGATCTGCTGGGAGTCGAGGCCGAAGGCGGTGGCGTAGAAGCTTTCGGCGGCGGCGGTGTCGGTCGCTTCGATGATGACTGCGTCGATGAGGTTCATGCCGAGAAAGTTAGGCCGGGGCCGGTGGCCGGTGCTTCTCCGAAAATGACCGGTCGTACGGCGCGCAACCGCTCCCTCACCTCATCAGGATTCGAGAAGCGCGGCCCCGCCCCCCGGCCTAGCCTGACCGGCATGGACATCACCATTCACACGAGCGCGCTGCCGCACGACGACCCGGACGCGTCCGTCGCCTTCTTCCGGGACGCCCTCGGGTTCGAGGTCCGCAGCGACGTCGGCCAGGGCAAGATGCGCTGGATCACGGTCGGGCCCGTCGGACAGCCCGGCACCCAGATCCTGCTCGCGCCGCCCGGCGCCGACCCCGGCATCAACGACGCGGAACGCCGCACCATCACCGAGATGATGGCCAAGGGCACGTACGGCTGGATCCTGCTCGCCAGCACCGACCTGGACGCCGCCTTCGCGAAGGTGCAGGCGGCGGGCGCGGAGGTCGTGCAGGAGCCGACGGAGCAGCCGTACGGCATCCGGGACTGCGCCTTCCGGGACCCGGCCGGAAACCTGATCCGCATTCAGGAGGTCTCCTGACAGCGGCAGTTGACCCTCCCCGGGTCCTGCCCAGCCCCGTCGGTCCACTTTCGAGTTCTTACGTCACCGGTCAGGAGCCCGACTTCATGTGCAATCCCGCCTGGGCGCTCGCCCGCATCGCCGCGCAGCGCCTGCACGCTCTCGTACGGCTGCGAAGGGTCCGCGACCGGCTCGAACGGGAGCTGGCGCGTCCGCTGGACGTCCTCGCCCTCGCCCGCGACGCGGGCATGACGCCCGGGGAGCTGGGCCGTGACTTCCTGCGGGAGTACGGCGAGAGCCCCTACACCTATGTGCGGCGGCGCCGTACCGAACAAGCCCTGCTCAGAGTGCCCGCACCATCGTCCGCTGGTGCACTTTCCGGCCTTCGTACCTGAGGCCGGGCACCAGCGGGGCCGCTCCGTGCTCGGTGAACCCCATGCGCGCGAAGAAACGGACCGCGCGGGGGTTCTCGACCAGGGTCTGAAGGTGGCAGCCGGGGGAGCCGGCCGCCCTGAGGTGGTCGAGCCACCGGTTCATCAGGGCGTCGGCGGCCCCGGTGCCGCGCGCCTCGGGCGCCACGTTGATGTGCAGATGGGCGGGCCAGCGGCCGTCATGGAACTCGCCCGCGGTGGGCCTGCGGCGCAGCGCGGAGGCCGCGCTGTCGAACATCGCGCGGGCGAAGAAGGCGCGGGCCACCGGGCGGCGCATCAGCCGGTGCTTGCGGATGGCCGCGTCGATCAGCTCGCTCTCGCCGGGGAGTTTCGTGCCGTCGGGGCAGCCGGTGAGGTACCCGACCAGTGCCCCGTCCCGCACGGCGAGAAAGAGGGTGTCGGGCGCCAGGTCCATGTACGGGTCGAGGTAGATGGACTGTTCCGACTCCGGGTGGCCCCACAGCGAGGCGGTGGGGGAGCCCTCCCCGGCCCGGACCGACAGCGCGCGCAGCTCCGCACGGTCGGACTCCGCGAAGCTACGGACCTCCATCACACTCACCACATCCCTGTAGACCGTCATCCCCGTCGGGCGTCATCCCCGTAGACGCCATCCCCGTCGTGCGTCATTCCCGTCGGGCGGCGCCGAATGCGCGCAGTGTGTCACGGACGCCGTAAGGAATGCCTCAACTCACCTCTGCCAAAGGCGAGTTGCCTCGTGCGGGGAAGGGTGAGGCGTGCGTCTGCCGGTACCTCCGGCCTTCCGTCAGGGCTGTGTGCGCTGGAACACTTTTGCAAGCAGGCGCTTGCAAAAGTTAGCAAGAGGGGTGCACCATCGGGGGCATGGCATCACTGAACGTTGGCAACCTCGGGGAGTACCTGCGCGAGCAGCGGCGCAATGCGCAGCTCTCGTTGCGGCAGCTCGCCGAAGCGGCCGGGGTGTCCAATCCGTACCTCAGTCAGATCGAACGCGGGCTGCGCAAGCCGAGCGCCGACATCCTGCAGCAGCTCGCGAAGGCGCTGCGGATCTCGGCGGAGACGCTGTATGTGCAGGCCGGAATCCTTGACGAGAAGGACCGGGACGAGCTGGAGACGCCCGCCGTCATCCTGGCCGACCCCTCGATCAACGAGCGGCAGAAGCAGGTGCTGCTCCAGATCTACGAGTCCTTCCGCAAGGAGAACGCCGCGGAAGCGGCGGAGACGACGGCCGCCGCGGGGGACGCGGCGGGCGGCGAGGGCGTGCAGGACAACGACGTAGACGTAACGGATACCGGGGAAGCTTCCGGGGCCGATGGCGGCCCGGGCAGTGGTGCCACCCCACCCTCACACTGATGCGATCCGGGAGGACCACAGTTATGGCCATCAGCGATGACCTGCGCAAGACCCTCGCCGACCCGACCCCCCTCTACTTCTTCGCCGGTACGGCCGATCTCGCCGTGCAGCAGGCCAAGAAGCTTGCCGACGAGGCGCCGGAGCGCTTCGAGAAGGTCCGGCAGACCGACCCCAAGGCCGTGCAGGAGAAGGTGACTTCGCAGGCCAAGGAGGCGCAGGCCACCCTTCAGGCGAAGTTCACCGAGGCGGTCGGATCCTTCGACACGGATCTGAAGAAGTGGGGCGAGACCGCCCAGGATCTGGCTCTGCGTGGAGTGGGCGTGGCCGCCGAGTACGCGGTCAAGGCCCGGGAGACGTACGAGAAGGTCGCCGAGCACGGCGAGCAAGCCGTGAAGCAGTGGCGCGGCGAGGCCGCCGAGGAGATCAACGAGATCGCGGTGGCGGTCGAGCCTGACCCGGAGCCGAAGGCCGACGCGCCTGACCCGGAGCCGAAGGCCGACGCGCCTGGTGCCACTCAGGCCGAGGCTGCTCCGGCGGAGAAGAAGCCGGCGCGCAAGCCCGCGGCGAAGAAGACGGCTGCGGCGGCCGACGAGAAGTAGAAGTAGCGGTACAGGTGGAAGAAGTCGGAGTGGAGTAGGCGTTGCTCGGGCGCGGTGAGTGCCTGGAATCGCCCGTACGGTCCGATGCGACGGGCCGGTCGCCGTAAAGGCGTCCGGTCCGTCGTTTCGGTACCTTGGGCGAGGCGGTCGGTAGGCGGTCAACCCTGATGAGGCGGTGCTCGGAATGTTGCGTTCGGGATTCGATAGCTTGCTGGTGGTCGTGGTCGGCCTGGTGTTCATCGTGACGGCGGTGGCCGCGCTGATCCTTGCCGCGACCGCGCGTGCGGACGCCTATCGGGCCGCCGACAAGCAGTCGAAGAACTTCTGGCTGATCATTCTCGGCATCACGGTCGTGGTGAACCTGGTGGTGCCGATGCTGTTCCTGCAGATCGCGGGTCTGGTCGCCTCGATCGTCTTCCTGGTGGACGTGCGGCCCGCGCTGCGGCAGGTCTCCGGCGGCGGCGGACGCCGTGGGGGCAGCAGCAGCGACGGACCGTACGGGCCCTACAACGGCGGGCGCTGAGCCGTAGCCGCGGGCGCGGCCGCAGGTGCGGTCGCAGGTGCAGGCGTTACCGGGGGCGGCGTTCGGCCGTAGCCGTCATGCCGTTACGTCGGCCCGTTACGTCGGCGGGCGCTGAGTCGGGATGGTCGGTCGTGAGCCCTTGCGGCGGGAGGCGGCGGGGCTGTAGCCGACAGCCCTGTTGCCCGCGGTCCCGTTGCCGGCAGCCGCCTTGCCGGCAGTCCCCTTGCGCGCGGTGCTTCCGCCCGGCCGGTCCCTGTCGCGGTCGAGGAGCAGGACGGCCACGTCGTCCGTCAGCTCGCCGCCGTTGAGTTCGCGGACCCGGGTGACGGCGGCGTCCAGCAGATCCTCGCCGCGCAGGCCCTCGTCCAGTTGACGGTTGATCATGGCGACCATTCCGTCCTGGCCGAGCCGGCCGGTCTCGCTGCCCTCGACACGGCCCTCGATCAGGCCGTCGGTGTACATCAACAAGCTCCAGGTGCCGCCCAGTTCGACCTGCTGGCGCGGCCAGCGGGCGCGGGGGAGCAGGCCGAGCGCCGGGCCGCCGTCGTCGAACGGCATCAGCTGTGCCGGGCGGCCCTGCCTGGCGATCAGCGGGGCGGGGTGGCCTGCCAGGCAGAGTCCGGCCCGGCGGCCGTCGGGGGCGATGTCGACGGTGCAGAGGGTCGCGAAGATCTCCTCGCTCTCCCGCTCGTGCTCCAGGACGCGCTGGAGAGTGGAGAGGAGTTCGTCGCCGCACAGCCCGGCGAAGGTCAATGCCCGCCAGGCGATGCGCAGTTGAACGCCGAGTGCGGCTTCGTCGGGGCCGTGGCCGCAGACGTCGCCGATCATCGCGTGGACGGTGCCGTCCGGGGTGCGGACGGTGTCGTAGAAGTCGCCGCCGAGCAGGGCGCGGGAACGTCCGGGACGGTAGCGGGTGGCGAACCGCAGGTCCGATCCTTCGAGGAGCGGGGTCGGCAGCAGGCCGCGCTCCAGCCGGGCGTTCTCCTGGGCGTGCAGGCGCGACTCGGCCAGCTTGTAGGAGGCGGTGTCGGCGCGCTTGCGCTCCACCGCGTACCGGATGGCACGGCTCAGCAGCCGGCCGTCCAGCTCGTCGCGGAAGAGGTAGTCCTGCGCTCCGGCCCGCACCGCGGCCGCCGCCTGCTCCGCCCGGTCCGGCGGGGTCAGCGCCAGCACGGCGTGGTCGGGTGCCATCCGCAGTACGTCGCCGAGCGCGCCCAGCGCGGGTCCCTCGCCCGCGGCGGCGCTCTCGGCGTCCTCCTGGCAGCCGGGGCAGCTGCCGCAGCCCGGCAGGTCCAGGTCCAGCAGGATGCAGTGCACGTCATCCGTGAGCAGCCGCCCGGCCTCGGTGAGGTTGCGGGCGGTGCGGATGCGCACCTTGGTGCCGTCGGTCGCGGCGAGCAGGTCGGACACGGCGAAGGCGTCCGCCGGGTCGTGCTCGATCACCAGCAGCGTGAGGTCGGTCGGCTGATGGTGGGGCTGCTGCACCTGGTCGTGGAAAGTGTCGTGAAAGTCGTCGTGCGGGCCGGCCTGACCGCTTTCCACGGCAGGCACTGCTTTTTGCCGCGGTACGGGTACGGGCATCGGTTTGTTCCTTCCCTCCCCCCGAGGGCGTGGTGGGACGCCGAGTGGCGCCCCGCCAAACGGGGACCTTAGCGGTATGCGGCGCCGCAACGGAATGCCGTTCACGAATCCGCCCCGGTCATATGCGGGGGTGTTCACCCGGCGACGACCAGGCATATGCCGCGTCGAGGCACGCATCAGGCGGCGAACCCCACCCACCCCTCCCATGACAAAGATCACCCCTGCGGGGGCGGGCCTCGTCCAAGGACTCGCTTCCCCTTGCCGTGCCGCCACCCCAGCCCGCTGGGGCGACGGAGCCGCCGCCCTCCCACCCTTGGTAGCCCGCCTGGGCGACGGGGCCGCCTACCCCTTCACTCCCGGTAGCCCGCTTGGGCGACGGGGCCGCCCACCCCTTCACTCCTGGTAGCCCGCTGGGGCGACGGGGCCGCCCCCTCCTCCCGTTACCCCCGCCCGCTTGGGCGGCGGGGCCGCCCCCCGGGGGCGGGACGGGCGGGCAAGGGGGCGGCCCCCGACGGAGTCGCCACCCTTGCCGTCCCGGCCCGCCCCGGTCCCGGTCACGCTCCCCGGGGAGGAGGCCCGCTGCGCGGGGCTTCACCCCACCCCGCCCCTTCCCGAAACTGGGGGCGAGCCCCCAGACCCCGGCGAGGTGGCGGGCCCTCCAGGGGTGGGTGGGTGAGTGGCAGGTGAGTGGGGGGCTGGTCGCGCAGTTCCCCGCGCCCCTGGAAGGGGGCCAGCAGTGGGAGGGCGCGCCCGCGTGGCGGTAGCCGCACAGGGAGACAGGCCTGCGCCCCCTGGAGGGCGCGGCCGCCTGGTGGCAGCCGCACAGGGAGACAGACCCGGTGCCCCCTGGAGGGGGCGGGCGCGTGGCGGTAGCCGCACGGTGGCGCTGCCCCGTGCCCCCGGTGGTCAGCCCGGGCGGACCACGCCCAGTATGGGCATGGACCCTGCGCCGGCGATCGTCACGTTCCGGCCGGGGCGGGGGGCGTGGACGATGGCTCCGTCGCCGATGTACATCCCGATGTGGCTGGCGTCGGAGAAGTAGACGATCAGGTCACCGGGCCGCATCTGGGAGACGGACACCTTGGGGAGCAGGCGCCACTGTTCCTGGGAGGTGCGGGGTATGGGGCGGCCCGCCGCGGACCACGCCTGTTGGGTGAGGCCCGAGCAGTCGAAGGCGTCGGGGCCCTCCGCACCCCAGACGTACGGCCTGCCGATCTTGCCGGTGGCGTAGGAGATCGCCCGCTGTCCCTGGGAGGTGGCCGCGCCGCCCTTGCCGCCCTTCAGCGCGCCGGAGTTGAGCCAGGCGGTCTGCGAGCGGTACTGCTCGTCCCGCTCCAGTTCGAGCAGGCGCTCGCGCTCCTTGCTCTCCAGGCGGGTCTCCAGCTTTTCGGCGGCGTCGATCTGCTTCTTTATCTCCTTCTGCGCCTTCTCCTTGCGCTTGCGGTTGGCCTCCAGCTTCTGCCACTGACCGCTCGCGTCCTGGGAGTACGTCCGCAAGTCCTCCTGGGTGCGGGTCATTTCACCCAGCATCCGCTTGACCGCCTGCTGGCCCTGCTTCAGCTGGCCGGCGCCCTTGAGGAACATGTCCGGGTTGCCGCTCAGCATCAGATGGGCGCTCGCCGGCATCCCGCCGGTCCGGTACTGGGCGCGGGCCTGCGCACCGAGGCGGTCCTTGAGCTTCTCGATCCGCTGCTCGCCCGCCACTATCGCCCGGGCCAGCTTCACGATCTCGCCGGACTGGCTCTGCGCCTGGTCCTCGGCGAGGTTGTACGCGTCGGTGGCGACGGCCGCCTTGCGATACAGGTCGTTTATCTCTCTTCGTACCTGGTCGAGGCTCTTGTCGGCATCACCCACGGGCCCACTCCCGCTCCCGGGCGGGGCCGGTGGCAGCGGCTCGGCGGACGCCTGTCCCGGCAGCACCAGCACACTCAGGGCGCAGACCAGCGCTATGGCGGTCGTCACGCGTCGACGTCGGTTCATGAGCTCCCCCCGGAACAAGTCGTCATGGCCACCCCTGGTCGAGCGAGGCCGCAGCTGGGTCACATCTGATTTACCGTCAGTAACTTGGTGATGCAGCGGTGATGCTGCCACGCCCGCCGCAAAAGCGACAGAGGTGGCAACCGGATCCCCTCACAACCCCCAAGAACCTTCCGGCTCCTTCCTGCACACCCGTCCGACGAACGAGATCCACATCCCGTTCCCCGAATTCCCCCAACTCCCTCAATGACCACCGTTATTCACCGGTACGTGGCCTTCCACCCCGCCTCGTCACCGGTACGTGGCCTTCCGCGCACCCCGTATCCCTTACCGGTACGAGGTGTTCCGCGGCGCCAGCGCCTCCCAGCGCACCGTGACCTCCCCCTGCCGCCACCGCCGCTCCCCGTCCGCGGCCGCATGCCCGCCCACCCCGTGCGGCCCGGTCACCGGCCAGTCCGCCGACAGCTCCCGCACCGCGCGGATCCACCGCTGGCGCGCCCCCAGCGACGAGAACGGCGCCGAAGCCGCCCACGCCCGGTCGAAGTCCCGCAGGAACGCGTGCACCGGCTCCCCCGGCACATTCCGGTGGATCAGCGCCTTGGGCAGCCGCTCCGCCAGGTCGGAGGGTTTGTCCAGCGACCCCAACCGGGTCGCGAACGTCACCGTCCGGGGCCCCTGGGCCCCCAGCGCCACCCACACATGCCGCCGCCCGATCTCGTCGCAGGTCCCCTCCACCAGCAGCCCACCCGGAGCGAGCCGGTCGCAGAGCCGCTTCCAGACGGCGGCCACCTGCTCCTCGTCGTACTGTCGAAGGACGTTCGCCGCGCGGATCAGCATCGGCCGCCGGCCCCCGTCCAGCGGCACCTCGAAGCCGCCGTGCCGGAAGGTGAGGCCCTCCCGCTCGTACGGCTTCGCGCCCGTCACCCGCGCGGGCTCGATCTCAATACCGACCACCTCGACACCGGGCGCCGCCCGCCGCAGTCGGCCGAGCAGCTCCACGGCCGTCCAGGGCGCAGCCCCATAACCGAGGTCCACCGCGACGGCACCGGGCGTACGCAGCAGCTCGGGGCCGTGCACGGCGGCGATCCAGCGGTCCATCCGGCGCAGCCGGTTCGGGTTGGTGGTCCCGCGGGTGACGGCGCCGACCGGGCGCGAGGGGGAGGTGCGGGAAGCCATGAAAAGAGCGTAAGGGGGACGTGGGCGGCGAGAGGGGCGAGCCCACCTCCACCCCCATTCCGGCCCCTGATTCCCCCAGCGCAACGTAATGATTTGGCAAACTGGAAATGGACCGCGGTATTCCGCTGTTCTCCCCCTTCGGAAGGGCTCGACGCCCGTCTCCGGCATGCCCGCAAGCACATCCCCGCCCCAGTCGAGGAGGACCGTCGACGTGAGCCGCTCCGTCTCCCGACTCACCGGCACACTGGCCGCGGCGGCCCCGCCGCGCCTGTGGCTCCCGGGCAGCGCTCCGCGCAAACCCCGCCGGGTGGCCATGCTCAGCGTGCACACCTCACCGCTGCACCAGCCCGGCACCGGCGACGCGGGCGGAATGAACGTCTATATCGTCGAGCTCGCCAAGCGCCTCGCGGCCATCAACATCGAAGTCGAGATATTCACCCGGGCCACCACCGGCGGCCTCCCGCCCCGGGTGGAACTGGCCCCCGGCGTCCTCGTCCGCCACGTGGACGCCGGCCCCTACGAAGGCCTCGCCAAGGAGGAGCTGCCCGCCCAGCTCTGCGCCTTCACCCACGGAGTGATGCAGGCCTGGGCCGGCCAGCGCCCCGGCTACTACGACCTGGTCCACTCCCACTACTGGCTCTCCGGCCACGTCGGCTGGCTCGCCGCCGAACGCTGGGGCGTCCCCCTGGTGCACGCCATGCACACCATGGCCAAGGTCAAGAACGCCTCGCTCGCCGAGGGCGACACCCCGGAACCCGCGGCACGTGTCATCGGCGAGACCCAGATCGTCCGCGCCGCCGACCGTCTCATCGCCAACACCGAGGAGGAGTCGGACGAACTGGTCCGCTTCTACGAGGCGGATCCCGCCCGGGTCGCGGTCGTCCACCCCGGCGTAAATCTGGAACGTTTCCGCCCGGCGGACGGACGGGCGGCGGCGCGCGAACGCCTCGGCCTCCCGCAGGACGCGTTCATTCCGCTCTTCGCCGGCCGGATCCAGCCGCTGAAGGCACCGGACGTGCTGCTGCGGGCGGTCGCCGTGCTGCTCGCCGAGGACCCCTCGCTGCGCTCCAAACTCGTCGTCCCGGTCGTCGGCGGGCCCAGCGGCAGCGGCATGGCCAAGCCGGAGAAGCTGCAGAAGCTGGCGGCGCGGCTGGGGATCGCCGATGTCGTACGGTTCCGGCCGCCGGTCGGCCAGGACCGGCTCGCGGAGTGGTTCAGGGCGGCGTCCGTCCTGGTCATGCCGTCGTACAGCGAGTCCTTCGGGCTGGTGGCGATCGAGGCGCAGGCGGCGGGTACTCCGGTGGTCGCGGCGGCGGTGGGCGGCCTGCCCGTCGCCGTACGCGACGAGACGACCGGATTCCTGATCGAGGGGCACGACCCGGCGGCGTACGCGCGGGCGCTGCGCCGGCTCATCGACCACCCGGAGCGCGCGTCCCGGATGGGGGAGGCCGCCGCCCGGCACGCGCAGGCCTTCGGCTGGGACACGGCGGCGTCCGCGACCTCGGACGTCTATACGGCGGCGATGCACGAATATCGCCGTCACGTACGCTCGCACCATGGCTGAGACAGCTGGAACACCGGGCATACGGGACATTCTCGAAGCGACCTTGAAGGACGCGGAGCTGGAGTGGGAGAGCCCGCAGACCGGCTCGTACGTGGTGAAGCTGCCCGGCACGCGGAAGCTGTCGACGACGGTCTCGCTGATCGTGGGGCGGCACTCGCTGTCCTTGAACGCCTTCGTGATCCGCCACCCGGACGAGAACCACGAGGGCGTCCACCGCTGGCTGCTGGAGCGCAACCTCCGCCTGTACGGCGTGAGTTACGCCATCGACTCCCTCGGTGACATCTACCTCGCGGGCAAGCTCCCGCTCTCCGCCGTCACCCCCGACGAGATCGACCGCCTTCTCGGCTCGGTCCTCGAAGCCGCCGACGGCAGCTTCAACACCCTCCTCGAACTGGGCTTCGCCACCGCGATCCGCAAGGAGTACGCCTGGCGCGTCTCCCGAGGCGAATCCACCCGGAACCTGGACGCCTTCACCCACCTGACCCACCCCAAGAGCTGAGGCCCCCCGCCCCCGTTACCCCTTGGGCGAC
Organism: Streptomyces sp. NPDC051561; assembly: GCF_044454195.1. Taxonomy (NCBI): domain Bacteria; kingdom Bacillati; phylum Actinomycetota; class Actinomycetes; order Kitasatosporales; family Streptomycetaceae; genus Streptomyces; species Streptomyces sp. NPDC051561. The sequence continues at coordinate 128,133 of NZ_JBITDM010000014.1, read as the reverse complement.
GGGCCCGCCCCCCCCCGGGGGGGCGGGCAAGGGGGCGGTCCCTCACGGAGTCGCACCCCACCCCACCCACCCCGGTCCCGCGCCACCCCACCTCACGCCACCCGCGCGACCTCCCCGGCCCCCGCCACCGGCTCCTCCCGCACAGGAACCCCCTCAACCACGCCGCCCCGCCCCAAATTTCTCATCAACACCCAATACCCCACCGCCGCCACCGTCCCCAGCACCGCACACGTCCCCCACAGCCAGTCCGCCCCGAACCGGTCGATGATCTGCCCCGACATCAGCGGAGCGACCAGCGCCGCCACCGACCAGGACAACGAGTACATCCCCTGGTAGCGCCCGCGCCCATGCGTCGGAGACAACTGCACCACCAGCCCCGTCTGCGTCGGTGCGTTGACGATCTCCGCCAGCGTCCACACCACGACCGTCATCGCGTACAGCGCGACCGACCCCGCAAAGGCGGTCAGTCCGAACCCGTACCCCGCGAGGACCGACGAGATGATCAGCAGCCGGCGCGGGTCCCGGTGCTCGATGAAGCGGGTGACCGGGATCTGGAGAGCGACGATCAGCACCCCGTTCACGGCTGCCACCAGCCCGAACTCCGAGCTGCTCAGCCCCGCCGCGCCCATCGCCACCGGCAGCCCCACCGAGCTCTGCTGGAAGATCAGCGCCACCACGAAGGACAGCCCGACGACCCCCATGAAGCGGCCGTCGCGCAGCACCGACCCCATACCGATCTCCGGTTCGGCGCGCTTCTGCGACTCGGTGCGTACCGGGCGCGACTCCGGCAGCTTCACGAAGACCACGACCGCGCAGGCCAGCGTCATCACGGCCTCGCCGAGGAACCCGGCCAGATAGCTGTACTCGGCGATGAAACCGGCCGCCGCCGCCGAGACCGCGAAACCGAGGTTGATCGCCCAGTAGTTGAGCGAGAAGGCCCGGACCCGGTCCTCGGGCTTCACGATGTCGGCCATCATCGCCTGTACGGCGGGCCGTGAGGCGTTGGTCGCCATCCCGACCACGAAGGCCATCGCGGCGATCGCCACCGGGTGCTCCATAAAACCGAGCACCGCGATCGACACGGCCGTCGCGGTCTGCGCGATCAGCAGGGTGGGCCGACGGCCGAGCCGGTCGGCCATCACCCCGCCGCCGATCGACGAGACCACGCCGCCGAGCCCGATGAGTGCGGCCACCAGACCGGCGTACGTGGCCGAGTAGCCGCGCTCCATGGTCAGGTAGAGCGCCATGAACGTGGCGACGAACCCGCCCAGACGGTTGATCAGGGTGCTGGTCCAGAGCCACCAGAACTCACGCGGCAGGCCGGACACGCTCTCTCGTACGGCACGTCTCAGACCAGCGGCGGACATCCCCGCAACGGACATCGGATCCCCCCAGGGATGTAAGTGGCTCAAGCGACAGGCGCAACTTACATACGTCCGTGACCTGCGCGCCACTCGATTGACGGCAGCCGTCAATCCACTCCCTCTCCCTCCCCGCCCGCGTGCGCGCGCGAGGCACCCCGAATGTCCATTACGCTCGTACGCATGGCCGACGCACCGTACAAGCTGATCCTCCTCCGCCACGGCGAGAGCGAATGGAACGCGAAGAACCTGTTCACCGGCTGGGTGGACGTCAACCTCACCGAAAAGGGCGAGAAGGAGGCCGTACGGGGTGGTGAGCTGCTCACCGCCGCCGGTCTGCTCCCCGACGTACTGCACACCTCGCTCCAGAAGCGCGCGATCCGCACCGCCCAGCTCGCACTGGAGTCCGCGGACCGCCACTGGATCCCGGTGCACCGCAGCTGGCGCCTGAACGAGCGTCACTACGGCGCACTCCAGGGCAAGGACAAGGCGCAGACCCTCGCCGAGTTCGGCGAGGAGCAGTTCATGCTGTGGCGCCGCTCGTACGACACCCCGCCGCCGGTCCTTGAGGACGGCACCGAGTTCTCCCAGTCCGAGGACCCCCGCTACGCGACCATCCCCTCGGAGCTGCGCCCGCGCACCGAGTGCCTCAAGGACGTCGTCGAGCGCATGCTGCCGTACTGGTACGACGGCATCGTCCCGGACCTCCTGGACGGCAGGACCGTCCTGGTCGCCGCGCACGGCAACAGCCTGCGCGGCCTGGTCAAGCACCTCGACGGCATCTCCGACGACGAGATCTCCGGCCTGAACATCCCGACCGGCATCCCGCTCTACTACGAGCTCGACGCCAACTTCAAGCCCGTCACCAAGGGCGGCAAGTACCTCGACCCGGACGCGGCCGCCGCGGCCATCGAGGCGGTCAAGAACCAGGGCAAGAAGAAGTAGCTTCCGTGATCATGCCCCTGACCTGCGCGGGAAGCGCGGGTCAGGGGCTTTTTCATGTCTCGGGACCCCTCTGGAACCTCAGACCTGGGGGTCCTGCGGTCGGAGTGCCTTGCCGAGAGCATCGCGGGCCCGGTCTCGACTGCTAGGCATGAGGTGTGCATACACCTTCAGGGTCAGCCCTGGGTCCGAGTGACCCAGGTACTCCGCCACGACCTTGATGCTCTCCCCGGCATCGAGGAGAACGGACGCGTAGAAGTGCCTGAGGGCGTGCATGCCGTGCTCGCGGGCGGCGGCGTGCTCGCGGCTCTTGGCCTTCGGGATGACGCCCGCCTTCGCGAGCGCGGGCTTCCAGTGGTCCTCATTCAGGGACGTACGCCAGACGTGCCCACCGTTGGGGCCCGAGAAGATGAGCCGCCGGGTCACCGGCTGGCCGTTCGCTCGCATCCACGGGAGCGTGATTTCCACGGGAGGGAACCGCTTGATGTGTTCCTTGAGCGCGTCAGCCACAGGATCGGGCAGCGGCACGTCACGGAGCTTGCCGCCCTTTGGCGGAGCGAACACGGCCTTGCTCAAGCTCAGCTTGAGTTGCTGCACCACGTGGACGGTCCCGCTGCCGAAGTCGATGTCCTCAACGCTCAGGCCGAGGATCTCCGCTTGCCGCATGCCGCATCCTGCACCTACGTCCACCATCGAGCGGAAGCGCTCCACCATGGCGGCACGCACGGAGAAGACGCGCTCAGGCTCCCAGGGGACGACACGGCGCGCGCCCATGGCCGGCGGGGTCACCGTGCGGGAGTGGCAAGGGTTTCGGCGTACGCATCCGTCCTCAACGGCGGCGGAGAGCACGGCGCGGACGTTGGAGAAGATGACGCGGGCGTACGAGCCGGACATGCCGGTCTCTTCGAGCTGCGTCACGAACGTTCGGATGTGGCTCGGCTGGAACGAACCGAGCTGACGGGACCCGATGCGCGGGAAGGCGTGCAGCTTGAGCTGAGATTCCATCGACGCTCGGGTGTTGGGGTCGCCGCTCTGGCTCATGAGCCACTCTTCCGCGAACGCCTGGAAGGTCTTCCGGGACGCGCTCGGGTCGATGAAGTCGCCGCGGGCGACGTCAGCCTTGATCCCGTTCAACCACTCCTCGGCGAGACGCTTCTGTCCGTCGGGGAAGGACTTGTTCTTGCGGTTGCCGTCGGGGCCGACGTAGCGGGCCTGGTAGCGCAGGCCGACGCCGTAGCGGTCGGTCCTGACGCGGACAGTTTTCCCGTTGGCGTCCGTGATGGTCTTGAACCAGCGGTCGAAGATGTGGCCTGCCATGTCAGCTTCCGTTCAGGAGGTGGTGGACTTCGGTGCGGACGAGCCAGCGTTCGGCGTCGCGGCGGCGGTGGAATGTCTTGGCGGTGCGGGTGCCGTCGGGGTGGATGAAGTGGGCGCGGTAGCGGGGGCCGCGACCGTGTCGGTTGGTGGGTGCGCGTTCGGCTCCGGGGGTCGGCCGGCGGAACCAGCGGTCTTCGAGGTGGATGGACATCGGGGTGGGATCTCCCTGTCGCGAGGTGGGGTGATAGCGCGGCCCGGAGGCGTCGAAACGGCGCTGTGGCCCGGTTTTGGGGTGTGCGGGGCCAGGCCCGCTATCTGCTAAGGGCCTGATCAATGGGGTTTTGGGGTGCTAGCGGGGGTGCTATCGATAGCGGGGTGGGGTGCTATCGGCAGCGACCCCGGGGCGGACCCTCGTACGGTGCCGTGGGCCCGTTCTCGGGAGTTCGGCGTTTCGGTCGCTAGCGGGGTCGCTAACGGTTAGCGGGGGCGCCGCCAGCGCTAGCGACGCATACCGGGGGGTCCCGTGGCTCGGATCGGACCGGTGTACGGGGTCCGGGCTGGTGGGGTTCTAGCGGCTAGCGCCCTGATCACGGACCGGTTGGGGTGCTATCGGGGGCTCTAGCGCTATAGGTCGTGCCACCTAGCGCTAGAGCCCTTCGGGGAGGGACCTGAAGGGGGCCCCAGGTGCCCTTCAGAGGGTTTTCTGGGCGTTCCGGGAGGTGGGTTCCCCGGGGTCCCTGGGGTCCCTGGAGGGGTGTTTTCGCAGGTCGTTGCGGGGGACCCAGGCCGGGGACCCGGTTGGGGACTTCTCCCCGCCTCCCCGGGGTTTCGGGGGTTGCCTCCCCGGTGGGTCCCCGGCGGTTTCGACGGGGTCAGGGAGGCAGAGGCAGGGGCTTGGAGATTGGCTGTGAGGGCCTTTCGGGGCTGTCCGGCGGATTCCTCCCTGCCTCCCTGGCAGGGGGTTTGCGCTGGTCAGTGCCAGGGAGTTGGGTCAGGGAGGCGGTGAGGGAGTTCTCCCTGCCTCCCTGACCTTCACCGGGTCGCCTCCCTGAGGTCAGGCGGCGTCGGCGCTGGTCTGGAGGGTGACCCAGTCGCGGACGGCGGCGGGGTCGAAGCGGACGTGCTTGCCGACGCGGAATCCAGGCGGCCCGATGTGCTTGCGCCGCCAGGCGTAGACGGTCTCCACGCTCGGCAGGCTGAACATGACCACAAGGTCTTCCGGGGTCAGGAATCGATCGGGGAGCCCTCCGCGCAGGGTGTCGCGGGGGTCGTCGTGCTGCGGTTGCGGGGTGCTCATGAGGCGTCGCCTTCCAGGGGCACGGTGCATGTCGGGTGGGTGGTCTGGCCCTGTTCGTAGGGGGTGAACGGCCCGCCGCACACGGTGCACAGCGGGGCGTTCCCGAACGCCGATTGTTCGTAGGAGGGGGGTTTGTCGAAATTTCGCGTCTCACGCGTCTCATCGCGCCTCAGTGCAGGTGAGAGCGTTATCGGAGTACGGGATTCCTGCGCCTCATCGCGCCTCACATCGCGCCTCACCCCGGGGCGAAACTCCTCCGCGAGGGCGATTCCGGTGTACGCGCGGACCTGCTTGCCGTCGGGGCCGCGCGGCTTGGCGACGCGGAGCTGAGGCACGACGGATTGCAGGTTGCGGCCGAACATCTGCTTGGTGCCCGCGCGGATGCCGTTGTCCTCGGCCCAGCTGCGCCAGACCGCCCACAGGTCGTCGATGACGACCTGGCCCTGAGCGTCGGTCTCGCAGCACTCGCGGACGAATGCGCTCGTGGGAGAGGCGGTGTCCTGCATGGTGGTGACCGCTTCGCGGGAGGACGGCGGCTCTGTGAGGCGTCCAGTTTTCTGGACGCGGTCGAGCCCTTCCAGGGCCCAGTTGAGGATCCCGGGCATCTCCGCGTGGAGCCGGTCGGTGAGGGTGGTGTCTTCCTGGCCCAGCCAGGACAGGGCCATGTTCAGGACGACGAACCGGCGGGCGATGACGCCGGACGCGTCGCCGAAGTTCGGCAGTTCGTTGGACAGGATCATCAGCCGGGTGGGGAGCTTGCCCGTCCAGGGGTCCTTGAACTTGCGGTCGACGTCGATGGTGTCCTCACCGGAGATGGTGAGGAGCCGTTCTACGACCTGGTTGCCGTCGCGGCCGGACAGGCGGGCGTCGGAGACCACCGCCAGGGACTTGCCCAGCAGCGGGGAGAGTCCGAAGTTGCTGCCCAGACTGGCCAGGGTCGGCCCGGCCATGTTCCCCTCCCCGACCAGCCAGGCCAGGATGCGGGCGATGGTGCCCTTCCCGGATCGGGTCGGCCCCACGATCAGCAGGATCTTCTGCTGGTCGGTACGCCCGGACAGGACGTAGCCGAACCACTCCTGAAGAGCGGCGATCGACTCGGGGTCGTCGGGCCACACCTTGTGGAGGAACGCTTCCCAGGTGGGGCAGTCGGCGTCCGGGTCGTAGTCGAACGGGACCGACACCAGGTTGAAGAACCCCGGCGTGAGCGGGGCCAGCGTCCGGCCAGCCACCCGCAGCAGCCCGTTCGTACACGCCACGATCGGGCCCTTTCCGGCCCACCTTTCGTCACGGGTTTCGTCACGGGGCCCGCCGTCGGCAGCATCGATCCATGCGGGCGCATCCACGGTGGGCGTGAGGTGGGTGACGGCGGCGATGGCGCCCATGAGGTCGGCCACCTTGCGGATGTTCGGCGCCCACTTCTTCAGCTCCACACCCTTCGGGGTGGGGTGCTCGAACTGGCCGTGTTCCAGCTGCTTGTAGAGGCTCGCGCGGACCTGTTGGGCGTCCAGCTCCCGCCAGTGCGAGAACTCCCAGGACATCCACGCACCCCGCCAGTGCCGCAGCGTCAGCAGACCCGCGTACTCCCACTCGGGGGCCAGGTGCCGGGCAACGGCCATCGGGTCGGTGGGCGGCGGCACCGGGTCGTCCTCCCTGGCCGCCGGAGGGGCGTTCACGGGCTCGGGGTCGGTGTTCACCGCGTCCCCCCGATCGGCTCGATCGGGGGTGTCGGCCGGAGGGGCGTTCACCGGCGGGGTCGACGTGTTCGTGTCGGTGTTCAGGGCGTTCATGCGGTCACCGCCGATCGGGTCGGGGGCTCGCACGATCGGGTGCGGGCCGGGGCGGGCAGGCAGTCGGATCGGCCGATCGATCGGGCCCGGCGTACGTCGCATACGCGGGTGTGACGGGGGCCGTCACGCAGGTCAGGGGTCGACCGATCGGCCGACTGCCGGGCATGCGCGACCCGTGCCAGCAGCAGCCAGTCGACCGCCGTGAACGGGGTGGAAGTCGGGTGGAAGCCCGGCCGTTCCACCCCCGATCCACCGGCCGTGACGTGCCCCGGTCGGGTCGGCGTCACAGCGTCGACCGTCGGGCCGGGGGCGCCCGTGAACACGGTGGACGCCGTGGTGAACGCCGGGTGGACGGCGGCGAGCAGCAGGAGCGCGAGCGACAGGGGCAGCCGGTTGTCCTTCGCCCCGTTGCACGGCTGGCAGGCCAGCGTCAGCGCGTGGACCGACCAGGAGGGCCAGAGGGAGCGCGGGGCGATGTGGTCCAACGTCGCCTCCCGCAGCGTGACGAATGGGGTGCGGCAGTAGGAGCACCGGGCCCCGAACCGGGCCGCGAGCTGTTCCTTGCGGAGCCTGCGCCGGGAGGCGTTCAGGTGGTGGGATCGGCCGTTGCTCATCGGGCGCCACCGCGCTTGGCCTTGCGCGCCGCCAGCCGGGCCAGCAGCTTCTTGTGCTCAGCGGTGCTGTGCGGGTCCTCGGGCGGGGTTACACCGACCGCGTACGTGCCGTCGTCGAAGAACACCATGAGCGCGCGCGGCCCGTTCAGCTGGTGGTTCACCGCGATCTGGTGGCACCGCCTGCGCCGACTGGCGTTGGGCAGGGCCGCCCGGTAGGCGTCCGACACCCGCGCCGACGACCCCTCGTACCCGAACTCTGCCTCAGCGTCCTGGGACAGGCGCACCATGGCCTCAACCCCCAGCGTCGCGATGCCTTCCGCCAGGAACCCGTTGATCTCCTCCCTGCGGTCGAACGCGCTCGTGGAGCGGGTGCTCAGGTCGGAGGCGTACAGGGCGCTGACCATCATGTACGTGCTGATGCGCTCCGAGAGCGCGTCCTTGTACCAGTGCTCCACGCACAGCCGGTAGGCGAAGCAGTAGGCGAGGCTCGCCTGCTGGTCGTGCTCCGAGAGCTCCCGCACCTCGTTCAGGCGGGCGTCGAGCCCGTTCAGCCCGTAGGTGTTCACGGCGTACTGGAGAGCGTTCAGGATCGCCGTGTCGGTCGGCCGGATCGGCAGCCGCTCGAACTCCAGGAACAGCCCCGTAGCTGCCTGCTCTCGCGTCAGCTCCACGGAGCCGAGAGGGATACGCGGGAAGGTCTCTCCCTCGTACCTCCGCTCCACCAACACCGGTACGGCGACGGCAGCAGACGGCTGCTGTAAGGCCTGAACGGGAAGAGTTGCGTGCATCATGGAAGTGCCCCTTCGTGGGTGGGGGAGCGGCTGACTGCTTGGCGGTAGGGAGCCGCTCCCTGTTTGGAAGCCCTGGTGGTGACCAGGGCTTTCTTCGTGTTCCGCACCGGGGGTGCGGTGACTACTTGCTAACCAGCGTGCACTAGTCTGCACTAGTCGTCAAGGGGTGTTGAGTAGCGTGCACTAGTTCGGTCTGGTGGGTACGCTCAGAGGATGACTGCCACACGAGGGCCGAAGTCCAAGGCGGCCGAAGTCGCCGACGCGCTGCGTGAAGAGATCAGGGGCATGCAGCCGGGTGAACGCCTGCCCACCCAGAAGGAGTTGGTGGACCGGTTCGGGTACGCCGGCCAGACCATCCAGAACGGCTTGGCCATGCTGCGGGCCGAAGGGCTGGTCGAGTCGGCGGGCAATCTCGGCAACTTCGTCAGCGGGACTAAGGCGGAGGACGACCGCGAGGAACTCAAGGAAATCCGCTCCCAGATTCAGGCGTTGACTGAACGGGTCGCGGCGCTCGAATCGAGCTCTTAACCCGGCGGTGCGTGATCTGGGCTCCACCATGGGGCAGGTGACAGGCGTTCGAGTAGGTGACAGGCGGGGGTCACTTCCCCGCCAGGGGGACACGGATCATGTCCCCCCGCTGTCCCCTTGCCTGTCCCCGGGGCTGAGGGGCGAGACTCGCGGTAAGCACTCTGAGGAGGGCACATGAGCGATGACAGGCCCGCATGGGCACGGCGTATCGCGGCCGAACGAGGCGCCCGCGACTGGTCACAGCGAGAGGCGGTCGCAGCGCTTCGGGCCCATGCCCCTACCGAGCTTCCCTCTGACGAGAGCATGATCCGACAGTGGAAGCGGTGGGAAGCCGGTTCCCCTCCGAGCGACTTCTATCAGCCCATCATCGCGGCCATGTTCGGCACTGTGACGCGTGCGATCTTCCCCGCTCCGAGCCGTCGCGATGGTGACGCGGAGATCCTCGCTGTCAGCGGAATGGAAACCCTGGAGATTGTCAGCCGTCTCAACCGCTCCGACGTCGACAACGCGACGTTGGACGCTCTGCGGATGACGACCGATCGCCTGTGCTCCGAGTATCCGTTCATGCCGAGTGCGCAGCTCCTTATCGAGGGCCGCCAGTGGCTGAGGCGTGTCGTTGAGCTGCACTCCAAGAGCCTCACCTTGGCGCAGCACCGCGAAGTCCTGGCGTTGTCCGGATGGTTGGCGCTGCTGGTCGGCTGTGTTGAGTACGACTCGGGGGACCGCCACGCGGCCGAATCGACGCGGCGCGCGGCCCTTTCCCTGGCAGGCGAGTCCGACCATGCCGAGATCGCGGGATGGGCTCACGAGATGCGGGCCTGGTTCGCGCTCACCACCGGGGACTACCGCAGCGTTATCACGGCCGCGCAAGCTGGCGCGGAAGTCGCGGGGAAGCACAGCGTCGCCGTACAGCTCGCCGGCCAAGAGGCCAAGGCGTGGGCTCGGCTCGGTGACCGACGTCAGATGGAAGTCGCCTTGGACAAGGGACGTCGGATTCTTGAGGGGATGGCGCTCCCTGAGAACTTGGACAACCACTTCGTCGTCGATCCCGCGAAGTACGACTTCTACGCCATGGACTGCTACCGCCTGGCGGGTGAGGACCGGCTTGCCGGGACGCTTGCCGAGGAAGTGCTTCGGCTCGGGACAGACTTCGACGGTACGGATCGGACGCCGATGCGGAACGCTGAAGCTCGGGTGACTTTGGGTGTGGCTGCGGCCCGTGGCGGTGACCTCGACAGGGCGCTCATCATGGGAGAACGCGCTCTTCAGGGTGACCGCCGTTCCGTTCCGTCACTCATCATGACCAGCCGCGAACTGGCCGCTGAGGTCCGCAACCGGTACAGCAGCGAACCGGCCGCACAGGACTACTTGGCACACCTCCGGACGCTAGGTGAGGAGACGCCCGGCTTTCTCCCTCGGTGACGGCGCCCGTTGCTGGCAGGACAAAGGATGAGAAGGAGCGGCCGTTGGCCGCACGACCTTTGGCAGCTCGCTTCGCGAGCGCCCGCCAGTCCGGCCGCTTCCTCATTAAGAGGCCGTTGAGGCGCGATGAGACGAGGTTGAGGCTCGATTGAGGCGCGATGCGTTTTGGCCGCACACCCCATCTGACCTGCACTGAGACGCAATGAGGCGCTTGAGGCGCGACTTTTTGAAGAGTTGGGCCCCTGGAACTCTCGGACGTACACAGCAGCAGCCGCCGGAAGAGGCCACGCCATCCCCAACAGGGGGCGTGGCCTCTTCGCTGCGGCACGACGATGCTCCCGAGGGCTTTTCAGTGGACAGGTGGCACCACTCCTCTGAAAAGCCAGCGCCCCGGGGCTGCCACTGGAGAAACAAGAGGAGCACCCCGCGCCGGGTGCTCCTCTTGCTTGTGCGAGCACGGCAGCCGGGCGGTGGGAAGACCTCTTCACGAGGGGCCTCTGAGGGTTACTGGTTACCGGTTACAGGTCCCGTAGAAGGCGGTTAGGGCTGCTCAGGGCGGCGTGAGGCGACGTCTGGGGGCTGTAACCGGTAACCGGTAACCGAACCTACGAACAGCCTCTTAAGCGGCTGAAACAGGAACGAGCCCCATGTTTCACGGCTCGTTCGCGTTCCTGCCCGATGACGCGAACGGCGGTCCCCACATTCCTCCGTGGGCGGCCTGGAAGACGTCCGCCGAAGGCGGTCCTCCTTGCCCTTGCCCTGACGGCAGCTCGCGACGGGCGGAACTAGCAAGACCAGGAGGGTCCCGTCGACGGCTGCATGGGCACTTTGGAGCTCAACGCGCCGGGGGTTGCTAGATGCTAGATCCCTGCTCAACGGGCATATGAGCCGCTAGCGGGGTTGCTAGACCTAGCAACCCTCGTTGCTAGGTCTAGCAACCGATCCAGGCCGTCAGGGGGATGCCGAAGGGCGCCGGAACGCTCTCGTGGGAACCCACAGGGAACCTCCGAGCTCAACCGCCAACGACCGTCAACGATCGGCAACAACCGGTCGAACGCAGGTCAGTTGAGGTCTGCACCCTGCTGATCAGGGCCGAAAAACGGGCGGTCGAAACCCAGGGCAAGAAGAAGTAGCCCACGCACGGCACGAAGTGACGTGACAGCAGCAAGGGCCCGGTCCGCAGGTGCGGACCGGGCCCTTCGCTGTCGCTTGTCGTGTTGCGGGCGGTCAGCCGCAGCCGCCGCCGCACTGGCAGGAGCCGCCGGACTGGCAGCCGCAGCTGCAGCCGGAACCGCAGCCGCAGGAGAGCGTCCCGGCGGTGGGGGCCGTCACCGCGGTGGCGGTGGGGATGGGCAGAGCCATGGGTCCTCCTCGAAGGCACGGCGGGGGAGCGGTCGTGTGGCCACCCCCACACCCATTGCATGCCCAACCGGCGGGCGCATCAACAGCGCGCGGAAGCACGGGAGTTGAAGAGCCCTGCCGGGTTCTGCCGGGCTTACGCCTGGGCGGCGGAGTCCTGCGCCGCCTGTACGTCGTCGGCGTGCTCGCCCGTGACCAGGTAGACGACGCGCTTGGCGACCGAGACCGCGTGGTCGGCGAAGCGCTCGTAGTAGCGGCCGAGCAGGGTGACGTCGACGGCGGTCTCGATGCCGTGCTTCCAGCGGTCGTCCATCAGGTGCTGGAAGAGAGTGCGGTGCAGCAGGTCCATCTCGTCGTCGTCCTGCTCCAGCTGGAGGGCCAGGTCGACGTCCTTGGTGATGATGACCTCCGCCGACTTCGCCATCAGGCGCTGGGCGAGCTGGCCCATCTCCAGGATGGTGGCGTGCAGGTCGTGCGGTACGGCGGTGGCCGGGAACCGCAGCCGGGCCAGCTTCGCCACGTGCTGGGCGAGGTCGCCGGAGCGCTCCAGGTCGGCGCTCATCCGCAGCGAGGTGACGACGATGCGCAGGTCGGTGGCGACCGGCTGCTGGCGGGCGAGGAGGGCGATCGCGCGCGCCTCCAGGTCGTGCTGGAGGTCGTCCACCTTCTGGTCGGCGGCGATGACGCTCTCCGCGAGCTTCAGGTCGGCGTCGAGCATGGCCGTGGTGGCCCGCCCTATCGCCGACCCGACGAGGCGGGCCATCTCGACCAGGTCCTCGCCGATCGAGTCCAGTTCCTCGTGGTACGCGTCCCGCATGGGTGTCCCTGCTTTCTGGCTTCTGCGCGTACGGCGTCTTCATCTCGTACGGCGGTGATTTCCGGGGTCTGGCGGGGCTCCGGTCCCCACATTCCCACCATCCGTCCGATACGCGTCCGGTTCCGGCCGCAGAAGTGAACCCACCCCATCCCCTTGGTGAACTCTGGGCGACGAACGTTCGAGGTGACACCCATTCGCTTGGGGCAGTGTCAGTGACCAGGCATAACCTGGTGCACATGGACGTGAACGCGGCAGTGGCCGCAGCAGCAGCGATAGCCGGTCTCTGCACCGGCATCATCGCCATGCTGGCCTTCCGCTGGAGCGAGCGCGACCAGAAGCGCCCCACCCGCTCCTCCTCCCTGCGCCCGGAGGCGAACGGCACCCTGCCGCCCGGTGTGGACACCGTCCTCTCCGTGCTCCGCTCCTCCGCGGTCGTCCTCGACGAGAGCGACAACGTGGTGAAGGCCAGCTCGGCGGCGTACGCGCTGGGCCTGGTCAGGGGCGGGAAGCTGGCTGTCGAGCCGATGATGCACATGGCCCGCGACACCCGGCGGGACGGGGAGATACGCCAGGTCGAGCTGGACCTGCCGCGCCGGGGGACCGGCCGGGGCGAGGCCCTGGCGGTGTCCGCGCGGGTCGCCCCGCTGGGCTCGCGGCTGGTGCTGCTGCTGGTGGAGGACCTGACGGAGGCCCGCCGTATCGAAGCCGTACGGCGCGACTTCGTCGCCAATGTGAGCCACGAGCTCAAGACCCCGGTCGGCGCGCTCTCGCTGCTGTCCGAAGCGGTCATGGACGCCTCGGACGACCCGGAGGCGGTCGACCGCTTCGCGGGCCGGATGCAGATCGAGGCGACCCGGCTCACCTCACTGGTCCAGGAACTCATCGACCTCTCCCGGGTGCAGAACGACGACCCGCTGGAGGACTCGGAGCCGGTACGGGTGGACGAGCTGGTGGCGGAAGCCATCGACCGCAGCCGGCACACCGCGTCGACCAAACAGATCACCATGCAGGCCGGCGGCACCTCCGGACTCCACGTATGGGGCAACCGCGGCCAGCTCGCCGCCGCCCTCGGCAACCTCGTCGAGAACGCGGTCAACTACAGCTCCGCCCGCACCCGCGTCGGCATCGCCGCCCGCCGGGTGCCCGCCCCCGGCGGCGACCTCATAGAGATCGCCGTCACCGACCAGGGCATAGGCATCTCCGAGCGCGACCGCGAGCGGGTCTTCGAGCGGTTCTACCGCGTCGACCCGGCCCGCTCCCGCGCCACCGGAGGTACCGGCCTGGGCCTGGCCATCGTCAAGCACGTGGCCGCCTCGCACGGCGGGGAGGTCACCGTGTGGAGCTCCGAGGGACAGGGCTCCACCTTCACCCTGCGGCTGCCCGAAGCGGGCTCCGTCAGGGAGGCCAGGGTGGAACACACCCCGGGCCGCCCCCTCGTCGGCCCGGACGACATCGATGACGTCGACGTGGCCGATTTCGACGAGGACACTGCCGGTAACGGCACCAACGAGACCCCCATCCGCGCTCACACCCCTGCCCCGGAGGTCCTTCCGTGACCCGAGTGCTCGTCGTCGAGGACGAGGAATCCTTCAGCGACGCCCTGTCCTACATGCTCCGCAAGGAGGGCTTCGAGGTGGCGATCGCGGCCACCGGCCCCGACGGCCTCGACGAGTTCGAGCGCAACGGCGCCGACCTCGTCCTGCTCGACCTGATGCTGCCGGGCCTGCCCGGCACGGAGGTCTGCCGCCAGCTGCGCGTCCGCTCCAACGTGCCGGTCATCATGGTGACCGCCAAGGACAGCGAGATCGACAAGGTGGTCGGACTGGAAATAGGGGCCGACGACTACGTCACCAAGCCCTTCTCGTCCCGTGAGCTGATCGCCCGGATCCGTGCGGTGCTCCGCCGCCGCGGCGAGCCGGAAGAGGTCACCCCGGCCGCCCTGGAGGCCGGCCCGGTCCGGATGGACGTGGACCGCCACGTCGTCACGGTCGCCGGTGCCAAGATCGACCTCCCGCTCAAGGAGTTCGACCTGCTGGAGATGCTGCTGCGCAACGCGGGCCGGGTGCTGACCCGGATGCAGCTCATCGACCGGGTCTGGGGTGCCGATTACGTCGGCGACACCAAGACCCTCGACGTCCACGTCAAGCGTCTCCGCGCCAAGATCGAACCCGATCCGGGCGCGCCGCGCTACCTGGTCACAGTCCGGGGCCTCGGCTACAAGTTCGAACCGTAAACCGCTGACCGGGCCGCCTGCCCCTCCCACTCCTGGTAGCCCGCTCGGGCGGCGGGGGCCGCCCGCCCTTCGCTCCTGGTACCCCGCTGGGGCGGCGGGGCCGCCCCCCGGGGGCGGAACGGGCGGGCAAGGGGGCGGCCCCCGACGGAGTCGCACTCACCCGCCCCGGCTCACCCCGGCCCCGTACACGCAGAGAAGAGAAGGGCCCCACCGGATCGCTCCGATGGGGCCCTTCCCGCGTACGTCTGCGAGTCAGCGACCCGCAGCCCCCGTGCCCGACGGCGTAGCCCCCTTGGTCGGCGTACCAGCGCCAGGGGTACCGCTCCCCGGCGTCCCAGTGGCACCAGTAGCCGGCTTGGTCGGAGTACCCGTCACCCCAGCCGTCGGCGTCCCCGACGGCGTCCCCGTCGGCGTCACCGGCAGCTTCTCCGGCCCATACCCCTCAAAGTGCCCGACCGCCGGAACGACGAACGCCCGCAGCGTCACATCCCCGGTCTCGCTGAAGCTGAAGGTGACCGGCTGCGCGTCACCGTTCTTCGCGGCCTCGCGGCCGTTGGCGACGACCGCCGACGCGTTGTCCTTGCCGCCGATGACGACCGAGCCGCCGGCCGGCACAGTGATCTTGCCGGTGCTGCCCTTGGCCGGGGTCAGCTTCACCGGGTCGCTGCTGCCGTCGAGCTTGACCGCGTCCAGGGTCTGCGGCTGGTCGCCGTTGTTGAAGATCGTCGCGATGACGACGGCGGGGCCCTCACCGACGGCGTGGCCCTTGGCCTCGTCGCGGGGCTGGGTGATCACCGTGGCGTTCTGGATCTTGAGCTTGCCGTCCTCGACGGAGATCGCGGCGTTGTCCGGCTTGATGGACAGCGTCTGAGCGTCGTTGCCCGCACCGCATGCGGCGAGCGAGGCGATCGAGAACGCGAGGGCGGAGGCGGCGAGAGCGCCGCGTCGAAGGCTGCGGCTCACGGCTGCGGCAACTCCTTGGACGTTTGCGAGCGAGCGGACTTGATGCGGGATTAGGTTACCGAGCCGGTGGCGGGGCGGCGCACCCGACCCGCCTCGGGCGGGGTGCGTCGCCACCGGGGCGGGTGGGGTGCGACTTCGTCGGGGGTCGCCCACGCGGGCTGCCGGGGGCGGGAGGGGCATAGCGAGGTTGGGCGCTTTGGGGGCGTCCGGATTTCGTTCAGGCTTCAATGGCTGGAATTGAACGGGGTGAAGTCGGGGGAATGCGAGGGCGTGCGGAATTGATCAACGTGGCGTGTTGATCAATTCCGGATTGCCGCCGTACGGGTGATCGATCTCCGAACGGAGTAGACGAAGTTCACCTTGCGGAACCCGGCAAACCGGGACGTTCGGTCCGTGTCGGGGGCTCCGTGGTGCGTGTAACGTACGCGTTTCTCTTCGCCCGTACAGCCGCTCCGACCTGCGAATACCTCCCTCCGGAAGGCCTCCGCAGCACGTCCCTGGCGCAGTTGTCAAGCCCCGAGATATGCCCTGACCTGCGGAAACGCCATTCAGAACAAGCAGTTTCCGTGTTACTCTGGATAGCCACGGAAGGGGTACCTGTCACATGACGTTCAAGGTTGGCGACACCGTGGTCTATCCCCATCACGGGGCCGCGCTGATCGAGGCCATTGAGACTCGTCAGATCAAAGGCGTGGACAAGACCTACTTGGTGCTCAAGGTCGCCCAGGGTGATCTGACGGTTCGTGTACCGGCGGACAATGCGGAGTTCGTCGGCGTTCGCGATGTGGTCGGGCAGGACGGGCTGGACCGGGTCTTCGAGGTGCTGCGCGCACCGTATGCAGAAGAGCCGACGAACTGGTCCCGTCGTTACAAGGCAAATCTGGAGAAGCTCGCTTCTGGCGACGTCATCAAGGTCGCCGAGGTAGTGCGCGACCTGTGGCGTCGTGAGCGCGAGCGCGGTCTCTCCGCCGGCGAGAAGCGCATGCTCGCCAAGGCGCGCCAGATTCTGGTGAGCGAGCTGGCCCTCGCGGAGAACACCAATGAGGACAAGGCCGAGGCCCTGCTGGACGAGGTTCTCGCGTCGTAACTCAAGCGCATGCTCCCTACCAAGGGTGCATGCGTGTTTGATTTGTTGTGATGCCGCGGTGTCCGCCGGTTGACTGTGTCCGCAGTCCGTCGGCGGACACCGCGGCATCTCTTTATCCACAACTGATTCAAAGATCGTTCCCGCATGCGGTGTTGAAGTGCCGGTGCGGCTCCCCGGACGGCTGTCACGGAAGGGGGCCGGACAGGGTGCAGCGCGCGGCACCTGAGGCCATACCCATGTCCGGCGAGGCGACAAACCTCCGGAGTAGTCGATGACAGTCGAAGGCATTCCCGCAGACATCCGTGCAAGCGCTTCCCCGGGTGGCAGAGCAGGGCGGACCGCTGCCGTGATTCCCGCGGCGGGCCGTGGCATACGGCTCGGGCCCGGCGCACCCAAGGCGCTGCGCACCCTGGGTGGAACCCCGATGCTGGTCCACGCGGTGCGTGCGATGGCCGCCTCGCGGGCCGTTTCCCTGGTGGTCGTGGTGGCCCCCTCGGACGGGGCCGGCGAGGTCAAGTCGATGCTCGACGAGTACGAGCACGCGCTGCCCGACCGGACCGAATTCCTGGTCGTGCCCGGTGGCGACACCCGGCAGGAGTCGGTGCGGCTCGGCCTCGACGCGCTGCCGGACGACATCACCGCCGTACTGGTGCACGACGCGGCACGGCCGCTGGTCCCGGTGGACACCGTGGACGCGGTGGTCGAGGCGGTACGGGACGGGGCGCCCGCCGTGGTGCCGGCGCTGCCGCTGGCCGACACCGTGAAGCAGGTCTCCCCGCGTTCCGGCGGGGCGCCCGAGCCGGTGGTCGCCACTCCTGAGCGGGCGCTGCTGCGCGCCGTACAGACGCCGCAGGGTTTCGACCGGGCGACGCTGGTGCGGGCGCACGAGACGGTGCCCGCGCAGGGCGAGGGCGCGACGGACTGTGCCGGGATGGTGGAGCGGCTGGGGGAGCCGGTCGTCGTCGTCCCCGGGCACGAGGAGGCGTTCAAGGTGACCCGGCCGCTGGATTTGGTGCTGGCCGAGGCGGTACTCGCACGGAGGAGGGCCAACGATGGCTTCTGAGAAGGAGAACTCTGCCGGGCCGGGGGCGAGGACGGGGCCGGCGACTGGTCCGGTGACTGGGCCGGTGATTCCCCTGGTGGGGATCGGGACCGACATCCACGCCTTCGAGCGGGGGCGTGAACTGTGGTGTGCGGGGCTGCACTGGGAGGGCGAGGAGTTCGGTCTCGCCGGGCACTCGGACGCGGATGTGGTGGCGCACGCGGCGTGCGACGCGCTGTTCTCGGCGGCGGGGGTGGGTGACCTCGGTGCGCACTTCGGGACGGGGCGTCCCCAGTGGGCCGGGGCGTCCGGCGTGACGCTGCTGACCGAGGCGGCCCGGATCGTGCGGGCCGAGGGCTTCGAGATCGGGAACGTGGCCGTGCAGGTCGTGGGCGTGCGGCCCAAGGTCGGCAAGCGGCGCGAGGAGGCGCAGAAGGTGCTGTCCGCCGCGGTGGGCGCACCGGTGTCCGTCTCCGGGACGACGAGCGACGGGCTCGGGCTGACGGGCCGGGCGGAAGGCCTGGCGGCGATCGCCACGGCGCTGGTCTACCGCGCCTGAAGGGGGAGATGCCGGGCCTGGCGGGGAACCGCCGGGCCCGAGTGGGGAAGCGGCTGCCGCCGGCGGCCGCTTTCCGGGCCGACTCTTGTTGCATGTCTCTTGCACGTACGCTTGACGTGCACGGATGCGGCAAGAGTGGAGGCGACGGATGTACGGCGCGATCGAGACGCGGGCGCCAGGGCGGCTCCGTGACGCCGGTGACGCAGGCTCCGGATACGTTCTGCGCCCCGCCACCGCGGAGGACATCGGTGGTGCGCGCGCCGTCATGCTCGACACCGTCTACCGGGACCTGAAGTCGGGGTATGTGCCCCGCTGGCACGCGGACATCATCGACCTCGACGGAACCTATCTGCGGCCCGAGCGGCGGACGCTCCTGGTGGTCGAGAGGGACGGGGAGATCGTCGCGACCGGGGCCGTCCGGGACCAGGGGCCGCAGTCGCCGCCCAATCCGGAGTGGGTCGCCGCGCGTTTCCCGTCCGGGGCGACCGCTCAGCTGTGCCGGATCTATGTGCGTCCCGAGCATCGCCGGCATGGGCTCGCGCGGGCGCTGGTGAGTGAATTGTGCGACTTTGTCGTCAAGGTCGGTGGGTATGAGGCGGTCTATCTGCACACCGATCCGGCCGTGCCGGGTGCCGAGCCGTTCTGGCGTTCGCTGGCGGCCGAGGTCTGTGACGAGCGGAAGCTGCCCGGTGGGGGGCAGGGCATCGTCCACTTCGAGCTGCCGTTCCCCGGGTGCTTGCCGCCCGCACCCTGCCCGCCCGCACCCCGCCCGCTCGCTAAGTGACAATCGTTTTCATGTAGGGTCGTGACATGTCCTTCATACGCCGCCGTCGTGTGCTGCCGCTGGCAGCCTCAGCCACCGTGCTGACCCTGTCCGTCACCGCCTGCGGAGGCGGTGGTTCCGGGTCGGCCGGGGGAGACGGCGGACGCCTGCGCGTCGCGCTCGCCTTCCCGCCCGCGCAGGCCATGTCGCCGTACGGGGACGACGCGGTGACCCTCAGCCGGCTCGCGGTGGTCGAGGGGCTGACCTCGCTCGGCAAGAACGGCGAGGCACTGCCCGCGCTGGCCACCGAGTGGAAGCCGGACGGCGACCGGGCCTGGACGTTCACCCTCCGCAAGGCCGCGTTCCAGGACGGGAAGGCGGTCGACGCCCCCTCCGTCGTACGCGCGCTGGAAGCCGCCGAGAAGGCCTCGCCCAAGCCGCGAGTACTCAGCGAGACGGACATCGACGCCACCGCGCAGGGCGCGCACAGCGTGCGGATCACCACGAAGAAGGCCGACCCGCTGCTGCCCCAGCGCCTCGCCAACCCCTCCCTCGCGATCCTCTCCGAGGGTGCCTACAAGCCCGGCGGCAAGGTCGACCCGGTGGGCCGCGCCACCGGCCCGTACACCCTCAGCAAGCTCAATGGCGCCGTCAGCGCCACGCTGACCAGGAACGACGGCTACTGGGGTACGAAGGCCAAGGCGCCCGGCGTCGACGTGAAGTTCATCGCCGACGGCAAGGCGAGGGCGAACGCGCTGCGCGCCGGGCAGATCGACATCGCGGAGTACGTCCCGGTCTCCCAGGCCTCGCTCCTGGAGCAGGGGCAGGTGCGCGAGGTGCCGACCGCGCGGACCAACAGCCTGTACCTGAACACGGAGCGCGGCGCCTTCGCCGATGCCGGACTGCGGGCTTCCGCACGGGCCGCCATCGACAGCAAGGCGCTGGTCGAGGGCGTCTACGAGGGGCGCGCCGACACCGCGCAGGGCCTGTTCGGACCGGGTGTCGCCTGGGCGGCGAAGCAGCGGGTGCCGGTCGAGGGGCGGCCCGCGGCGGCCCCCAGGGAGAAGGCGGCGCAGGCCGGGGAGATCGTCCTGGCCACGTACACCAACCGGCCCGAACTGCCGGAGGTGGCCACCGCCGTCCAACAGCAGCTGGAGCAGGCCGGGTTCAAGGTCCGGCAGGTGGTGCGGGACTACGCGCAGATGGAGGCCGACGCACTCGCGGGCAAGTTCGACGCGTTCATCCTGCCGAGGAACACCCTGCTCGACACCGGCGACCCGTCCTCGTACCTGAGCAGCGACTTCACCTGCGCCGGGTCCTTCAACATCTCGCAGCTCTGCGACAAGAAGGTCGACGCGGCGGTCGCGAAGACCGTCGAGGCGGTGGAAACCAAGGACCGGCAGACGGCGGAGATGCGCGCGGAGGCGGCGATCCTGTCGACGGACGCGGTGGTTCCGCTGGTCCACGAACGGTTCGTCCAGGGGGTCGCGGAGGGCGTCGAAGGCGTCTCGCTCGACCCGATGGAGCGGACGCTGGTCACCGCCGACACACGTATCGGATGAGAGCGCGGGGCCTTGCGGGGCGGGTCGTCGCGCTGCTCTGTGTGGTGCTGGCAGTCGGGCTGCTGCCCTGGCTGACCAGGAACGACCCCGCGTTGACGATCCTGCACGCACGGTACGCCGACCGTCCGCCGACGCCGGAGACACTGGCCGCGATCCGGGCCGAGACCGGGCTCGACGGCGGGCCCGTGCAGGTGCTCGGCGGGTGGTTCGGCGGGCTGCTGCACGGTGACTTCGGTACCTCGTGGGTGTCGGGCGCGCCCGCCGGGCCGGACGTGGGCGCGGCACTCGGGGTGTCGCTGACGCTGATGGGCTGCTCACTACTGGTGGCCGTGGTGCTGGCGGGGCTGCTGTGTCTGGGGACGCTGCGGCGTGGGGCGCGGCGGCGGATCGTCCGGGCGCGGGCCGGTGTGCTGGGGGCGGGACTTGCCGCACTCCCGGAGTTTCTGCTGGCGTCCGTGCTGGCGACCTTCTTCGCCGTACAGCTGGGATGGTTCCCGGCGGTCGGGTGGGGGACTCCCGGAGCCGTGGTGCTGCCCGCCCTGGCGATGGGGATTCCGGCGGGAGCGCTGCTCGGGCGGCTGCTGGACGACGCGCTTCCGGCCGCCTTCGCGGAGCCGTGGGCGAAGGCCGCCGCAGCGGGTGGGATACCCGGGGGCAGAGTGGCGCGGCACGCGGTCCGGCGGACGGTGCCGGGGGTGCTGCCGCAGTTCGGGTTCGTGGTGGTCGGGCTGACCGGCGGGGCGGTGGCGGTCGAGACGCTGTTCTCGATCCCGGGCCTCGGCGGGACCGCACTGGCGGCGGCGCTGGCCCAGGACCTCCCGGTTCTCCAGGCGTCGGTGCTGGTGCTGCTGGTGGTGGGGGCGCTGGCGGGACTGCTGGTGCGTGGGATCGGGCGGCTGCTGGTGGGGCCCGCGCTGCGGGACGGTGCGCTGCCCGCGCTGGTACGTCCGCGACTGTCGGCCGGGCGCGGACTGCGGTGGGCGGCGGTGCTGTTGACGGTGGTGTTCGTGGGGGTGGTGGTGGCCGGGTTGCTGCGGGATCCGTACGGGATCGACGCGGCGGCACGGCTGGGCGGCCCGAGCCTCGCGCATCCGCTGGGCACCGACTCGCTCGGACGGGATGTACTGGCCAGGCTGGGCCACGGGGCGGGGCGGACAGTGCTGATGGCACTGGTGGTGTCCGTGGTGACCCTGGTGGTGGGCGTGGCCGTGGGGCTGCTCCCCGGGGCCGGTGGCTTCACCGAGATGGTCAACGCACTGCCCGCGATCGTGGCGGGACTGCTGGTCGCGGGGGTCGCCGGGCCGGGCGCGGGGGCGGCCGCGCTGGCCGTCGCGGTGGTGGCCTGGGCGCCGCTGGCCGCGCACACGCGGGCGCTCCACGACCAGGAACGAGCGGCTCCGCACATCGCGGTGACGCGGTCACTGGGCGCGGGACGCTGGTGGGTGCTGCGACGGCACGTACTGCCGGGGGTGTGGCCGCCGGTGCTGCGGCACGCGGTGCTGCGGATCCCCGCCGTCGCGCTGGCGCTGGCGTCGCTGGGATTCCTCGGGCTGGGCGCCGCCCCGCCGGCCCCTGAGTGGGGCCGGATGCTGTCCGAGAACATGGCTTACGCGGAGAGGGCGCCGTGGGCGGTGCTGGGACCGGCGGGCGCCTTGGTCGTTCTGGGAATGATGGCGGTGCTGTGGGGGGCGGCCGGGGGTTCCTGGAGGTGGACCAAGACCGGTCCGGAGCGTGCCGTGGGCTCCGGGGCCATGGAGAGTGCGCCCGGGCCGTCCACAGCTGTGGACAAGGAATCGGCAGGGGTACGGGGATGAAGGAGGCGACCCGTCCGCCGGCGCCCGCGCCCGTCCCCGCTCCTGGTTCCGCTCAAGCAGCGGACACCTCCCTCGCCACCGGCACGCGGCGGACCGCCCCTTCCCGGTGGCGGGCTCTCGCCGAGGTGCGGGCCCTGCCCCCGTACATACGACTGCTCGCCGGGACCCAACTGGCCTTCAACGTCGGCTTCTTCGCCGTGCTGCCGTATCTGGCCCAGCACCTCGGCGGGGTGCTCGGGATGGCCGGGTGGGTGGTCGGGCTGGTGCTGGGGCTGCGGACGTTCAGCCAGCAAGGGCTCTTCGTGGTGGGCGGGGCGCTCACCGACAGGTTCGGGCCGAGGCCCGTGGTGCTGGCCGGTTGTGGTCTGCGGATCGCCGGGTTCGGGTGGCTGGCGTTCGCGGGGAGCACCGGGAGCGTCATCGGTGCCGTGCTGCTGATCGGGTTCGCGGCCGCACTGTTCTCGCCCGCGGTGGAGTCGGAGACCGCGCGGGAGGCGGTGCGGTACGAGGCGGCGAGCGGGACGCCGAGGGCGCAGGTGCTGGCGGTGTTCTCGGCGGCCGGTCAGGCGGGCGCGTTCATCGGGCCGCTGCTCGGGGCGCTGCTGCTGGGAGTGGGATTCCGGGCGGCCTGTCTGGCCGGGGTGGTCGTCTTCGTGGGTGTGCTGGCCGGGCACTGGCGGCTGATGCCGGCCAGAGAGGGCAGGCAGCCGAAGGAACACCGGCGCGGCGGGGTACGGGCGCTGGTGCGCAGCCCCGGATTCGGCATCGTCGCTCTGGCGTACGGCTGCTACCTCGTCTCGTACAACCAGCTCTATCTCTCGCTGCCCGCCGAGGTGGAACGGGCCACCGGGTCCCAGGCCGCGCTCGGCTGGCTGTTCGCACTGTCCTCGCTGCTGGTGGTGTGCGGGCAGCTGCCGGTCACCCGGTGGGCAGGGCGACGGCTCGGACTGCGGACCGCGCTGGTGAGCGGGCTGCTGGTGGTGGCGCTGGGGTTCGTGGTGGTGGCCGTATCGGTGCCGCTCCAGCTGCGCGGGGCTGGAGGGCTGGCGCCCGGGGCCGTGCTCGTGGTGCTGCTCACGCTGGGGCAGATGCTGCTGGTACCGGCCGCGCGCGCCCTCGTACCCGACCTGGTGGACGACCGGCACCTCGGTCTGGCGATGGGGGCGCTGTCGTCGGTGTCGGGACTGCTGGTGCTGGTGGGGAGTGCGGCGACCGGCGGGCTGACGGCCCGGGGCGGCGTGCTGCTGTGGGGCGTGCTGGCCGCCGTACCGCTGGCAGGCGCACTCCTTGCGCGGTGCCTGCGCCATGGCGGGCGGGCGGCGGGGTACACGTAGGACTACGTCAACCCGATGACGTATCGACCGAAAGGACCCACCGATGTCCGCCTCCCTCAGCGACCCGCTCAAGGCCCTCCTCGACAGCCCCGTCTTCATCACCGTCGCCACCATCCAGCCCGACGGCAGCCCCCAGCTGTCCCCGGTCTGGGTCAAGCGGGACGGCGACGACGTGCTCTTCTCGACCACCGTCGACCGGCGCAAGGAGAAGAACCTGCGCCGCGACCCCCGGGTAACCGTGCAGGTCCAGCCCGCCGAGTCGCCGTACACCTACGCCGAG
This sequence comes from Streptomyces sp. NPDC051561, assembly GCF_044454195.1. Classification (NCBI taxonomy): domain Bacteria; kingdom Bacillati; phylum Actinomycetota; class Actinomycetes; order Kitasatosporales; family Streptomycetaceae; genus Streptomyces; species Streptomyces sp. NPDC051561. Next base: position 104,261 of record NZ_JBITDM010000014.1, on the reverse strand, counting down.
ATCCGCGGCACCGCCGAGATCAGCACCGAGGGCGGCCAGGAGCTGATCGACGAGCTGTCGCTGAAGTACACCGGCAAGAAGTACGCCGACTTCAACCCGACCTCCGTCAACGACGCCGAACGCGTCGTCATCCGGGTGCGCGCCCGCAAGGTCGTCGGCAGCATCTGAGCCGTACGGCAGACCCGCCCCCGCTCGTCACCGGGGGCGGGGTACGGGCCCGTTTCACGTGAAACACTCAGTACCCTTGTGGGGTGACTATTCGCCTGTACGACACCAGCGCCCGGCAGACGCGTGACTTCACCCCGCTCGTCCCGGGCTGTGTCTCGATCTACCTGTGTGGCGCTACCGTGCAGGGCGCCCCGCACATCGGGCACATCCGATCCGGACTGAACTTCGACATCATGCAGCGGTGGTTCGCCCACCGCGGCTACGACGTCACCTTCATCCGCAACGTCACCGACATCGACGACAAGATCATCGCGAAATCGGCCGAACAGGGCCGCCCCTGGTGGTCCATCGGGTACGAGAACGAGCGCGCCTTCAACTCCGGTTACGACGCGCTCGGTTGCCTCCCCCCGACCTACGAGCCCCGCGCCACCGGCCACATCCCCGAGATGATCGAGATGATGCGCGGCCTGATCGAGCGCGGCCACGCCTACGCCGCCGACGGCAACGTCTACTTCGACGTGCGCTCGTACGACGGCTATCTCGCTCTCTCCAACCAGGAGCTCGACAACCTCCTGCAACCCTCCGGCGAGGGCGAGACCGGCAAGCGCGACCCGCGCGACTTCGCCATGTGGAAGGCCGAGAAGCCGGGCGAGCCCAGCTGGGAATCCCCCTGGGGGCGCGGCCGTCCCGGCTGGCACCTGGAGTGCTCGGCGATGTGCCACAAGTACCTGGGCAGGGCCTTCGACATCCACGGCGGGGGGATCGACCTGATCTTCCCGCACCACGAGAACGAGATCGCCCAGGCCAAGGCGTTCGGCGACGACTTCGCCAACTTCTGGGTGCACAACCACTGGGTCACCATGGCCGGCGAGAAGATGGCCAAGTCCCTCGGCAACTCGGTCCTGGTCAGCGAGATGATCAAGACCTGGCGCCCCATCGTGCTGCGCTACTACCTCGGTACGCCGCACTACCGGTCCGCCATCGAGTACAGCGAGGAGGCCCTGCGCGAGGCGGAGTCCGCCTTCGCCCGTATCGAGGGCTTCATCCAGCGGGTGGCCGAGAAGGCCGGGGGCGTCGTCGAGGCAGCAGCCGAGGTGCCGCCCGCGTTCGCCGAGGCGATGGACGACGACCTCGGTGTCCCGCAGGCGCTGGCGATCATCCACACCACGGTCCGGCAGGGCAATTCCGCCCTGGCGGCCGACGACAAGGAAGCCGCCGTCGCGCGTCTGGCGGAGGTCCGCGCGATGCTCGGCGTTCTCGGTCTGGACCCGCTTGACGCACACTGGGCAGGCGAGTCCGATCGCGGCGAGGACCTCCACGGGGTCGTCGACACCCTCGTACGACTCGTGCTCGACCAGCGTCAGTCCGCGCGCGAGCGCAAGGACTGGGCGGCGGCCGACGCCATCCGCGACCAGCTCCAGCAGTCCGGGCTGGTCATCGAGGACAGTCCGTCGGGGCCGAGGTGGACGCTCGGGCCCCGCTAGCGGGGGCTGTCCCGTAGGGCCTTGAAAAGGGTCTTCCGATGTGCCGCCCGGGACCCCGGGCGGCACACTTTCATGTACGTACGTAGACGATCTGCATCGCCATGTGGATCGCCGGATCCACAGGAAACAGGTAGTCATGGCCGGCAACAGCCAGCGCAGGAACCGACGCACGACCAACAAGAAGGGCATGCAGGTCGGCAGTGGCGGCCAGCGCCGCAAGGGCCTTGAGGGCAGGGGCCCGACCCCGCCCGCCGAGGCCCGCAAGAAGCACAAGGCGAACCGTCTCGCCACCGCCAAGGCCAAGCACGCCCAGGCGCGCCGCCCCGCACCCCGCCGCGGCGGCGTCAAGGGCACCTCGGAGATGGTCGTCGGCCGCAACCCGGTCTACGAGGCCCTGCGCGACGGCGTCCCCGCGATCACCCTCTACGTCCAGCAGTACATCGACAACGACGAGCGGGTCCGCGAGATCCTCCAGCTCGCCGGCGAGCGCGGCAAGATCAACCTGATGGAGGCGCCGCGCCCCGAGCTGGACCGGATGACCAACGGCCTCAACCACCAGGGCGTCGTGCTCCAGGTCCCGCCGTACGAGTACGCGCACCCGGAGGACCTGGTCGCGGCCGCGCACGACAACCACGAGGACCCGCTGATCGTCGCCCTCGACGGCGTGACCGACCCGCGCAACCTCGGCGCCATCGTCCGCTCGGTGAACGCCTTCGGCGGCCACGGCGTGGTCGTGCCCGAGCGACGCGCGGCCGGCATGACCGCCGGTGCCTGGAAGTCCTCGGCCGGTACGGCCGCCCGCACCCCCGTCTCCCGCGTCACCAACCTGACGCGGGCGCTGGAGGAGTACAAGAAGGCCGGTGTCACGGTCGTCGGCCTCGCCGCCGACGGCGAGCACAAGGTCGAGGACCTGGAGCAGATCGGCGGCCCCGTCGTCATCGTCATCGGTGGCGAGGGCAAGGGCCTGGGCCGGCTCGTCGGCGAGACCTGCGACTACCGCGTGCGCATCTCGATGCCGGGCGGCGCCGAGTCGCTGAACGCCGGAGTCGCGGCCGGAATTGTCCTTTATGAGGCGGCGCGTCGCCGTAAGTAGTGGTTGGTTCTGCGCTAGGGGCCCCGGATTCGTCCGGGGCCCCTTCGTATGCCGGGGGCGTCCACCTGTGTTGACCTGCGAGGTCTGCCGGAAGGTGGGGATTTGACGGGTCTCGGACAGATCGACGCCGTCAAGGCAGTGTCCTAAACACACATCACTCGGTTAGATGAGTGTGGACACCAGAACACCCGGGTTCGACGATCAGCCCGCACTGAGCATGGTCAAGGTGCCCTGCGACCCGGCGCAGGTCATCGTCAACCACGCCAGTTTCCGTGTGCAGCTCGCGCCGAGCGCCGGGCGGTCCTCGCGTTCCTCCGGAGCGCCGGGCCGGAGCGCGCTGGACCAGCGCTCGCTGGACCGGACCGCGATGATCCCGGCGCTGAGCGGGGCCGGGGCAGCCATGGCGGGTGGTGCGGCCACGGCCGGTACCGCAGCCAGGCGCCGCCGGGCCCCCGTCGTCTGGACGGGGAAGTCCGCACCGGGCGACCCCGGCGCGGGCGGACTGCTACAGGCCGTACGGGACACGACCCTGACCCGCCCGGACGGTCCCGGCGGACCCGACGACCTCGACGCGGGCGCCACCCAGCTCATCCCACGGGTCGGCGCCCCCGACGACACCATGCGGACCCCGGTCGTCGGTGGCGACGGCGACGGCGAGCCGCACACCCGGATGCTGCCCAGAATGCGGCAGGCCGAGGGCGCGTACGACACCTACGAGGACGAACCCGCCTACGACGAGGACGAACCGCAGGAGGGGCGCTCGCGCACCGACGGGCGCGCCCGGCACTCCTTCTACCCCGACCGGCGGATGAACCTCGGTGTGGTGCTGCTGCCGCTCCGGGTCTTCCTCGGCTTCATCTCCATCTACGCCGGCATGGGCAAGCTCTGCGACCCCGTCTTCTTCGACGGCGGCGAGCGCGGCTCCATGGTCAAGTGGCTCAACTCGCTGCACCCCTGGGCGCTCGCCGAACCGCTGCGCGACTTCGCGCTCCAGCACCCGGTCGGTGCCGGGCTCAGCGTGGCGTTCCTCCAGGTCATCGTCGGTGTGCTGACGGTGCTGGGGCTCTGGCAGCGGGTCGCGGGCGTCATCGGGACGCTGCTCTCGGCGGCGCTGCTGCTGACCGTGAGCTGGAAGAGCGTCCCGGCGTACGACGCCCCGGACATCATCTATCTCGCCGCCTGGTCGCCGCTGATCATCGCGGGCGCCCCGGTGTACTCGCTGGACTCCCGGCTCGCGGGTGAGGCCTGGCGCACGCTGGGCCCGCGCAGCGAGATGTGGGAGCTGCGGCGGCGCGTCCTGCGCCGCGGGTTCCTGATGGTGGCGCTGGTCGTCGGTCTGACCCTGCTGGTCGGCTCGGTGCTCGGCGGTGCGGTCCGGTCCGCCGAGGTCGTCGTGCCCGGCCCCGAGGACGACCCGGTCAACCACCTGCCCGGCCGCCCGCTCCCCAAGGAGCCCGGCGCCAAGCGCACCGAACCGGCCCCGCGCAAGCAGGCCCCGTCGCCCACGGCCAGCGGTTCGGCCTCGCCGTCGACCCGCCCCAGCAGCACCGGCAGCCCGCGCGCCACCACCTCGGCGGGCACCACGGCAGGCCCCAGCCAGACCCGCGGCAGCACCGGACGCACCCCCTCCAGGGACACGGGCCCGGCCGCGACCACCGCGGGCCCGCCCGCCACCAGCACCGCGGGACCCACGTCCAGCGGCGGCACCGACGGTGGCAACGGCGGCTCCAGCACCGGTGGTTCGAGCACCGGAGGCTCCAGCGGCGGGAACACCGGGGGCTCCAGCGGGGGCAACGACAAGGTGATCGGCGGACTGCTCGGCTAGCGGGCCGTACGCACGACAGGACGGGAAAGGGCCCGGCACTTCAGGTGCCGGGCCCTTTTTTGTGCGTACGGCGGTGTACGGCAGCGGGGGTGCGGGGCCCGCGGTGCGGCCGGGCGGGTGTGGCCCTCAACGCCGGTGCGGCCCTCAACGGCCACGTGGCCCTCAACGCCCGTGCGGCCCTCAACGGGCCTGTGCGGCGAGTTCCTTGGCGGCCTCGGTCAGGTCCTTGGCGGTGTCGATGGCACGCCAGTAGGCGCCCTGGGGGAGCGGGAAGCCGGCCAGGCTGCGGGAGCGGGCGAGGCGCGGGAAGGTGGTGCGCTCGTGGTCGCCGAGGTCCGGGAGCAGGGCGGTGAAGGCGGCGGAGAAGACGTACACGCCCGCGTTGATCAGATACGGGGACGGCGGCGACTCGATGAAGTCGGTGATGTGGCCGAAGGCGTCGGTCTCGACGGCGCCCCACGGGATGCGGGGGCGGGCCAGCGCGAGGGTGGCGGTGGCGTCGCGTTCGGCGTGGAAGGCGGCCATCTCACGGAGCGAGAAGCGGGTCCAGATGTCGCCGTTGGTCGCGTGCCAGGGCTGCTCGGGGTGCGGGAGGTGCTGGGCGGCGTACTTGAGGCCGCCGCCCCGGCCGAGCGGTTCGCTCTCCACGACCGTCTGCACCCGCAGCGGGAGTTGGGAGGCGTTCTCGGCGAGCCAGTCCTGGAGGACCTCGGCGAGGTGGCCGCAGGAGACGACGGCGTCAGTGACGCCCTCCGCCGCGAGCCAGGAAAGCTGATGGCCGATGATCGGAGTCCCGGTTCCGGGAATCTCGACCATCGGCTTGGGGCGGTCGTCGGTGTACGGGCGCAGGCGCGAACCCTGCCCGCCCGCCAGAACGACGGCCTGGGTGGGCGTGGTGGGCGTGGTGAGGGTCATGCGGGGGACGATATGCGGCGCCCGGGGCGCCGCAGGTCACGGACAGGGCCGTACGTCGCGGTCAGTTGTGGAAGTGCGCGACACCGGAGGCGAAGGAGGTGTCGCAGACGGGGCGCGAATAGGACTGCGCGCGTGTGGGACCGTAGTGGGTGACGGCAGCACGGCCGAGCGCACGGGCGATCTGCATGCAGTGCTTGGCGAGCGACGGACGCCGCTCTACCTCGCGCTGGAGGTGCGTGAGCGCCGTGCCGGGGTCCTTTTCCTGAAGTTCCAGCAGCAGCCGGTCGCGCAGAATATCCTGCGGGGCACGGGACTTGGCCTTGGTGGACACGTCCTCGGCGGACGCGGTCAGGATCTGGGACTCGGGAGTGCCGGCCACCCACGGGACGCGGGTGACGGCAAGGGTCCCGGAGAGCACCAGGACGACGGGCAGTACGAGGGCGAGGGTTCGGCCGATTCGGCGGGCTGTGTGGGTCACGCGAGTGAGCGTAGCGGGCGGTGACGATTTGGCGACATTCAGTCACCCTCACGGGGGATGGTTCGAGCCCCCTTTTCGAATGGGGTGTTGACGCCCGAGGTCCGAATTGCCCGCTGTGCCGGGGTATTTGTCGACAGTGTGCGCAGGCGACCCGCGTATGCGGAAGGGACCCCGCGCCGAAGCGCGGGGTCCCTTCTGTCAGTTCACTCACCTGGCGGACGTACCCCGGTGGCAGTTGGCCCTCGGTGCCAGTCGGCCCCGGCGAGGGTCGCACTCGGTGGACGTCAGTCGCTGAGGCGCTCGCCCGTCTTGGTGGAGAAGACGTGCATCTCGCCCGGACGCGGGACGACGTGCAGCTCGGTGCCCTTGTCGGGGACGGCGCGGCCGTTGACCCGGACCACCAGGTCCTTGTGCTCGCCGCTGACGTCGGCGGAGCCGTAGACGTAACCGTCGGCGCCGAGCTCCTCGACGACGTTGACGGAGACGGCCAGACCGGCCGGGGCGTCGCTGGTGTCCTTCGACAGCGACCTGGCGGCCTCGCCGCCGCCGAGCTCGACGATGTCGAAGTGCTCGGGACGGACACCGACGGTCACCGTGGTGTCGCCCTTGTCCGCCGCGGCGGAGAGCGCCTCACGGCTGACCGGCACCACGCTGTTGCCGAACTTCACGCCGCCGTCGGTGATCGGGACCTCGACCAGGTTCATGGCCGGGGAGCCGATGAAGCCGGCGACGAAGAGGTTGGCCGGACGGTCGTACATGTTGCGCGGCGAGTCGACCTGCTGGAGGAGACCGTCCTTGAGGACCGCGACGCGGTCACCCATGGTCATGGCCTCGACCTGGTCGTGGGTGACGTACACGGTCGTGATGCCCAGACGGCGCTGGAGCGAGGCGATCTGCGTACGGGTCGACACACGGAGCTTGGCGTCGAGGTTCGACAGCGGCTCGTCCATGAGGAAGACCTGCGGCTCACGGACGATCGCGCGGCCCATCGCGACACGCTGACGCTGACCACCGGAGAGCGCCTTCGGCTTGCGGTCCAGGTACTCGGTGAGGTCGAGGATCTTCGCGGCCTCTTCGACCTTCTTGCGGATCTCGGCCTTGTTCACACCGGCGATCTTGAGCGCGAAGCCCATGTTGTCCGCGACGGACATGTGCGGGTAGAGCGCGTAGTTCTGGAACACCATGGCGATGTCCCGGTCCTTCGGCGGCAGGTGCGTGACGTCGCGGTCACCGATACGGATCGCACCGCCGTTGACGTCCTCAAGACCCGCGAGCATCCGCAGGGAGGTCGACTTGCCGCAGCCGGACGGACCGACGAGGACGAGGAACTCGCCGTCCTCGATGTCGATCTCCAGCTGGTCGACGGCGGGCTTGGTGGAACCCGGGTACACACGGGTTGCCTTGTCGAACGTGACTGTAGCCATGGTGATGTGCCCTTCTACCGGCAGGAACGTGCCGGACGATCCGAGTGGAAGGAAGATTGGTCTGGTCCACTGGGTGGACTGTCGGTGACGCTACCCGGGGATTTCGGTTCTGTCAGTAGTCCTGAGCTGTGAAATCCGCTGTCCATAGGGGCGGGCGCTCCGGTTAGACTTCTCGCACATGCCTCCTTAGCTCAGCTGGCCAGAGCAACGCACTTGTAATGCGTAGGTCATCGGTTCGAATCCGATAGGGGGCTCCAGCAGGGGAAACGCCCCGCACGGTTATCGTGCGGGGCGTTTTCGTGTGCAAAGAGGGTGGCGTCTTGCTGTGGTCTACCGCCCCGCGATCCGGTCCGCGATTCTGGCGATTGGGTGGGTGTCCGTTGTGCGGCCCGACAGTTCGCGACGGTCGGCTTCGCGGTAGGCGGCGTACATGGCCTGGACGCCGAGCCAGCGGAGGGGTTCGGGTTCCCATTTGCGGACGCGGTGGTTGACCCAGGGGAGGGTGGTCAGTTCGGTGGTGGTGCCCTGGCCGGAGTCCTGGAGGAAGAGGTCGCGGAGGGTGCGGGCGGCGAGGTTGGTGGTGGCGACGCCGGAGCCGACGTAACCGCCGGCCCAGCCGAGGCCGGTGGAGCGGTCGAGGGAGACGGTGGCGCACCAGTCGCGGGGGACGCCGAGGACGCCGGACCAGGCGTGGGCGACGCGGGTGCCGGCGAGGGTGGGGAAGAAGCGGACGAGGAGGTCGCGGAGGGCGGTGATGGTGGCGGCCTGGGTGCGGCCGTCGTTGTCGGTCTTCGAGCCGAAGCGGTAGGGGACGCCCCGGCCGCCGAGGGCGATGCGGTCGTCGGCGGTGCGCTGGGCGTACATGTAGGCGTGGGCCATGTCGCCGAGGTTCTCGCGGCCGTCCCAGCCGATGGTCTCCCAGAGGGCGGCGGGGATGGGGTCGGTGACGATCATCGAGCTGTTCATGGGGAGCCAGGAGCGGCGCTGGCCCTTGAGGCCGGCGGTGAAGCCTTCGGTGCAGCGCAGGATGTACGGGGCGCGGACGGTGCCGTACGGGGTGTGGGCGTGCTTGGGGGCGATCTCGGTGACGGGGGTCGATTCGTGGATCGTCACGCCGAGGGCTTCGACCGTTTCCGCGAGACCCTTGACGAGTTTGGCCGGGTGGAGGCGGGCGCCGTGCGGGGTCCAGGTGGAGCCGACGGCGCCGGTGACGCGGATGCGGGAGGCGGTGTCGCGGGCGCCGAGCAGTACGCGGTCCTTCTCGCCGAAGGAGAGTTCGGTGGTGTGGAAGGCGCGCAGACGGGCGAACTGGGCGGGTGTGTGGGCGACTTCGAGTACGCCGCCCTGGTGGATGTCCGCGTCGATGGATTCGGCGGCGGCGGTTTCGACGACCTCGGTGACGGTGTCGTTCATGGCCTGCTGGAGGCGGGCGGCGGCCTCCTGGCCGTGGAGTTTCGCGTAGCGGTCGCGGCCTGCGATGCCGTTGTAGAGCCAGCCGCCGTTGCGTCCTGAGGCGCCGTAGCCGCAGAACTTGGCTTCCAGGACGGTGATGTTGAGGAAGGGGACGGCCTTCTTGAGGTAGTACGCCGTCCACAGGCCGGTGTAGCCGCCGCCGACGATGCAGATGTCGGCGGTGGCGTCGCCGGGGAGGGGTTCGCGGGGGGTGGGTATGCCCTCGTCGGCGTACCAGAAGGAGATTCCTCCGTTGGTGGTGGGGGAGGTGCTGGTGCTGCTCATGCGGGCCTTCGTCCTGGTCGGCGTCCGGGCTGTGGTGCCGGGACGCTAGCGGGCGGGGGCGGGCTGCGGCAATGGGCGATCCGGGGGGTGGGGGCGGGTGGGTCTCGACGGTGTGTCGGGGGCGCCGGGCGGTGGTGCGGGAGTGGTGTGCGGGAGTGGTGCGGGAGTCGGAGGGCGGGTGGGCGCGACCTCGGGTGCGGTGCGGGCGTTGGGTGGGTATGACAGACGTTTTGTTCTTGCCGCCGCAGCTGACTCCTTCGCCCGTGCCCTCGCGTTTCGAGGGGCTGTCGCTGAAGCCGGAGAGGGTGGAGCGGATCAGTGATCAGCGGTGGCTGGTGTGGGTGACCGCGGATCAGTTGGCGGGCGGGGAGTGGGAAGGCGGGCGGCGGGGTTTCCTCGGGGGGAGCGCGGCCAACGAGGAGCTGACGGAGCTGCTGTGGCAGCGGCCCTGGGACTTCGGGGTGGTGGGGTCCGTGGTGCTGGGCGCGGAGGCGGTGCGGTGGGATCCGGCGGGGACCCGCAACCGGGGGCTGGTGCAGATCGCGGAGCCCGAAGTGGTGGACGGGGTGCAGCGGTTGGGGGTGCTGGAGCGGGCCGTGGCGGACGGGATGCCGGCGGACTGGCTGGGGCGGTCGGTGGTGCGGCTGGAGGTGGTGACGGGGCCCGCGGTGGGGGTGGTGCGCGGGGAGCTGGACGCGGAGGACCGGCGGCGGAACGTGGCGTCGGCGCAGGACGAACTCGTACGGGATCCGAATCTGTTGCGGCTGATGCGGGAGTTCAGGGCCGATGAGGTGCGGTTCGCGGTACGGCGCGGTGAGGTGCGGGAGCCTTACGGGGAGGGGTCGGCGCGGCGCTGCGTCACGGTCGAGGAGGCCACGGCGGCGCTGGCCTGTCTGGCGCCGGGCGCACGGCTGGAGGTGGCGCACGCGGCGGACAGCGCCCAGGGGCGTGAGCGGTTGTGGGCGGACCGGGCCGGGGCGGCGTACCGCACGGTCTTCAACGAGGACACCGAGGCGGTGGGGGTGCTGCGGGCGGTGGAGATCGCCCGGGAGGTTCGGGCCGTGGTGGAGCGGATGGGGCGGGGCAAGCGGTATCGCCATGCCCATCTGTGGCGTGATGTGCCCCAGTTGGTGGTGTGGGCGGTGGGGCGTCAGCTGCCGGTGGTGGAGCTGCACCGGGAGGAGCGGGGGCCGGGCGCGGTGGATTGGGACGCGCTGGTGCGGGAGCGGCTGGCGGGGCTGACGGTGGGGGTGGCGGAGGAGTTGCGTCGCACGTACGAGGAGATCCGGCCGACGGCGGAGACCGGGAGGCGGTTGCGGCACGAGGTGGTGCGGGGGCTGGGGTTCTGGGAGGAGTTGATGGGGGCGTACGGGGGCGGTTGGTCTAGTGGGTCCAGTGTGGGCTCCGGGGGTGGCGGCGCCGGGTGAGCGGGTAGCAGGCAAGGCCGAGGAGTACGGCGCTGAAGTGGCCGAGGTCGGTGAAGGTGCGGCCGTTGACCAGTGGCAGGGCGTAGAAGGTGAGGACGCCGAAGAGGTAGACGTACCGCCAGGGGGCGGGCAGGAGGTAGGTGAGGACGGCGACCACCCCGGCGAGTGCGTAACTCACCCCGACATCGAGGGTGTTGACCGATTCCGCCGGGGCCAGGTCGTGCCGGATCGCCCAGAGGAGGACGCCCTCGCTGAGGTAGGTGGCCCCGACGTGTGCGATCAGGGCGACGCTCAGCCAGCGCAGGGTGCCCAGGCGGTGCTCGACGGTGGCGTGGAAGAGGGTGTAGAGGACGGCGTACGGCAGCCAGCCGCGAAGTCCGTTGTCGCCGTCGATCCAGAACGCGGAGGAGATCAGGACGCGGGCGGGGTCCTCGGAGAGCTGACGGATGTTGGTGGAGCGCCGGCGGAGGAACTCGTCGGTGAAGGCGGGGTCCATATGGCTGATGACGACGGTGGTGAGGAAGAGGATCAGCAGCCAGAGGTAGGTGCCGGGGGCACGGCGGAGGTAGGACCAGACGGCTTGGACGGCGGTGCGGGGGCGGCCGGGCTGAATGGTGGTGGACATGGGGCGATTGTCCCGGTTTACCAGAAATTAGGTGCGTGGGGCCGCGCCGGAATCGTAGGGTCGGCCGGGTGAGCGATATCGAGATTCCGCAGGCGCTGGCCGAGACGCAGATCAGGTACGAGGGGGAGGCGGGCCGGGCGTTCGTCGAGTCGCTGCCGGGACTGGCGGCGGAGATGCTGGGCCGCTGGGAGCTGACCGTCGACGGGCCCTCGATGCACGGAATGGCCGCGCTGGTTCTTCCCGTGCGCCGCTCCGACGGCACCCGTGCCGCGCTCAAGCTCCAGGCGGTCAACGAGGAGAGCGAGGGCGAGGCGGACGCGTTGCGGGCCTGGGCGGACCTGGGTGCCGTACACGTACTGGACCATGAGCCGTCGAACGGCTCGCTGCTCCTTGAACGCCTGGACTCCGCACGGTCGTTGGACGACGAGCCGGACACCCGGCAGGGCGTACTGATCATCGCCGGGATGCTGGCCCGCTTCACGGCCGTGCCCGCCCCCGCCGGGATGCGCCGCCTCGGGGACATCGCTGAACGGATGGTCGCGGACACCCCCGACGCACTGAAGCTGCTCGACGATCCCGCCGAACGGAGGCTGGTCGCGGACTGTGCGGCGGCGGTACGGGAGGTCATGGGCGAGCCGGGCGACGCGCTGCTCCACTGGGACCTGCACTTCGAGAACGTGCTCGCCGGGACGGGCCGGCGTGCGGGATGGGTCGCCATCGACCCCAAGCCGCTGGCCGGTGACCCGGGCTTCGACCTGTGGCCCGCCCTCAACAACCGCTTCGACCCCGCCGACACGCAGTGGCGCTTCGACGCGATGACGGACGTCATGGGCCTGGACCGGGAGCGGGCCCGGGCGTGGACGCTGGGGCGGGTGCTGCAGAACGCGCTGTGGTCGGTGGAGGACGGGGAGGGGCTGGACGAGGACGATGTGGCGGTGGCGGAGGTGTTGCGGGGGACGGCGTAGCGGGGACGGGTCGTTGCGCAGGGTGGTTGCGTAGGGCGGTTGTGCAGGGCCGTTCCGCCGGACCTCCCGGACGGTGGCTCCGCCGGGATGCCCGGGCGGATTACCCTGCCGCCATGATCCGTAACGCCACTGTCGACGACCTGCCCGAGATCCTCTCCATGATCCGGGAGTTGGCCGAGTACGAGAAAGCCCTGGACGAGGTCCGGGCCACCGAGGAGCAGTTGCGCCGGGCGCTGTTCGGGGAGAGTCCCGCCGCGTACGCCCACATCGCCGAGACGGCGGACGGCGAGGTGGTCGGGTACGCGGTGTGGTTCCTCAACTTCTCGACCTGGCGCGGGGTGCACGGGATCTACCTGGAGGACCTGTACGTACGCCCCACCGCCCGCGGCGGCGGCCACGGCAAGGCACTGCTCACCGAGCTCGCGCGGACCTGTGTGCGCCAGGGCTACCAGCGCCTTGAGTGGTCGGTGCTCAAGTGGAACAAGCCGTCGATCGACTTCTACGAGTCGCTGGGCGCCCGCCCGCAGGACGAGTGGCACGTGTACCGGCTGACGGACAACGCGCTGGAGAAGCTCGGGAGTTGAGAGACGGAGTCCCGGGCGCGCGCGCTCTCACGGAATGAGGACCACCTTGCCGACCGTGCCGCGGCTCTCCAGGTCGTGGTGGGCCTTGGCCGCGTCCGCCAGCGGGTAGCGCTGGACGGCCGGGCGGAGTTCGCCGGAGGTGGCAAGGGCGAGGGAGCGGGTTTCCAGGGTGCGCAGGGGGTTGTCGCCGCCGACCTTGGCGAACATGGGCGGGCCGAGGACCTGCTGGGAGGTGATGCCGCGGTCGGCGAGTTCGGCGTCGGTGAAGGTGAGCGCCTCGCCGTCGTGGGGGCCCTTGTCGGACCAGCCGAAGACGATGTGTTCGCCGCCGGGGGCGAGGAGGTCGACGGCGGCGCGCCCGGTGGCACCGCTGACCGAGTCGAAGACGACGGTGGCGCCGGGGAGGTCGCGGGCGGCGAGGAACCCGGAGACGGCGTCCGGCCAGTCGGGGCGGGTGTAGTCGACGGCGAGGTCGGCGCCGTTGGCCTCGACCAGGGCGGTCTTGGCGGGGCCGCCCGCCAGGCCGATCGCGGTGCCGCCGGCGTTCTTGACGTACTGCACGAGCAGGGTGCCGATGCCGCCGGCGGCGGCCGGGATCAGCGCGACGGTGTCGGGGGTGACGTGGGTGAAGCCCAGGATGCCGAGGGTGGTGCGGCCGGTGCCGATCATGGCGACGGCTGCGGCTTCGTCGAGGGTGTCGGGGAGGGGGTGGAGCTTGGCGGCGTCGGTGACGGCGAGTTCGGCGTAGCCGCCGAGGGAGGGGGCGGGCAGGCCGAGGTGGGCGACCACGCGCTTGCCGAGCCAGGAGGGGTCGGTGCCCTCGCCGAGGGATTCGACGATGCCCGCGACCTCGCGGCCGGGGATGGCCGGCAGCTCGGTGGGGGCCGGGAACGGGCCCTGCATCCCCTGGCGCAGGGCGGTGTCCAGGAGGTGCACGCCGGAGGCCTTGACGGCTATCCGGACCTGACCGGGGCCGGGGGTGGGGTCCTCGGTCTGCTCGTAGGTGAGGTTCTCGGGCGGTCCGAAGGCGTGGAGGCGGATGGCGTGCATGGCGAACTCCCCTGTGTGTGAGCCTGGTTGACGGCACGAGCCGGTGACCTGTGTGGGTGTACCTGGCCGGTGGTGTGCGCCGGTTCGGCGGTACGGGGATCACTCTCGTACCTCAAGCGCTCTTGAGGTCAAGGTGGGCGAGGTCGCCATCGGGAAGGATGCCGCCGCGCAGGGCGAGGGAGGCGGCCTCCAGGGCGCTGTTGAAGGAGACCTCGGCGAGCATCCCGGGGGCGGCGACCTGGTCGCCCGCGAGGTAGACGCCGTTGCCGCGATCGATGGCGGGGCGGTCGCGCCAGGTGGTGCCCGGCAGGTCGAGTGCGCCGGTACGTCCGTCGGCGAGGGCCTCCGCGCGGTGGGTGACGCGGCTGCGCCAGCCCGGGAAGCCCAGGTCGAGGAGGTGTTCGGCGCGGGCGGTGCCGACGGACCTGGACTCGCCGGGCGCGAGGGGGAGTTGGGCCTGGATGAGCTGTTCGCCGGGCGGGGCGAGGGTCGGGTCCTGGGCGGTGAAGCGTTCGATCCAGCCGGGGGAGTCCAGGTCGGAGACGATGAAGGAGTCGTTGCGGCGGGTGCGCAGACCGAGGTCGAGGAGGGCGCTGCGGCCGCTCTCCCAGGCGAGGGAGTCGTCGCCGAGGAGGTGCCGGGCGGCGGCGAGGGAGGTCGCGACGATCACCGGGCCGTGGGCGGCGGCTTCGGCGAGGTCGCTGCCGGTGAGGCGGGAGCCGGTTTCGACGCGTACGCCGAGGGAGCGGGCGTGCGCGGTGAGGCGGCCCACGACCGAAGTCCAGCCGCCCACCGGGTACTTGGCCTCCGGCGGCGTGGCGAGCACCCGGTGCAGGCGCTCCTGCACGAAGCGGGCGGAGAGGGTGCCCGGGTCGTGGTGGAAGACGGCGACGCCGATGGCGTTCGCGGCGAAACGGGCGTGGCGGGGGCCGATGTGGCGGGTCGCCCAGGTGTGGAAGTCGGTGTCGACGGGGGCGGCACAGGCCTGCTTGCGGCCGAGGCGGAGTACCGGAAGCGGGGGCATCCGGCGGAGGGAGCCGTCGCGGTGGAAGCGGGTGAGGAGGGTCGCGCGGAGGGGGACGGCGGCGGCCGGGCCGATGAGGTCGCGCTGCTGGAGCCAGGTCCAGAGGGGGCCGCGGGAGTAGAGGGCGTGCGGGCCCTCGTTCGTCCTGTAGGGGGTGGTGGCGGTGCGGGCGCGGCCGCCGAGGGTGTGGTGGGACTCGTGGAGGTGGACGGGGGTGCCGGACTCGGCGGCGGTGATGGCGGCGATCAGGCCGGCGAGGCCGCCGCCGATGACGGTGAGGGGGGTGCGGGTGCGGGTGGTGGTGTTGTCGGTACTCACGGGGTGCCTTTCGGGTGGGGCGGAGTTGTCCCTTCTGGGGTGGTGACGGGTGAGGGGGGCGGGGGTGTGACATCGGGGGCGTTGTCAGTGGGGTGGGGGAGCATGGGGGGCATGGCACGTGAAGCGAAGAAGAAGCAGGTCCCAGCCGTACGACGCCCGGAGGTGCGGCTGCCTGAGCTGGTGGCCTTCGGGGAGGCGGGGCTGGAGTCGGAGGGGGATTACGACGGGCTGGAGTTCCGGGACCTGGACCTGGGCGGTCAGGAGGGGCGCGGGGCCCGGTTCATGGACTGCGGGCTGTACGGGGTGGCGCTGAACGAGACGCGGCTGAGCAGGGCGCGGGTGCTGGACTGCGTTCTGGAGCAGGTGCGGGGGGTGGGGACGCAGCTGGCGGAGGCGTCGTTGCGGGATGTGGAGATCGTCGACGCGCGGCTGGGCGGGACGCAGTTGCACGGGGCGGTGCTGGAGCGGGTGGTCGTGCGGGGCGGGAAGATCGACTACCTGAATCTGCGGAAGTCGAAGCTGAAGGACGTGGTCTTCGAGGGGTGCGTACTCGTGGAACCGGACTTCATGGACGCGAAGCTGGAGCGGGTGGAGTTCCGGGACTGCGTCCTGAGGGGTGCGGACTTCAGCGGGGCGACGATGCGTGACGTCGATCTGCGTACGGTGGCCGAGCTGGGCATCGCGCGGGGGCTGGACCGGCTGCGGGGGTCCGTCATCAGCCCCGCCCAACTCCTCGACCTGGCACCGCTGTTCGCGGCGGAGCTGGGGATTCGGGTGGAGATGTAGCGGGGCCCGGGGGGAGGTGCTGAGTCGGCGGGGCGCGGGGCAGGCGCTCAGTCGGTGATGCGCGGGAACTTGCTCATCAGGGACCAGATCACCGGGTTGTCGTCCAGCCCGTCGTGCATGTCCGTGAGGTCGGCGATCACGTCGTGCAGGAAGTCCCGGGCCTCGCGGCGCAGGAGTCGATGGCCGAAGGTCAGCGGGGCCTCCTCGACCGGCATCCAGTCGGCCTCCACGTCGACCCACCCGAAGCGGCGCTCGAAGAGCATCCGGTCGGTGGACTCGGTGAAGTCGATCTCCGCGTACTGGCGGTGCGCCGAACGGTTGCCGCGCGGGTCCTGGTCCAGCTGCTCGACGATGTCGCACAGCGCCCAGGCGAAGTCCAGCACCGGAACCCATCCCCAGGCTGTGGATACTTCCCGGTCCGCCTTGGTGTCCGCGAGGTACACGTCCCCGCAGAACAGGTCGTGCCGCAGCGACCGTACGTCCGCACGGGCGTAGTCCGTCTGCGGAGGGTCGGGGAAGCGGCGGGAGAGGGAGTAACCGATGTCGAGCACGTTGACGATGGTCGCACGGGGCGGGGCGGGGCGGAGAAACGTATCCGCTTGCACGTTCGGGTGAGGGTGAGGAGGTTCCGGGGCGGTGGTCCGGCCTACGCTGGGAGAGTCGCGCTGCGCGAAGGAGGTCCGTCATGGCACTGCCCGCACCGGAGTGGGATGCGTTCGAGTTCGAGGACGCGTCCGACGAGTTCCAGGACAAGAACCCGGCCATGTCGGTCGAGGAAGCCTTCGACAGGTTCAGCGCCGTCGCCCCCAGGGGCTGGCGCGTGGAATTGATCGAAGGGGACATCCACGTGACACCTCCCGCCAATGGCGAGCATGAAGAGATGGTGTCCGGAGTCGCGGAACAAGTGATTCTGCGGCGCGAGGACCGTGTGCTTCGTCCGTACACCGGCATCGGCCTCAACGTCCCCGGCGCCTCCAAGACCGGCAAGGTCGTCCCCGACCTCGTCGTCGCCCCCAAGGGCAGCTTCGACGACGAGCTGGAGTTCCACGACCCGGCCCCGGTACTCCTCGTCGCCGAGGTCACCTCCTCCGCCACCGCAGGCAACGACCGCGTCAAGAAGCTCCGGGGCTACGCCCGCGCCGGGATCCCCGTGTACCTGCTCATCGACCGCGAGGCGGGCAAGGCCCTCCTGTGCACGGAGCCCGCCGGTGACGGCTTTGTGAACAAGGTTCCGTACAGCATGCCGGGCAAGGTCCCGCTGCCCGAGCCGCTGGGCTTCGACCTCGACACGAGCGAGTTCTGACCGCACGCGCACGAACCGGATGAACCGCACGAACCGCACGCGCACGAACCGCACCCGCTCGAAAAAGGCTCACGGCAGCAGCCGCTGCTCCTTCGCCACCGCCACCGCGCCCGCCCTCGTGTCCACCCCGAGCTTGGCGTAGATGCGGCCCAGGTGGGTCTTCACCGTCGCCTCGCTGATGAACAGGGCGCGGGCGATCTCGCGGTTGCCCAGGCCGTGGGCGAGCTGGGCGAGGATGTCCGACTCGCGGTCGGTGAGGGTGGGGCGGCCGGCACCCCGCATCTGGGCCATCACACGGCTGGCGATCGGCGGGGAGAGGGTGGTGCGGCCCTGGGAGGCCGAGCGGATGGCGGCGAAGAGTTCCTCGGGGCGTTCGGCCTTGAGGAGGTAGCCGGTGGCGCCCGCCGCGATGGCCCGGGTGATGTCGGCGTCGGTGTCGTAGGTGGTGAGGACGAGGACGTGCGGGCCGGTGCCGGGTGTGCTGGTGGCGGCGATACGGCGGGTGGCCTCGACGCCGTCGATTCCGGCGCCGAGCTGGAGGTCCATCAGGACGACGTCGGGGGTCAGCTTGGCGGCCATGGCGACTGCCTCCTCGCCGTTGCCGGCCTCGCCGACGACCTCGATGTCGGGCTCGCTGGACAGGAGGGCGAGCAGTCCGGCCCGTACGACCACGTGGTCGTCGCAGAGGAGGATGCGGACGGGGGCGGCGGTCGTCATGGGGTGGGCTCCAGGGGGAGGGCGAAGGGGATCGCGGCGGAGAGGACGGTGCCCTCGCCGGGGGCGGACTCGACGGCGAGGGTGCCGCCGAGCTGCTGGACGCGGGCGCGGATGGCGGGCAGGCCGTGGCCGCGTACGTCGGTGGGGCCGGGCAGCGTGGCGAGGTCGAAGCCCCGGCCGTCGTCGGCGATGTCCAGGACCACCTGGTCGTCCAGGTAGGTGAGGGTGACGGCGGTGGTGGTGGCGCCGGCGTGCTCGCGGACGTTGGCGAGGGCGCCCTGCGCGATACGGAGCAGGGCGGACTGGACGCGGTCGGGGAGGGGGGTGGCGGTGCCGTCCAGGTGGAAGCGGGCGTTCTCGCGGGTGGCGACCGTACGGAGGGCTTCCTCCAGGCCGCCGCCCCTGGCGCCCGCCTCGGCCAGGTCGGCGGGGGCCAGGTCGTGGACGAAGCGGCGGGCCTCGGCGAGGTTGTGCTCGGCGATGGAGGTGGCGGTAAGGACGTGGCGGCGGGCGGTCGCCGGGTCCGTGTCCCAGGTGCGGTCGGCGGCCTGGAGCAGCATCTGCTGGCTGGAGAGGCCCTGGGCGAGGGTGTCGTGGATCTCCATGGAGAGGCGCTGGCGTTCGGCGAGGGTGCCCTCGCGGCGTTCGGTGGCGGCGAGTTCGCGGCGGGTGCGGATGAGGTCGTCGATGAGGGTGCGCTGGCGGGCGGTCTGGCGCTGCATGTACACGAACACGCCGGTGGCGATGGCGGCCACGGCGGGCGGCGCGAGCACCAGATTGGGGTCGAACCCGCCCTCGGCGAGCTGGAGTTGGGCCGTGACGACGAAAGCGGTGAGGAGGGTGACGAGGGCGAGTGCGGTACGGGAGGGCAGGGTGCGCAGCCCGGTGTACAGGAGCGGTACGGCACACCAGGCGAAGCTGGGCGCGAGGACGACCAGCACCACCCAGACGGCGACCACCGCGGCGAGGGCCGCGTGGGCGTGGGGCGGCTGGGTGGGTGCGTCGCCGGCTCCGGTCCTGGCCGCGTCGGTGCTGGCCGCGTCGGTCCTGGCACTGTCGGTCCTGGCCCCGGCTCCGGTCCTGGCCCCGCCCCCGGTGGGAGGGGGGTCGATGTCGGGTGCGGGATGCGCGGGGCGGACGTACAGCAGGGCGTAGAGGGCGGCGAGCGCGATGCTCAGGCCGATGATCCACGGGGTGCGGGTTTCGCCGGGGTGGCGCAGCAGGAAGCGCGCCAGGGAGGCGCCGAGCAGCAGGTAGAAGGCCGCGTGCATGACCAGGGCGAGCCAGCGGGAGTCCGGGTCGGGGTGGGGCCCCAGGCGGCCCTCGCCGTCGTACGTCCGCACCCTGCGCTCCTTGTCCGCCCCGTGTTCCTGGGCTCACCCGGGGCCGCGCGCCCGGACACCCGGGCGCGCCCGGTGCTCCGCCCGACCCGCACATACCGGCTCCGAACAGTACGTACACCCCCACCATGACCCACCGGGACCACCCCCGCATCAACCGATCGGCCGACCCCGGGGTCGGCCGCCCGGGCAGCCGGGAGCAGCCGGTGCACCGACCGTACGCGGGGGTGGGCGGACCCAGGATGGGAGGCAGACGGAGAGCGGCTCCCCCGCTGCTCTCCGTCTCCACGCTTCACTCCACTCCCTTCCGTAACGCAGCAGCTTGGAGCCCGCCATGAAGAAGCTCTCTCTCCGTGCCCGTGTCCTGACCGGTGGCGCCGCAGTCGCCGTCCTCGGTGCCGGCACCTTCGGGGCCGTGTCCGCCAACGCCACCGCCCCGGCCGCGGAGTCCGCCGCCGCCGTGAAGGCCGACGCCTCGAACCGCAACCTCCAGCAGTCCACGCACCTCACCGTCGCGGCCGCCACCAAGGCCGCCGAGGCCGTCCTCGACGCCGCGAAGAAGGAGAACCAGCGCGTCTCCGTCGCCGTCGTCGACCGCAACGGCAACACGATCGTCACCCTGCGCGGCGACGGCGCCGGCCCGCAGTCCCCCGAGTCGGCCGTGAAGAAGGGCTACACCGCCGTCTCCTGGAACGCCCCCACCTCCGAGCTGGTCAAGCGCCTCGCCCAGGCCCCGAACCTGAAGGACATCCCGGGCACCCTGTTCCTCGGCGGCGGCGCCCCGGTCCAGGCCAAGGGTGCGCCGATCGCGGGCATCGGTGTCGCGGGTGCGCCCAGCGGCGACCTGGACGAGAAGTTCGCCCAGGCGGGCGTGGCCGCGCTGAGCCGCTGAGGCTCGGTGCGCAGGGGAGCAAAGCGGGCCTGAGCGCGGGTTCCGGTGCGGGTGGGCGTATGTCCACCCGCACTAGGATCACCTGATGCAGCTGCCCCGCCGCCCCCGCCCCGCCCTGCTCGGCGCCGCCCTCGTCCTCGCGCTCGCGGGCACCTCCTGCACCACGGACGGCACCCCCAACGGCTTCGGCACCCCCGGTGCCCACGGCCTGCGCGACCCCCTCTTCCCCAAGCTGGGCAACGGCGGCTACGACGTCTCGCACTACGCCCTCGACCTGGACTACGACCCCGCCGCCCACCGCCTCAAGGGCACCGCCGAGATCACCGCGAAGGCGACCCAGGACCTGAGCGCCTTCAGCCTCGACCTCTCCAGGCTCACGGTCGACGGGGCGACGGTGCAGGGCGAGCAGGCCGCCGCGAGCCAGGCGGGGACGGAGCTGACGCTGCGGCCCCGGAAGGATCTGCGCAAGGGGGAGACGTTCAGGACGGTGGTCCGGTACTCCGGTGAGCCTGGCCGCCTCACCAACGCCGACACCGACCAGGAGGGCTGGCTCCGGTCCGAGGACGCGAAGGTGTCGGTGGCGGTGGGCCAGCCGACCGGGTCGATGGCATGGTTTCCCGGAAACAACCACCCGTCCGACAAGGCGACGTACGACATCAAGATCACCGTTCCCGAGGGTCAAACCGCTGTCTCCAACGGCGAGTTGAAGACTCCGCCCCGCACCCGCAACGGCCGCACCACCTTCGACTGGCAGACGCGCGAGCCGATGGCGAGCTACCTCGCGATGCTCGCGGTGAGCGACTTCAAGGTGTGGCGGAGCGAGGCCGTCGCGGAGCTCGCGGACGACGAGGAAACGCCCGTACGCAAGGTCCCCGTCTACGCGGCGGCCGAGGCGTCCATGGATGCGCCCAGCCTCCAACTCCGGCAGCGGATCCCGGAGATGATGGAATGGGCGGTGCTCAACTTCGGTCCGTACCCGTACGACTCGATCGGGTCAGTCGTGCTGCGCAAGGGCGATGTGGGGTACGCGCTGGAGTCCCAGACCAAGCCGGTCTACAGCGGGATCACCGGCGGCGGGAACTCTCTCGAAGACGCCCAGCTGCACGAGATCGCGCACCAGTGGTTCGGCAACTCGGTCTCGCCGAAGAGCTGGCGAGACATGTGGCTGAACGAGAGCTTCGCGACGTACGCGGAGTGGCTGTGGGACGAGGACCACGGGGGCGCCTCCGCCCAGGAGCAGTTCGAGGAGGCCTTCGAGGACGACAGGAACTGGGCGTTCCCACCCGCCGCCCCGCCGGGCCCCGCGAACATCTCGGACCACCCGGTCTACGGGCGTGGCGCCATGGTCCTGCACAAAATCCGACAGGCGGTGGGCGACGAGCCCTTCCTGGAAATCATCCAGGGCTGGGCCGCCGACCACCGCCATTCCAACGCCTCCACGGCCGACTTCACCGCGTACGTGGACGAGCGGACGGACAAGGATCTGTCCGACGTCTGGGAGAGCTGGCTCTACGGTGACGACCAGCCGTCAACTCCCGAGGGGTGACGCTTACTTGACGTTGACGCCGGTCCAGGCCGCCGCGACCGTCTTCGCCTCGGTGCTGTCCGCGCCGAACAGGTCGGTGGCCGCCTTCAGGGTCGCCTCGCGGGCGGCCTTGTAGTCGGTCGTCGAGGTCATGTAGGTCGACAGGGCCTTGTACCAGATCTGGTACGCCTTCTGCTGGCCGATGCCGGTGACCTTCGACCCGTCCTGGGTGGGCGAGTCGTACTTCACGCCGTTGATCTCCTTGGCGCCGCTGCCCTCGGCCAGCAGGTAGAAGAAGTGGTTGGCGATGCCGGAGGAGTAGTGGACGTCCACGTCGCCGGCCTTGTCGCTCCAGTAGTCCAGCGACTGGCCGTCCTTGCTGGGCTTGTCCATGTAACGCAGCGGCGTGCCGTCGCCGTTGATGTCGATCTTCTCGCCGATGAGGTAGTCACCGACGTCCTCCTTGTTCTTCGCGAAGAACTCCACGGCGGTGCCGAGGATGTCGGAGGTCGCCTCGTTGAGGCCGCCGGACTCGCCCGCGTACTCCAGGTTGGCGGTCGCCGCGGTCAGGCCGTGGGTCATCTCGTGGCCGGCCACGTCGATGGCGGTCAGCGGGTGGGTGTTGCCGATGCCGTCGCCGTACGTCATGCAGAAGCAGCTGTCGTCCCAGAAGGCGTTGACGTACGCCTTGCCGTAGTGGACGCGCGAGTAGGCGGCCTTGCCGTCGCCCGCGATGCCGTTGCGCTTCAGCTCGTCCTTGTAGAAGTCCCAGGTCATCGCGGCGCCGTAGGCGGCATCGGTGGCGGCGGTCTGCGGGTCGTCCGCCTTGCCGTTGCCCCACTTGTCGTCGGCGTCGGTGAACAGGGTGCCGGTGCCGGTCTGGCCGCCCTTGAGGTCGTAGGTCTTGTGGCCGCCGCGCTCCCCGTCGGTCAGCTCGAAGCCCGAGCCGCCCTTGGTGGAGGTCAGCGGGACCTCGCCGCTGTACATGCTGGCGCCGCTGCCGGTCTCGATCTCGTCGTACGAGTAGAGCTGCTTGCCGGTGGCTGCGTCGGTGACGGTGTGCAGCCGGCTCGGCGTGCCGTCCTTCTTCACACCGGTCTTCACGGTCTCGAACGCGAGGGTGGGCTTGCCGCTGACCGCGAAGATCACCTTGCGCGCACCGGCCGCCGCTGCCGACTTGAGCTTCGGGGTGGTCGTGGCGACGGCTATCTTCGCGTCCGTCGCCCGGTCGACACCCTTGACCTTGCCGCTCTTGGTGACATGGGTGACCAGGTCGCCGCCGAGGACGGGCAGACCGGCGTACGTCCGCTCGTAGCGGGTGTGCACCGTGCCGTCGGCGTCCTTGATGACGTCACGCGCGACGAGCTTCTCGCCGCCGCCGAGGCCAAGCGCTCTGGCCGTCGAAGTGGTCGCCGCCTGGGCGGACTTGATGTCGTTGGCCCGTACGGCGGCCGCACTCGCCGACTGGGCCTGGGCGCTACCGGCGTTCTGGGCCTTGTCCGGCGCCGCGGTGGCGGTCCCGGTTCCGGCCTGCACACCGACGACGACCATGGCGGCGGCCGCCACCATGGCGGCCGCACGCTTGGTGTTGAGAACAGAGCTCTTGTGGGGGTTCATGCGCTCTCCATCACTCGAATCCGTGGGGGGTATGAGGCTGAGCGATGTGAGAGTGACATCAAGGTGCCGAAGTTGTTCGCGTACAGACCAAACACTCACAACTCTTTGACCGGTACTTGCCGTTCATGGATCGGTTCTGTCGAGGTTACGGAGGAGGTGTGGCGCACTGGGATCACGGGGTGAACGATCTTCAGCCGGTGACCTCGAACGTCAGATGCGCGGACAGAGACCGCAGGAACTCCGCCGCTTCGAAGGTCGCCGCCGACGCCACCCGTCTCTCCAGTCCGGCTGGGCGGACACCTCGGCGGCCGTCGGATATGCGTGTGCACGGGCGGCGCCGACGTGGTTAACCTTTCGACTTCTCTGCTTACTCCCGTAGTTGGGGCACGTCCGCCCAAGGAGCTGATGCGTGATGTCACCCGTCCCCGCCGACCCCACCGCGGTCCACCCGATGCCCGAACAGCCCCGCGTCGTACTCCTCAAGCCCCTCGTCACCTCCCCCCTGATCGAGGTCGGCGACTTCACCTACTACGACGACCCGGACGACCCCAAGGCCTTCGAGACGCGCAACGTCCTCTACCACTACGGCCCCGAGAAGCTGATAATCGGCAAGTACTGCGCCCTGGGCGAGGGTGTCCGCTTCCTGATGAACGGCGCCAACCACCGTATGGACGGCCCGTCCACCTTCCCGTTCCCCATCATGGGCGGCTCCTGGTCCGACCACTTCGACCTGATCACCGGCCTCCCCGGCCGGGGCGAC
The DNA here is from genome assembly GCF_044454195.1 of Streptomyces sp. NPDC051561. Taxonomy (NCBI): domain Bacteria; kingdom Bacillati; phylum Actinomycetota; class Actinomycetes; order Kitasatosporales; family Streptomycetaceae; genus Streptomyces; species Streptomyces sp. NPDC051561. Next base: position 80,204 of record NZ_JBITDM010000014.1, on the reverse strand, counting down.
ACGGTCATCGGCAACGACGTCTGGTTCGGCTACCACTCCAAGGTCATGCCGGGCGTCCGCATCGGCCACGGCGCGGTCGTCGCCTCCGGCGCGGTGGTGGTCGACGACGTCCCCCCGTACGCCATCGTCGGCGGCAACCCGGCCAAGCAGATCCGCCTCCGCTTCGACGAGAAGACCATCGAGCGGCTGCTGGCGGTGGCGTGGTGGGACTGGCCCCTGGACCACATCACCACCCATATGCGCACGATCATGGCGGGCGACGTGGCGGGTCTGGAGAAGGCGGCGGGGGAGTTGGCTGCATAGGGCCACATGGTGGGGGCCGCAGACGGCTGTCTCACCGAGACGTGCCTGACCTGTGCGTGGGTTGATGGCGGGGGGTGCCGTCGCTGTCGGCCGGGTGGTCAGTGAGGGAGAGCAGGCGGTACGTCGCCAGGCAGGTGGGACACGCGTGGAGGTGGCCGCCTCCTCCGGTCCCCGCGTGGAGGATGCCCACGGTGGTCGGCCGACCGGTTTCCTGCTTGCACCACGCGCACCACTCGCGGGGGAGTGCCGTGGCCCCCTCAACTTCCCGGCAGCCAAGTTCGATCAACTCCCGTACGCGGGAAGGGCGGCAGAGGGACGTGGGCCGGTCCCCGCGCGTAACCCAGTGCGGCCCGGGCGGCCCGACCCGTTCCGGATGCGGCACACCGAGCCATGCCCCCTGCCCCAGACACGTACCGAAGGCGCAGACCCAGGTCTCGGTGGTTCGGGGTGGGACGAGGGCGTAGTACATGGCGCTGTGGGGGTCGAGGATCAGGGGTCCGGCCGGCGATCCGTTCGCGGCGAGTGCGGCGCGGACCAGTTCTCCCGGGACGCGGACGGCGTCGAAACGCCGGCCGAGAGGGAGGAGGGCGACGCCTCGGTCCGCCCATTCCGCGTGGGTGTGGTCCGGAGTGTCGGAGGCTTCCGCCAGCCAGCGGGCTGTGGGGTGCGCACCTCTCCGGTCGCACTCGGTGTCCTGTGGATCCACGCCTCTGTCCGTCATCGCACTCTCACTTCCCTTGTGGGTACGGGCAGTACGCGACAACAAGCGTGCGTCGCCCTGCGTACACAAGTGACAGTGGACCGGTGGACCGGTCCAGTCAAGGCTGAGTCAGAATTCCGACCCCATCGGGTAGTCCTCTTCGGTCTCCCACAGCCTCCCGGGGGTAACTCCCTCTTCAGCGACCAGGGTTCGTCCCTCGGCGTCATAGGCGGTGTGCAGAACCACGGCGGCTCCGGCGGGCGGGTTCACGTTCAGCAACTCCGCTTCTTCGGGAGAGAGCAGGCGCACTGTGGTGATGTCCCGGCCCCGCTTCGGGCCGCGTCCCGTCTGCCGGGTCACGTAGTGCGTCGTACCTTCGGCGATCGGCCCTTCATCCGTGAGACGAGGGGCACCCTCCGCGACGTCCGAGCTGAACCAAGCCGTCACCAGCGTCAGTGGGCTGCCGTCCGGCAGGAGCAGGAGGCGCATCCGGCGCAGGGCGACTTCCCCCTCCGCGAGACCCAGGGCATTGGTGATGCGCGCGGGTGGGACCCGCCAATCCGGCCTGCCCAGGCGCCGGAACGGAGCGCCGCCGTCGATGCGCGCCCCCGACCGCCTGTTGCCCGCCGGGCGCGCCACCGGCGTCTCGGTGACAGCGAATCCGGCGCCTGCGCGCGCCACCACGAGGCCGTCCGTCCGCAGTACGTCCATGGCCTTGATGGCGGTGGCGCGAGACACATTCCACTGCTCGGCCAGATCCCGGCCGGAAGGCATCAGACACCCCGGCGCGAACTCACCCTCCGCGATCCGGGCCCGTAGCGTCTCCGCGATCTGCTCGTACTTCAGGGTCGCCACTCTTGCTCCTCAGGCTCTGATCAGCCGGACCGGTCCACCGGTCAATTTACGGCCGGCCCTCTGGCTACCGTCCAGCGGAGCGGCAGAATGCGTCCATGACGACGACTCCGGAAGTGGCGCGCTGCATTCTCGACTTCTACGGCTCGACCATCGACGAGAGCAGTCGCTTGTCGGGGTCGGCCGATGGGCGGTTGGAGATGGTGCGGACACAGGAGTTGTTGCGGCGACATCTGCCGGAGGCGCCGGCCAAGGTGCTGGACGTAGGAGGCGGGCCGGGGGTGCACGCGGCTTGGCTGGGGGCGGACGGGTATGGCGTGCATCTGGTGGATCCGGTGCGACGGCATGTCGAGCAGGCGCAAGTGCAAGGGTGCAGCGCGGAGTTGGGGGATGCCCGGAGCTTGAGTGCCGGGGACTCGACGTACGACGTGGTCCTGGTGATGGGCCCGCTTTATCACTTGGTGGAGGCGGCGGACCGGCGGCAGGCGCTGGCCGAGGCGTTTCGGGTGGTGCGGCCGGGCGGGCTGGTGGCTGCGGCGGGGATCAGCCAGTACGCGTCGCTGTTCGAGCACACGGCGTTCGGGCATCTGGACCGGGAGCCGGTGCGGGAGAGCATCGAGCGGATTCTGGCGTCGCATGTGCACGACGGGAAGCGTGGGTTCACCGAGGCGTACTTTCACAGTCCGGAGTTGCTGGGAGAGGAAGTACGGGGAGCCGGGTTCGGGGAAGTGGTGGTGTACGGGGTCGAGGGCCCGGCCTGGGCGCTGCTCAAGGCGACCGAGCAGTACGGGGGCGAGGGGGTTGCCGAGTCTTCGCTCTTCGCGTCGGCGTTGACTGCGGCGCGGCTGGCGGAGCCGTATCCGGAACTTCTCGCGGCGTCCTCGCACTTGCTGACGGTGGGAGTGAAGCCCCAGGTCGAAGGCTGAGCTTCGAGCGGCGAAAGTCGAGACGTTTTCTCTGAGGAATGGAGGGGGGTCTTACCCACCCTCCCTCCCCCTTCGCGGGCGCGACATGTGCCACTGCGGCATCAACTTGCCGCAGTGGTAAGTGAGATGACTTTTGGTAACCGTGTCGCGACGGGGGGTGTCGGGCGTGTACCGTGCGTCACGACTAACGACCCCCGGAGGCGCTACGAACGCCTCAACGGGGGTCTCACCAGTGAGATCGACGCCCGTAGAAAGGCGATCCCATGGCTGTCCAACAGCTTAGCCGTGCCCCGCACGCCCCCGCCCACCCCATGGCCAATCCCGGCTTCGGAAAGCAGTCCGCGCCTGATCAGGAGGCCCGGCACCGGGGTGAGTTCGCGCATCTGCCGGTGCGGGAGGCTGCCGTCGCCGGGTACATCGACCGGCTGCCGGACGGGGCCGACATCAGCATCAAGACGCTGGCGAGGGAGATGGCCGGGTACGGGCAACAGGCACTCGCCACCGCCCTGCGCACACTCTCCGAGGCGGGGCACCTGCGACGGTTCCGCGAGCCGCTGTGGGGCGCGGACGACACCGTGCGGTGGGTGCAGCGGACGTACTTCTCGCGGACGGCGCGGCCCGACGCCTGGTGGCAGTCGATGGTGCGGGGCGAGACCACGGAGGACCCGGCGCCCCAGGCGCAGGTCGAGGTGCGGGCGTACGAGGCGCTGGCCAGGCTGTCCCATCAGGTACCGCAGCTCGCGCTGTCCGAGAACGCGTGCGTGGAGTTGGCACCGTACGCGGCGGAGTGGCTGCGGCGGGGAGCCTCCGAGGACCGGTTGACGAGGGTGCTCGGGGTGCTGGTGCCCAGGGTGGTGCACAGCCCGTTCGCGTATGTGCAGTCGAAGCTGGTGCGGGAGCTGCCTCCGGAACTGCCGGGGCCCCGGCAGGGGGTGGCGGTCATGGAGTGCACCGGGTGCGGGGTGCCCGGTGCGGCCGAGGCCCTGCCCGGCGGACTGTGCAGGCCGTGCAGGAGCGTCCCGTACGTACGGGAGGAAGCGGGCCTGCCCGCCGACGTCGTCCACGGAAAGGCCCGGCGGCTGCGCGAGATCCACCGGGAGAGCGTGGCGCACCACACCGCGACGTAACGCAGGAAAGCCCTCAGCCGGATGCACCCGGCCGAGGGCTCCCTCAGGAAACCTGTGTGACTCAGACGTTGACGCCGAAGTCCTGGGCGATGCCCGTCAGGCCGGAGGCGTAGCCCTGGCCGACCGCGCGGAACTTCCACTCGGCGCCGTTGCGGTACAGCTCGCCGAAGACCATGGCGGTCTCGGTGGCGGCGTCCTCGCTCAGGTCGTAGCGGGCGATCTCGGCGCCGCCGGCCTGGTTGGCGATGCGGATGTAGGCGTTGCGGACCTGGCCGAAGTTCTGCGAGCGGTTCTCCGCGTCGTAGATCGAGACCGGGAAGACGATCTTGTCGACGTCGGCGGGCAGGCCGGCCAGGTTGACGTTGATCTGCTCGTCGTCGCCGTCGCCCTCACCGCTGCGGTTGTCGCCGGTGTGGACGATGGTCTGGTCCGGGGTCGCCTTGTTGTTGAAGAAGACGAAGTGGCCGTCGGAGTAGACCTTGCCCGCCGGGTTCACCGCGATGGCGGAGGCGTCGAGGTCGAACTCGGTGCCCGTCGTCGTGCGGACGTCCCAGCCGAGACCGACCGTTACGGCGGTCAGGCCCGGGGCCTCCTTGGTGAGCGAGACGTTGCCGCCCTTGCTGAGGCTGACTGCCATGGGATGTCCCTTTCCTCGTGGTGTGCGGGCTTCGGTACAGGTGCCGAAGCTGCCGTCACACCCTTTAACGCGGGCGGGTGCCTGGCAAGTTCCTGGTTTCTTTACTTTCTTTGCCAGAGTGTCCGCGAGTGAGGGAGGAGGAGGGGGAAAAGGGTGTGACGGGGGCGGTGCGAGCAGGGACTATGGACGTATGTCCGGGCCCTATTTCATTCGCGGTTCCGTCTCCCTGCCGGAGGCGGAGCTCATGTGGCGTTTTTCGAGGTCGTCGGGGCCGGGCGGGCAGCATGTGAACACCTCCGACTCACGGGTCGAACTCCGTTTCGACCTGGCGAAGACGGAGGCGCTGCCCGAGGTGTGGAAGGCGCGGGCGCTGGAGCGGCTGGCGTCGCGGCTGGTGGACGGGGTGGTGTCCGTCTGGGCCTCCGAGCACCGGTCGCAGTGGCGGAACCGGGAGACGGCGGCGGTCCGGCTGGCCGCCCTGCTGGCGGAGGCGAGTGCGCCGCCGCCGAAGCCGCGGCGCGCGACGAAGATCCCGCGCGGGATCAATGAGCGGCGGCTGCGGGAGAAGAAGCAGCGCAGCCAGACCAAGGGCGGCCGGTCCGGGCGGGGCTGGGACTAGACACCCTCTCTCAGCTCAGCTGGCGGTACTTTCCCCGGAAGTACGTGAGGGGGCCGCCGTCCGCGCTCGGGAGGTCCACCGAGAGGACGCGGCCGATGACCAGGGTGTGGTCGCCTGCCACCACCCGTTGCTCGGTACGGCACTCGACGACCGCCAGTGCGCCGCCGATGAGCGGGGCGCCGGAGACGTCGCCGCGCTTCCACGCGACGTCCTCGAAGAGGAGCCGGTCGCTCAGGCGGCCCTTCATGGCGAAGCGGCCCGCGATGTGGCGCTGGCTCTCGGAGAGGAGGGAGACGGCCCACAGCGGCTGCTCGTCGAGGAGGTCGTCCATCCGGGAGCCGTTGCGGACGGAGACCATCACCAGGGGCGGGTCCAGGGAGACGGACATGAAGGCCGTGGCGGTCATGCCGACGTCCTCGCCGCGCGGGCCGCCGTCCGCGTCATGGGCGGTCACCAGCGTGACGCCCGCCGTGAAACGGGCCATCGCCGCGCGGAACTCGTCGTTGCTCACCCCCACAGGATGGGGGATCGCCGCGGGACGGGGCGCAGGGACGGTGCCCGGGGCGTCCTGAGGGGTGGTTTCCGGGGTGGCTTCTGTCGTCTGGAACACTTGATCAACGGTAGGCGGCACCATGCCTCCGCCACATCGGACATAGGGACCAGACAGGACCTAGGTCCTCCGGCCAATACCCTCCGTTCGCCGCCCGTTTTCGGCCACGCGGGTGCCTTGAGCAGCCCGGGAGCGCTCCCACGCGCTACACATCAACTTCCGGTACATGCTTGTGACTTGAGTCACAGAGAGAAGTATTTGTTGACCCTGTGTACCGAGGGAGCAGCGCGCTGTGATTCAGTGGCGGTGGCAATCGGACGATGAGAAGCCTGGAGTTGCTGTCGTTGCTGTCGAGGTCTCGGGGAGCGGGTCATGGAGGCCGAGTCGGAGCCGTACGTCCGCCTTGCGACCCTGCGGCAACTGCACCGGGTGGTCGCTGACCTCAACACCGCCCGCAGCCTGTCCGACACCGTGCAGGCCGTCGCGAGCGGCATCGTGGCGGGGCTGGGATACGAGCTCGCCTGTGTGAATCTGGTGCGGCCGGACGGGGATCTGGTGGTGGCGGCGTTCGCCGGCAACACGGCGGCGGAAGCGCTGATCACCGGACGGGTCGGGTCGAGGAACTCCTGGGAGCGCCGCCTTTCGATGGGCGAGCGGTGGGGCGACCTCCACTTCATTCCGCACACCGAGGGCTGGGTGCTGATGGAGGACGACGTTCCGCAGTGGCACACCGAGGGCCCCGAGCCGCGATTCGCCGACGAGTGGCACCCGAGCGACCGGCTCTACGCGCCGATGTACGCCTCGGGGGGCGACGGCGAGCTGATCGGAGTCATCTCCGTGGACCGGCCCAGGGGTGGCCGGCGACCCGGGGCATGGGGCCAGGAAGCGCTCACGATGTACGCCTCCCAGGCCGCCATCGCGATCATCAACGCCCGGCTGCGGTCCAACATGCAGCGGGCGCTGGTCCGGCTGGAGCGGGAGCAGCAGGCGCTGCGGGCCAGCGAGGAGTCGTTCCGGCAGGCCTTCGAGTACGCGCCGAGCGGGATGGCGATCGCGGAGATGGGCGGCGACCAGCACGGGCGGCTGCTGCGGACCAATGACGCGCTGTGCCGGCTGCTGGGGCGTCCTGCCTCGGCGATGCGGCGGTACTCGTTCGCGGACCTGGTGCACCACGAGGACGTCGGGACCCTGCTGCGCACGTCGGCGGAGGGCGGCCGCGCCGAGCTGCGCCTCCAGCGGCGGGACGGCACCTTCGTCTGGGTGTCGCTGCGGAACTCGGTGGTGGCGGACACCGCCGACGGGCCGCGCTTCCTGCTGACGCACGTCGAGGACATCGAGGAGCGCAAGCGGCACGAGCTGCACCTCGCGCACCGCGCCTCCCACGACTCCCTGACCGGGCTGCCCAACAGCGCGGAGCTGCGCGCCCGGCTGAGCGCCCGGCTGTGCCGCAAGCCGCACGCGGTGCGGGCGACCGCCGTGGAGGCCCTGGACGCGGCCTACGACGGGGCGTACGACGAGGGCGTGACGTACGACGACGGGTACTTCGGTGACCCCATGGGCGAGAACGGCGACCCCGGGTTCTACGACCACCACGTGCACATGGTCGCGCCGCCGGAGGGCGCCGGGACGAACGGGTACCCGGACGACGGCACGAAGGGGCTGGCCGTCCTCTTCTGCGACCTGGACGGCTTCAAGTCCATCAACGACCGGTTCGGGCACGGGGCGGGCGACGCGGTGCTGATCGAGGTCGCGCGGCGTTTGACCACATGTGTCCGGGACGGGGACACGGTCGCGCGGCTCGGCGGGGACGAATTCGTGGTGCTGGCGGACGGACTGGGCAGTGCGGACGCCGCCGACCTCGCCGTACGGCTGCGGAACGCCATCATTCCGCCGATCCGGGTGGACGGCCGGGCGGTCCGGGTAGGTGCCAGTTTCGGCATCGGCTGGGCGGAGTGCGGGATGACCGTCGATGACGTACTGCAGTCCGCCGACCAGCGGATGTACATAGAGAAGCGGTCCCGGTCGAAGCCGCACCGGCGGGCCGGATAGCCGCTCCGCCGGGGTGTGGTGCGGTCAACATCCCCGGGGGCGTTCGCCCGTACCAGGTAGGCTCGCCCGGTCGGCGACGCTGGCGAACATGGTGAGGAGTGACGCTGGGATGACGGCCGGGAACAACGGCGCGAGCACGCCTGAGGACGACGATCCGTTCGGCTACCTCTACGAGGACGGACGCGCCGCGGGTGCTCAGCCGCCAAGCTCGGGCGGCGGCTACGGCTACCCGGGCCCGAGCTCGCAGCGCGGTGTCCCCAGGACGTCGTACAACCAGGTGCGGGCGGTCGGCGAGCGGCAGTACGGGCAGCAGCAGGGCCAGCCGCAGGGACAGCACAACGGTGGCGGCCAGGCCACCCAGGCGTTCCCGCAGCAGCAGCAACAGGGTTACGGCGGTGAGCAGGGCCAGCAGCAGTACGGGCAGCCCAACGCGCACTACGCGGCGCCCGAGACGCAGGGCGGTGCGGTGCCGCCCCGGCCGTACGCCGGCGACCAGGGCCGTGGCGGCAACGGCCGCGGCCGTGGCCCGAACACGCGTGGCCTGCTGATCGGCGCCATCGCGGTGGTCGCGGCCGTGGTGATCGGCATCGGTTCCGCGCTGTACTTCGGCAAGGACAAGGACGACAAGGGCAACCAGGCGACCGGCAGCAGTGCCGGCGCCGACGGTGGCCAGGGGCAGACCCAGGAACCCTCGCCGACGGCCGAGCCGGACGACGAGAAGCCGGTCGAGCTGCCGAAGGCGCAGGCGGGCGCGTTGACGCTGGCCCCGGGCATGACCACGGACAAGACGGTCAAGGGGGCGAAGTCGGAGAGCGGTGCGTACGTCCCGCTGAGCCAGCCGAACTCCTCGGCGACCTGGAACGTCAAGGTGCCCGAGGCCGGTGCGTACACGCTGTCCGTCGACTACGGCATCCCGGGCAAGGACGCCCACGCGGAGCTGACGGTCAACGGGAAGACGCACGGCTCCGGTGTGGACATGAAGAACTACGGCAAGAGCCCGGAGGGCGACTGGGAGAAGGGCTGGTCCAACACCTACTCCTTCATCAACCTCAACAAGGGCGACAACACCATCGTCATCTCGTGCGCGTCGGGGTGCCAGGCCAACCTGGACCAGGTGTCGCTGCACCCGGGACACGAGAAGCCGCAGTCGAAGTCGTAGCCGTCCGCGTACGTGTGTGAGTGCCCCGCCGGGTGGATCCGGCGGGGCACTCGTACGTCGTGGGTCAGCGGACGGTGTCCAGGAAGTGCGCGACCGTCGCGGCCATCGCGTCCCGCCCCGGGACCAGGTACTTGCGGGGGTCGACGGTGGCGGGATTCGCGTCCAGGTAGGCGCGGACCGCTCCGGTGAAGGCCGTGTTGAGCGCCGTACCGACGTTGATCTTGACCATGCCGGCGGCGACCGCGCGGCGGATCTCCTCGTCCGGGACGCCGGAGGAGCCGTGCAGGACCAGGGGTACGGGGACGGCCTGCTTGAGCGCGGCGATGAGGGCGTGGTCGAGGGCGGCGGTGCGCTCGGTCATCGCGTGGGAGGAGCCGACGGCGACGGCGAGGGCGTCGACCCCGGTGGCGGCGACATAGGCGGCGGCCTCGCGGGGGTCGGTGCGGACGCCCGGGGTGTGGGCGTCGAGCGGGGCCTCGCCGTCCTTGCCGCCGACCTTGCCGAGTTCGGCCTCGATCCAGATGCCGCGCTCGTGGCCCCAGCGGACCGCGTCCGCCGTCGCCTTGACGTTGTCGTCGTAGCTCAGCTTCGACGCGTCGAACATCGCGGAGCTGAACCCTGCCTCGTGCGCGGCGTGCAGCAGCTCCACGGAGACGACGTGGTCGAGGTGGAGCGACAGCGGGGCGCTCGACGCGCGTGCGACGGCGGCCGCGGCGGCCGTGAGGGCGAGGACGTTCCCGCCGTGGAACTTCACCGCGTTCTCGGAGATCTGGAGCACGGCGGGGGAGTCCCCGGCCCGCTCGGCACCGACGGCGATCGCCTCGGCATGTTCGAGAGTGATGACATTGAAGGCAGCCAGCGCGTGGCCTTCGCCGGCGGCAGCGGAAACGAGTTCACCAGTGGTGACCAGGGGCATGTGGTTCAGCCAATCATTGGACGGAGAGGAAAAGTTCACGGCTCTGGGCCGAGCGCACCGCTCAGCGGACACCGTGTACCGGGTGTTCGGTGACTTTGACCTGCGGCAGCAGCGCTTCGTACGTCCCCCGGTCGAAGTCCCCCGCCGTGGGCGCCGCCACCGTCGCTGCCGAAAGCGCCACCGCCCGAGCCAGCCGCTCCGGCCAAGGAACCCCGTCCACCAGCCCCGCCAGCAAGGCCGCCACCGCCGAGTCCCCCGCCCCCGTCGGATTGCCCTTCAGCGTCGCAGGCGGACACGCCTGCCAGGTCCCCGACTCGGTGGAAGCGAGAATCCCGTCCGCGCCGAGGGAGGCGATCACCGTGTGGGCCCCCCGGCGCCGCGCTTCCGCCGAAGCGGTCAACGGCTCCCTGGACCCGGTGAGTTGAGCCAGCTCGTCCAGATTCGGCTTGATGAGGTCGGGGCGCGCCGCGATCCCCCGCCGCAGCGGCTCCCCACTGGTGTCGAGGAGCACGGGCACCGATGCCGCTCGCGCACGGCGGATCAGCTCGGCGTACGCCCCCACATGGATCCCCGGCGGAAGACTCCCGCACAGTGCCACCGCCCGCGCCCCGCCCAGCAGTTCGTCGTACGAGACGAGGAAGGCGTCCCACTCGGCCGGAGTGATCTGCGGGCCCGGCTCATTGAGCTGGGTGGTGTCCCCGGTGGCCGCGTCCACGATCGCGAGGGTGCGCCGGGTGTTCCCGGCGACGGGAACGAGAGCGTCGGTGAGCCCCCCGGCGGGGACAGGCCCAGCAGTACCCCCGGACGCCTCCAAGTCCGCCAGCAGCCCCCGCAGAACCTCCCCCGTCGGTCCGCCCGCGAACCCCGTCACCACCGTCTCGTACCCGAGCGCCGCCAGCACCCGCGCCACATTCAGCCCCTTGCCACCCGGCCGCTCGGTGACGGACGTGACCCGGTGGGAGGTGTGCGGCACCAGCGCCGGGACGTGGTGCGTGAGATCGAGTGCGGTATTCAGCGTGACCGTCAGGATCATCGGCGTCATCGGCGTCATCGGCACGATCCGCGTTCACCCCCCAGCGGCCCAGGCCGCTCTCTAGAAAGCGCTTTCTGTACTTCCTGCCAGGGGGATCATGCCAAAAAGAAAGTGGCTGGCCCAGGGGGCGGGGCCAGCCACTTCGTACCAATCGCGCAAGTAATGCAGGGGGAAATCAGCCTACTTGGGGCTCAATCACCCATTCGCCCTTGCGCATCACGCCCACGACCGCGAAGTCCGCGTCGAGCACGACGAGGTCCGCGTCCTTGCCGTGCTCCAGCGAGCCGACCTTGTCGTCGAGACCGAGCAGCCGGGCCGGGTTCGCGGAGAGGGACCGTACGGCGTCCTCGACCGCCAGTCCGTCGATGGTGACCGAGCGGCGGAACGCGGTGTCCAGGGTGAGGGTCGAGCCGGCGATGGAGCCGCCATCGACCAGGCGGGCGACCCCGTCCCGTACCTCCACGGCCAGCGGACCGAGGTCGTACTGGCCGTCCCCGAAGCCCGCCGCGTCCATCGCGTCGGTGATCATCGCGACCCGCGCCGCACCCGCGTGGTGGTAGGCGAACTGGAAGGAGGCGGGGTGCAGGTGGGTGCCGTCGTTGATCAGCTCGACCGTCACCCGCTCGTCCTCCAGGAGCGCGACGATCGGGCCGGGCGCGCGGTGGCCGATCGCGGGCATCGCGTTGTAGAGGTGGGTGGCGACGGTGGCGCCCGCGTCGATGGCCTCGACGGTCTGCTCGTACGTCGCGTCCGTGTGGCCGATCGCGGCGATCACACCGTGCTCGGCGAGCAGGCGTACGGAGTCCAGGCCGCCGGTCATCTCGGTGGCCAGGGTGAACATCCTGGCGGTGCCGTGGGCGGCGTCCATCAGCTTGCGGACGTCCGCCGGGTCGGGGTCGCGCAGCAGTGCCTCGCTGTGCGCGCCCTTGCGGCACGGGGAGATGAACGGGCCCTCGAAGTGGATGCCCGCGAGGTCGCCCTGCTGGACGATCTCGGCGAGGAGGGAGGCGCGGGCGGCCAGGAAGTCCATCTCGCCGGTGACGGTGGAGGCGACCATCGTGGTCGTGCCGTGCTCGCGGTGCGTGCGTACCGCCCGGAGCACCTCCTGGGGCGTACCGGAGGTGAAGGACGCGCCGCCGCCGCCGTGCACGTGCATGTCGACGAAGCCGGGGACGATCCAGTGACCGGCGAGGTCGAGTGCGGGCGCCCCGGGGGTGGCGTCGTCGGGGAGCGCGCCCGCGATCCGGGTGCCGTCGACGATGACCCGGCCGCCGTCGACGGTGCCGGTGGGGAGCACCACCTTGGCGCCGGACAGGACCTGGACCTTGCTGCTGGCCATCAGTCGGATACCTCCGTGGAGTCCATGACGTCGTCGTGCATGGGGTGGTGGGGGGCGAAGTGGTGCGCGGGGCTGTCGCTGTCGTTGTACGTGGCCAGCAGGTCCCAGGCGAGGAGGCCCGCGCCCAGGCAGCCGGCCGTGTCGCCGAGTGCGGCGGGCACGAGGGTGGGCAGCTTCTGGAACGTGACACGTGCCGCTACCGCCGCACGCAGCGGTACGAACAGGGTTTCACCGGCCTCGGCGAGACCGCCACCCACGATGACCGTGCGGGGGTCGAGCAGGGTGAGCGCGGTGACCAGGCCGTCGGCGAGGGCGTCGATGGCGGCGTGCCAGACGGCGATCGCCCGCTCGTCGCCGCTCTCCACGGCCTTGGCGCAGTCGGCGGCGTCCGCCTCCGGGTCGCCGGAGGCCTCCGCCCAGGCGAGGGAGACGGCGGAGGCGGAGGCGTACCGCTCCAGGCAGCCGCGCTGGCCGCAGCCGCAGTCGACGCCGCCGGGACGGACCACGATGTGGCCGATCTCGCCGGCCCCCTGGTGGGCGCCGGCCTCGATGGTGCCGTCGATGCCGATGGCCCCGGCGATGCCGGTTCCCAGCGGTACGAAGAGGAAGCGGTCGGCGCCCTTGCCCGCGCCGATGCGGCCCTCCGCGAGGCCGCCGGTGCGGACGTCGTGGCCGAGGGCGACGGGGACGGGCGGGCGGTCGCGGCCGCCGTCGTGGTGCGGTCCGGAGAGGCGCTCGGCGATGAGGGCGCGCATCGGGACGTCGCTCCAGCCGAGGTTGGCGGCGTAGAGGGCGATGCCGTTCTCGATGTCGACGATGCCGGGGACGGCCACGCCGACGGCGGAGGCGCTCTCGCCGTAGTGCTCCTCGCCGTGGGCGCGCAGGTCCTCGGCGAACGCGAGGATCGACTCGACGACCGCGTCGGCGCCGCGCTCCCGGCCGGTGGGGCGGCGGGCCTCGTGGAGGAGGGTGCCGTCGGCGCCGACCAGGGCGGCCTTCATTCCGGTGCCGCCCACATCGAGGGCGATGACGTGTTTCACGGGGGTAGTGTCGCGCGTGGACCCCACACAGGTCTAGTCCACTGCGGGGTGGGGTGCGTCGCCGGGCCGGGGCGAAGGGGTGGCCCCGCCGCCCGATCGGGTGACGGGGCCTGGCCTGCCGGGCTTTCCGGGGCCCGGGTCTCAGCCCTCCAGGATCACGCTGCGCGAGAGGTTGCGCGGGTGGTCCGGGTCGTAGCCCTTGGACTCGGCGAGGACGACCGCGAGGCGCTGGGCGCGGATGAGGTCGGCCAGCGGGTCGGCGGTCGGGTGGGCGATGACGGTGCCGCCGACGCGGGTGACGTCACCGGCGAGACCGTCGGGGAGGCGGCCGAACATCCAGGCCACGCGGTTCGGGCCGGTGATGGAGATGGGGCCGTGGCGGTACTCCATGGCGGGGTAGGACTCGGTCCAGGCGCCCGCCGCCTCGCGCATCTTGAGGCCGGCCTCCTGGGCGAGGCCGTAGGTCCAGCCACGGCCGAGGAAGGTCCACTGCTCGGCGGAGGTGACGGACTCCGGGAGGGGCTCGGTGAGGGCGAGCTCGGCGTCGACGGCCGCCTCGGCGACGGTCTTCACGCCCTCGGCGAGGTCGCCGGAGAGTTCGAGGCCCGCGCGCAGGAAGGCCAGGGCGGTGGTGGCGAAGCGGGTCTGGACGACCGATTCCTCGTCGGCCCAGTCGAGGAGGGCGATGGAGTCCGCCGCCTCCATGACCGGGGTCTTGGGGTCGCCGGTGAGGGCGAGGGTGGGGACCTTGCCCTTGAGGTCGGCGAGGAGGGCGAGGACCTCGCTGGTGGTGCCGGAGCGAGTGATTGCCACCACACGGTCGTAGGAGCGGCCGGTCGGGAACTCGGAGGACGCGAAGGCGTCCGTTTCGCCCTGACCGGACGCCTCGCGCAGCGCCGCGTACGCCATCGCCATGAACCATGACGTGCCGCAGCCGGTGACCGCAACGCGCTCACCAGGCACGGGAAGGCCCTCGAAGCCGGCCGCGTACTCTGCGGCGCGCCGCCAGCAGGTCGGCTGGGTGGCAATCTCAACTGCGGTGCGGGACATGCGCGACTACTCCTCATTTGCCTGAACACGTGCGATGCGGACCTTCTTGACCTTGGTCCCGCACTGCTTAGCAGGTCCAGTGCGATTTGCGGAAGGTGTTGTGCAGGAGATACCCAGGTGGTGTAGACCTCGCGCCCACGCAGGGGGGCGAGTTACTGGACAACGTACGAAGACGTACAACTAGTACTAAAAGGGCAAAAGGGTGGAACGGGCTGTGCAGCGGCGCTACTTGGGTCTGACCGCGGCGATAGCCGCACTCGCGATGGCAACGACGGGCTGCGGGCTCATCGGCTCCGATGACCCCGAGGACGTAACCCTCAAGTTCGTCGCGGCGGACTACAACCTCGACGGCGGCGACAACACCAAGCAGTACTGGAACAAGCTCGCCCGCGTCTTCGAGGCCAAGAACCCGCACATCAAGGTCGACGTCCAGATCTACTCGTGGGACGACGTGGACCGCAAGGTCAGCGAGATGGTCGGCAGCGGCCAGGCCCCCGACATCGCCCAGATCGGCGCGTACGCCGACTACGTCGCCAGCGACAAGCTGTACAGCGTCGACCAGATGGTCTCGATCCCCACCCAGGCCAACTTCCTGGGCCCGCTCGCCAAGGCGGGCGAGGTGGGCCGCATGCAGTACGGCATGCCGTTCGTCGGCAGCAGCCGCCTGATGTTCTACAACAAGGACCTCTTCGACAAGGCCGGCATCACCCGCGCCCCGAAGACCTGGGACGACATCGCCGTCGACGCCAAGGCGCTGAAGGCCGAGGGTGTGAAGACCCCGTTCGCGCTGCCGCTGGGCCCGGAGGAGGCGCAGGCCGAGACGATGAACTGGATGCTGTCGGGCGGCTCCGGCTACACCGACGACATCGGCGCGTACTCGATCAACTCCGCCGGCAACATCACCGCCTTCTCCTTCCTCAAGGACAAGCTGGTCACCCCCGGTCTGACCGGCCCGGTCGCCCCCGGCAAGCTCAACCGCAAGGCCGCCTTCGAGTCCTTCGCCAAGGGCGAGGTCGGCATGCTCAACGGCCACCCCTCGCTGATGAAGCAGGCCGAGAAGAACGGCGTGAAGTACGAGATGGTGGCGCTGCCCAGTGAGGACGGCACCGCCAGGCCCTCGATGGGCGTCGCCGACTGGATGATGGGCTTCAAGCAGAACGGTCACCGCAAGGAGATCGGCAAGTTCCTCGACTTCGCCTACACCGACGAGAACGTGCTGACCTTCGCCGACGAGTTCGACCTTCAGCCGGTCACCATCAGCGCGACGGACGAGATGCTGTCCGACGGGAAGCACGCCAAGACCCGCAAGTTCCTGGACACCATGCCGACGGCGGAGCTGTACCCGGTGGGCAAGACCTCCTGGGCCAAGGTCAGCGAGAGCATCAAGGAGCAGATCGGCAAGGCGGTCGAGCCGGGGAGTACTCCGGGGGGTGTGCTGGGGGCGTTGCACCGGGAGGCGGTGGCGACGGACAGTGCGGAATAGGTTGCGCGCGGACGGGGCGCAATAGGCTGGGGCCCATGGCTTACGAGGGTGAGAACGAGGGGGCGGAGGCGTCCGGAAGGACGGAGCCGTCCGAGGGGACGGAGGCGTCGGAGGGGTCTGGGCGGGCCGCGTCCTCCGGCCCTGCTGGTCCCTCCGGCCCTGCTGGTCCCTCCGGCCCTGTCAGCCCCTCCGGCTCCTCCGCTCTGTCTGCGCGTGAGCTGGCTGTGCTGGCTGTGGAGCGGCAGGGGTGGGCGGGGCCCGGGGCGAAGGAGCGGGCCATTCGGGAGCAGTTGGGGATGTCGCCGACGCGGTATTACCAGTTGCTGAATGCGCTGCTTGATGACGTGCGGGCGGAGTCGGCGGATCCGGTGACGGTTCACCGGCTGCGGCGGGTGCGGGCGTCGCGTCGGGAACGTCGCTGAGGGGGAGATTTTCCCACTCCCACTCCCAACCCGCCCCTTTAGGGCGCGGCCGGTAGGGTCGGGGGTATGGGTACTCTTCCCGAACCGTCCACGCAGGTTGGCCGTGAGGGGCTGGCAGCTATTCTGGCCGCGCCTCAACAGGCGCTGGTGGCGCTGGATTTCGACGGCACGCTGGCCGATATCGTTCCGGACCCCGAGCAGGCGCGGGCGCATCCGGAGGCCGTTCCGGCGCTGGCCGCTCTTGCGCCGCAGGTGGCCTCGGTGGCGATTGTGACCGGGCGGCCGGCCGGGGTGGCGGTGCGGTACGGCGGGTTCGCCGGGGTTCCCGGGCTGGAGCATCTGGTCGTTCTGGGGCACTACGGTGCCGAACGCTGGGATGCGGTCACCGGCACCGTCCACGCTCCCGCCCCTCACCCCGGGATCGCTGCCGTTCGCGGCGAGCTGCCCGGTGTGCTCGACGCGCACGGTGCCTGGCGCGGCACCTGGGTGGAGGAGAAGGGGCAGGCCGTCGCCGTGCACACCCGTCGGGCGTCCGACCCGCAGGCCGCCTTCGAAGCGCTGCGCGGGCCCCTCGCCGAGCTGGCCTCGCGGCACGGGCTGATCGTCGAACCCGGGCGTCTGGTACTGGAGTTGAGGCCGCCCGGCGTCGACAAGGGGGCCGCTCTGAGCGAGTACGTGCGGGAGATCGGGGCGAGGGCGGTGGTGTACGCGGGTGACGACCTGGGCGACCTGCCCGCGTACACCGCCGTGGAGAAGCTCCGCTCGGACGGGGTGCCCGGACTGCTGGTGTGCAGCGGCAGCGCGGTGCCCGAACTGGCGGAGAGGGCAGATCTGTTGATGGACGGCCCGGCGCAAGTGGCGCTGTTCGTCGGCGAGTTGGCGGCGGCGCTGCGGGCGCGGGGGTAGGTGTGGGCCGGCCCCGGTGGTGCGGGGGATGCGGGTCGGCGACGTACCGGCGAAACCGATTTCCCACCGCACCGGAAACCACGTAGTGTCGTGTTCACCGACGCGGGGTGGAGCAGCTCGGTAGCTCGCTGGGCTCATAACCCAGAGGTCGCAGGTTCAAATCCTGTCCCCGCTACTGAAGGCCTGGGGCCCGGAACTCGAAAGAGTTCCGGGCCCCAGGTCGTTCCTGTCTGCGGGGGCTAGAGGGCCGGGGCGTCAGGGGTGGGGCTCCGGTCCCGGGTGCGGTGGTCGAAGTAGGCCCAGGCGAAGACGCTCGCGAGGAGTACCGCGCCCACCACCAGCACCCGCACGACCGTGGGCGCGCTCTCGGCGAGGAACGCGGTCAGGCCCGTCGCCCCGGCGCCGATGATCATGGTGAGGCGGCTGCTCAGGTACCTCCCCGGCTCGTCCGGGCCCGGGGACCCGTCGAGGGCCTTCGCCGCCGCCTTTGCGGGCCGGTCGGCGCCCTGGCGCTTTTTGGCCCGGTACTCCAGGGCGTAACCGATCGCCAGGTACAGGGCCATGACGCCGAGGACCAATCCCCATTCGCCCGGACTGTCCGTGCCGCCGCGCGCCAGATCCCACACCAGAATCCCCTCTCGCCGACTCCTTCAGGAGTCAACGGGTGCCCAGGGGAGGGGAGTTCATGACCGCAGTGCGTTCAGCTGTTCCAGGAACCACTGCTGCGGGGGCAGTGCCGTGGCCGCCGCCGCGAGCCGTTTGGTGCGTTCCGCGCGTTCGTCGGGCTGCATGGTCAGTGCCTCGTGCAGGGCGTCCGCGGTGCCCGTGATGTCGTACGGGTTGACCGTGATCGCGTCCTCGCCCAGCTCCTCGTGCGCCCCCGCCTCCCGCGACAGCACCAGCGCGCAGCCGTCGTCGGAGACCACCGGGACCTCCTTGGCGACCAGGTTCATGCCGTCGCGGATCGGGTTGACCAGGGCCACGTCGGCGAGGCGGTAGGCGGCCAGGGAGCGGGCGAAGTCGTCCTTGACGTGCAGGACGACGGGGGTCCAAGTAGGGGTGGAGTAGGCAGAGTTGATGCGGTCGGCGACGCGCTGGACCTCCGCCGTGTAGTCGCGGTAGACGGCGAGGTCCTGGCGGGAGGGGTAGGCGAAGGCGATGTGCACGACGCGTTCGTGCCACTCGGGGCGGGTGGCCAGGAGGTGCTCGTGGGCGAGCAGTCCGCGGACGATGTTCTTGGAGAGCTCGGTGCGGTCGACACGGACGACGGTACGGCGGGGGCGGCCGTCGGGGTCGGAGCCGATCTGCTCGCGGAGGGTGGCCAGCCGGTCCTCGACGTCGTCCCGGTGCGAGCGCTCGCGCAGGAAGTCGGCGTCGGCGCCGAGGCCGTGCACACCGATCCGCTTGCCGTCGAGTGCTCCCTCGCCGAGGTGGTCCACGGCGCAGGCGGTGAACGCGTCGGCCCAGCGGCGGGTGAGGAACGCGGCCCGGTCGGCGCCGAGGATGCCGCGCAGGAGTTGGTGCGCGATGTCGTCGGGGAGCAGCCGGAAGTAGTCCAGCGGCGCCCACGGGGTGTGCGAGAAGTGGCCGATGCGCAGGTCGGGGCGGAGCTCTCGGAGCATCCCGGGGACCAGGCACAGGTGGTAGTCCTGCACGAGGACGGTGGCACCGGGGGCGGCATGGTCGGCCAGGGCCTGGGCGAAGGCCTGGTTGTACGTCTCGTACGCCGCCCACTGCGCCCGGAACTCCACGTCGAAGACGGGCTCCAGCGGTGTCTGGTAGAGCAGGTGGTGGATGAACCACAGGACCGAGTTCGCGATGCCGTTGTACGCGGCGGCGTGGGTGTTGGCGTCGATGTCGAGCATCAGGACGCCGGGTTCGCGGATACCCCGGCGTACGGCCTCGCGGTCGCCGTCCCCGAGCGCCGAGCAGATCCAGAGCGCGTCGGCGTCAGGACCGATCGCGGAGAGCCCGGAGACCAGCCCGCCACCCCCGCGGCTGGCGGTCAGCTCACCGTCCTCGCCGAGGGCGTACGTCACCGGGCCGCGGTTGGAGGCGACGAGGACCCGGGAGGGCTGGTCGGCTGCGGGACCGGGCGTGGGCCGGGGGGCGGGCTGGGCTGTGGGCTGGGCTGTCATGTGGCGAAACCTAGCCCGTGCGGGAATCCCTCAAACGTGCGTGCGGGGGGTGGGAGGGGGCGGGCGCGGGCGGAGGGGGCGGGCTGTGTGCGCGGACAGGTCAGCCCCCGCCCGCCCGCGGTCGCGGACGGGCGGGGGCTCATCGGGCCCGAGCGGTGGCCGGCGGGTGGGCCGGCCGGGTGCCCGGGGTCAGCTGCGGCGGCTGCGGGTGGCGGCCACGGCGAGTACTCCCAGGGCGGTGAGGAGCAGGGAGATGCCGGTGAGGAGCTGCGTGCGGTCGTAGTCCGGGCCGGTCTCGGCGATCTGGGCCCGGGGGGCGGCCAGCGGCTTCGGGTGGGCGGCGGACATCGGCACGGAGCCGGAGCCCGGCTTGTCACCCTCGGTGGGCTTGTGGCCAGTCGGCTTTCCGGGCTTCACGACCAGGGTGATGAAGCAGCTGCGGTCGGTGCTGCCCGCGGTGCACTTGGAGCCCCGGTAGTCGGTGACGATCGGCAGGGAGTAGGTGCCCGGCCTGTCCGGCGCCGTGACCGTGTGCTTGATCCGCACCGTGGAGTGGGCCGGGATCACCCCGGTCCAGGTCTCCTTCTCCTCGCCCGGGGCCTCGGGCAGTTCGATGGTGACCGGCGGGGTGGGCTTCGGCCCCGGGTTGGTCAAGGAGATCACTACCGGGACGTAGCCGCCGGGCCCGATCCGGTCGTCGGGGACGTCCGTGCTGATGTCGACCGGCGGGGTCGGCCTGACGATCTCCGGGGTGACGGCGCAGGACGGGTCGGTCGAGCCGGGGTCGCAGTTGGAGCGGGGGGAGGTGACGTCGACCCCGTTGGTCAGCCTGCCGTCGCCGGTGCCCTCGGGGCCCAGCTTCACCGAGTACGTCACCCTGGCCTCGGCGCCGGGCGCCAGATCGCCCTTGAACTTCAGCGTCGTGCCCCGGTAGGTCACCTCGCCGGTGCTGGCCCTGGCGTCGTTGTTGTACTTCCCGTCGTCGAGGTTGCCCTTCAGGTCGTCGGAGAAGGTCGCGTCGGGGTACGGGAGCTTGCTGATGTTCTTCGCGGTGATCGTGTATCTGAGGGTGTCACCGGGGGCGGCCCGCATCGGGGTCACCCTCTTGGTGACTCTCAGGTCGGGGACGGGGACCGAGAGGGCCAGGGACGAGGGGACGTAGACGTCGCCGCCGGTGGTGAAGGTGAGGTTGGCCGAGGTCGCGCCCTGGGGGATCGCGCCGTCCGGGACCTCGAAGTCCTTGGCGTCGATGCTGAGGTTGTTGGGGACGTTGGGGTCGAGGGCGCCCTCGCTGCGGCTGATGAAGAAGTTGTTGTTCCTGCCGATGGACGGCTCGGTGACCGCCTGGCCGTTGACCAGGAACTGGTCCTTGTTGGTGTTCAGGTCGCCCTCGTACGCGCTCACGCTGGCGTGGATGTCGCCGGCGGTACGGAGGAAGCCGGTGACCGGAATCGTCGTCGCGGCCTCGGCCCTGCTGCGGGGGGACTTCTGGATGACGTGGCCGCCGTACACGTAGACCTGGCGGCGCTCGGGGGCGTGGGCGGCGTTCGGGGCGTCGTAGCCGTAGACGACGGTCAGGGACCAGCCGCCGACGCAGCCCTGGCCGGTCGGCGCCCAGACGTTGCCGACGGCGATCTCGGCGGGGGAGCCGGTGGGGGCGCCGGCGAACAGGCCGGTGATGTCGGCTTCGGCGGTGTAGTAGTGCGGGCCCTGGACGGCTTCCGGTGTGCGGACCGCGTGCTCGACGTCGACCGCGGTCTGCGGGCCGCCCGCGACCCGGACGACCGGGCGGGTGGTCAGGGGGTCGCCCGGCGGGAGGACGAGGGGCGGTTGTTTCTCCCTGCTGAGATCGCACATCCTGCGGGGTGAGCCGAACAGCAGGGTGCCCGCGTTGCCGCCCCAGTAGAGGCGGGCATGGGTGACCTTCGCGCCGGGGGGAATGGTCACCCGGCCCGTGCTGGAGTTGAAGGTCTGGGTCATCCCGCCGGTGTTGATGTTCTGCTCGACGAAGCTGTTGTTGTTCTTGGGGCCCCTGCCCTGAAGGGTTTCCTGGCAGTCGGCGGCGACGTCGGCGGGCGTGGTCGGGCAGCCCAGGACCGCGTTGCCGATCGTGGCGAAGTCCCCGTACAGCGCCGTCTCGTACCTGAGGCGGAAAGGGTCCACGACATTGGCCTGCGCGGGCGGAGCGGCCGCGACGAGCGCCGGGACGGCGAGTGCGGCCACCGCGAGGAGGGCTCGGGCGCGGGAGAGTCTCAGAAGGCGCATAAAACATTAGTTAAACGGATAATCCGGGCATTCTTGTGTTGCGCCACGCGAGGAGGGCCGGCCCCAGGAAAGGGCGGCGGGGGGCTGGGATTACGCCGCCGGGCGGGCCCGGTACTCCTGGATCTCGCACATCGGGGGGCGCTCCTCCGTGTCCACGGGGTGGGTGCGGGGGACGAAGGCGCCGTTCTCGCGCTCGAACTGGGTGAGCGAGGGCCGGATCAAGTGGCCCCGGGAGAGCCGGAGTTGGGCGGTTCGGTAGATGGAGGCCGCCATCCTGCCCAGTGCCTGGCCGTCCTGGTGGCGGTGCTTGCGGACACCCACGTCCACCTGGGCGAGTGCGTCGAGGCCGACGGTGTGCAGGGCGTCGATGAGGAGGCCGAGTTCGACTCCGTAACCGACGGGGAAGGGCAGCCGCTCCAGGAGGGTCCGGCGGGCCGCGTACTCACCGCCCAACGGCTGTACGAACCCGGCCAGTTGGGGCCAGTGGAGGTTGAGCAGGGGGCGGGCCATCAGCTCGGTGACGCGGCCGCCCTGGCCGGCGGTCCGGCCGGTGGCGGGATCGGCGGGTTCGGTGCCCAGCGGGCGGTCGTACGTCGCCTTCACGAAGTCGACGTCCGGCTCGGTCAGCAGCGGCCCGAGGATGCCGGAGACGAAGGAGGAGTCGAAGTCGATCAGGTCGGCGTCGACGAAGCAGACGAGGTCACCGCGGGTGACCAGGAGCGAGCGCCACAGCACCTCACCCTTGCCGGGCAGTGGCGGGACGCGCGGGAGGATGTCGTCGCGGTGGACCACCCTCGCACCGGCCGCCGCTGCCGCCTTCGCCGTGCCGTCGGTGGAGCCGGAGTCGATCACCACGAGCTCGTCCACCAGGGGGGCGGCCTGGCCCATCAGGTCCCGGCGGATCGCGGCCACGATCGCGCCGACCGTCGCCTCCTCGTCGAGCGCGGGCAGGACGACGCTGACGGTGGTGCCCCTGGCCGCCTTCGCGGCAAGCAGTCGCTCCAGCGGGCGGTCGGCGGCGGTCCAGGACCGCGCGGCCAGCCAGCGCTCCACCTCTTGCAGCACGCCCGTCACTCCTGACTCCGTCGCCTCGGCCGGCAGGCTGTGCCGGCACTCGTGTGATCCATCTCGCGGTCCGGACGCCTAGCTCTTGCCTCCGGGGGTTCGGTTACAGTCTTGAACAACGCGGAGAGACGTCGCATGTCGGGGTCGTCGCCGCACACAAACACCCGGGCCGCTCAGGCGCGCATCCGGAGTCATAGCGCTCATCCAGAGGGACTGAGGGAAACGGCCCGTTGAAGTCCCGGCAACCCCCCTGCCGACCGCGAGGTCAGGCCGGGAAGGTGCCAATTCCGTCTCGCGGCGAACGTCGTCGCGGGGAAGATGAGGAGGGACCTCGCCATCATGGCTGTGCAGACCACTGAGAACACCACCACCGCCGTAGACCTCGGCCCCGCCGCCGCGCTGTCCTGCCGCGAGTGCGGCGAGCGCTTCGAGCTCGGCCCGATCTTCGCCTGTCAGCTCTGTTTCGGTCCGCTGGAAGTCGCGTACGACCTGCCGACCGCGAGCCCCGAAGAGCTGAAGAAGCGCATCGAGGCCGGTCCGAACAACATCTGGCGCTACGCCCCGCTGCTGCCCGTCCCCGCCGACGTCGCCGAGCACCCCAGCCTGAACCCCGGCTTCACCAAGCTGGTCAAGGCGGACAATCTGGCCCGCGAGCTGGGCGTCACCGGCGGCCTGTTCGTCAAGGACGACTCGGGCAACCCGACCCACTCCTTCAAGGACCGCGTCGTCGCGATCGCCGTCGAGGCCGCCCGCGCCTTCGGCTTCACCACCCTCTCCTGCTCCTCCACCGGCAACCTGGCCGGAGCGGTCGGCGCCGCCGCCGCCCGGGCCGGCTTCCGCTCCTGCGTGTTCATCCCGCACGACCTGGAGCAGGGCAAGGTCGTCATGGCCGCCGTGTACGGGGGCGAGCTGGTCGGCATCGAGGGCAACTACGACGACGTGAACCGCTTCTGCTCCGAGCTCATCGGCGACCCGCTGGGCGAGGGCTGGGGCTTCGTCAACGTCAACCTGCGCCCGTACTACGGCGAGGGTTCCAAGACCCTGGCGTACGAGATCTGCGAGCAGCTCGGCTGGCAGCTGCCGGACCAGCTGGTGATCCCGATCGCGTCGGGCTCGCAGCTCACGAAGATCGACAAGGGCCTCCAGGAGCTGATCAAGCTCGGTCTGGTCGAGGACAAGCCGTACCGGATCTTCGGCGCCCAGGCGGAGGGCTGCTCGCCGGTCTCCACCGCCTTCAAGGCCGGGCACGACGTGGTCCGCCCGCAGAAGCCGAACACCATCGCCAAGTCCCTCGCGATCGGCAACCCGGCGGACGGCCCTTACGTCCTGGACATCGCCCGCCGTACCGGTGGCGCGGTCGAGGACGTCAACGACGAGCAGGTCGTGGACGCGATCAAGCTGCTGGCCCGCACCGAGGGCATCTTCGCGGAGACCGCGGGCGGTGTGACGGTGGGCGTCACCAAGAAGCTGATCGAGGCCGGTCTGCTGGACCCGGCCCTCACCACCGTCGTGCTGAACACCGGCGACGGCCTCAAGACGCTGGACGCGGTGGCCCCGACCACCGGCCCCTCCGCGACCATCCGCCCGAGCCTGGACGCGTTCCGCGACGCCGGCCTGGCACGCTGAATCACCCACGTAACGGAAGGCTGAACACCATGAGCGTCAAGGTCCGCATCCCCACCATCCTCCGTACGTACACGGGCGGCGAGTCCGAGGTCGCCGCCGAGGGCGCGACCCTCGCGGAGGTCATCGCCGACCTGGAGAAGAACCACACCGGCATCGCCGCGCGCGTGCTGGACGACCAGGGCAAGCTGCGCCGGTTCGTGAACGTGTACGTGAACGACGACGACGTGCGCTTCGAGAGCGGCCTGGAGACGGTCACGCCGGACGGCGCCGGAATCTCGATCATCCCGGCCGTCGCCGGAGGCTGACCATCGAGCACAGTGCCGGAGGCTGACCGTCCGGCGCAGTGCCGGAGGCTGAGCCGCCTCGAAAAGGCTCCCGTTAACGGAAGTTGCCCTCTCCGCTCACAAGCGGAGGGGGCAATTCTGCATGGTTGAAAGAGGTAGGATAGGGGAAGCCCCTCCGCTCGCCCGTGCCCCGTGCATATGAGAACGCGAGAAGATGAGGGTCGCGCGTTCGAGCCTTTTGTCGCCGAAGCGCACTCTATGTCCGGCCCGACTTGCCCCGGAATAACGTCAGTTGACCGTTCCGGGTGTTCAGGTGTGCCCAGAATTCTCGTCCAATTGACCTGTTGCAGAGGGCAGTTGGGCGGATACATTCAGCCGCGGTCGACGCGCTACGGCGCACACTCACCGCGTTCCTGTCGGCGGGTGGGGTCTGACCCGGGGTCGCGAAGTGCGGCCTCGCGCAAGGGCCAGTAATAGGGGAGTTAGGCATGGCTCAGGGCACCGTCAAGTGGTTCAACGCGGAGAAGGGGTACGGCTTCATCGCGGTCGACGGTGGTGCGGATGTTTTCGTCCACTACAGCGCGATCCAGATGGACGGTTACCGCACCCTTGAAGAAGGTCAGCGAGTCGAGTTCGAGATCTCGCAGGGCCAGAAGGGTCCGCAGGCGGACATGGTCAAGCTCGCCGTCTGATCTCGGCGCGATCGGCCACCGACGCACACTTCAGCGACTTATTCGGCACTCACGCGCCTAGGGCTCGTATCCCGTCATCAGGGGTACGGGCCCTTGGTGCGTTTGGCCCACGGTGGGTGCCGGCCCCCGCGATCTGTGGTAGCCGCTTGCACTCTCCTATGCCGAGTGCTAATCATTGGCGTTAGCACTCTCCCAGTGAGAGTGACAGAACTTGGACCAGGTTCGGTGAGGCCGAGAGGTGTCGGGGTAAGGAATCCCGGGCATCGCGAAGCCGTCCGTCGCGGGCACCGATCCCCCGGTCCGGAGAAATCCACCCCGTGGGAGGACCACTTCACATGGCCAAGATCATCGCGTTCGACGAGGAGGCCCGGCGCGGCCTCGAGCGTGGCATGAACCAGCTCGCCGACGCCGTCAAGGTCACCCTTGGCCCCAAGGGCCGCAACGTCGTCCTTGAGAAGAAGTGGGGCGCCCCCACGATCACCAACGACGGCGTCTCGATCGCCAAGGAGATCGAGCTGGAGGACCCTTACGAGAAGATCGGCGCCGAGCTCGTCAAGGAGGTCGCGAAGAAGACGGACGACGTCGCCGGTGACGGTACGACCACCGCGACCGTCCTCGCGCAGGCGCTGGTCCGCGAGGGCCTCCGTAACGTCGCCGCGGGTGCCAACCCGATGGCGCTGAAGCGCGGCATCGAGAAGGCCGTCGAGGCCGTCTCCGGCGCCCTCCTGGAGCAGGCGAAGGAGGTCGAGACCAAGGAGCAGATCGCCTCGACCGCCTCCATCTCCGCCGCCGACACCCAGATCGGCGAGCTCATCGCCGAGGCGATGGACAAGGTCGGCAAGGAAGGCGTCATCACGGTCGAGGAGTCGCAGACCTTCGGCCTGGAGCTTGAGCTCACCGAGGGCATGCGCTTCGACAAGGGCTACATCTCGGCGTACTTCGCGACCGACATGGAGCGCATGGAGTCGGCCCTTGAGGACCCGTACATCCTCATCGTCAACTCGAAGATCGGCAACGTGAAGGACCTCCTTCCGCTGCTGGAGAAGGTCATGCAGTCCGGCAAGCCGCTGCTGATCATCGCCGAGGACGTCGAGGGCGAGGCGCTCTCCACCCTGGTCGTCAACAAGATCCGTGGCACCTTCAAGTCCGTCGCCGTCAAGGCCCCGGGCTTCGGTGACCGCCGCAAGGCGATGCTGAACGACATCGCCATCCTCACGGGCGGCACGGTCATCTCCGAGGAGGTCGGCCTCAAGCTGGAGAACGCCGGTCTCGACCTGCTCGGCCGCGCCCGCAAGGTCGTCATCACCAAGGACGAGACGACCATCGTCGACGGTGCCGGCGAGAGCGAGCAGGTTGCCGGTCGCGTCAACCAGATCCGCGCCGAGATCGAGAACAGCGACTCGGACTACGACCGCGAGAAGCTCCAGGAGCGCCTGGCGAAGCTGGCCGGCGGCGTGGCCGTCATCAAGGCCGGTGCCGCCACCGAGGTCGAGCTCAAGGAGCGCAAGCACCGCATCGAGGACGCCGTTCGCAACGCGAAGGCCGCCGTCGAAGAGGGCATCGTCGCCGGTGGTGGCGTCGCCCTCCTCCAGGCCTCGGCCGTCTTCGACAAGCTGGAGCTCACCGGCGACGAGGCAACCGGCGCCAACGCCGTGAAGCTCGCGCTGGAGGCCCCGCTCAAGCAGATCGCCGTCAACGGTGGCCTTGAGGGTGGCGTCGTCGTCGAGAAGGTCCGCAACCTGCCGATCGGTCACGGCCTGAACGCCGCGACCGGCGAGTACGTCGACATGATCGCCGAGGGCATCCTGGACCCGGCGAAGGTCACGCGCTCCGCGCTGCAGAACGCGGCCTCCATCGCCGCGCTCTTCCTCACCACCGAGGCCGTCATCGCCGACAAGCCCGAGAAGGCCGGCGCGGCCGCCCCGGGTGGCATGCCGGGCGGTGACATGGACTTCTGAGCCACGGCTCAGCAGTTCGCGTCAGCTGTACGGACCGAGGGCGGCACCCCCTGCGAGGGGGGTGCCGCCCTCGGGCGTATCCGGGTGCCGGCCGCAGGGGTATCCGGGATCACACGGTGGCTGCCGGGGGAAATGGAATGCGCTCAGCCGCGGGCCGGTTGCACTCCATGCATACGCACATATCTCCATGCCCCCATGTCCCGTACAAGGAGCCCTTGTGTCAGCCACGCCCGCGAACCCCGCGCCCGCGACCCCCACGCCCTCCGCACACCGCGCCGCCGGCATCCTGTCCCGCCCGGTCCGTATCAACGGCCTCACCGTCCCCAACCGGATCGCCATGGCGCCGATGACCCGGATGTTCTCCCCGGGCGGCATCCCCACCGATGACGTGGTCTCGTACTACGCGCGCCGGGCCGCCGCGGGCGTCGGCCTGATCATCACCGAGGGCACCTACGTCGGCCACGACTCGGCGGGGCAGAGCGACAGCGTCCCGCGTTTCCACGGCGAGGAGCAGCTGGCGGGCTGGAAGAAGGTCGCGGACGCCGTGCACGCGGCGGGCGGCACGATCATGCCGCAGCTGTGGCACATCGGCATGGTGCGCGAGGCCGGTCAGCCGCCCTTCGCGGACGCCCCGCCGGTCGGCCCCTCCGGTGTGAACACCCCCGACTCCGAGGTCACCGGCAAGTCGATGACCCAGCAGGACCTCGACGACGTCGTCGCGGCGTTCGCCCAGGCCGCCGCGGACGCCGAGCGGCTCGGCTTCGACGGCGTCGAACTGCACGGCGCGCACGGCTACCTGGTCGACCAGTTCCTCTGGGAGGGCACCAACCGCCGCACGGACGCGTACGGCGGCGACCCGGTGGCCCGCGCGAAGTTCGCCGTGGAGATCGTGGCGGCGGTCCGCAAGGCCGTCTCCCCGGACTTCCCCGTCCTCTTCCGCTACTCCCAGTGGAAGCAGCAGGCGTACGACGCCCGCCTCGCCGAGACCCCCGAGGAGCTCGCCGCCCTCCTCACCCCGCTGGCCGACGCCGGCGTCGACGCCTTCCACGCCTCCACGCGCCGCTACTGGCTGCCGGAGTTCGAGGGCTCGGACCTGAACCTGGCGGGCTGGACAAAGAAGATCACCGGCAAGCCCACCCTCACGGTCGGCTCGGTCGGCCTCGACGGCGGCGACTTTCTGCACTCCTTCGCGGGCAAGGGCGCCGAGGCCGGCAACATCGACAACCTCCTGGACCGCTTCGAGAACGACGAGTTCGACATGGTCGCGATCGGCCGGGCGCTGCTCCAGGACCCCCAGTGGGCGGCCAAGGTGCTGGACGGCCGCTTCGACGAGCTGAACGCGTACGACGCGGCGTCGGCGCTCAAGACGCTCAGCTGACGGCTGACGGCAGACGGCAGACGGCGGAACAGCCGCGAAGGGCCGGGGCCGGAGGGATGCACGATCCCTCCGGCCCCGGCCCTTTCGCCGCGGGTGCCGCGGCTCAGACCCCCGCGGGCTGCTTCGCCGCGTCGGTGCCGTCGGGTGCGGGCTCGGTCACCCCGCCGGAGGCGACCGGTTCCGTATCGGCCGGTGCGTTCAGCTCCACCAGCATCGACTTGGTGAAGCCGAAGTAGTACGTGGCGAGGAAGCCGACCGCGTACCCGACCAGCAGGCCGCCCGCGTAGATGGCGACGGTGGTGCCCAGGCCGTGGTTGCCCTGGAGGAGCGGGAAGAGGGCCCAGCCGGACGGGCCGATGGCCGTGGAGCCGACCTTGTCACCGAGCATCGAGAAGAGTCCGACGAACGCACCGCCCGCCGCACCGCCCGCACAGGCCGTGATGAAGGGGCGGCCGAGCGGGAGCGAGACACCGTAGATCAGCGGCTCGCCGACGCCCAGGAAACCGGCCGGGAGGGCGGACTTGATGGTCGTACGGATCGACTTGTTCCGCTTGAGTCGCAGGTAGACCGCGATCGCGCAGCCGACCTGGCCCGCACCCGCCATGGCGAGGATCGGGAGCAGGACGGTGAAGCCCTGCTGCTCGATCAGGGTGGTGTGGATGGGGATGAGGGCCTGGTGCAGGCCGAGCATCACCAGCGGGAGGAAGAGGCCGCCGAGGACCAGTCCGGCGAACGCGCCGGTGTTGTCGAGCAGCCAGTTGGCGCCGGTGCCGATCGCGGTGGAGATCTCACCCGCGACGAACATCAGGCCGAAGATGGTGACCAGCCCGGAGATCAGCACGGTCAGGGTGGGAGTGACCAGCACGTCCAGCGACTCCGGTACCCTTCCCCAAGCTCTCGACTTCGCTCGACCAGGGGAGACCCCATTGCGGCACCACTTCTCGACGTGGACCGCGAGGACGGCGGCGGCCAGTGCGCCGAGCACACCGCCCTGTCCGGGCGAGAGGGTCTGGCCGAAGGCGTCCACCTTGGCGACGCCCGGGAAGACGATGATGGCGGCGACCGCACCGCCCAGGATCGGCGTGCCGCCGAACTCCTTGGCGGTGTTGAAGCCGACGAAGACCGCGATCAGCGCCATGAAGCCGGAGGCGATGGCGGCGAGCGCCGGGGTGACGCCCGGCAGCCAGCCCAGGTTGATCAGCAGGCCGTTGAGTCCGGCGATGATGCCGCAGCCGATCAGGGCCGGGATCAGCGGGACGAAGATGTTGGCGACCTTGCGCAGGAAGAGCTTGAACGGGGTGGCGTTCCTGGCCTTCTGCGCGGCCTTGATGGCGGCACCCTGAGCGGCCAGTTCCTCGGCGGAGCCGGTGTCCGTACCGGGGTCGGCGCCGGAGTCCGCACCGGGCCGCGGGGTGCTGCCGCGCTGCTCCTCCACCAGCTTCTCGAACTCGGGGGTGACCCGGGCGACCGTGCCGGGACCGAGGACGATCTGGTACGTGTCGTCCTCGACCACGCCCATCACGGCGGGCAGCGCCTTCAGTGCCTCGTCCTGGACGAGCGTGCGGTCGCGCAGACCCAGCCGGAGCCGGGTCATGCAGTGGACCACCGATGCGACGTTGTCTGCGCCTCCGACGAGCGGAAGGAGCGCGGCGGCGGTGGCGCGGTTCTTGTTTTCCGTGGTGCTCATGGTGCGTGGCCTTGCTGTGCGGGGGGGGGGGGGGGATTCCCTCGGAGTTACGGGGTGGTGGTGCGAGCCGCCGCCAGGGCGGCGCGGAGGTGGCCTTGCGCTTCGTCGAGCAGGGCCGTGGCGGTGGGGCCCTCGACGCTGCCGAGGATCACCAGGATGGCGCTCTTCACCTCCCCGTCGGTGGCGGCGAGGGCGGCCTCGATCTCGGTGTCGGCCGCGCCGGTGGCGAGGCCGACGATGCGGCGGGAGCGGGCGCGCAGCTTCTCGTTGGAGGCGCGGACGTCCACCATGAGGTTTCCGTACGTCTTGCCGAGCCGGATCATCACGATCGTCGAGATCATGTTGAGGACGAGCTTCTGGGCGGTGCCGGCCTTCAACCGGGTGGAGCCGGTGAGGAGTTCGGGGCCCACGACGACCTCGATGCCGTGCTCGGCGGCGGCCGCCAGGGCGCTGTCCGCGTTGCAGGACAGACCGGCGGTCAGTGCGCCCAGGCTGCGGGCGTGCTCGACGGCGCCGATGGCGTACGGGGTGCGGCCGGAGGCGGAGATGCCGATCACCGAGTCGTCCGGGCCCAGCTTCAGCGCGTCCAGGTCCTCCCGGGCCAGCTCCTTGCTGTCCTCGGCGCCCTCCACCGCCTTCACCATGGCGGAGGGGCCGCCCGCGATCAGGCCGACGACCTCGGAGGGGTCGGTGTTGAAGGTGGGCGGGCACTCGCTGGCGTCCAGCACGCCGAGGCGTCCCGCCGTACCGGCGCCCGCGTAGATCAGCCGGCCGCCGCGAGCCATCCGCTCCGCGATGC
Source organism: Streptomyces sp. NPDC051561 (assembly GCF_044454195.1). Classification (NCBI taxonomy): domain Bacteria; kingdom Bacillati; phylum Actinomycetota; class Actinomycetes; order Kitasatosporales; family Streptomycetaceae; genus Streptomyces; species Streptomyces sp. NPDC051561. Next base: position 49,201 of record NZ_JBITDM010000014.1, on the reverse strand, counting down.
CGTCGATGGTGGCGGCGATCTGCGGGAGCCGGGCGGCGACGGCGGCGGGGACGGTGGCGTCCTCGCCGTTCATCAGGGCGGCCAGTTCCGCGGTGGGGAGCTGATCGATCTCGGCGAGTTCGGGGCGGAAGGCCTCGGTGGTGAGGGTGGCGAGCTGCGAGCGGAGTTCGCCGTAGGTGGGGTCGGTGGTGGTCATGTGGCGCGGCTTTCTCTGGTTTCCGGCGGTACGGGGGAGGGGGTGGTCAGCGGGAGCTGCGGGCGTCGTGGCGGTGGGCCAGGGCCTCGTACGAGGCGGCCAGGGCGGGGGCCGCACGGTCGTAGGTCCGCTGCGCCACCCCCACGAACAGGCAGTCCACCACCAGGAGTTGGCTGGTCCGGCTGGACATCGCGGCCGGGCGCAGCTCGCTCTCGCGGGCGGTGGAGGTGGTGAGTATGTGGTCGGCGTACTGGGTGACCGGGGCGCCGGGCCGGCCGGTGATCGCGATCGTGGTGGCACCGTGCTCGAAGGCGACCCGGAGGGGTTCGATGACGTCGGTGGTGCCGCCGGAGTGGGTGATCGCGATCGCCACGTCGCCCGCGCGGAGCTGGACGGCGTTGGTGACGGCCAGGTGCGGGTCGGTGTGCGAGTGCGCGATGACGCCGATCCGCAGGAGTTTCTGGGCGAGGTCCATGCCGACCAGGGAGGAGGCGCCGACGCCGTAGATGTCGACGCGGCGGGCGGCGACCAGGGCGTTGACCGCGGCGCCTAGTTGCACGGTGTCCAGGCCGGCCGCCGTGTCGGCGAGGGTCTGCTGCTCGTCGTGGGCGAGCTTGGCGACGACGTCCCCGATCGGGTCGTCGACCGCGATGTCGGCGGTGACGGCCGGGGCGGCCCCCGACTGCTGGTGTGCGGCGAGGCCGGCGAGGGCGAGGCGGAGGTCGCGGTAGCCGGGGTACCCCAGGAGGCGTGAGGTCCGTACGACGGTTGCCTCGCTCGTCCCGGTGAGCTCGGCGAGACCGGTCACGGTGAGCGCGGCACAGCCCGCCGGATCACCCGCGACGGCCTCGGCGACGCGCTGCATGGAGCGGGTCATGGAGGGGGCGAGGGTGCGGACCTTGGCGGCCAGGGCGGCGGGAGCCGGGGCCTGGACCGGGGCAGGAGCCGGGGCCTGGGCCTGGGCCGGGGCAGGAGCCTGGGCCTGGGCCGGGGCCTGGGCCGGGGCGCGACTGGAAGTTTCCTTCACTACTTTGCTCACATCTGAAAGGTATTTTCAGAGCGGGGTTCGGTCAAGGGGCCCAAAGTCACGGCTTCACCGGGTTCCACCGGGTCGCGCCGGTCGCGGGACAATGGAACGCATGGACCACACCGATCCCACCGGCCGCCTTGAGCAGGCCCTGCACACCGCCCGCGCCCTGGTGATGACCGACCTCACAGCCCGCGACGTGGCCGAGGCCCAGATCGTCTCCCTCGTCGAGGACGCGGTGGCGCACCGCAGGTGGTGGGTCGAGCAGTGGCCCGAGGGCGTCGACTTCGTCACCGGCCTGATCGCCCAGGACGTCCAGGACGCCCTCCTGGAGGAGTACGGCCGCTGGCCGCTGTGCCCGGTGTGCGAGGACCCGCACGCCCTGGAGGTCGAGCCGGAACTGGGCGTCGACCCGCACTGGGTGTGCACCAAGCAGGTGGTGGTGGTGGCGCCGGTCGGGGGTCTGACCTCATGGCCGTCTACATAGACCCGCCGACCTGGCCCGGCCACGGCCGGATGTGGTCGCACCTGGTGAGCGACGTCTCCTACGACGAACTGCACGCCTTCGCGGCGGGCATCGGCTGCCCGCCGCGAGCCTTCGAACGGGACCACTACGACGTCCCCGCGGAGCGCTACGGGGACGCGGTGGCGGCGGGAGCCGTGGAGATCGGCAGCAAGGAACTGGTGCGGAGGATCACCGGGGCGGGCCTGCGGCGAAGGAAGTTCGGCGGCGGGGCGCCGGGGGCGACGGCGCAGGGCGGCTGACACGGGGTCCCCGCTCCCACTCGCAGCCCACCCCCGTCCCCTACTCCTGCTTCCTGGCGTCCAGAAGCTCCCGATAGCGCTCCATGGTGCTGCGGAGGGACTCGTTCATCAGGGCGAGGAGTTCGGCGGCGGTCACGAAGCGGGCACCCGCCGGGGTGGTGGCCCCGAGGATGTCGGCCCCGCGCTGCGACTCGGCGACCAGGGCGTCGTTCGTCCGCGTGGCCGCGAGGAGGGACCGGAACCAGAAGTCGTCGTCGACGGCGTAGTGCTCGCGCCGCACGCCGGGGGCCCGTTCCCGCCGGAGCATGCCCTGCTGTTCGAGGAAGGTGACGGCGTGTGAGACGGACGCCGGGCTGATCCGCAGCCGCTGGACGAGATCGGCGGCGGTGAGGGTGCCGGTGTCGGTGATGTAGAGGCAGGCCATCACCCGGGCCATCATCCGGGGGAGCCCCTGGAGGACGAGAATTTCGGTGTACGACTCGGTGAAGCCCCGCACCGCTTCGGGGTCGCGGCCGTGGCCCGGGTCGGGGGCCGGTGGGGCGGCGGGCCGGCCGGCGGGCTGCTTGGCGCGGCGGGCGCGGTGCCGGGTGGCCTGCTCGGCCCGGCTCGCGGCGTAGCCCCCGGTTCCTCCGTTACGGGTGACCTCCCGCATCACGGTCGAGGCGGGGCGCCCCAACTGCCGCCCGATCTCCGCGTATCCGAGCCCTTCGGCGAGCCCTTCGGCGATCTGCCGGCGGTCCTCGCCGGTGAGCCTGCCTCCTGGCATGACTGCCGGTCCCCTCTCGGTCGACGTACCGGACATCCGGGTTCGGGAGCGTATGCCCTCCTCGGCAGTATGCAAGCGCCTGAAGTCCCATTGCAATACGGGTCGACGCGTCTTTGCGTTCACCTCCATTTTCATTGCAATGCTAAGCCAACTAACCCTGTAATTCCGCAAATTCGCGCGTCAAAGTGCGTTGCGGGATTGGTAAACGCAATGTAGCTTCCTACTCGTTCAGTGATTCCCGAACAGCCTGCGCCCGCCTCGGCGGTCGTCGATCAAGGAGCTTCATCATGAGCAAGGGCAACGGCGGTTTCTCGGAGACCGGGCTGCGCAAGATGCGCGACGTGCTGGCCGGGCACGTCGACTCCGGGAAGATCCCCGGGCTGGTCGCACTCGTCAGCCGGGGCGGCGAAACCCACGTCGAGGCACTCGGCACCCTGCACCACGAGGGCGGCGCCCCGATGCGCCGCGACACCATCTTCCGGATGGCGTCGACCTCCAAGCCGGTCGCGATGTCGGCCGCTCTGACCCTGGTCGACGACTGCCGGATCCGCCTCGACGACCTGGTCGAGCAGTGGCTGCCCGAACTCGCCGACCGTCAGGTCCTCAAGAGCATCGACGGCCCGCTGGACGAGACCGTCCCCGCCCGCCGCCCGATCACCGTCCGCGACCTGCTCACCTCCACCTTCGGCCTCGGCATGGATATGACCGCGCTGGGCACCCCGATCCTGAACGCGATCTTCGAGCAGGGCCTCACCCCCAACCTCCCCACCCCGATGCCCGGCCCGGACGAGTGGATACGCCGCCTCGGCACCCTGCCCCTGATGCACCAGCCCGGCGAGCGCTGGCAGTACCAGATCAGCGACGACCTGATCGGCGTCCTCGTCTCCCGGGTCACCGGCAAGACGTACGGGGAGTACCTGAGCGAGCGCGTCTTCGGCCCGCTGGGCATGGTCGACACCGGCTTCCACGTACCCGACGAGAAGATCGACCGGCTGCCGACGCTCTACGCCCCCGACGCGCAGACCGGCGAGTTCCACGTCTGGGACGAGGCCAAGGGCGGCCGCTGGAACGTGCCCCCGACCTTCCAGGGCGGCGGCGGTGGCCTGGTCTCCACCGCCGACGACTACCACGCGTACTTCCGGATGCTCCTCAACGGCGGCGTGCACGAGGGCGAACGCATCCTCTCCCGCCCCGCCGTGGAGCTGATGACCACCAACCGACTCACCCCCGAGGTACAGGCCGCCCGTCACGCCATGGCGGTCAACAACGTCCACATCTCCTTCGGCCAGGGCCAGCACGGCGGCTGGGGCATGGGCATGGCCGTCCGCACCTATCGCGGCGACTACGCCCCCGTCGGCCAGTTCGGCTGGGACGGCGGCGCGGGCACGTCCACCTACTCCGACCCCTCCAACGACCTGACCGGCATCCTCCTCACCCAGGTCGGCATGACGACCCCCGACTCGGCCCGCGCGTTCCACGACTTCTGGACGACGGTGTACCAGGCGATCGAGGACTGAGACGGGGCCCGGGGGCCGGAGGTGGCGGGCACGGCGGAGGGCCCGCCTCCGGGGGGGGCGAACCGAGGTAGGGATACCCCCAGGGTTATTTGTGTGTCTGGGGACACCGGGCTTCGGCGGGCTGTCCGGATGGAGGAAAGGATCACGGTTGCACAGGCTGAGCACGTACGAAATCCCGAACAAGAGGACCTTCCGTGTTCAGTCTGAAGAAGTCGTCGCGCCGTCGTACGGCACGCACCGTTGCCGTCGGTACTCTCGCGGCTGCCGCCTGTGTCACCCTCATGGCCGGCAGTGCCGGTGCGATCGTCAATGGGAGTGATTCCAGCGAGAGTTATCCGTTCATGGTGACGATCCCGGAGTCCTCACCGAAGAACGGAATTCTCGACGGCACCTGCGGAGGGTCGCTGATCGACCGGCAGTGGGTGGTGACGGCGGCTCACTGCGTGAAGGGTGAGATCGAGCTGGAGGGAACCGTACGGATCGGCAGCGACCACCGGAAGTCCGGTGGCACCGTGCGCGGGATCGACCGGATCCTGGTCCATCCCGGCTATGCCAACGGGGAGGGCAAGACCTCCAACAAGGACGACATCGCGCTGATCCGGCTGGACCGGCCGGTCCGCCAGAAGCCGGTCGCGATCGCGGCGGACGCGGGGCGGCCCGGCACCGCGACCCGGCTGCTCGGGTTCGGCACCACCGTTGACGGCGCGTTCAAGTTCGCGGAGCGGTTGCAGGAGCTGAACACCCGTAGGGCCGGCGTCCTTGAGTGTGCGCCCGGCTTCGCCGACGCTGCCCGGCTGTGCACCGTCAGTACCGTGCCCAAGGCCATGGCGTGCTTCGGCGACTCCGGCGGCCCGCAGGTGAAGAAGGGGAGGGGCGGGCGCTGGGAGCTGATCGGCGTCACCTCGGGCCCCGGCGCCCCGGGCGTGCCGTGTTCGCAGGGGCCGGGGGTGTATGCCAGCGTGCCCGCTCACGCGGGGTGGGTGGCGAGGACGATGAAGAGCAATGCCGTGGCGGAGGGTCGTGCGGGTGCGGGTGCGGGTGCGGGTGCGGGTGCGGGTGCTGGGGCCGGTTCCGGTTCGGGGTCCGGTTCCGCTTCCGGCCCGGACTCCGGCTCCGGTTCGGGGGCCGACCTTGCCGAGACCGGTGCTGGTGATCATGCTCCGGTGCTGGCCGGGGTCGCTGCCGGGCTCGTTCTCGCGGGTGGGGGAACTGTCGTCGGACTGCGTCGGCGCAGGGCACGTCACTCCGGCTGAGGGGCCGGCCGCCTCTCAGCCTGCTGGTGGCCCGTCCGGCGTCAACGGCTCTTGCGCTTGGCGGGCTTTGCGGGCTTTGCGGGCTTGGCCGCCGGGGGCGGGCCGGGCTGCTTGGGGCTGGAGGCGGAGGGGCGCTTGGGCGAGGTGGCGGAACTCTTCTTGCGGGGCTTCTTCATGGGGCCGATGGGGCCCACGTGCGTGCCGGGGTGGGTGGCGCCGTCCTGGAGGAGGACCGGGCCGAACTCCCAGGGGAGGGTGGCGCTGTGGGTCTCGTTGGGCGGGGTGATGACCAGCTTGGTGGCGCGGAGCTCGGACTCGGGGGCGTTGCCCTGGGCCGAGTACGGGAGGTAGGTGAGGGAGAAGGAGGCGGTGGCCTTCGGCTGGAGGGTGGTGGAGCGGGGCTTGCTGGTGGTCTCGCGGGCGAGGGACCAGGTGCCGTCGGGGAGGGTGTCGGTGGGGGCGCCGACCAGGTCCACGCCCGGGTAGCCGTTCAGGGTGCAGGGGGCGGTGGATTTGTTGGTGAGGTTGATGACGACCTCGTGCTGGACGTCGTCCTGAGCGTCGGTCCGGTCGCCGGACCGGCCGTCTTCCTGCTGGGTGCCGCTGCCCGGGGCGACCGCGAAGGTGAGGCCGGAGGTCTTGCAGGGGGCGGACGCCGCGATGCCGCCGCCGCCGATTCCGCCCGAGTCCGCCGCTCCGCCGGGCGCGGAGGGGGCGTGGGAAGGGGCGGAGGAGGCCGGTGGGGCGGGGGTGCCGGTCGCCTTGTCGGAGGTGCTGCCGCAGGCGGTCGCGGTGAGGCCTGCCGCCAGAACGGTGGCGAAGAGTGGGGCGGTACGGCGGAGGCGGCGCATGGTGCTCCTGGGGTTGAGCGGGGGCTGGTGCGTGGGTGGGACGAGGTGCGGGCCTCTGCCTATCGCACAAATGTGGTGTGGATGTGGGGAGGAGCGGGGGCGATGGGGCGAGGGTTACGGAAGTGGTGGGCGATGGGTGGGGTGCGACTCCGTCGGGCAAGGGGGCCGTCGGCGGCGGGACAGGGAGCGGCCCCCGTCCCAGGGGTGGGGCGGGGGCCGCGGTGTACGCGAGGGGGAGGGGGGCTACTGGTGCGCGAGGTCCTGGTGGGGGGTCTGCTTCGGCAGGGGGGAGGAGGCGATCAGGCGGGAGGTGGTGTCGGTGCGTTGCCAGCGGAGTGCGAGGAGGGTGAGGGCGACGGCGACGACGGTCATCGAGGCGCCCGCCCAGGCGGTGGAGAGGAAGCCCCAGCCCGCGTCGATGGTGGTGCCGCCGAGCCAGGGGCCACCCGTGTTGCCGAGGTTGAAGGCGGCGGTGGTGGTGGCGCCGGCCAGGGTGGGGGCGGCGCCCGCGACGTTGAACATGCGGGCGTTGAGGGCCGGGGCGGTGAAGAAGGCGGAGAAGCCCAGGGCGAAGGAGAGCGTGACGGCGACCGCGGCGGTGGAGCCGAAGAGGGCCAGGGCGACGAGCAGCACCGTGGAGGCGCTGATGCCGCCGATCAGGACGCCGAAGGGGCGGGCGTCGGCGACCATGCCGCCGACGGTGGTCCCGACCAGGGCGCCGACACCGAAGAGGCCGAGGACCCAGGGAACCCACTGGGAGTCCAGCCCCGCCACGTCCGTGAGGAGCGGGGAGAGGTAGGAGAAGGCGCAGAAGACACCACCGGCGGCGAGCGCGGTGATGGCGACCGAGACCAGCACCTGGCGGTCGCGGTAGATGCTCAACTCGCGCTTGAGCTGCGGCCGTTCGGCGGGCAGGGGGATCCGGGGGATCAGGGTGACGACGCCCACGAGGGCGACCGCGGAGGCCGCGCCGACCGCCCAGAACGCCGAGCGCCAGCCGAGGTTCTCGCCGAGGAAGGCGCCGACCGGGACACCGAGGACGTTGGCGATGCTCAGACCGCCGATCATGACCGCCATCGCGCGGGCCCGGGAGGTGACCGGGACCATGGCGATCGCGACGGCCGCGCCGACCGCCCAGAAGCCCGCGCAGGCGAAGGCGCTGATCACGCGGGAGGCGAAGAGGAGCTCGTAGGTGGGGGCGAGCGCGCCTGCTACCTGGCCGAGACCGAAGACCGTGATCAGGGCGATCAGGGTGGTGCGGCGGGGGAGGCGCAGCGTGGCCACCGCGAGGAGCGGGGCTCCGATCACCATGCCGATCGCGAAGGCGGAGATCAGCAGCCCGGCCTGCGGGATGGAGACGTCCATGTCGGCGGCTATCGGCGGCAGCAGCCCGGAGAGCATGAACTCACTGGTGCCGAGTGCGAAGACGGCGAGACCGAGCATGTAGACCGCGAGCGGCATACGCGCGCGGGTCTGCGGGGCCTTCGGGGCCTGTGAGGCTGATGGGGTCAGCGAGGCCGGTGGGGTCTGCGTGGGGCGCGGATGGGCGGGCGGCTGATCGGAGGAGGGCATAGCAGTGTTCAACAAGCTGCCGAACACTGCCATTCCCGTACTGGTCGATCGCCCAAATCAGCCACTTGGCGATGCTTTCAACTCCCTTGATGCATAAGCGCCATACGGACGGTAGAGATATGGATCATGACGACTACGGAATCCGACATCCGCGCCGCCGAAGAAGCGATCCGGGCCCTGGGAGCCGCTCTCGCCGGGATCGGGCTGCAGCTCCCGTCGCTCGCGCTCGACCCTGCTTCGTGCGCCCGTGACGTGCCCGCGCCGCTCATCGACCTGGGGCGGTGCGACGTACGGACGGCTCAGCTGCTGGCCTCGGCGCTGCGGGAGGCGGGGCCGGTGGTGGGTCGGGCGGGAGGGCCGGTGGTGGGGCCGGTGATGGGGGGTGCCTCGAAGGAGTAGGACACTCGCGCGAGAGCGTCCTACTTCTTCGAAGGGTGTACCGATGAGCGCGAGTGTGTTCAATGTGGCGATCGACTGTGGGGACGCGTACGCGCTGGCCACCTTCTGGAGCGAGGTTCTCGGGCACCCGGTGGACGAGGGTGACCGGCCCGGCGACGAAGCCGTCAGCATTCCGCTGCCCACCGGCATGAACCTGTACTTCGCCGAGGTGCCGGAGCGTAAGGGCGGCGCGGCCTCGAAGACCGTGAAGAACCCGGTCCACCTCTGCCTCCGGCCCGATGAGCGGCGGGACGACGAGGTGGACCGCTACCTCGGCCTCGGCGCCACCCTGCTCGACGACCGGCGCAAGCCCGACGGCGGGGGCTGGGTGGTCTTCGCCGACCCGGAGGGCAACGAGTTCTGTGTGCTGCGCAGTGCGGGGGAGCGGGCCGCAATGGAGGGATGAGGGGGCGGGCGAGGGGGGATCACGGCGTGAGCAGGCCCAGCTCCGTGGTGAGGTTGCGGCGGGCCGCGTCCTCCCAGTGCTTGGCGCCGTACGGGGTGCGGAACAGGCGCGGGAGGGCGAGGAGGTGGGTCAGTACGGCGGCGCGGCCCGTGCGGAAATCGGGGTCGGGGACGAAGGCGTACTCGGCACGGACCGCGGACGCGTAGGCGGCGTACGCCTCCGGGGGTGCGGCCAGGATCGCCAGGTCGGCGTCGCAGAGGGCCTCGCCGTTGGTGTCCTCGGGGTCCGGGTCGTGGGTGACGGTCAGCCGCACCAGCCGGGCCACCTCGGCGGTGGCGTCGGCGCTCAGGCCCAGCTCCGGCAGCGCGCGCTCGGCGAGACGGGCGGACCGGTCCTCGTTGGTGTCCCGGTCGGGAAGGTAGACCGCGTCGTGGAACCAGGCGGCGAGGCGCACCAGGTCCGGGTCGGCGGCGTGGCCGGCCAGGGTGTCCAGGTGCGCGAGGACCGCGGCGAGGTGGGTGACGGTGTGGTAGTGCCGCTGGGGCTCCGACCAGCGGGTAAGCAGATTCGCCGCGTACGGGGCAGGGTCGGCGGCCGGGGGTGACGGCGCCGCTGCGACCGCCGTGACCGCCGCGACCTCCGTGCCCGCCGCCGTGGCCTCCGCGTGTGCCGCGCCCGCGCCCGTGCCCGCGGCCGGGGGCCGGCGGAGGGTCTCGATGGTGGTGTTCCACCGGCGGAGCAGTGCCGCCTCGTCGTGCGGCGTCGTCATGCGGCTCGTCATGCGGCTAGTGTGCCGCGCCGCGGGCGCCCCGCGAATCCCGGGCCGCCCGTATGTACGCCCGTACCAGCGGACGGACGTCGTCCTTGCGCCAGGCCAGCGCGAAGCAGGACGGGGTGATGCCGTGCACGGGGACGGTCACCACGTCGCCACGCAGCAGCAGCGGGGCGTTTCCGGTGGCCACCAGCACCACGCCCTGGCCCGCGACCAGTGCCTCGTACGTCTCGTCGGGGCTCGCCACCACGGCACCGATCTTCGGCGGTGTGCCGCGCCGGGCGTCCGTGGCCAGCCAGTAGTCGCGCAGCGGACCGGCTGAGGGGGGCAGCGCGAGGAAGGGCTCGTCGAGGAGTTCGGCGAAGTCCACCCGGGCGCGGTCCGCCAGGGGGTGGGCGGCGGGCAGTGCGACCAGCCGGGGATCCTCCGCGAGCGTCAGATGGGCGAAGCGCGACTGGTCCGGCAGCGGCAGCCAGACGAACGCCACGTCGCTCGTGCCGTCCGCCAGCCCCGCCGACGCGTCGGACCAGTCGACCTGGTGCAGGGACAGCGTGGTCGTGGGGTGCTCGGCGGTGAAGCGCGAACGGATCGCCGGGAGCATGCCGCCACGGCCCGGGCTGGTGCTCATGCCGATGCGCAGCAGCGAGGCCGCCGAGGTGCGCAGCGCCTCCAGTGCGGAGATCCCCAACTGCCATTGGGTGAGTGTCTGTTCGGCGTACGGAACGAGGGTTTCGCCCGCCGGGGTGAGCGCCACCTCGCGGCGGTCGCGGGTGAACAGCTGCACGCCCAGCGTGCGTTCGAGCTGGCGTATCTGTTTGCTCAGGGCCGGTTGTGAGATGTAGAGCGACTCGGCGGCTCCGGTGAAACTCAACTCCCGTGCCACGGCCAGGAAATAGCGCAGATCGCGGGTGTGGGCATCGACGGGGGAGTGCATAACCGATGGCTATCACGAAGAGTCTTGGACGCGGTACGCCGGGTTGGCCGAGCATCGTTTTCACGGCGAGCGGGCCCGACGGCGGGACCGCCCCACGAGCGACGAGAAGGAATCACCTCATGAGCAAGGTCTGGCTGATCACCGGTGCGGGCAGCGGCTTCGGGCGCGCGATCACCGAGGCCGCGGTGGCAGCGGGCGACACGGTCGTCGCCACCGCCCGCCGTACCGGAACCCTGGACGAACTGGTCGCCGCCCACCCCGGACAGGTCGAGGCGGCCCACCTCGATGTCACCGACATCGCGGGCATCGACCCGGCGGTGGCCGATGTCATCGACCGGCACGGCCGGATCGACGTCCTGGTCAACAACGCCGGTCGCACCCACGTCGGCGCCGTGGAGGAGACCGGCGACGCGGAACTGCGCTCCCTCTTCGAGGTGCACTTCTTCGGCCCGGCCGCCCTGGTCCGCGCCGTACTCCCGCACATGCGTGAGCGCCGCTCCGGGGCGATAGTGCAGCTCAGCAGCATGGGCGGGCAGATGTCCTTCGCCGGCTTCGGGGCGTACAGCGCCACCAAGTTCGCCCTGGAGGGGATGAGCGAGGCGCTCGCCGACGAGGTCGCGCCGTACGGGATCAAGGTGCTGGTCGTCGAGCCGGGGTCCTTCAGAACGGGCCTGTTCGGCGGGTTCAGCGCGAGCGGTGAGACGGCGGCGTACGCGGAGAGCGTCGGGGCGACCCGGCGGATGATCGAGGGGAGCAACGGGGTCCAGCCCGGCGACCCGGCGAAGGCGGCGGGCGCGATCCTGGCGGCGCTGGACGCTCAAGTGACGCCGTTGCGGCTGCCGTTGGGCCCGGACGCGGTCGATGCCGTGCTCGGGCACCTGGACGGGGTGCGGGACGAGGTGCGGGCTTGGGAAAAGGTGGCGCGGGACACGGCGATCGAGGAGTGAGTGGCTCTAGGTTGGCGCGTATGACGACACATGAAGAGGGTGCGGGGGTTCCGGGGGCGGTGCGTGACGCGGGGCTGCCGGAGAGGTTGCTGCACTCCGAACTGGGGCCGTTCCTCGACCTGTTGAGGTCAAGGGCGACGGACGAGGACTTCGCGATACGGACCTGCTGTCCGGGGTGGTCGGTGCGGCATGTGGTCGCGCACTGCTCGGCGGCGCTGAACCGGGTCCTGGAGGTGCGGTACGGGAAGGGGGTCTTCTCCCCGGAGTCCAACGACCGTGACATCGCGGAGCGTGCGGGGTGGCCGGTGGGCGCGCTGCTCGACGAGCTGGAGCGGGGGTACCGGGAGGCGGGGGCGGTGATGGGCGCCTGGGAGGACGGGGCGCTGGACGGGATCGCACTGGGGGAGTGGACGCATACGGGGGATGTGCGGGAGGCGTGGGGGGTGGATGGGGCGTATGGGGGGCCCGGCGCCCGGCCCGCGGTGGAGTTGCTGGCCAGGCTGACGTACGTACGCAAGTTTCCCGCGCTGCAAGCGGAGTTGACCGATCTGGGGGAGACGGTGCGGTTGGGCGGGGAGGGGGAGTGCGCGAGGTATGCCGGGGACGTGCCGACGCTGATGCGGTTGTTCTCGGGGCGGCCGTTGACCGGGACGCGGTACCGGCTGGCCGGGGTGAAGGAGGCGGAGCTGGTCTTCTTCGACTAGGGGTACGGACGGGTTTGACCAGGGGTACGGAAGGGGCGGCTCCCGGGACCGAAGTGGTCCCGGGAGCCGCCCCGCACTGTCGCGAACTCCCATGTCAGGAAGCCGCCTTGAACCTCCTCAGGCGCAGGCTGTTGCCCACGACGAAGACCGAGGAGAAGGCCATGGCCGCGCCCGCGATCATCGGGTTGAGCAGGCCCATCGCCGCCAGCGGCAGGGCTCCGACGTTGTAGGCGAAGGCCCAGAAGAGGTTGGACTTGATGGTGCCGAGGGTCCTGCGGGAGAGGCGGATGGCGTCGGCTGCGGCCCGCAGGTCTCCCCGTACCAGAGTCAGGTCACCGGCCTCGATGGCCGCGTCCGTCCCGGTGCCCATGGCCAGCCCCAGATCCGCCTGGGCCAGTGCCGCCGCGTCGTTGACGCCGTCGCCCACCATGGCGACCGAACGGCCCTCCGCCTGAAGGGACTTGATCACGTCGACCTTGTCCTCGGGCATGACCTCCGCGATCACCTTGTCGATGCCGACCTCGGCGGCGACGGACTCGGCGACCGCCGTGTTGTCACCGGTGAGCAGGATCGGCGTCAGGCCGAGCGCCTTGAGCCGGCGGATGGCCTCCGGGCTGGTGTCCTTGACCGCGTCGGCGACGGTGAGAACGGCGCGGGCCTCGCCGTCCCATGCGACGGCGATGGCGGTACGTCCGGCCGCCTCGGCGTCCGCCCGGACGCGTTCCAGCCCGGCGGGAAGGGCCATGGACCAATCGGCGAGGAGCCTGGTGCGGCCGACCAGGACCGCGTGGCCCTCCACGATGCCCTGGACCCCCAGGCCGGGGAGGTTCGCGAAGTCCTCGGGGGTGGGGAGCTTGCCGGTCTTCGCGACCGCTCCGGCGGCGACGGCCTGGGCGATCGGGTGCTCGGACGCGTTCTCCAACGCACCTGCCAGACGCAGGACTTCGGACTCCTCGACGCCGTCCGCCGGGTGCACGGAGAGCAGGGTCATCCTGCCGGTGGTGACGGTGCCGGTCTTGTCGAGGACGATCGTGTCGACCTTGCGGGTGCTCTCCAGGACCTCCGGGCCCTTGATCAGGATGCCGAGCTGGGCGCCGCGGCCCGTGCCGACCATGAGAGCGGTCGGAGTGGCGAGGCCCAGGGCGCAGGGGCAGGCGATGATCAGTACGGCCACGGCGGCGGTGAAGGAGGCGGTCAGCCCGGCCCCGCTTCCGAGCCAGAACCCCAGCGTGCCGAGGGCGAGCGCGATGACGATCGGGACGAAGACCGCGGAGATCCGGTCCGCGAGCCGCTGAGCTGCTGCCTTACCGTTCTGGGCGTCCTCGACCAGTTTGGCCATCCGGGCGAGCTGGGTGTCCGACCCGACCCGGGTGGCCTCCACCACGAGACGCCCGCCCGCGTTGAGGGTGGCACCGGTGACGCTGTCGCCCACGGCCACCTCGACCGGCACGGACTCACCGGTCAGCATCGACGCGTCGACGGCCGAGGAGCCCTCCACGACCTTCCCGTCGGTGGCGATCTTCTCGCCGGGCCGTACCAGGAAGCGGTCGCCGGTCTTCAACTCGCCGATGGGGACGGTGACTTCGGCGCCGTCGCCGCGTACGAGGGTGACGTCCTTCGCGCCCAGGTGCAGCAGGGCCTTGAGGGCGGCCCCCGCCTTCCGCTTCGACCGGGCCTCGAAGTAGCGCCCCGCCAGGATGAACGCGGTGACTCCGGCCGCCGCCTCCAGGTAGATGTTCCCGGCGCCGTCGCTGCGGGCGATGGTCAGCTCGAAGGGGTGCGTCATGCCGGGCGTGCCCGCCGTACCGAAGAACAGCGCCCACAGCGACCAGAGGAACGCGGCCGAGGTGCCGACCGAGATCAGGGTGTCCATGGTCGCGGCGCCGTGCCGGGCATTGGTGAAGGCCGCCTTGTGGAAGGGCCAGGCGGCGTACGTCACGACCGGCGCGGCCAGCGTGAGCGACAGCCACTGCCAGTACTCGAACTGGAGGGCCGGGACCATCGCCATCGCGATCACCGGGACGGCGAGGACGGTGGCGGTGAGGAGGCGCTGGCGGAGCGAGGTGAGGGCGGGGTCGGCGGGTTCCTCCGCGTCCTGGCCGGCCGGGTTCTCCTGCTGGACGGGAGCCGGCTCCTTGGCGGTGTAACCGGTCTTCACGACGGTGGCGATCAGGTCGGCGACCTCGGTGTTCTCGCGGTCGTACTCGATCCTCGCCTTCTCGGTGGCGTAGTTGACGGTCGCCTCGACGCCGTCCATCCGGTTGAGCTTCTTCTCGATCCGGGCGGCGCAGGAGGCGCAGGTCATGCCGCCGATGGCGAGTTCGACACGGGCGGGCGCGGGTGCCGCCGGTGTCGGTGCCGGTGTTTTGACGGTCATGACCACTCCCCTTGAGGTGACGGGCCGGTTTGGCTTCGTGCGGGTGCCGGCTTACCCCCTAGGGGTATCGGCTGATGGGTTCATGTATACCCCCCTGCCCTATGGGATGCAAGCGTTCGCAGATACCCCCTGGGGGTATTTTCGGAAGAGGCGTGGTTGATCGCACCCGGCGCGGGGGTGGTGCGCCCCAGACGTAGGGGAACTAGTCTTGATATTGGACTAGACCAGGCGAGATCTATGGCGATCTACGGCGAAGGAAACGGAACCCCATGAGTGAGCGTGCAGTCCTGGAGGTGATCGCCCTCAGTGCCGAGGACGCGGTCGCGGCCCAGTCCGGCGGTGCCGACCGGCTCGAACTGGTCACCGACATGGCCGCGGACGGGCTGACCCCGCCCCGCGAGACCTTCGCCGCGATCCGCGCCGCCGTGGACATTCCACTGCGCGTGATGCTGCGGGCGGCGGACGGCTTCTCCGCCGGGACCCCCGGGGACGTGGACGCGCTGGTCGCGGACGCGCGGGCGCTGCGGGCCGAGGGTGCGGACGAGTTCGTCCTGGGCTTCCTGGACACGGACGGCACCGCGGACCTGGTCACGGTGGAGCGGCTGGCGGCGGAACTGGAGGGGTGCCGGTGGACGTTCCACCGGGCCATCGACCGGGCGGCGGACCGGGACGCGCTGCGGAAGTCGTTGGCGGACCTGCCGGGGCTGGACACGTATTTGACGGCCGGAGCGGCGGAGGGTGTCGACGCCGGGCTGTCGACGCTGCTCACCGAGGCGGCGAGGGCCGGGGAGCCGGGGTACGAGCCGCAGGTCCTGGTCGGTGGCGGGCTGAGGCTGGACCACCTGCCGATGCTGCGCGCGGGCGGGATCAACGCGTTCCACATCGGGGGCGCGGCTCGCCCGGAGGGCTGGGCACAACCGGTTTCGGCACGCGCGGTGGGCGAGTGGAGGGCCATGCTGGACGCCTGAGGGAGCACGGCCGCGCGGCCGTGACCAGCAAGAACGGCGATACGGCCCCGCGCCCCCGGAAGGGGCGCGGGGCCGTCTTCCGTCAGCCCTCCAGCGCCGCCGGCAGGGGCTCGCTGTGCCGGATGGTGAGGCCCGAGACGGCCCGGGTCAGCGCCACGTAGAGGCGGCGCAGGCCCGTGCGGTCGTCGGGCTCGGCGGCGACGACCGCCGCGGGCTCGTCGAGGACGACGTAGTCGTATTCGAGTCCCTTGGCGAGGGACGCCGGGACGAGGGTGAGCCGGGAGGCGGCGGTGGTCTCCTCGCCGGGCGACAGATGAGTGTGGCCGGCCGCGGCCAGCGCCCCGGCGAGGGCGGGGATACGGGCGTCCGCGGCGATCAGGCCGATGGAACCCTCGTGGGTGAGGGACTGCTCGCAGGCGGCGACGATGGCGGAGTCCAGGTCGGCGGGGTCCGGGACCAGCTCGACGGACATCGCGCCGGGGCTCTCGCGGACGGAGGTCACCGGGGCGAGACCGGGCGACATGTGGGGGAGGAGCCGGGAGGCGTAGGCGATGACGTCCCGGGGGACTCGGAAGCCCGCGGTGAGCTCCTCGACGACGGCGTCGGACTTGCCGAGATGGGTCAGAGCCTCGGGCCAGCTGTCGGTGGCCCACGGGGTGGTGCCCTGGGCCAGGTCGCCGAGGATGGTCGCCGAGCCGGTGCTGCACCTGCGGCCGACCGCGCGGTACTGCATGGGGGAGAGGTCCTGGGCCTCGTCGAGCACCACATGGCCGAGGGAGTGGGTGCGTTCGACCAGGTCCCGGGCCTCGTCGATGAGTACGGCGTCGGCGGCCGACCACTTGGCGGAGCGGGTGGAGCGGGCGGGCTTGGGATGCAGGACGGTGCGCTGCTCGTCCGGGGTCAGGATGCCCTCGGCATGGGTGGCGAGGAATTCGGGATCGGCGAGGAGGCGCAGGACGAGCTTCGCCGGGTCGACCGGTGGCCAGATGACCTTGACCGCCTGTTTGACCGCCGCGTTGCGCGCCACCGCGTCCTGGACGCGGTCGTCGGGGGCCTCCCCGGCCTCCTCCATCCGCACCAGGATCTGGTGCGCGATACGGCGCGGAAGTGCCTCGCGGGCCGCACCGTAACGGATCTCCCGGGCCTGCAACTCCCGGACGATCTCTTCGAGTTCGTACGCCGCGACCCGCCAGCGGCGCGACCCGCGGACCACCACGACCGGCTCGGTCGGCATCGTGACGTGCGAGCGGAGCGCCCGGCGCAGCACCTGCGCCATCCGGGCGTCGCCCTTGATGACGGCGGCGGACGCCTCGTCGGCCCCGCGGATTTCGAGGATCACGCCCTCGCCGGTGGTGGTGACCAGGTCGTCCACCGTGGCCTGCTTCACCTCCAACTCGCCCAGCGCCGGAAGGACTTGCTCGATGTAGTGGAGGAAGGACCGGTTGGGTCCGATGACCAGGGTGCCGGTGCGGGCGAGACGGTCGCGGTGGGCGTAGAGCAGGTAGGCGACACGGTGCAGGCCGACGGCGGTCTTTCCGGTGCCTGGACCGCCCTGGACGCAGACCGAGCCGGACAGCCCGCTTCGTACGATCTCGTCCTGCTCCGGCTGGATCGTGGCGACGATGTCACGCATCGGGCCGACGCGCGGACGCTCGATCTCCGCCTGGAGGAGCTTGCTGGTGAGGGGGTCGTCGGCGGCTGACGGGTCGGAGAGGTGCTCGTCCTCGTACGCCGTCAACTCGCCCGACGTATAGCCGAACCGGCGGCGCAGCCCGACGTCCTGGGGGTCCTTCTTGGAGGCGCGGTAGAAGGGCTGGGAGACCGGGGCGCGCCAGTCGATGACCATCGGGTCGCCGTCGGCGTCGTGGACGTGCCGGCGGCCGATGTAGAAGCTCTCGCCGGGGGTGCCCTCGGCCATCTCGGCGCCGACCGTGTGCAGGTAGTCGAGGCGGCCGAAGAAGAGGGGGGTGTGGGAGAGGTCCGCGAGGGCCTTGATGCGGTCCTCGATCTGGGCGGTGAGGACGACGGCGTTGACCCAGTTCGCGGTGACGTCCTTGATGTCGAGGTTCTCGACGTCCTCGCGCATGGCGCGCAGGGCGGCACGGGACGCGGCGAGGTGGGCGCGCTCCCGGGACAGGGGGTCGGTTTCCCCGGCGGTACCGGGATCCCCGGCGGTACTGGGATCGGTGCTGCCAGTAGTGCTGGGGTTGGTGGCGTGCGCGGGCACGGTGAAGCCTCCGGCTGGGTGAGCAGGCCGGGCAGCCGGGTTCCTTGCGGCGGCCGGGGTCCCGGCGGGCTCCGCGCGAGGACGCGGGGCGGGCCGTGAACCGGGGCGGCCGGGTGTGCGGCGCGGCTCGGCGGGGGGTCACGTACTGACTGCCGCCCGGTTTCCGGCCGGGCGACGCGCGCGCTCCCTGGGAGGGAGGC
Source organism: Streptomyces sp. NPDC051561 (assembly GCF_044454195.1). NCBI lineage: Bacteria > Bacillati > Actinomycetota > Actinomycetes > Kitasatosporales > Streptomycetaceae > Streptomyces > Streptomyces sp. NPDC051561. The sequence goes on along the minus strand of NZ_JBITDM010000014.1, from coordinate 31,281 downwards.
GGGGGAGGGGAAGATCCTAGCCGGGGAGAGGAGTGCTGGCGAGTGCAATTCCGAGGGGGCCGTGAGGTGGGGGCGCGGCCCCGCGCCCCGCCCCACCCCCGCGCACCGCGCCGTACGGCACACTGGAGGTTTGACCGCCCGCGGAAGGACTCACGGCGTTGAATGGACCCCTCATCGTCCAGAGCGACAAAACGCTGCTCCTGGAGATCGATCACGACCAGGCCGACGCCTGCCGTCGCGCCATTGCCCCCTTCGCGGAGCTGGAGCGCGCGCCGGAGCACATCCACACCTATCGCCTCACCCCGCTGGGACTGTGGAACGCCCGAGCCGCCGGGCACGACGCCGAGCAGGTGGTCGACGCGCTGGTGGAGTTCTCCCGCTACCCGGTGCCGCACGCGCTGCTGGTGGACGTCGCCGAGACGATGGCGCGGTACGGCCGCCTCACGCTCTCCAAGCACCCGGTGCACGGCCTGGTCCTGACCAGCACCGACCGCCCGGTCCTGGAGGAGATCCTCCGCTCCAAGAAGATCCAGCCGCTGGTCGGCGCACGCCTCGACCCGGACACCGTCGCCGTGCATCCCTCCGAGCGCGGCCAGATCAAGCAGACGCTGCTCAAGCTGGGCTGGCCCGCCGAGGACCTCGCGGGTTACGTCGACGGTGAGGCGCACCCGATCGAGCTCGCCGAGGACGGCTGGGCCCTGCGCCCGTACCAGAAGCAGGCCGTGGAGGGCTTCTGGCACGGCGGCTCGGGTGTGGTGGTGCTGCCCTGCGGCGCGGGGAAGACGCTGGTCGGGGCCGGTGCGATGGCCGAGGCCAAGGCCACCACGCTGATCCTGGTGACCAACACAGTCTCCGCCCGTCAGTGGAAGCACGAACTGATCAAGCGGACCTCGCTCACCGAGGAGGAGATCGGCGAGTACAGCGGTACGAAGAAGGAGATCCGGCCGGTCACCATCGCGACGTACCAGGTGCTGACGACCCGGCGGAAGGGCGTCTACCCGCACCTGGAGCTGTTCGACTCCCGGGACTGGGGGCTGGTGATCTACGACGAGGTGCATCTGCTGCCCGCGCCGGTCTTCAAGTTCACCGCCGACCTCCAGGCGCGTCGCCGGCTGGGCCTGACCGCGACCCTCGTACGGGAGGACGGGCGCGAGTCCGACGTCTTCTCGCTGATCGGGCCCAAGCGCTTCGACGCCCCGTGGAAGGAGATCGAGGCGCAGGGGTACATCGCGCCCGCCGACTGTGTGGAGGTACGGGTCAACCTGACCGACTCCGAGCGGCTGGCGTACGCGACCGCCGAGCCCGAGGAGAAGTACCGCTTCTGTGCCACCACCGCCACCAAGCGGAAGGTGACGGAGGCGCTGGTCGCCAAGCACAAGGGTGAGCAGACCCTGGTCATCGGCCAGTACATCGACCAGCTCGACGAACTGGGCGAGCACCTGAACGCCCCGGTCATCAAGGGGGAGACCCCCAACTCCCAGCGCGAGAAGCTCTTCGACGCGTTCCGCACCGGCGAGCTGAACGTGCTGGTCGTCTCGAAGGTCGCGAACTTCTCGATCGACCTGCCCGAGGCGACGGTCGCCATCCAGGTGTCCGGCACGTTCGGGTCGCGGCAGGAGGAGGCCCAGCGGCTGGGCCGGGTGCTGCGCCCGAAGGCGGACGGCCACGAGGCGCGGTTCTACTCGGTGGTCGCCCGCGACACCATCGACCAGGACTTCGCCGCCCACCGGCAGCGCTTCCTGGCCGAGCAGGGCTACGCGTACCGCATCGTCGACGCGGACGACCTGCTGGCGGAGGGCTAGCCGCTCCCGGTACGTCGGCGGGCGGGGCCGGGGCGGTTTCCTTTCCGCCCCGCCTCCCCGCCGCCCCGCCTCCCCGCCTCCCCGGTCACAGCGTGAACAGTGCGCCGAGGGAGGCGACCGCCGCCGTCGCCGCGCCCACGACCAGCCACCACCTGGCCGCCCTGCGCTTGCGCCGTGAGGTCAGGCACAGCGAGGCGACCAGGAGTGCGGCGGCGGCGGACAGGGCCGCGCCCGAGGTGGAGATCGCCCCCCGGATCTGCGCGCAGGCCTCGGGGTCGCACTTGTCGAGCGCCATCGGCGAGAGCCCCAGGAACATCAGGTCGGCCAGCATCAGCGGCACCAGCAGCAGCGCCGCCCCCAGCCGCACCCACTTCGCGGACGGGTCGTACTCCGGCGAGTCCCGCAGCCTGCCCAGCGGGCTGTCCGGGCCCCAAGTGGGAACGCCGTGGCCCGGGTTCGGGCCTGGGGCGGGGCCGGGGCCGGGGAGGGTGCCGTCGAGTCGCGTCATGCGCCCAGTGGACCGCGTGGCGGGGCCCGGGCGCCTGGGGCGGCGTACTCAGAAAAGTACTCACTTCCCGGTGCGGGGCCCTGGAGCCGGACGCGGCGTCCGGGCCCGGGTTCTCAGGTTCCCATGACGGTGAACGCCGACACCGCCGCCATCAGCGAACCCAGCAGCAGCATCCACCTGGCGTCGCGATGGCTGAGCCGCGCCGGGAGGCGCAGGGCGGCGGCCAGCAGGACGACGGCGGTCAGCATCAGGAGGCCGCCGGGCACGGTCCGTCCTCCGAGCCCGGAGTGGGCGGCCACCAGCAGCAGGAGGAACGTGTCGATCACGAGGACCGGTACGAGCAGCACCAGGGCGCCACATCCCATGCGGGTCGCCAACTCCTGGTCCGTGCCGTCCGGGTCGCGAGGAGTGCCGCCACCGTTGCCGCCGCTGTCCTGAGCGGGGTTGAACTCGGGGAGAGTGTCGCCGTCGCGTGTCATGAGCACAGTGCATCGTGGGCGCGCCACGGGCGCCTGGGGCGGCGTACTCAGAAGCGTACTCAGGTCCCGGTTCGGGATTCCGTGGCTGCCGCACCGGACTTCTGCGCCGGGAGGGGGGAACCGGCTGTCCGGGCGCCGCCGTTGCGCATCCGCCAGGCCATCCAGCCCAGTACCACCAGGCCTGCCAGCGGGTACGGAGAGAGGCCCGGCTGCTGCCACCACGGCAGTTGGACGTCCAGGTCGCCCTTGTGGGGGATGGCCCAGAAGCTGCGGCAGGTGAAGAGGAGGGCGAGGAAGGCGGCGGTACGGAAACGGCGTTCGGCGCAGAGCAGGGCGAGCAGCGGGACGCACCACACCCAGTGGTGGGACCAGCTGATCGGGGAGACCAGGACCATGGTCAGCGCGACGACGACGATGCCCCACTGCTCCATGCCCAGGAGCACCGCCCGGCGGGCGATCCACAGGCCGGCGAGGCCGACGAGGGCGGCGGTGGCGAACCACACCAGGCCCGGCTCCATGGTGTTCATGGCGCGGGCCAGCATGCCCTGGAGGGACTGGTTGTCGACGATCCACACCTTGCCGACCCGGTCGGTCTCGAACATCCGGCGGGTCCAGAAGTCGAGGCTCGCGGAGGGCAGGACGAGGATGCCGAAGAGGACGGTGGCGACGAAGGAGGCGAGGGCGGTGAGGCCGTTCCTGATCCGGCCGGTGACGAGCAGATAGACGATGAAGATGGCCGGGGTGAGCTTGATTCCGGCGGCGATGCCCAGGCCGACGCCCTTGCCCAGGGCGCCCTTCGGGCGGGTCAGGTCCCAGAGGACCAGGCAGGCGAGCGCCAGGTTGATCTGCCCGAACACGAAGGTCTGGAAGACCGGCTCCAGCCAGATCGCGAAGGCGGTGGCGAAGAGGACAAGATCGGGGCGGCGGGGGAGCTTGGCGAAGCGCCAGGACAGCCGCACCAGGAGGGCGAGGAGGGCGAGGTTGCCGAGGAAGAAGCACACCTTCATCGCGATGACCGGCAGCCAGGTCGTCGGCACGAAGAGGATCGCCGCGAAGGGCGGATACGTGGCGGGCAGGTTCCACTCGGTGGTGACGAAGTCGTACAGGCTCGTCCCGTCGACCACGGCCTGACCCTCCGCCCGGTAGACGAGGGTGTCGCCCAGCGGGATCCGGGTGGCCAGGAAGAGAGCGATCAGCGCGGCCAGCGAAACCGCCAGCGAGAGGCGCGCCCAGAGCAGGGTGCGGGGGTTGGTGGCCGGCGGTTCTTGGGAGCCGGCGCTCGCCGTACGGGGCTTGGCCACGCGGGAACTCACGCGGTCGTCGGCGCGGGCTTTCTCGGTCCGGTCTGTCGTCACCCGACAACCCTATGAGGCTTCACCACACCCCGGCCACGCCGTCCTGGACCCGCGCGGAGACAGGAGGGGGAGCGGGGGCCCGGTGGTCCCGTCGGGGAAGGGGGTCATTGTCGGGCTGGGGTGCCCGGGGGCGGGACACCTGCGGGCCTTGTGTCCCGGGGGCGGGGTCTTTCGGGCTGAGGTGTTCTGGGGGTGTGGGCATGTCGGGGCTGAGGTGTTCTGGGGGTGTGGGCATGTCGGGGCTGAGGTGTTCTGGGGGCGGGGGCACGTCGGGGCTGAGGTGTCCCCGGGGCGGGGGCATGTCAGGGCCGGGGTGTCCTGGAGGCGGGCACCTTTGGGCCGGAGCGTCCCGGGGCGGGGTGCCTCGGGGTGGGGTGGGCTACTCGCGGGAGGTGCCGGCTCGGCCGTCGGCCCAGGCGTCGCGTTCGTGGCGCCAGTCGCGGTGGCCGGGCTGGGGTCGTTCCTCGCGCCAGTCGTCGGCGTGGTCGCCGAGGAGTACGACGCTGACGGCGGCGCCCGCGAAGATCCGGACGGCTCGCAGCGCGCGGGTGACGCGGTGCGGGTTGTCCGAGATCGCGGTGGCACCGGAGTGCCGACTGCCCGCTGTGCGGGCTCCTGCCATTCCTGCTGCTGCACCTGGGGTGACCGTTGCTGTACTCATGAATCCATGGTCCCGCGCAGGCCTTTAGGACACATCGGACCCGGGGTTGAGCCTGCACCCCGATCCTCTCCACCCCCAGGGTGACCCGCGCGCGGATCCTCACCCGGAGGTCTTACGGGGCCCAGCGGATCCAGCGGATCCAGCGGATCCACTGGCTAACGGCTGAGGCGTTTGGCCCGCCAGATCAGATAGAGCGTGGTGGCGACGGCCGCCGTGCGCAGCAGGACGGGCCACAGGCCGGTCATGGCGGTGCCCAGCGCATCCCCCTGGGTGGACAGCGGCGCACCCCAGCGGTCCTCCGTGCGGCCCCACAGCCAGACGGCGCCGCCGACCGCGACCAGTCCCGGCAGGCCCAGTACCGCCCACTTGGCCTGGGTCCGGGTGAGCCGGCGGGAGAAGTACGCGAGGAACCAGCCGCCCGCCAGGGCCGGCAGATTGCCCAGTACGGCCCCGGTGACCAGCAGCAGGGCGGCCAGCAGCAGGAAGGGGCTGCCGCGCGGTATCACCGGGCCACGGACCGGGAGGTCGTCCTCGACCGCTTCTTCGACGGGTGCGGCGGTACGCCGGCGGAGGCGGCGCGGGATCAGCCGGCGGGCCGGGGCCTCCTCGGCGTCCTCGTCCCCCTCGGCGGACTCCGCTTCCTCCTCGTCCTCCTCCGGCGGCGGCTTGAGTATCTCGGGGATCTCCACACCCCCGGTGAAGCCGGGCACGGAGGTGCCGAGACCGCCGAAGGGGCCGGGCTCGGTGCGCCACCACTCGTCGGTGCCGGTGCCGAGTTCATCCGTACCGGCGAGATGGGGACCGGTGGGATACGGGACGGAGGGGCCGGACTCCTTGCCGAAGTCGACGGGGGAGCTGGGGTGAGCGGGGCCGGTGCGTCCGGTGGGACCAGTGGGGTCCTCGTCCTTCGGGCCGCGTGCCGCGCCGCTGCCCTTGCGCTGCCTGGGCAGCACCCTGCGCGACGTACGCGAGGACAGAGTGGCCTCGACCCCGGTGCCGCCCGCCGCCTCCACGATCTCGTCCGGGGTGCCCAGCCTGCCGAGGATGCGCTGCACGGCGGCGGCGCTGTCCGGGCCGCCGATCGCCTTGGCGCGCTGGCGGTCGATCTCCCCGCGCAGGGTGGAGACCAGGCGCATCCGGTCGCCGGAGTTCAGCTGCTGCTGTTGGGCGAGGTCGCCGACCCGGCTCAGATAGTCGAAGACCAACTGGTCGCTCTCGATGCCCACGACGTCCGTCCCCGTCCCCTGTCGGTACTGCCGATAGTGCCGGTAGTGCTGGCGTTGCACCGGAAACCGTGGCGGTTCCGGCGTTTCCGGTGGTTTCCGGGTGTTCTCGTTCCGGTACCCCGCAAGTGCCCGCCGGTCACACCCAGTTGCCGGTCCACCCGCCTCCGACGTTAGCGCCTGCCGCGCCTGACGGTGCCCCGCAGGGGCTACCGTGGGGCGGATGGGGACCAGCGAGCGCGACCTGGAGGCGCACGTGCCCGAAGGAAACATCCAAGGCGGCACCACCGGCAGCACCTGGGCCGACACGGCTGCCGTCATGTCCGGCGCCACTTCCGGGGGCAGCCGGGCCACGCCCCCGCGCACCCTCGCCGAAGCGCTCCGTACCCGGGACGACGCCTCGCTGGCCGCCCTGCTGCGGGCCAGGCCCGACCTGCTCTCGCCGGTGCCCGGGGACCTCGGGCTGCTCGCCACCAGGGCCGGCACACGGGCCTCCGTGGTGCGTGCCCTGGAACGGCTCGACCGGTTCGCACTCCAGACCGCCGAGGCGCTCGCGGTGGCGCCGGACCCGGCGACGTACGACGCGCTCAGGGCCCTGATGTGTGGCGACGAGGGCGATCCGGCGGTCGAGGCCGCGCTGCCCGGCGCGGTACGGATGCTGCGCGAGCAGGCGCTGCTGTGGGGGGCCGACGACCGGCTCCGCCTGGTGCGCACCGCACGCGAACTGCTCGCGCCGTCGAACACCCACCCCTCCCCGACCGGCCTGGGCCCGACCGTCGCCGAGGCCACCGCCGGGATGTCCCCGACCCGCCTCCAGGGCATCCTGGGCGCCATCGGTCTGTCCACCACCCATGACCCGGTCTCCGCCGTACACGCGCTGACCTCGCTGTTCACCGACCGGGCGCGGATGGACGCGCTGCTCGACACCGCGCCCTCCGACGCGCTGACCGTGCTGGACCGGCTGGTCTGGGGGCCTCCGTACGGCGAGGTCAGTGCGGACCCGGCGCCGCCGGTGCGCTGGCTGCGGGACCACGGGCTGCTGCTGCCGACCAGTGCGCGCACCGTCGTACTGCCGCGCGAGGCGGCGCTGCATCTGCGGGTGGGACGCGCCCACCGCACTCCGGAGCCGGTGGCTCCTGGGCTGGTCGAGGCGTCCACGCACACCGCGAGGATGGTGGATCTGACGGCGGCCGGGCAGGCGTTCACCACCCTCTCGACGGTCGAGGGGCTGCTCAAGGACTGGGACCGGGGCGGCCCGCCCGTGCTGCGGTCCGGCGGGCTCAGCGTCCGCGATCTCAAGCGCACCGCGGCGGCCATGGACCTGCCCGAACCCGCAGCCGCCTTCTGGCTCGAACTCGCTTACGCCGCCGGGCTGCTGGCGTCCGACGGGGAGAGTGACGAGCGCTACGCGCCGACCCCCGCGTACGACGACTGGCTCGGTCTGCCGCCGGAGGAACGCTGGTCCCGGCTCGCCGTCACCTGGCTGCGCGGCACCCGTACCGCCGGTCTGGTCGGCGGCCAGGACGCCAAGGGCCGCACCCTGTCCGCGCTCGGCCCCGACCTGGACCGCTCGGTCGCCCCCGAGGTGCGCCGCCGGGTCCTGGCCCTGCTCGCCGAACTCCCCGAGGGCACCGCCCCCGACCCCGACTCGGTCCTCGCCCGGCTCCGCTGGGAACGCCCCCAGCGCGGTGCCACCGGCGACCTCCGCACCCGCCTCGCCCTGTGGACCCTCGACGAGGCGGAACTGCTGGGGGTCACCGGGCGCGGTGCGCTGGCCGCGCACGGGCGGGCGCTGGCGGGCCTGGACCGCGCCCCCACCAGCCTGTTCGCGCACGCCCCGCTCCCCACCGAGAGCGAGTCCGCCGGGCACGCGCTGCGCGCCGCGACGCTGGTCGCCCCGCTGATCCCGGAACCCCTCGACCACGTACTCCTCCAAGCCGATCTGACCGCTGTCGCGCCGGGCCCGCTCAGGCGCCCGCTGGCCGAGATGCTGGCCGTGATCGCGGATGTGGAGAGCAGGGGCGGGGCGACCGTGTACCGGTTCACCCCGGGGTCGGTGCGCAGGGCGCTGGATTCGGGTCTGGCGGCGTCGGATCTGCACGCCTTCCTCACCGAGCACAGCCGGACCCCCGTACCGCAGCCGCTCAGTTACTTGATCGACGACGTGGCGCGCAGGCACGGGCATCTGCGGGTGGGTTCGGCCTGTGCGTACGTGCGGTGCGACGACGACGCGGTGCTCGGCGAGATCCTGGCCGACAAGCGGTCAGGCACGCTCGGGCTGCGCCGGCTCGCGCCGACCGTGCTGGCCGCCCGGGTGGAGGCGGTGGCGCTGCTCGACGGGCTGCGCGCGATGGGCTTCGCGCCCGCTGCCGAGTCCGCCGCCGGGGATGTGCTGATCACCCGTGCCGACGCGCACCGCACCCCGGCGCGGACCGCGCCGGTGCCGGTGCCGGAGGGCCCGCCGGTGCCGGACGAGACGCTGCTCGATGTGGCGCTGCGGGCGATCAGGGCCGGGGACATGGCGGCCCACGCGGTGCGCAGGGAACCGGACGCCGCCGCCTCCAACGGGTCCGCGCTTCCCCGTACTTCGTCCGCCGAGACCCTCGCCACCATGCAGGCCGCCGCGATGACCGGCTCCGCGCTGTGGATCGGTTACGTCAACGCGGACGGGGCGGCCAGCCAGCGGGTGATCGCCCCCGTGCGGGTGGAGGGCGGCTTCGTCACGGCGTACGACCACACGGCGGACGAGGTGAAGACGTACCCGCTGCACCGGATCACCGGGGTGGCCGAACTGGCCGACGAATCAGCCTAGTTCGGCCTGGCCGGCCCCGGCCTGACCCGCCTCGGCCCGTCAGGCGGTCTCGGGCTCCGGGCCGGGCGCGGGTTCCGTCTCCCGGTAGCGGCGGCGGTGCACCACGTGCCCCAGCCACCGCCCCAGCACCAGATATCCGAGCAGCGCGCCCGCCGTATTCATGAACACGTCGTCCACGTCGAAGGCCCGGCCCGTGACGATCGCGCCCTGCACCAGCTCGACCAGCACCATCACCGTCACCGACAGCAGGAACATCCGCAGGAACCGCAGCCGCCGCGACCCGACCACCGGCAGCAGCACCCCGAACGGCACCCCGAGCAGCACGTTCCCGCCGATCTGCTTGCACGCGGCGAGGAAGGTGTAGTCCTGGAGGTACTGGCGCAGGGACGCCCCGGGCTTGAGGTTCGAGTGCGCGATGCCCTCGGAGGCGGGCGAGGGCACCAGGGTCAGCTTCGCCAGTACGACGGCGAACGCCACCAGCGCGAGAAAGGCGAGCGCGATCGCCACCACCCGGAACAGCACCCATCCCCAAGCTCTCAGCTTCGTTCGAGCACGGGAGGCCCCATCCCAGGGCGTCCGGGGCGGCGGCGCGGGCCGCGTGGCGACGGTGTCACCGGAGGCGGTACGAGGCCGACGCCACCAGGTCCGGGGCCCCGCCGCATCCGTCGCGCGGCCCTCGTCCGGCGGGGCGGCCCGCGCCTTGTCCGTCGCGGCGGTACCGCGCTGCGCAGTGCGGCCGCGCGCCCACGCGCCGAACCCCGTGCCGCGCCCGGTCTCCCCGGGCGCGGGGGAGCCCCGCTTCCCCTCCTCGGCGCCGCCTCCCGGGCCGCCGCCCCGCTTCCGGAGCAGCTCCGGTGCCCGCTGCCACCAGGCCGGTCCGCCGGCTTCCTTGATTCCCCTGGTACGTTCCGCTCCCGCAGTCATGCCCACGCGGATACCCCGACACCTCCCGCTCACGCGGCCGGCCCCGGGGGCGTACGGACGCAACCTCCCGCGCACCGCGGTTACTTCCTCGTCAGGTCCCGCTCCAGCTGGTCCAGGATCTTGTTGGCGGCGGTGTAGCCGATGCCCTGGATCCACAGCTGGTCGTCGACGCCGAAGACCTTGCCGGCCTTGACCGCCGGAATGCCTTTCCACAGCGCCGAGTCGAGGGTCTGGGTCTGCTTGGCCTTCGCCGGGTCGCCGTACGTGGAGTGGAAGAGGACGTCCGCGTCCTGGCCCGCCAGATCGATCTTCTCGGGGCTCACGTCGTACGAGAAGCCGTCCTTCGCCCTGTCGGTGACCGGCGGGCGGCTCACGCCGATGTCGGCCAGCACGGTGGCGATGTAGTTCTTCCTGCCGTAGATGCGGATGTCGGCGCCCTCGACGAAGCGGACGACATTGACCTTGGTCGCGGCGGCCTTCTGCCTGCCGCCGATCGCCTCGGTGACCTTCCCGGCGTGCGCGGCGTACTCGTCGACGACCCTCCTGGCCTCGGCCTGCTTGCCGAGCGCCACCGCGTGCAGCTGGAAGTTCTCCTTCCAGGGGAAGCCGGTGCCCTCGGTCATCACGGTCGGGGCGATGGCCCTCAGCTCGTTGTACTTGTCCTCGTGGCGGACCTTGCTGGTGAGGATGAGGTCCGGCTCAAGCTCGGCGATGGCCTCCAGGTTGGGGGTCATCATCTCGCCTACGTCCTTGATGCCGGCGACCTTGTCGGCGGGGAGGTAGTGGAGGAAGCCGGACTCGACATCGGCGTGCGTGGAGCCGACGGGCTTCACCCCGAGGGTTATCGCGGAGTCCAGTTCGGCGGTGTCCAGGACGACGACCCGCTTCGGCGCCTCGGGGACCCGGACGTCCCCCATGGCGGTCTTCACGGTGTGCGTCCCGGCGCTGCCGCCGGACTTCCCGGAGCCCTGCCCCGTACCGGAGTCACCGGATCCGCCCGAGCCCCCGCACGCACAGAGGGTGAGTGCGCCGATGGCGGCGAGGGAGACGGTGGCGAGCGTGCGGCGGCGGTTCGGCGAAGGCTTCGGGGACGTCATGGGCTGCACGGGCTTCATGAGGTGGCTGCCTTTCGGAGAGGGGGCACAGCGGTGTCACGGACCGGCGGCGCCCACGGCGCCCCCGGCACGACCAGCGGCGATCCCGTCACCGGGTCCGGGACCACGACCGACTCCAGGCCGAAGACCTCCCGTACGAGATCCGCCGTGACGACCTCGGCGGGCGGCCCCTCGGCGACGATCACGCCCTCCTTCATGGCGACGAGGTGATCGGCGTACCGGGTGGCCTGGTTGAGGTCGTGCAGCACGACGACGACCGTGCGGCCCTGCTCGCGGTTGAGCTGGCGCACCAGGTCCAGCACCTCCACCTGGTGGGCGATGTCGAGGTACGTGGTCGGCTCGTCCAGGAGCAGCAGATCGGTCTCCTGGGCGAGCGCCATGGCGATCCACACGCGCTGCCGCTGGCCGCCGGAGAGGGCGTCCACGGGGCGCTCGGCGAGCTCGGCCACATCGGTGCGCTCCATGGCGGCGGTGACGGCCCGCTCGTCCTCCTCGGACCACTGCTTCCACCAGGCCTGATGGGGCTGGCGGCCGCGCGACACCAGGTCGGCGACGGTGATCGCCTCGGGTGCCACCGGGGTCTGCGGCAGCAGGCCGATCGAGCGGGCGATCTGCTTGGTGGGGATCTTGGCCAGCTCGGTGCCGTCCAGCAGGACCGCCCCGCCCTGCGGCTTCAGCAGCCGGCCCAGCGCGCGCAGCGTGGTCGACTTGCCGCAGGCGTTGGGCCCGACGATGACGGTCACCCGCCCGTCCGGAACGGCCAGTTCCAGCTCGTGTACGACGGTCCGGTCCTCGTAGCCGAGGGTCAGCGAGGCCGCCCGCAGCCGTGCGCCGCTCTCCGTGGCCGTATCGGAACTCATGCCTTGCCTCCTGTACGGAGCCCACCGTGTCCACGCACGATGAGCCAGATCAGATACGGGGCCCCGACGGCGGCGGTCAGCACACCCACCGGCAGCTCGGTCGGCGAGAACAGCCTGCGCGCCAGCAGATCCCCGAACACCACGATCACCGCGCCGAGCAGCGCCGAGCACACCAGCGGAATCTGCGCGGTCCGGGTCATCCGGCGGGCGATCTGCGGTGCGAGGAGCGCCACGAAGTCGACCGGTCCGGCCGCCCCGGTCGCCACCGAGGCCAGCACCACGCCGAGCGCCACCAGCCCGAGCCGGACCCGCCCGAGCCGTACCCCCAGCGCCACGGCGGTGTCGTCGTCCATACCGGCGGTGCGCTGCGCCCGCGCGGCCCACGCGACGGCGGGCAGCAGCACGAGGAGCACCCATGCCAGCACGGTGGCCTCGTCCCAGCCCCGCCCGTTGAGCGACCCGGTCATCCAGATCTGCGCCTGCTGCGCGACCAGGTAGTCGCCCTTGGTCAGGAACAGCTGGGTGACCGACTTCAGCGCGATCGCGAAGCCGATCCCGATCAGTACGAACCGTGTCGCGTGCAGCCCGCCGCGCCAGGCGAAGAGGTAGACGAGGGCGGCGGCCAGCACCCCGCCCGCGACGGACAGATACGGCAGGACGCCCGCCGACGTCACCCCGAAGATCATCGCGCCGACGGTCAGCGCACTGGCGCCCTGGCTGATGCCGATGATGTCCGGGCTGGCGAGCGGGTTGCGCGCCACGGTCTGGATCAGCGCCCCGGCCACCCCGAAGGCCAGCCCGACCAGCAGTCCGACGGTCATCCGGGGGAGCCGGAGCTTCCCGACGAGGAGTTCGCTGTGCGAGTCCATGCCGAGCAGGACCCGCAGGACCTCCCCGGGCGGTACGAAGCGCTCGCCCACGCAGAGGTACGCCACACACACGGCGGCGAGCAGCACGGCGAGAGCGGCGGCGGCGACGGTGGCGCGCCGGTGCAGCAGGAACGAGGCCCGGCCCGCCCGGACCAGCTGGTATCCGGCAGGACGGGTACGGGAGGCGACGGCGGCGGTACTCATGCGGGCACCGCCTTCCGGCGTACCAGCGTGACCAGGAACGGCACCCCGATCAGCGCCGTCATCACACCCGCGGGCACCTCGCTCGGCGGGAACACGATCCGCCCGACGACATCCGCCACCAGCAGCATCACGGGCCCGATCAGTGCCGCCATCGGCAGCATCCACCGGTGGTCACTGCCCACCACCGCCCGCGCGATGTGCGGCACCGCGAGCCCGATGAACGCGATCGGCCCGGCGGCGGCCACCGCCACCCCGGTCAGCACGGTCGCGCCGAGCCCGCCCACGATCCGTACCGTCGCGACCTTCTGCCCGAGCCCCTTCGCCACGTCCTCACCCAGCGCCAGTGCGTCAAGTCCCCGCGCCACGGCCAGCACCAGCACCAGCCCCACCACCAGGAACGGCCACACCTGCCCGACGATGTCGGACCCGCGCCCGGCCAGCGCCCCCACGTTCCAGAACCGGAACTCATCCATCGCGGCGGCCTTGGTCGTCAGCACCGCCATCGTCACCGACACCAGCAGCGCGTTGAGCGCGGCCCCGCCCAGGGCCAGCTTCACCGGGGTCGCACCACCGCGCCCGCCGGAGGCGATCGCGTACACGGCGACGGAGGCGATCGCGGCGCCGGTGAAGGCGAACCACACATAACCCGTCAGCGTGTGCACCCCGGCGAACGCGATCGCCAGCACGACGCCGACGGAAGCCCCCTGGCTGATCCCGAGGATCCCCGGGTCCGCGATGGGGTTACGGGTGATGCCCTGCAAGGCCGTCCCGGCGAGGGCGAGCGCGGCGCCCACCATGATCCCGAGCACCGTCCTGGGCACCCGCATCTGCCGTACGACCTCCGCGTCGGCGGAGTCACCGCCGTGCAGCAGCGCGTCGAACACGGTCGACGGGGCGATCCCGCGCGCTCCCACGGCGAGGCTGAGCAGTACGGCGAGTGCGAGGGCGACCAGGGCCGCCACCGTCCAGCCGATACGTCGGGTCACCGTCGCCCGCCGGGGCCGGGGTGCCGGCTCGGCGGGCGGGAGCGGGGCTGGCCCGGTCACGGGTGGGGCGGTCGGCATCGGTCCCATTTCTCAGGCTGTTCGCGAAGGCTTGTCCCGGGGGCTCGGCGAGGGGCTTCACGAGGGTCCCGCCGGGGCCACTTAGGCGGCCCTAAGTGTACGTCCGGGGGTTTTGGCCGGCCCCGGCACAATGGCGGACATGAGCACGCATGCAGACCACACGCATCCGACCGTCGCCGAGGGCGCCGGACCCGTCGTCGGCTTCGACCTCGATATGACCCTGATCGACTCCCGCCCCGGCATCAAGGCCGCCTACCAGCAGCTCACCGCCGAGACCGGTGTCCCGATCGACGCGGACCTGGTTGTCTCCCGGCTCGGCCCGCCGCTGGAACACGAGATCGCCAACTGGTTCCCCGAGGACCGCGTCGAGGAGATCGCCAACCGCTACCGCGCCCTCTACCCCTCGTTCGCCATCGCCCCCGCCACCGCCCTGCCGGGCGCGCGGGAGGCGGTCGCAGCGGTACGGGCGGCGGGCGGCCGGGTGGTCGTGGTGACCGGGAAGTGGGAACCCAACGCCAAGCTCCACCTGGAGCACCTGGGCTTCGAGGTGGACGCGCTCGCCGGGAACGTCTGGGCGGAGGGCAAGGCGCTGGCCCTGCGGGAACACGGGGCGAGCGTCTACGTCGGTGACCACCTGGGCGATGTGCGCGGGGCGCGCGCGGCGCAGGCACTGGCGGTCGGCGTGACCACGGGTCCCTACGACGCCGAGGCGCTCCGGGAGGCCGGGGCGGACGTGGTGATGGCGGACCTGACGGAGTTCCCGGCGTGGCTGGCGGCGTACCGGGGGGCGGTTGCGGCCGCGTAGGACTCCTGGAAGAGCAGCAGGGCACTTCGGCGGCGAAGCGCCCTGCTGCTCCGGGTGAGGTGTCCTGCGTCTCTGCGCGCCTGCCGCGTCCTACCGCGCGGGCGTTACGTCCCGGACCGCGTCGACCAGCCACATCCGGGCGTCGCCCACCCGGTCCGGGTCGGTCAGTTCGGGGACCGGGCGGTCGTGCCGGGCGGCCAGTTCGGTCTGCGGGGTGATGCGGGCCGACCAGCCGTGGGCGGCCAGCCAGGCGCGGGGGTCCTCGACGGTGGAGTGCCAGGAGGCGCCCACCTTGCGCAGCCTTTCGTGGACGGCGCGGAGCTGGGGGAGGTCGGTGTACGCCTGGTTGATGTGCTCCAGGGCGAGCCGGCTGCCGGGGGCGCAGAGGTCGCCCAGGCGCTTCAGCAGGAGGTCGGTGTCGGCCGGTTCGAGATACATCAGCAGGCCCTCGATCAACCAGGCGGTCGGCTGCTCCGGGTCGAAACCGGCGGCCAGCAGCTCGGCCGGCCAGTCGTCGCGCAGGTCGGCGCGTACCGCCGTCCGCTCGCAGGAGGGCTCGGCCCGCTGCACGCCGAGCACCGCTTCCTTGAAGGCGGACAGCCCCGGCAGGTCGATCTCGAAGAGCCGGAAGCCGTCCGGCCAGTCCAGGCGGTACGCCCGGGTGTCGAGCCCCGCGGCGAGGACGACCGCCTGTCGGCAGCCGGAACGGGCCGCCTCGCGGAAGTAGTCGTCGAAGAAGCGGGTGCGCAGCACGAAGTGACCCTGGTTGAGGCGGCCCGCCTCCGCGACCTGGATCCAGCCGACGGCGTCGACGAAGGCCTGGGCGTACGGGTCGGCGAAGAGCCGGTCGGTCCTGGCGTCCTCGGTCGCCCTGGCCTGCGCGATGATCACCGCGGTCCGGCTGACGCCGCTGGTGGGGCGGGAGGAGGCGCCGGGCGGAGCGGGAGGGGCCGAGGCGTCGGCCGCAGTGGGGTGGGCCGACGGGGTGGCGGTCGGCGGAGCGGGGGTCAGCGGCGTGCTGGTCATGGGCGGATGTCCTCCGGGGTCAGGTCGGTGTCCATGGTGAGTCGGTAGGTCGCGCGGTACACCGGCCCGTCGAAGGCCACCCGCATGAAGGTGTCGCGCAGCAGGCAGGCGAGGGGGCTTCGGAAGCGGCTGAAGGCCGCGTTGGCGCGGGACCGGCGGGCGATCTTCCGGGTGCGGGCGATGCGCCGTTGTCCGTAGGCGGCGAGGGCGCCGGCCGGGGGGCCGCCACGGGCCTTCGCCAGGCACTGGGCCAGTACCACCGCGCCCTCGATGGCCTGGTTGGCGCCCTGGCCGAGGTTGAACGTGACGGGCTGCGCGGCGTCACCGACCAGGGTGACGCGGTCGGTGCTCCAGCGGGGCACCGGGTCCCGGTCGACGACGTCGACCGGAAGGATTCCGCTGTCCTCGGTGGCCCCGATCAGCTCGGGAACGGGGGAGGGCCAGTGGCCGAACTCCCGCAGCAGCGCCTCCCGGATGCCGGAGCCGAGGTGCGGGGCGCCTTCCGCGAGACGGCGGGCCGGGCCGTCGCAGAGGACCGCGTCCCAGTACACCGAGTCGTCGTCGGTGCGGTAGTAGACGAACCAGGTGCCCTCGCCGAAGGTGTTCACGAACACCCCCGGGGGGACCGCGCTGTGCGGCAGCGCCGCCGATCCCTGACAGGCCGTCATGCCCACCCGGTGCGGGGCGGGTTCGTACGGCATCAGCTGTGCGCGCACCGTCGAGCGCAGGCCGTCCGCGCCTACCAGGAGGGGGCCGCGTACCGCACTGCCGTCCTCGAAGCGGGCCGTCACCCCGTCCGGGGTCTCCGTGAAGCCGGTGCAGCGGGCGCCCAGCCGCAGGTCGTCGCCGACCAGTTCGGTGAGCATGCGGTGCAGGGCGGGGCGGGCGACCGTGTACGCGGGGGCGCCGTACGCGCGGGCGCCGTCGGTGAGTGACCAGTCGGCCAGCTTGCCGCGCGGCCGGGAGGCGAAGCGATAGCGACGTAACTCCGTTCCCACCGCGTCGAGTTCCTTCTCCAGGCCGATGGCGCGCAGGGCGAGTACGGCGTTGTGCCAGATGACCAGGCCGTTGCCGGAGGCCGCGGTGCGCAGGGCGGGGGCGCGTTCGTACGCCTTCGCGGGGATGCCGGCGGCGCGCAGGGCGAGCACGGTGGTCAGCCCGGCGATGCCACCGCCCGCGACGATGACGTCGCCGCCCGCACCGCCGTTGTCGCGGAAGTCGTCGGCCATCGGGTCTCTCCTCGGCTCGGGGTCGGTCGGGAAGGGTCGGTCGGGAATGGGTGGAAGGTAGGCCCCCGTCGGGGCCGCCGTCTTCCCGCCGCGGTGCGAACCAGGTCGCCCTCCGCGCGGGGGAGAACCCCTCCGCCGGGAGGAGCGCACCGCACCCACGGGGGGAGATCTCCTCCCCGGTGAGGAGGGCCGATCTCGCCCGGCGGCCGGAAGACCGGGCCCCGCCCGCCCGGGCACGCTGACTGCCGTCCGCCACCGGAACGAGGGCCGGCGGACATCCGTACGCCGCCCAGGAACCGACCGTCCGCACGGGAAGCCCGCACGGGAATCCAGCACGGGAAGCCCGCACGGACAGGGCGGCGAGAGCAGAGAGGCATTCCGATGGAGCGATTCGCGATCAGCTTCCACGTCAAGCCGGGTACCGAAGAGGTGGTCAGGGATCTGCTGGCCACCTACACCCCGCCGGAGTGGGAGACCCCCGACGGGGCCCGGCTGCTCGGCACCTCGATCTTCATGAAGGACGGTCTGGTCGTCCGGTTCATGGAGATCGACGGCGGGCTGCCGCGGGTGATGGCCCACCTCGCCAGGCAGCCCGCCATCCAGGAACTGGAGCGCAAGCTCGACGAGTTCCTGCTGGAGCCGCGCGACATGAACTCACCGGCCGGCGCCCGCGCCTTCTTCCAGCGGGCCATGATGGAGCACGTCACCACCCGCGTCGCCGTCTTCGACGGGCCGGACGCATGAGCGCCGGCCGCACCCTGCTGGTGACCGGAGCGACCGGCCGGCTGGGCGGTGCGACGGTACGGGCCCTCGCCGTGCGCGGGGACCGGCTGCTGCTCACCGGGCGCAACACAGCCCGCCTCGACCAGCTCGCCGCAGAGGTCAACAGCCAGGCAAACGAGGGGAGTTACCCGCCGGGCACACAGGTGCGGACGCTCACCGTCGACGCCACCGAGCCGGAGGGCGCACAGCACGCCGCCGCGGAGGCGGTCCGCGGGTTCGGCCCACTGGACGGGCTGGTGCACCTGGTGGGCTCCTTCTCCGTGGGGCCCGTGATGCTCACCGACGTCTCCGCCTACGAGGACGTGCTGCGCGCCAACTTCCTGTCCGCGGTGGTCGCCACCCAGGCGGTACTGCCGCACCTGGGCGAGGGCGGCCGGCTGGTCTACTTCGGCACCCCGCTCTCCGACCAGCCGCTGGCCGCCATGTCGTCGTACGCGGCGAGCAAGGCGGCACTGGTCGCCTGGATGCGCTCGGCGGCCCACGAGGTGAAGAAGCGCGGCATCCACGCCAACGCGATCTCGCTGACCCTGGTGGAGACCCCCGAGATGCGCGCGGAGATGCCGCAGGTGGACCCGGACCTCACGGTGGACGCCGAACTCGTGGGCCACGCCGTGCGGTTCCTCACCGGGCCCGACTCGGAGGGGATGTACGGGAGCGTGGTCCCGGTGGTGGGGAAGTTCGGCTTCACCTCCGCGCTGGCGGGCGGACCGCCGCCCGGAGTGCGGGGCACCGCCGGTGCGGGTGCCGGTGCCGGAAGGCCGGGTCGGTGAGCGCGCCGCAGGCCCGGGTGGTCTTCCTGATCAGGGTCCCCGCCGAACGGCGGCAGGACTTCCTGGACGCCTACGACAAGATCCGCTTCCTGGTCGCGGAAGGGGTGCCGGGGCACGTCAAGGACCAGGTCTGCCAGTCCGCGACCGACCCCGAGCAGTGGCTCATCACCAGTGAGTGGCGCCGGCTGGCCGACTTCGAGGCCTGGGAGGAGACCCAGGCCCACCGCGATCTGGTGAAGCCGATGCGCGACTGCTTCACCGAGGCACGTTCGCTCCGCTTCCACATCCGTACCTCCACGGCACACGAAACCGCACACGAAGGAGACACCCCATGACCACCACCCAGGACCCGGCCCAGGCCCTGCACACCGAACTCACCGCCATGCTCGCCGCGGTCGGCCTCGACCCGGCCCTCGGCGAGGCCGCCTTCGAGCGCACCTTCGACGCCCTGGGACTGGACTCGCTGGCCCGGGTCGAGCTGGCCAGCCGGATAAAGAGCCGGTTCGGCGTCGACATCGAGGAGCAGATCGAGCCGGAGAGCACCCCGGCCGACATCGAGGAACTCATCGGCGTCCTTCCCACCGTCACCGTCTGACCCGCCGGCTCCGACCGGCCGCACAAGACACCCAGAGACACCCGGAGACACCGAAGAGCCCTCAGAGACACCGAAGAGCCCCCAGAGACACCCAGCAAGACCCGCAAGAGACTCGCAACAGACACGCAAGGGACAAGGGTTACGTGATGATCGGGCACACCGACAACTCCATCGACATCGACGCTCCCGTCGGTTTCGTCTGGGACCGGACGAACGACCTGCGCCGCTGGCCGGAGCTGTTCTCCGAGTACGCGAGCATCGACATCCTCGAAGAGACACCGAACTCGGCCACCTTCCGGCTGACCATGCACCCGGACGAGCAGGGCCGGGTCTGGTCCTGGATCTCCTCGCGGCACTGGGACCGGGACGCCCTGGTGGCCAGGGCACGACGGGTGGAGACCGGGCCGTTCGAGTTCATGAACATCAGCTGGACCTACGAGCAACTTGCCCCCGACCGCACCAGGATGCGCTGGGTGCAGGACTTCCACATGAAGCCGGAGGCGCCACTGGACACGGCGGCGATGACCGACCGGATCAACCACAACAGCGGCGTCCAGTTACGGCTGATCAAGGAGCGGGTCGAGCGGGCCAGGTGCACGGTGGTCGGCATGAGCGACGTACCGTCGAACACGAGGCGTGGCGGTGACCTGCGGACCCTGCTCGCACCCGCCAACTCCGGTACGTCCGCCGGTTTCTGCGGCGCGGTCCGGCTGGCGCCCGGCGAGGGCGTCTCCGAGCACTACCACCCGTACTCCGAGGAATACCTCTTCGTCGCCACCGGCGAGCTGCGCGTCGACCTCGACGACGAGGCGGTCAAGGTCGGCGCCGAGCAGGCCCTGCACATCCCCCGCGAGGTGCGCCACCGGCTCACCAACACCGGGGACACCGAGGCCCTGGTGGTCTTCCAGATCGGCCCGCTGGCCCCTGAGCCGCACCTCGGCCACGTGGACACCGAGCCCTACCCGGACGAGCGGCAGCAGGCGGTCGCCCGATGAGCGCACGGACGCCTGCGAGCACACGGACGCCGACGAGCACCCGGACGCCGACGGGTACACCGGGCGGCGCACGCGAGCCCGCCCGCCGGGCCGTCGTCACCGGTATCGGGGTGATCGCCCCCGGCGGCTCCGGGCGCGAGGAGTTCTGGCAGCGCATCACCAGCGGCAAGTCGGCCATTCGCACGGTGAGTTGCTTCGACCCGGCTCCCTTCCGGTCGCGGATAGCCGCCGAGTGCGACTTCGATCCGGCCGCGCACGGGCTGAGCCCCCGGGAGATCCGGCGCACCGACCGGTTCGCCCAGTTCGCGCTGGCCTCCGCCGCGGAGGCGGTGGAGGACGCCGGGCTCGACCTGACGGCTCCCGGCACGGACACCGGGCGCGTCGGGGTCAGCCTCGGCTCGGCGGTCGGCGCGTCGATCACGCTGGAGGAGGAGTACGTCGTCGCCAGCGACCACGGCCGCGAATGGGAGGTGGACCCGGGCCACCTGATGCCGTTCCTCTACCAGGCGCTGGTCCCGTCGAGTGCCGCGACCGAGCTGGCCGTACGGTTCGGGGCGCGCGGCCCCGCCGCCGTGGTGTCCACCGGCTGCACCTCCGGCATCGACGCGATCGGGCACGCGCTGCGGCTGATCGAGGACGGGGAGGCGGACGTCATGATCGCCGGGGCGTCGGACGCCCCGATCACCCCGATCACGGTGGCCTGCTTCGACGCCATCCGGGCCACCAGCCCGCTCAACGACAGCCCCCAGGAGGCCTCCCGGCCCTTCGACGCCGACCGCAAGGGCTTCGTGCTCGGCGAGGGCTGCGCGGTGCTGATCGTGGAGGAGCTGGAGCACGCCAGGGCCAGGGGCGCCCGGATCTACTGCGAGGTGGCCGGCTACGCGGCCCGCGCCAACGGCTTCCACATGACCGGACTGCGCCCGGACGGGAAGGAGTTGGGCGAGGCGGTCAAGGACGTGATGAACCAGGCCCGGCTCGACCCGGAGGACCTCGGCTACATCAGCGCACACGGCTCGGGCACCCGGCAGAACGACCGGCACGAGACCGCCGCCTACAAGTACGCGCTGGGGGACGCGGTACGCCGGGTCCCGATCAGCTCCATCAAGTCCGTGATCGGGCACTCGCTCGGCGCGATCGGCTCCATCGAGATGGCCGCCTGCGCGCTGGCCATCGACCGGTCGGTGGTGCCGCCCACCGCGAACCTCACCACCCCGGACCCCGAGTGCGACCTGGACTACACCCCGGTCACGGCACGGGAGACGACGGTGCGCCACGCCCTGTCGGTGGGCAGCGGGTTCGGCGGCTTCCAGTCCGCGATGGTGTTCTCCGAGTTCTCGGAGGCCGCACGGCCCGCCGGGTCCTCCGGCCGGAAGGTGGCGACATGAAGGCACGAGTGAGTACGGCGACGGGCGCACGCCCGCCGGTGATCACCGGCATCGGGGTGGCCGCACCCACCGGTGTCGGTGTGCGCGCCCACTGGGAGCGCACCCTGGAGCGGGTCGGCCGGATCTCCCCGGTCGAGTCCTTCGTCGCGGCCTCTCTGCCCTATCCGCCCGCAGGGCAGATCCCCGACGCGGACTTCGACGCGAGTGACCACGTCGACAGCAGACTCCGGGTGCAGACCGACCGCTGGACCTGGCTGGCACTGGCGGCGGGCCGGCTCGCGTTCGCCGACGCCGGGCTCGATCCGCAGGAGCACGATCCGTTCGAGCTGTCCGTGGTGACGGCGAGCTCGTCCGGCGGGAACGTCTTCGGGCAGCGCGAGATCCACAACCTGTGGAAGGAGGGGCCGCACGCGGTGACCGCGTACCAGTCGATCGGCTGGTTCTACGCGGCGAGCAGCGGCCAGCTCTCCATCCGCGACCAGCTCAAGGGCGCCTGCGGGGTGCTCGTCGCCGACGGTGCGGGCGGGCTCGACGCACTCGCCCAGGCGGGTCGGCTGATCCGGCGGGGCACCGGGGCGGTGCTGGTCGGCGGTACGGAGGCGCCGCTGTCGCCGTACGCGATGGCCTGCCAGGCCAAACAGACCACGTTGAGCGGGGACAAGGACCCCGCGACGGCGTACCGTCCGTTCGCTGCGGACAGTGCGGGGCACGTGCCGGGCGAGGGCGGCGCGCTGTTGGTGGTCGAGGACGCCGAGTGGGCGGAGCGGCGGGGCGCACCGGCCCCGTACGCGCGGGTGCTGGGCACCGCGGCCACCCACGACGCCCATGACCCGGTACTGCCCGCACCCGGCCACCGGGAACTGGCGCGTGCCCTGCGGGAGGCGATCGCGCGCGCCGGGCTGACCCCGGCGGAGATCGACGTGGTCTTCGCCGACGCCGCCGGGGACCGTGAGCTGGACCGCCGGGAGACGGACGCCCTGGTGGAGGTCTTCGGCCGGCGCGCGGTGCCGGTCGCGGTGCCCAAGACGGCCACCGGGCGGCTCAACTCCGGTGGCGCGCCGCTTGATCTGGCCTGGGCGGCGCTCGCGCTGACCCACGACACCATCCCGCCGTCGGTCAATCTGAACCCCGGCCAGGACGACGACCTGGACGTGGTGACGACCGCCCGCGAGGGGGCCGGACTGCGTACCGCGCTCGTGGTGGCCAGGGGCGTGGGCGGGTTCAACTCGGCCGCGGTGCTGGGGCTGCCGGAGGGAGGAAGGCGGCAGATCTGACGGAAGGGTGCACAACTGCGGGCCGTGGGGCGGGAGTTGCCCCACGGCCCGCAGTGCTGTGCTCGGGAAACACGCTCAGGGCACGCGCCCGGGACCCCCGCTCAGGACACCACGTCCTTGCGGGCGAACCCCCGGAACGCCAGTGCCAGGAACACCATCGAGTACGCCAGCGACAGCGAGACCCCCTGGGCCATCTGCGACCAGGCGATCTCCGGCCGCAGCGCGTCCAGCCAGGCGTACTGCCAGTGGGTCGGCAGGAAGTCCCGTACCCCGCCCAGCGCGGTGACCGCGTCCAGCATCGTCGACACCACGGTCAGCCCCACCGCGCCGCCGACCGCGCCCAGCGGGGCATCGGTCACCGTGGAGAGCCAGAACCCCAGGGCGCCGACCAGCAGCAGGCTCCCGTACACATAGCCGATGATCACCAGCACCCGCCAGGCGATCTCGGAGCCCGGCATGGTGCCGCCGCCCGGCAGCCGCACACCGCCCCAGCCGTACGCGGCCGTACCGGCGGCCAGCGCGACGGCTGCCAGCAGCAGCACCGTCAGCGCGCTGTACCCGAGCGCCACTACCAGCTTGGTGAACAGCAGTCGGGCGCGCGGCACCGGGGAGGCCAGCAGATAGCGCAGCGACGACCAGCCCGCCTCGGCGGCCACCGTGTCCCCGCAGTACAGGGCGATCACCACCGGCAGCAGAAAGCTGATGGAGGCGAACAGGGTGAAGGCGAGGAAGTTCGGCCCGGAAGCCGTCGCCGTGGTCACCAGGGCGGGGCTGCCGCCGTCCGGGTCGCTGGGCGAGCCGCCGACGGCGAACGCCAGCAGCAGGAGCAGCGGGAGCAGGGCGACCAGGGCGAGCACCACCAGGGTGCGCCGCCGCCGCAACTGCCGTACCGCCTCCACCCGCAGGGGCAGCGTGGTCCGGCCGCGATAGCCGGGCGCGGCAGGCTCAACAGGGCTGATCCGGTGGGTGGTGGTCATTTCTGTTCGCCTCCGGTGAGGGTCAGGAACGCGTCCTCCAGGCGGAGGTGGTCGCTGGTGATCTCGCCGACCTCGCCCGCCGCGACGAGCCGGCCCCGGTCCATGACGACCAGGTGGGTGCAGCACTGCTCGACCTCCGCGAGGAGGTGGCTGGAGACGACGACGGTGCGGCCGGTGGCGGCGTAACGGGTCAGCACGTCGCGCATCTCGCGGATCTGGCCCGGGTCGAGGCCGTTGGTCGGCTCGTCGAGGACGAGCAGGTCGGGCAGGCCGAGCATGGCCTGGGCGATGGCCAGGCGCTGACGCATGCCCTGCGAGTAGGTGCGTACCGCGCGGTCCAGCGCGGTGCCGAGGCCGGCGACGGCCAGCGCCTCCTCCACGTGGGCGTCGGCGGTGGGGCGCCCGGTGGCCCGCCAGTACAGGTCGAGGTTCTGCCGGCCGGTGAGGTGCGGCAGGAAGCCGGGGCCCTCGACGAACGAACCCAGCCGGGAGAGCACCGGAGCCCCGGGGCGCACCGGGTGCCCGAAGATCCGCAGCTCGCCGTCGTCCGGGTGGACCAGTCCCATCAGCATCCGCAGGGTGGTCGTCTTGCCCGCCCCGTTGGGGCCGAGCAGCCCGAGGACCTGGCCGCGTTCGACGCTGAGGGAGAGGTCGCGGACCGCGTAGTCGCCGCTGCCGCCCGCGTACCTCTTGCTCAGTGCCTCGATCCGCAGGGGTACGTCGGCGAGTCCGGGGTCCGGCGCGGGCGTCGAGCCGCCCCGGCGCAGCGGCAGCAGCAGTACGGCGGCCAGTACGAGGGCGGCGGCGGGCAGCACCGGCACCCAGCCGGGAGTGGCGTCGCTCGCCGGTGCGGTGAGGCCCGCCACGGTGGGCACGGTCAGCGCGCCGGCGCGCACCTGGTGGGTGGCGGGCGCCGCCGGGGAGGCGTAACCGAAGTCGGTACTGGAGACGACGAGACGCATCCGGTGCCCGGCCGCGAAGAGGTGGTCGACGGCGGGCAGCGTGACGCGCACTGTGCCACTGCTCAACGCCCTTATAGGAGTGACGAGTTGCTGGGGCAGGGTCTGGCGTCCGTCCGGGGCGGCGTCGTACAGCTTGACGAAGAGGACCGCCTCGCGTTCGGTGCGCACGGTGAGGTCGAGGGTGGGGGAGCCGGTGAGGTGGAGGGGCTGGGTGAGCGGCGGGGCGTCGAAGGCGGCGTGCTGGCCGACGGGGGCGGCGGAGGCGGGGCGGCCTCCGGCGGGGCCGCCGACGCCGGGGCCGTCCGCGCCCGGTGCGCCGCCCACGCCTGCGGGGAGCTGGGACAGGGCGGCCAGCGCGCCGAGTCCGGGGCCGCCGGTGAGGGTGGGGGGAGTGCCGCCGGGCGGGTTGATCAGGATGCGTGGCGCGGGGTCGAGGGGCACGGTCCGGCGGGCGGTGCCGTCGAGGCCGGGGTAGCGGTCGGCGGTGGCGCCCTGCGGGGCGGCCTCGTCGTCGGCGCCGGGGCCCGCGGTGGCCGCGCCGGCGGTGCGGCTGACGCGGAAGGCAGGCCCTGCGGCGGGGGACTTGGCGTCGGCGGGCCCGGGCCCCGTGGGCCGGTGCTTGAGATACGCGTCGAACCAGGCCACCGTACGGTCGGCGATCCTCGGCTCCTCCCGGTCGCCGCCGTCATGGCCGCCGGCGATCCAGTCCACGGCGACGGGTGCGCCGTTCGCCGCGACGGCGGCGGCGAGGGCGTCGCCCTGGCCGAGCGGGAAGAGGGAGTCGGTGCGGCCCTGCACCACCAGTGTGGGCACGCGGATCCGTTTGCCGTACGTCGCCGGGCTCACCGACCGCAGCAGCTTCGAGGTCCGTTCGTCCGCGCGGCCGTGCGCGGCCGCGCGGACGAAGGCCGCGCACACCTCCGCCCCGAAGCGTCCGCACTGCGGGTCGCGGGGGTCGGTGAGGCCCTGAGCGAAGAAGACCCCGGCCCACAGCTTCTTGAACACCCCTTGCGGGAACAGGGCTTGCTCCAGGTCCCAGTAGGTGACCGACGGTACGAGCGCGTCGATGCGGCGGTCCCGCGCGGCGGCCAGCAGCGACACCGCGCCGCCGTAGGAGCCGCCCGCCATGCCGATCACCGGGTCGCCGGTCCGGTCGAGGGCGACCTCCGGGCGGGTGGCCAGCCAGTCGACGAGTCGGACGGCGTCGGCCACCTCGCCGTCGGCCGCGTTCAGCCCGATGCGTCCTTCGGAGGCGCCGAACCCCCGGGCGGAGTAGGTGAGTACGGCGTAACCGGCGCGCGCGAGCCGCTCCGCGCGGTCCCGCTCGCTGTCCTTCGTACCGCCGAAGCCGTGGGCCAGGAGCACGGCGGGACGCCTGTCCTTCGCCGCTCCTCCCGCCCTGCCCGAGGGCAGGTAGTACGAGGTGTCGAGGCGGATCCCGCCCGCGCCGGTCAGGGTGCGGTCCTGGCGGTGCACGGGGGCGGGGTCGTCCTCCGCGGCGGCGACCGTCCAGGTCAGGACGGAGGCGGCGCAGAGCAGCGCGGCCAGCAGGGCCATGGCCAACGGCCTGGTGCGGAGGCGTAATTGGGGCCGGTGCGGCCTGAATGAGGGCATGGCGAAGCAACCACCTTTCGGATGGGGGGAGTTGAGGGAGGCCGGTCGGAGTGGCGGGGCAGGGTTTCTGCGGGGGCGGTCAGCCGTTCATCGGAAGCCGCACCCGGAACGTCGCCCCCTTCCCGGGACGCGCCTCGACCTCGACGGTCCCGCCGTGCGCCGCGACCGCCGCCGCGACGATCGCGAGCCCGAGCCCGGACCCCTCCTCGCGGGATCCGTCGGGCAGACCGCGCGCGCGGGCGGGATCGGCCCGGAAGAAACGCTCGAAGACATGGGCGGCCTCCTCCTCGGTGAGCCCCGGCCCCAGATCGGCAACCTCCAGCACGGCTGCCTCGGAAACCTCGACCGTGGTGGGCCGGTAGGCCCCGGAAGCTCCGGCCGGTCCGGAAGCCACGGCTGTCTCGGAAGCTCCGGCCGCCCCGGAGGCCCCGGCCGCCCCGCCAGCCCCGGGCTCCCCCGATGCCCCGGCCCCCCTCCCGACCCGTACCCATGCCTCCGTCCCCTCCGGGGTGTGGTGGCGGACGTTGGCCAGCAAGTTGGCCAGCACCTGGCGCAGTCGGTCCGCGTCGCCGCGTACCACGACGGGGCCGCCGGGGCCGGTCTCCAGCAGCAGCGGGTGGCCGGGAGCGCGCACCCGGGCGTCGTCGACGGCCTCCGCGGCGAGTGCGGACAGATCGACCGGGGCCAGGGCGAGCGGAAGACCCTGGTCCAGTTTGGCGAGCAGCAGCAACTCCTCGATCAGCGAACCCATACGGCGGGCCTCCGACTCGATCCGCCGCATGGCGTTGGCCAGGTCCTGGGGCCGGTCCGCGGCCCCCCGCCGGAACAGCTCCGCATATCCCCGCACGGTCGCCACCGGCGTACGCAGCTCGTGCGAGGCGTCGGCGACGAAGCGCCGCAGCCGGTCCTCGGAGCGCTGCCGCTGCACGAAGGCGGACTCGATCTGCCCGAGCATCGCGTTCAGCGCCGCGCCCAGCCTGCCGACCTCGGTGCGCGGACCGGCCGCCGGGATCCGCCGGGCCAGATCGCCGTCACCGATCGCCGCGGCCGCCACCGCGATCGACTCCAGGGGGCGCAGTCCGCGACGTACCGCACGCCAGGACAGCAGCGTGACGGCCAGCAGGGCCAGTACGGCGGACGTCCCCGCGACGACCGCGGTACGCCGGACCAGCTCGTCGGCGCCCGAGGTCCGCATGCCCACCAGCAGGATCCCGTCCGGTCGCGCGGAGCTGTGCAGCAGCCAGTGGGTGTCGCCGTCGGCGGTGTCCGGCACCTGGTGGAAGGCGCCCCCGCTCGGGTCGTCCGCGGTGGCCGCCCCGGGCCACAGCCCGGACGGCAGGGTGGCGGGCAGATCCGGCCGGGAGCCGAACCCGGAGGTCTGCACGACCTGCCCGTCCGGGGACCTGAGCTGGAAGAACGAGGGGATGTCGCCCTGTTCCGCGGTGGCGCCCCAGACGGCGGCCAGCTGGTCGCCCTGGCCGCCGGTGACACCGAGCCGGGCGCCCGGCGCGTCACCGAGCGTGCGGTGCAACTGCCGGGCCGCCGCCTGGAGGACCTCGTCGCTCTGATCGTGCCGCCAGTCCTGGAGGGCGCCGAAGGTCGCCCCGACGGACATCACCATCCCCAGTGCCAGCAGCCCGGCCAGCACCAGCACCAGCCGCACCCGCAACGTCATCGCGCGTCCGCCTGCGGCCCGGCACCGGGCCCCGGCTCCTGAACCCGTACGACATACCCGATCCGCGGCACCGTCTGGATCAGCGCCGGCGCGAACACATCGATCTTCCGCCGCAGGTACGAGATGTACGTCTGGACCACCGCGTCGCTTCCCCCGAAGTCGTACTCCCAGACGTGGTCCAGGATCTGACGCTTCGACAGCACCCGCCCCGCGTGCGCCACCAGGTACCGCAGCAGCTTGAACTCGGTGGGCGTCAGATCGACCGGCGTCCCGTGCCTGCGCACCTCGTGCGCCTCGTCGTCGATCTCCAGGTCCGCGAAGACCAGCCTGGCGTGCTCCCGCGGATGCTTGGAACGGCGCAGCACCGCGCGGATCCGGGCTATCAGCTCCTCCAGGCTGAACGGCTTGGTGACGTAGTCGTCGCCCCCCACCGTGAGCCCGGCGATCTTGTCCTCGGTGGCGTCGCGCGCGGTGAGGAAGACCACCGACGCCTCGCAGCCCGCGCTGCGCAGCCTGCGGGTGGTGTCGATGCCGGAGCCGTCCGGCAGCATCACATCCATCACGATGAGGTGCGGACGGAAGGACTCCACCTTGCTGACGGCCGTACTCCCGGTGCCGGCCACGGCCGTCTCGAACCCCTCGTAGCGCAGAGCGGTGGCGACGAGGTCCGCCAGATAGCTCTCGTCGTCGACGACCAGGACACGCAGTTTCGTTGAGTTCACGCCCCAAGTGTTGCCCGGGCCGGGCGAGTTCGGCGGTGCGCGGGCACATTGACAGAGATCTCTCAGAACGCTCCATGGGGCGTCCCAGAACTCTTTGCTGATCTGGTGTCATGAAGAAGCCCGCCATGGAAAAACTCTGTGACTTCGTCCTGGGACGGAGGCGACTCGTACGGACGCTCGTCGCGGTTCTGCTGCTGGCCGGCGGCGGCGCCATCGGCCTGCTCATCCCGAACATGGACGAGCGCAACGCCTACCCCGGCCTGCCCGGCTACGAGGCCAACCAGCAGATCGCCGGGACCTACGGCAGCGGCGGCTACGAGCGCCCGTTCGTCCCCGTGGTCACGCTCCCCGAAGGGCAGCGCGCCGATGACCCCGCGAACACGGCGGCCCTCGGCCGGGCCTTCGACGCGGCGGCCGCGAAGATCGACGCCCGGGTCGCCTCCTATGCCAACACCCACGACGAGCGCTTCCTCGGCGAGAGCGGCCGGACCACGTTCGGGCTGGTCTTCGGCGGCCCCGTCGAACAGGGCGGACTGCCCGGCAGCGCGCTCGGCGAGGCCCCCGCACACGGGCCTGTGATCGCGGACGCGATGCGCGGAGAACTCCCGCCGGGCTCCGAGGTGCAGGTCACCGGCCTGGACGCGCTGGCGACCGGCGCGGACGCGGGCGGCCTCAACGTACCGGTGAAGCTGGTGGTCACGATCGGGGCGGCGATCGTGGTGCTGCTGTACGTGTTCCGCTCCGCGCTCGCCTTCGTACCGCTGCTGACCGCACTGGTGGCGGTGCCGGTGTCGTTCCTCGGGCTGCTGGCGGTGAGCCCGTTCATCGCGGTGCACGAGACGACGGTGATCATGCTGCCGCTGTTCGGGGTGGGCATCGCCATCGACTACGCGCTGATCCTGGTCACCCGCTGGCGCGAGGAGGAGGCCAAGGGACACCACGGCGACGAGGCGGTCCGCCGGGCGATGGCCACCTCCGGGCACGCCGTGGTGTTCTCCGCGGGTGCGGTCGGCATCGGCCTGGTCACCATGGTGCTGCTGCCCATTCCGCTGATCCGCAGCCTGGGCGTCGGCGGGCTGATGGTCACCGCCGCGAGCGCCCTGATCTCGCTGACCCTGCTGCCGCTGCTGCTGTCCTCCTCCTCGCGCCGGCTGGCCCGCCGCCGGGAGGCCGGACGGCCCGAGCGGGCGGCCCTGGCCAAGGAGGCGCGGGCGGGCCGCTTCTGGACGGGTGTCGCCCGCCGGGTGGTGCGCTTCCGTCTGCTGACCGCCGCCCTCAGCGGAGCGGCCCTGCTCGCCCTCTCGGTCACCGCCGTCGGCCTCAACCTGTCGGTGCCGACCACCGACCACCTCGCCGACTCCGGCGCGGGCCGGGCCGGACTCACCGCGCTCACCCAGGACGGAACCATCCCCTCCGGCACCCTGACGTCCTTCGACGTGTACGTCCCCGCAGGCACCGACCGGGCAGCCGTGGCCGCCACCCTGCGCGACACCGACGGCGTGTACGCGGTCGCCGCCCCGCAGGGCCCCGCCTGGCAGAAGGAAGGCTCCGCGCTGCTGACCGTCCTGCCCCGCGACGAGGGCGGCACCGCGGCGGGCGAGGACACCATCGCCCGGGTCGTGGACGCGGTGCCCGACGGGGTGCTCGTCGGCGGCAACGTCACCCAGCAGATCGACTACGTGGACGTCACCTACACGGCCTTCCCCTGGATGCTTGCCGCACTGTCCCTGGTGACGTACCTGATGCTGGCGCGCGCCTTCCGCTCGCTGCTGCTGCCGCTGAAGGCGATCCTGCTCAACCTGCTGTCGCTGGGCGCGGTGCTCGGCGCGATGGTGATCCTGTGGCAGTGGGGCTGGGGCACCGAGGCGCTGCTCGGCATCACCCCGGACGGCTCGATCGGCACCTTCGTACCGGTGACGATCTTCGCGTTCCTCTACGGGCTGTCCATGGACTACGAGGTGTTCATCCTGGCCAGGATGCGCGAGGAGTACGACCGTACGGGCTCGACCAGGGCGGCGGTCATCAACGGTGTCGGACGCACCGGACGGCTGGTCACCTGCGCGGCGCTGATCCTGTTCTGCTCGTTCGCCTCGATGGCGTCCGGAGGCGAACTCGACGTCTCGATCTTCGCCTCCGGCATCGCGCTGGGCATCCTGCTGGACGCCACCCTGGTCAGGGGCCTGCTGGTGCCGGCGGTGGTCGCCATGATGGGCAAGTGGAACTGGTGGCTCCCCGACTGGGCCGCCCGGCTGCTGCGGGTCGCTCCCTCGCCGGTGCGGGAGGAGGCCGCGTGGGACGAGGACGGGGACGACGGGGAGGGGCCCGGTGGTGACGGTTGTGGCGGGGACGGTCCTGGCGGGGACGCGGAGCACGGGCCGGCCGGACGCGCCGCCCCCGCGGGCGGCGTGCCGGGCCTCCAGCGCAGCGACGCCTAGGGCGGGGGGGGGGGGGGGGGGGGGGGGGGGGGGGGGGGGGGGGGGGGGGGCGGGGGGGGGGGGGGGGGGGGGGGGGGGGGGGGGGGGGGGGGCGGGGGGGGGGGGGGGGGGGGCCCGGGGGGGGGGGGGGGGGGGGGGGTGGGGTGTGAGTGCGGGCG
>NZ_JBITDM010000013.1:0-234007 GCF_044454195.1 Streptomyces sp. NPDC051561 | reverse complement strand
GGCGCCGCGCGGGCCCGCGCCCGCGGCCGGCCCGGCGCGGGCCCCCCCCCGCCCGCGCCGGCGGGGGGGGGGGGGGGGGGGGGGGGGCCCCCCCCCCCCCCCCCCCCCCCCCTTCGGTGTGCCGCCGCCCCGGCTCCGTACGCCGGGCTGCGGCTCTGCGCCAGGCTGCTCCTGCTCCTGCTCCCCCTCCTTGTCCCGCACCTCACTCCCGCGCCCCCGCTTCTCGCCCCCGTTGCTCTGCCCCGCGCCTACTGCTGATGCAGGCCCCGGCCCGCCAGGGTGAGGAAGGTTTCGCCGACCGCCTCGGAGAGGGTGGGGTGGGCGTGGATGTGGTGGGCGACGTCGGCGGGTTCGGCGTCCCAGCCGACGATGAGCTGGCTCTCGGCGATCATCTCCGAGACGTTCGGGCCGACCAGGTGGACGCCGAGGACCCGACCCTCGCGCTCCGCGACGACCTTCACCACCCCGCCCTGACCGTGCACCATGCCCTTGGCGACGGCGGTCAGCGGCATCGTGTTCACCACCACGTCCAGGTCGCGGGCACGGGCCTCGGCCTCGCTCAGGCCGACGGCCGCCGTCTGCGGCGAGGAGTACGTCACGCGGGGGACCGCCGCGTAGTCCACCGGCGGCGAGGGGACCTGGGCCAGCGTCTCGGCCACCAGCAGGCCCTCCGCGAAGGAGGCGTGCGCCAGGCCGAGGGACGGCGGCGGCAGCAGGTCGCCGACCACATGGATGCCGGGCACCGAGGTCTCCAGCCGCGACCAGTTTGCCGGAGCCACGAATCCCCGCTCGTCCGTGGCCAGTCCGGCCGCCGCCAGGCCGAGTCCGTCCGTCACCGGGACCCGGCCGACGGCGACCAGCAGACGTTCCGCCCCGACGGTACGGGTTTCGCCGCGCGAGGTCCGTACGGTCGCCCGCACCCCGTTCTCCAGCACCTCCGCTTCCAGCATCCGCGACCCGGTCCACACCTGGATGCCGCGCTTCTTCAGCCCGCGCGTCAAGTGGCGGCTCACCTCCAGGTCTTCGAGCGGTACGAGACGCTCCGCCGCCTCCACCAGAGTGACCTCGGCGCCCATCGACCGGTGGAAGGACGCGTACTCGACCCCGATCGCCCCGCCGCCCAGCACCAGCACGGACGCGGGCAGCCCGGGAGCGAAGAGAGCGTCGTCACTCGTCACGACCCGGTGGCCGTCGGGCTCCAGACCGGGCAGTGTCCTGGGCCGCGAACCGGTCGCCAGAACGATGCCGCGCCGCGCGGTGAACTCCCCGTGACCCGCCACTCGTACCGTACGAGGACCCGTCAACTGGGCGCTGCCGCGCACCACTTCGACGCCGGCGTGCGACAGATGACCCTCCACCCCCTTGTGGTTGCGCGAGACGATGTCGTCCCGTGTCGCCACCAGGGCCGGCCAGTCCACCGAGTCCAGCGTCGCCTTCACACCCCAGCGCTCCCGGGCCTCCGCGATGCCGTCCACCAGTTCGGCGGCGTGCAGCATCGCCTTGGAGGGGATGCAGCCACGGTGCAGACAGGTGCCGCCGACCTTGTCGCGCTCGGCGAGCAGGACGCTCAGACCGAGGGCGGCGGCGCGCAGGGCGGTGCTGTAGCCGCCGGTGCCACCACCGATGACGATCACGTCGAATACGCCGTTTGCCGTCTTCACGTCGCTGTTGTTCATGCCCTCACCCTCCGCCGACCAGGGGTGATGCGTCTAAGGCAATAATTGTCTGGCTGTGATGCACGGTGTTTATGTGAGGCACGGTGTTTATGACATGCGCGGTGCTGGTGATGGGACCTGAGGGAGTGGAGCGCTGTGAGTCTGCGTCAGATGGAGTACTTCCTCACCGTTGTCGAGGAGGAGTCCTTTACCCGGGCCGCCGAGCTGCTGCATGTCACCCAGCCCGCCCTCTCGCACCAGATCAAGGCCCTGGAGAAGTCCGTCGGCGGGCCGCTGCTCGAACGCAGACCCCGTGGCGTCGGCCTCACCGTGATGGGCCGCGCCTACCTCCCGCACGCCGAACGCGCCGTCCGCAGCGCGGTGCAGGCACGCCGGGCGGCCCGCGCGGCAGCCGGAGCCGAGGGCGGCGAACTGCATATCGCAGCCCTCCACTCGGTGGCCGTCGGTATCCTCCCCGAGGTCTTCGCCCAGTGGCGCCGTGAGCATCCGGGTGTCGCCCTCCACCTGCACGAATACGCCACCACCGAGGCCCTGGAGGACCACGTCGAAAGGGGCGTCGCCGACCTGGCGGTGGGCCCCGAGCCCACGCACTGGACGGGGCCCGTGGTGCGGGTGGGAGTGGAGGAGATCGTGCTGGTGGTCCCCTTCGACGACCCCCTCGCCGGGCGCACGACGGTCCGCCTGGAGGAACTGTCCGCGCACTACTGGGTCCGGTGCGCGATGGAGGCGGTGGTGGAAGGGCGTCCCTTCCTCGACTGGGTCTGTGAGCGAGCGGGCTTCGCGCCCCGCACGGCGGTGAGGACCGAGCACACCTCCACGGCGGTACGGATGGCGGCAGCGGGGGTCGGGGTGGCTACGGCGCCGGCGCATGTGGTGCGGGGGGCGGTGGGGGAGGACTGCGTCGTTCTCTCGGTGACGCCGCCGTGGAGGAGGGCGTTGACGGTGTACTCGCGGGTCGAGCTGTCGGGGGCGGCGGCGAGGTTCGCGGAGCTGCTGGGGGGAACGGCGCCGCCGCCCGAACGGCCTACCTGCTTCCCCCTTCCCGAACCCGCACCAGCAACGCCACCGGCCGCTCGGTGAACAGTTCGGCCACCGGCGTCGCGCCCTCGAACTCACGCCCCTGATCGCCCAGTTGATCCACCCACCTGCCCTCCGGAAGATCCAGCACGGTGTCCGTCCACCCACCCGACTCCGCGAGCCGCAGGGACAACCGGGTAACCGCCGTGACCGCCTCCCCGGCGCGTGCGAACGCCACGCAGTGGCGGGCCGCCGGGCCCCGGGCGGCCAGCGGGGTGTACGTCGCCGTCTCGCCGAAGGTCTCCGGGTGCGCGCGGCGCAGCCGCAACGCACGCGTGGTCAGGGCGAGTTTCTCCTCGGAGAGGTCCGTGGGGCCGTTGGCCACGGAAGGGCGGCGCGCGCCGGACGGCCCCTGGGGCGCGGCGGCCCCCAGTACCCTCCCCAGCGCCCCCTCGTCGAAGGTCACCACCCGCCGATTGTCCGGATCCACCAGGGTCAGACACTCCCGCTCCGACCCCTGGTACAACTCGGGCACCCCCGGCATCGTCAGCTGCACCAACGCCGCCCCGAGTACGTTCACCCGCACGAGCGGCACCAACTCCCTTGCGAACACGCCGAGTTCGTAGCGTGCTGTTCCCCCGGGCCCCGACCGCACGAACCCCTCCAGCGCCTGCTCGTACGCCGTGTCCTGCTCCGTCCAACTGGTGTGCAGCCCGGCCTCCCTGGCCGCCTTCAGCATCGCCGGAACCAGCCGGTCCACCCCGGCGCCGGGTACGGCCACCGCCGTCTGCCACGCCACCCAGGCCGCGTGCGGATCCGGTGCCGCGGCCGTCCCGGCGACCCGGTCGAGCAGCCCGGCCCACTGCCGCGGGCACTCGGTCAGCGCGGCCAGCCGTGCCCGTACATCCGCACTCCGCTTGGTGTCGTGCGTGGACAGCACGGTCCCGGTGGCCGGCCAGTCCCTGGCCAGCCGGGCACAGAAGGCGTGGAACTCTTCCGGTGAGACGGCGGGACGCCCGGGGTCCCCACCCACCTCGGCCGCCGACAGCAGCGGTGTGTACCGGTAGAACGCGGTGTCCTCCACCGACTTGGCCCGCAGCGCCGACGAGGTCTGCGCGAAACGGGCGCAGAAGGCCCGGTGGTCCGGCCCCGCCCCGAGCTTCCCCAGCGCCAACTCCCGTACGACATCAACCGCTTCGGCCTCCTCCGGGACGGCGAACACCGCCTTCGCCTCCCGTACCGCCTCGGGCGGCAGCGTCGCCTCCGCCTCCTCGGGCGTGGGCCCGCCGGCCGCGACGTACGGGCGGTAGACGGGCATCCGGACCAGCAGTTCGCGCAGGGCGGTGCGCAGGGCCCACGGGGCGTGGTCGCGCAGGGCCGGGTCGGCCGCGCAGACGCGTCCGGCGCAGCGCACCAGGTAACCGGTCTCGGCGGCCAGTTCGTGGGTGAGGATGCGGTACGCGGCCCGGCGGGTGGTCGCCGCCCAGTAGCCGCCGCGGTCGCCCGGCGGGTCGGCGAACGTGCGGTAGTACTCGGTGAGTTCGTCGGCCCCGGTGGGATCGGCGAACAGTCCGTCGATCCGGTGCAGGGCGTCGTAACCCGTCGTACCGGCCACCGGCCAGTCGGCGGGCAGCCGCTCCTCGCCGGTGAGGATCTTCTCGACGACGGTCCACACCGTGCGGCCCGACCCGTCCGCAGCCTCGATGGTGGCGTCGGAGAGCCGGCGGAGGTAGGCGCCGGGTGCGGCAAGCCCGTCCGGGTGGTCGATCCGCAGCCCTTCGACGACCCCGTCCCGTACCAGCTCCAGGATCTTCCCGTGGGTGGCGGCGAACACCTCCGGATGCTCCACCCGCACCCCTATCAGGTCCGAAATGGTGAAGAAGCGGCGGTAGTTGAGCTCCGTGCGGGCCAGCCGCCACCAGGAGAGCCGGTACCACTGGGCGTCGAGCAGCTCGGGCAGCGGCAGCTTCTCGGTGCCCTCGCGCAGCGGGAAGGCGTGGTCGAAGTAGCGCAGTACGCCGTCCTCGACGCCGAGGTGCTCCAGTTCGGCGCCGAGCCGCCCGCCGAGAACGGGGAGCAGGATCCGGCCGTCGCCCGCCTCCCAGTCCAGGTCGAACCAGGACGCGTAGCGGGAGGTGGGGCCGTCGCGGAGCACCTCCCACAGCTGCCTGTTGAGGTGCTCGGGGGTGGGGACGGCCATGTGGTTGGGGACGATGTCCAGGACCAGGCCGAGGCCGTGCGCGCGGGCGGTGCGCGCGAGTGCGCGTAACCCCTCCTCGCCGCCCAGCTCCTCGCGTATGCGTGCGTGGTCCACCACGTCGTACCCGTGCAGGGAGCCGGGAACGGCCTCAAGCACGGGGGAAAGGTGCAGATGGGAGACCCCCAGGGAGGCCAGGTACGGCACCGCCGCGGCGGCCGCCGAGAAGGGGAAGGAGGGCTGCAGCTGGAGGCGGTAGGTGGAGGTCGGCGTCATGCGAACCTACGTACCCGCATTCGGGGCTTCTGTGTCATCAGCCCATGCACCCACGCGTGCACGCAAGGATAATTTCGTCTGATGGCTGGAGAGAAAAGGGCAGAGAGCACGGCACAGAACAAGCTGGGGAACAAGGCAGCGGGCAAGGCCGGGAACACGGCACGGAAGAAGCAGGGCAAACGGAAGAATTCCGGGGCTCTGAGCACATACCGGCAGAGCTATCGGGAAGCCATCGCGCTGACGGGCCCCGTGCTGCCCCTGATCTCGTTCTTCGGCCGCCTCCCCCTCGCCATGTGCCAGCTCGGCACCCTCCTCCTGGTCGCCGAAACCAGCGGCAGCCTCGGCACGGCGGGCCTGGTGGGCGGCGCGCTGGCAGCCGGACAGACGGTCGGCGGACCCCTGTTGGGCAGGGCCGCCGACCGGCGCGGACAGCGGGTCGTCGTGCTCTCCGCGACCCTGCTCAACGCGGTCGCCGTGACCGCCCTGGTCCTGGCCGCTCTCGCCCGGACCGAGACCCTGCCGCTCGCGCTGATCGCCGTCGTCGCCGGTGCCTCCGTACCGCAGATCGGCCCGATGTCACGCACCCGGACCCTGGCGCTCGCCCACCGCGGGAACGCCGACGAACGCCTCATCGGCACCGTCCTCTCCTTCGAAGGCACCCTGGACGAGGTCACCTTCGTCCTCGGGCCCGCCCTCGTCGGCCTCGCCGTCGCCGTCGCGCACCCGGCCGCCGCCCTCCTGGTGGCCGCCGCACTACTCGCCGTATGCGGTACGTGGTTCGCCCTGCATCCGACGGCATCCCTGCTACGCCCCGCCGCGCGCACCGCCTCCACCGAACGTACGAGGCTGCCCGGATCCGTCTACGCGCTGCGTGCCTCCATGGCCCTCCAGGGCGCCATGTTCGGTGCGTCCCAGGCGGGCATCACCGCCCTCACCGAAGACCTCGGAATGCCGGAACAGGCCGGCCTGGTCTATGCCGCGATGGGCGTCATGAGCGCCGTCGCGGGCTTCTCGATGGCCGCCGTGCCCGCCCGGATCGGCCTCTCCACCCGCTGGCGCGCCGCCACTGCCGCGCTGGTGGTGCTGTCGGTGCCGCTGGTGTTCGTGGGGAGCCTGTGGGCGCTGTACGTCGTGGTGGTCGTCCTCGGTGTGGCGTACGCCCCGCACATGATCACGATCTTCGGGCTCACCGAACGCGTCGTCCCCGGCCGCCGCCTGGCCGAGTCGATGGCCTGGCTGATGAGCGGAATCGTCGGTGGCCAGGCCCTCGCGCTCGCCCTCTCCGGGCGCCTCGCGGAGACCAGCGGACCGCCCGCCGCGTTCGCCGTCGCGATCGGGGCCGCCGTACTGTGCGCGGGTCTCGCCTGGACGGTGCGCCCTCGCGCCGCGCGAGGACGCACCGTGACAACTCCCGTGACAACGGCCGATGCTGAACAGGCTACGCGGGACGCTGAAGCACCGTCAGACACCGCCCGATCAACGTGATGTGTTCCCCGCCGTCGTGCTTCGCGCCCGTCCCCGGCGGCACCCCGTCCTCACGGGCGGTGTCCACGACGAC
The DNA here is from genome assembly GCF_044454195.1 of Streptomyces sp. NPDC051561. NCBI lineage: Bacteria > Bacillati > Actinomycetota > Actinomycetes > Kitasatosporales > Streptomycetaceae > Streptomyces > Streptomyces sp. NPDC051561. Next base: position 227,283 of record NZ_JBITDM010000013.1, on the reverse strand, counting down.
CTGCCACTGCCGGCCGTGGTCCGCCGGAACATGGAAGTCGATGGTCTCCGCACTCGCGTTGAACATCAGCAGGAACGAATCGTCGGTGATCCGCTCGCCGCGCGGCCCCGGCTCCGAGATCGCCTCCCCGTTCAGGAACACGGTCAGCGCCTTGGCGTGCGCGGCCTCCCAGTCCTCCTGCTCCATTTCCTCACCCTCCGGGGTGAACCACGCGATGTCGGAGAGCTCGTCGTGGGTGCCGCGCACCGCGCGGCCGTGGAAGAAGCGACGGCGCCGGAAGACCGGGTGCTCGCGGCGCAGCGCCACCATCGCGCTGGTGAAGGCCAGCAGGGTGCCCTCCTCCTCGGCATCCCCCGCGCCGTCCTGCTCCCCGGCACGCGGCCAGGGCACCCAGGACAGCTCGTTGTCCTGGCAGTAGGCGTTGTTGTTGCCGTGCTGGGTGCGGGCGAACTCATCGCCGTGGCTGAGCATCGGCACGCCCTGCGAGAGCATCAGGGTGGCGATGAAGTTGCGCATCTGGCGGGCGCGGAGCCTGACGATCTCGTGGTCCTCGGTGGCGCCCTCCGTGCCGCAGTTCCAGGACCGGTTGTGGCTCTCGCCGTCCCGGTTGCCCTCGCCGTTGGCGTCGTTGTGCTTGTCGTTGTACGCCACCAGGTCGTGCAGCGTGAAGCCGTCGTGGCAGGTGGTGAAGTTGATGGAGGCCAGCGGGCGCCGCCCGTCGTCCTGGTAGAGGTCCGAGGAACCGGTCAGACGCCCCGCGAACTCCGCTATCGTCTGCGGCTCACCGCGCCACATGTCGCGCACGGTGTCCCGGTACTTCCCGTTCCACTCCGTCCACAGCGGCGGGAAGTTGCCCACCTGATAGCCGCCCTCGCCCACGTCCCAGGGCTCCGCGATCAGCTTCACCCGGCTCACCACCGGGTCCTGCTGCACCAGGTCGAAGAACGAGGAGAGCCGGTCCACCTCGTGGAACTGCCTGGCCAGCGTCGCCGCCAGGTCGAAGCGGAACCCGTCCACATGCATCTCGGTGACCCAGTACCGCAGCGAATCCATGATCATCTGGAGTACGTGCGGCGAGCGCATCAGCAGTGAATTGCCGGTGCCGGTGGTGTCCATGTAGTACTTCGGGTCGTCCGTGTGCCGGTAGTACGACTGGTTGTCCAGTCCCCGGAACGACAGCGTCGGCCCCAGGTGGTTGCCCTCCGCCGTGTGGTTGTAGACCACGTCCAGGATGACCTCGATGCCCGCCTCGTGCAGCGCCTTCACCGCGGTCTTGAACTCCAGGACCTGCTCGCCCCGGTCGCCCCAGGAGGCATAGCTGTTGTGCGGGGCGAAGAAGCCGATGGTGTTGTAGCCCCAGTAGTTGCGCTTGCCCGCGTCGACCAGCCTGTGGTCGTTCACGAACTGGTGCACCGGCATCAACTCCAGAGCGGTGACGCCCAGTTCGACCAGATGGTCGATGATCACCGGATGCGCCAGGGCGCCGTACGAACCGCGCAGTTCGTCCGGGAGGTCCGGGTGCAGCATGGTGAGGCCCTTGACGTGCGCCTCGTAGAGGATCGTCTGGTGGTACTCGGTGCGCGGCGGTCGGTCGTCGCCCCAGTCGAAGTACGGGTTGATCACCACCGAGGTCATGGTGTGCGGGGCGGAGTCCTGGTCGTTGCGGGAGTCCGGCTTGCCGAAGTGGTAGCCGTAGACCGACTCGCCCCACTCGATCTCGCCGCTTATCGCCTTCGCGTACGGGTCGAGGAGCAGCTTGGCCGAGTTGGACCGCAGCCCCTGGGCGGGGTCGTAGGGGCCGTGCACCCGGTAGCCGTAGCGCTGGCCCGGCATGACGCCGGGCAAATACGCGTGGCGTACGAAGGCGTCGCTCTCCCGCAGTTCGACGGCCATCTCCGAGCCGTCGTCGTTCAGCAGGCACAGCTCGACTCGTTCCGCGGACTCCGAGAAGACCGCGAAGTTGGTGCCGGCGCCGTCGTACGTGGCGCCCAGGGGGTAAGCCTCTCCCGGCCAGATCTGCATCGACTCGACTCTCCCACTCAGCGGACGCCGTAGCGTCAGATCTTCCCCGGAATCCTCCTCCAATGCGGGCTGCCCACACAGCGGTTGTGGCCTTCTGGTGCTTTCTCCCCGTCGTCTCGGGGAACGGCTGCACCCGCCACCCCATGCGGAGTACCCTTCCTTGATCGTTGACGATGGTCCAAAAAGCGTTCAGAAGGCGGTGCGTGGGTGAGCTCGGGAGGGCTGGAGCTACCCCCAGGTGACACGGGTCACGAGGGGGGCTCGGGCGACATCCCGCCCGGTACGGTCTCGCTCGCGCGGCCGATGGAGATCGGCGCGGAACTGGACTGGGGCACGGACGCCTGGAGCGAGGTGCGCACGCGCGCCCAGCGGGCCGGCCGCGCCTACATCTGGCTCAACCTCGTCGAACAGCGGATGCGGGCCGTCGTCGCCGCCGTGCTGCGCCCCGTGTACGAACCGGTGCACGGCGAGGAGTGGGTGGTGGCCGCCGCGGGGCCCGCAGGGCAGGAGTGGGTGCAGCGGGCCGTCGCGGTACGTGAGGTCAGCCGCCGCAAGGGCTATCTGCTCGACCCCGCCGACGACAACGTCCTCAGCTTCCTCACGCTCCCTCAGCTGCGGGAGCTGATGGTGCAGCACTGGCCGTGTTTCGAGCCGTACTACGAGGACCGCAGGGTCGTCGAACTCGCGCTGGACGAGCTGGAGGTGACCCGCAACGTCGTCTCCCGCAACCGGGCGCTGTCGGTGACGGTGCTCGCCCAGGCGGAGCGGGCGTCCTCGCGGCTGCTGGAGATCCTGGGCGCGGGGTCGGGCGCCCCGTCGGCAGACCGGCTGCCGGTGGACGCGGTGGAGTCGCTGGTGGGCGACCGGTACGCGGATGTGGTCTCGGTCCACCCCGACCGGGTGCGCTTGCAGCGGCAGCTGCCGGCCGAGGACCTCTTCGGCGGGGCGCGGCGGGTGGACGCGATCGGGATAGGTCTCAATCTGCTGGTGCAGAACTTCTCCGGGCGGCGGCTGGTGCGGCTGGCGGAGGCGGGGTGCCGGGTGCGGCTGCTCTTCCTCAATCCGGCGAGCAGCGCGGTGAAGCGGCGGGAGCGGGAACTCGGCCTGAAAAAGGGTGAGTTGAGTCGCTCGGTGGAGATGAACATCCTCCATATGCGGCGGGTGCGGGCGCTGCTGCGCGACCCGGGCGCCTTCCAGATCCAGGTGTTCGACGAGACGCCCCGCTTCACGGCGTACCTGGTGGACGGGGACGGTCCTGGCGGCCTGGCGGTGGTGCAGTCGTATCTGCGCCGGGCGCGGGGGATGGAGGCGCCGGTGCTGGTGCTGCGTGGCGGCGGGCGGGGCGGGCGCGACGGGGTGGTGCGGCACGGGCAGGACACCGAGCACGGCCTCTTCGAGACATACCGGGAGGAATTCGAATCGGTGTGGACGGACTCGCGGCCGGTCTCCTGAGGGTCCGGATGCTCTGTCCTGAGGGCGCGTCGCATCTCCGGCCGGTGATCTTCGGAGCCGATTGTCAGTGGTGCGTGCGAGGGTTGTTTTCCGTTGGGGGAGAACACCGAAGGAGGCCCAGCAATGGGATGGCACGGGGAATCGCTGATCGGCTTCGACCTGGAGACCACGGGTACGGAACCGCTGGAGTCGCGCATCGTGACGGCCGCGGTGGTCGAGGTGCGGGGCGGGGACGTGGTGGGGCAGCGGTTGTGGCTCGCTGATCCGGGAGTTCGGATTCCGGCCCAGGCCTCGGCGATACACGGGATCAGCAATGAGCGGGCGGCCAGTGAGGGACGCCCGGTGCGGGAGGTCGCGGACGAGGTCGCCTCACTGCTGGTGGAGAACTGGGCGCGAGGGGTTCCGGTCGTCGCGTACAACGCCGCTTTCGATCTGACGATGCTCTCGGCTGAGCTGGCCAGACATGGGCTGCCGGCGCTGGGGGACCGGATGGCGGAGCGGACGGGCGACGCGGGACTGGGCCCGGTGGTGGACCCGCTGACCATCGACCGTGCGGTCGACCGCTATCGGCGGGGCAAGCGGACGCTGGAGGCGGTGTGCGTGGAGTACGGGGTGGTGCTGGACGGGGCGCACGAGGCGTCGGCGGACGCGGTGGCGGCGGTGCGGGTGGCTCTGGCGATAGCCGAGCGGCATCCGTCGATCGCGGCGCTCTCCTTGCAGGAGCTGCACCAGGAGCAGGTGCGGTGGTACGCGGACTGGGCGAGTGGGTTCCAGGAGTTCCTTCGCACCAAGGGGACACCGGACGCGGTGATCGATCCGGCCTGGCCGGTGCGGGCGCCCAGTGCGGCCGGCACGGGGGTGTAGTTGCGCGCTCCGCCGGTGGCGGCGCCTCGCTCTGCCCGTGGTGGCGCCTCCTTGCGTGCGCCGCCGTCACCCGCTCAGAACGGGTACCACCGCACCTGCGGGTCGTTCTCCCGGAGGGACGCCACCCGGCGGCGGAACTCGACCAGCGCCTTGGGGTTGGTCGGGGCGTGCTGGGCGACCCACGCGCAGCTGGCCGTTTCGCGGGCCCCGCGCAGCACCGTACAGCCGTCCCACTCGCGGACGTCCCAGCCGTAGGTCGAGACGAATCCCTGGTAGGCCTCGTCGGGGAGTCCGTACCGGTCCCGGGAGAGTGCCATGACGACCAGGTCGTGTTCGCGGAAGTCCGAGGAGAAGGTCTCCAGGTCGACCAGGACCGGCCCTTCGGGCCCGACAAGGACGTTGCGCGGCAGCGCGTCCCCGTGAATCGGCCCGGGGGCCAGGCGCGGATTCAGTGCCGCGGCCGCCGCCGCGAACCCGTCCCGACGGCCTCGCAGATACACCGCGTCCTCGGCATCGATCGCATCCCCGGCCAGGCGCAGCCACCGCTCCACGCCACCCAGCAGCTCCCGGGCGGGCAGCGCGAACGGCGGTGCGGGCAGCGCGTGGACCAGGTTGAGGAGGGAGGCCACATCACGCGGCTCGGACGGCCGGACCGCCTCCGGCAGCCTGTGCCAGAGGGTGACCGGGTGGCCGTCCACCAGCCACGGCTTCGCGGCGGCCGGGCGTACCGCGGGGACCCCCGCCGTAGCCAGCCACTCACCCACGGCCAGTTCACGCTCCGCACGGGCCGCCAGGTCGGGGGAGTCCCGGCCCACCTTCGCCACGAAGGCACCGTCCGCACCCTCCACGGCGAACACCGCGTTCTCGCCCAGGGACAGCAGCTTCGCCCCGGCCGCGAGCCCGGTCGCCTCCAGCACCTCGCGTGCGCGCGTCTCGTCCATCGTCGTGCTCTCCCGTGCGGATAGTTCCCAGTTGTCAGGGAACAGGTGGTGAATCCCTCAAAGTCTCGCATCCGTGCAGGCAGGCCGCGCAGGTTGCCTTGACGAACCGACGGCCCGTCAGCACGATGACGGGGGCCGCCTGAGCGTCCAGAACACCACACAACAGTCCGATCTGCCCTAAGGAGCCTAATTCGTGTCATTGGCTACTGAAAAAGGGCAGTCGGGCAGACCGGGCAGACCGCCCGCCGACCGGCCACCCACCGGCCGGCGCCCCGACTTCGGCGCCTGGTTCCTGGTTCTCCCCGCCCTGATTCCCATCCTGGTCCTCAGCGTCGGCCCGCTGCTCTACGGCATCGCGCTCTCCTTCACCGACGCCCAGTCCGGCCGCACCGCCCCCACCCAGTGGATCGGCACCCTCAACTTCCAGGACCTGATCCACGACACCCTCTTCTGGGAGTCGTTCCGGATCGGGCTGGTGTGGGCGGTCGGTGTCACCGTGCCGCAGTTCCTGCTGGCGATGGGGCTGGCCCTGCTGCTCAACCAGAACCTCCGGTTCCGGTGGCTGGCACGCGCCCTGGCGATCATTCCCTGGGCCATGCCGGAGGTCGTCGTCGGCATCATGTGGCGCCTCGTCTACAACCCCGACGCGGGCATCCTGAACGAGACACTCGGCAACCTGGGCCTCGGAGACGGCCGTGACTGGCTGACGGGACTCGCCACCGCCCTCCCCGCCGTGATCATCGTCGGCATCTGGGCGGGCATGCCGCAGACCACCGTCGCCCTGCTCGCCGGACTCCAGAACACTCCGCACGAACTGCACGAGGCCGCCGCCCTCGACGGCGCCGGTGCCTGGCGCCGCTTCCGTACCGTCACCTGGCCCGCGATCCGGCCCATCGCGCTGTCCATCACCGCGCTCAACTTCATCTGGAACTTCAATTCCTTCGCCCTGGTCTACGTCCTGACCAGCGGCGGACCGGGCGGCCGGACCCGCCTCCCGATGCTCTTCGCCTACGAACAGGCCTTCCGTTACGGCCAGTTCGGGTACGCCGCCGCCATGGGCTGTGTGATGGTCGCGGTCATCTCGGTACTCCTCGCCCTGTTCCTGGTGGGCCGTCTCAAGGGAGGCGAGGACAGTTGAGCTTCCTCCGCGTCAGCAAACCCGTACGGGCCGGCCAGTACCTCGCGCTCCTCGCGTACCTGGTCTTCCTCGCCTTCCCGTTCCTCTGGCTGGTCTCGACGGCCTTCAAGTCCCCGCGCGAGCTCGGCGACCTGCACCCCACCTGGATCCCCAAGGACCCCAGCCTCGACAACTTCCGCCAGGCCTTCGATGAGCAGCCGCTGCTGGACGCCGCCCTCAACAGCCTCCTCGCGGCGTTCTCGGCCGCGCTGATCGCCGTCCTCATCGCCACCCCGATGGCCTTCGTGATGGCCCGCCACCGATCCCGGCTGACCACCGCCGCGACCGGCTGGGTGGTGATCAGCCAGGCGTTCCCGTTCGTGCTGGTGATCATTCCGCTGTTCCTGATCCTTAAGAACCTGCATCTGATCAACTCGCTGCCGGGTCTGATCATGGTGTACGTCGTCTGGTCGCTGCCCTTCGCGCTGTGGATGCTGGTGGGGTACGTCCGCGCGGTGCCGCCCGAGCTGGAGGAGGCCGCCGCCGTGGACGGAGCGGGCCGGCTCCGTACTCTCGTCTCGGTCACCGCGCCGCTGCTCGCGCCCGGACTCGTCGCCACCGCGCTGTTCGCGTTCATCACCGCATGGAACGAGTTCTTCTTCGCGCTCGTCCTGCTCAAGTCCCCGGAGAAGCAGACCTTGCCGGTCATCCTCACCCACTTCATCGGCACCGAGGGCGTCGCCGACCTCGGCCCGCTGGCCGCGGCCGCCTTCCTCGCCACCCTGCCCTCGCTGGTGATCTTCTCGATCATCCAGAAGCGGATCACCGGCGGGATGCTGGCCGGGGCGGTGAAGAGCTGATGCGCGCCAAGTGGCTCCCCGTCGCGCTCTGCGGCGTGCTCCTCCTCTCCGGCTGTGCGGCCACCGAGCGGGGCCCCGACAAGAACGGGGTGATCACCCTCCGCTTCCAGTCGCTGGCCTGGCAGAAGGAGTCCATCGAGATCAACAAGCAGTTGGTGAAGGAGTGGAACGCAGCCCACCCCAAGGTGCGGATCGAGTACGTCCAGGGGAGCTGGGACAATGTCCATGACCAGCTGCTCACCTCCTTCGAGGGCGGCGAGGCCCCCGACCTCATCCACGATGCCTCCGACGACCTGGCCGACTTCGCGTACGGCGGCGACCTCGCCGATCTCACCCCGTACCTCAACGGTCCTCTGAACCGGCTGAGCAAGGACGTCCCGCGGCAGAGCTGGGAGACCGCCACCTTCGACAAGAAGGTGTACGGCGTTCCCTTCCTCCAGGAGCCGCGCGTCCTGATCGCCAACTCCAAGCTGCTCAAGGCCTCCGGAGTGCGGATCCCCACGCCCCGGCAGCCGTGGACCTGGGACGAGTTCAGGAACGTCGCGAAGAAGCTGACCACCGACATGGGTCCCAAGAAGTACGGCGTCGCCTGGCCGCTCAAGGAACCGGTGTCGGCCACCCTCAACCTGGGCCTGACGGCGGGCGGCGAGCTGTTCCGGCGGGGCGAGGACGGGAAGTACCGCATCCGTTTCACCGAGGACGACGAGGTGGTGCCCGGCACCGTCCACGACCAGGTCAACACCGATCACTCGGCCTCCTCCGCCACCCTCGGCATGGGCGGCTCGGACACCCTGCCCGGGTTCTTCGGCGGCAAGTACGCGATGGTCCCGCTGGGGTTCTCCTACCGCCAGCAGATCAACGAGCAGGCGCCCGAGGGCTTCGAATGGACCGTGCTGCCGGCCCCGGCGGGCAAGGACGGGCTGACCCAGGGGGTGAGTCCGCAGACGCTCTCGGTGTCCGAGGACAGTCCGTACAAGAAGGAGGCCGTCGAGTTCATCGACTTCTTCCTGCGGTCGGAGAACATGGTGCGCCTCGCCCAGGGCGACTGGATGCTGCCGACCGGAACCGAGGCGCTCAGGGCCCCGGCGCTGCACGCCGAGAAGGACGGCTGGGCCACCGGAACCGCACTCGCCGCCCATCTGAAGGCGGCCCCCGCGCAGGCCGTGCGCGGATACCCGGAGTGGAAGGACAAGGTCGCCACGCCCGCGTACCAGGAGTACTACAGCGGGGCGATCGACGAGGCCGGACTGCGTCAACGCCTGGAGAAGGACGGGAACTTGGTGCTGGGCCGCTATCAGCGCTGAGAGCCGGGGCTGACACGCCGGAGGTCTGAAATAGGTTGCACGAGACGTTCCGTCTCGCTTACGGTGTGCGCATGACTGCCACGCCTCGCACCGGCACGCCTCGCGCTGCCGCGCACATCGCCATGTTCTCCATCGCCTTCCCGGGGCACGTCAATCCGAGTCTTGAGGTGGTACGGGAACTGGTCGCGCGGGGGCACCGCGTGAGTTACGCGATCCCCGCCTCGTACGCCGACAAGGTCGCCGCCACCGGCGCCGAGCCGGTGATCTACACCTCGACCCTGCCGGACGAGGACGCCGACCCGGAGGTCTGGGGCACCGAACTCATCGACAACATCGAGCCGTTCCTGGAGAACGGCATCCAGGCGCTGCCGCAGCTGATCAAGGCCTTCGAGGGGGACGAGCCCGACCTCGTCATCCATGACATCACCGGCTACCCGGCGCCGATCCTCGCCCACCGGTGGGGCGTGCCCGCCATCTCCCTGTCGCCGAACATGGTCGCGTGGGAGGGGTACCACGAGGAGGTGACGGAGCCGATGTACGCCGAACTCCTGAAGACCGAGCGGGGGCAGGCCTACATGACCCGCTTCAGCGACTGGCTGCGGGAGAACGACATGCCCGCGGACGACTTCTTCAGGTTCATCGAGCCCGCCCGCTCCCTCGTCCTCATCCCCAAGGCGCTCCAGCCGAACGCCGACCGGGTGGACGAGACGGTCCACACCTTCGTCGGCGCCTGCCAGGGCGAGCGGGCGGAGCAGGGGGAGTGGCGGCGTCCGGCCGGGGCGGAGAAGGTCGCTCTGGTCTCCCTCGGCTCGTCCTTCACCAAGCAGCCCGCCTTCTACCGCGCATGCCTCAAGGCCTTCGGTGATCTGCCGGGCTGGCACCTGGTGCTCCAGATCGGCCGGTTCGTCGAGGAGTCCGAGCTCGGCGAGATCCCGGCCAACGTCGAAGTGACGCGCTGGGCACCGCAGTTGAGCATCCTCAAGCAGGCCGAACTGTTCGTCACCCACGCGGGGGCGGGCGGCAGTCAGGAAGGGCTGGCCACCGGTACGCCGATGATCGCGGTGCCGCAGGCCGTCGATCAGTTCGGCAACGCCGACATGCTCCAGGCGCTGGGGGTGGCCCGGCGCATCGACACCGAGGACGCCACCGCCGAACTCCTGCGCAGCACGGCCGAGTTGCTGGTGTCGGACGCGGAAGTGGCCGGCCGGCTCGCCCGGATCGCGGACGACATGACGAAGGAGGGCGGCACCAAGCGGGCCGCCGACCTCATCGAGGCCGAACTCCCCGGATAACCTCCGCGCCCGACTTCCCGGCCCGCTTCCTCTTCGCACTCCCTGGTGCCCTTCATTCGTGCGCAATTGAGGAGATGAAGAGAAGAAGTGAAGGAGCCCGGCCCTTGTGATATTCGCAAGGGCCGGGCTTTTTGTGAAGGCGCCAACTGACTTTCAAGTAAGGCCAGTTGACCGAATGCCCGACTCGGCCTGCACTGTCCCTATTTTTGATTACGGATTTTTGTTTAATGGATTACGGCCGTATGGAGGACTTGATCTGTCGCCGTCAATCCGCCAGTGTTTCGACCCAACCCCCGGAGGACTTCCGGTCCTTGGGGGTTACCCCCACACATTCCCCCCACAGAGAATGGCGAGGAGACCCCTCTTCATGGCCATACACAAGACCAAGCTGATCGCGGCGATAACCACCGTTGCCGCCGTGGCAGGTATGACCGCCCTCACCGCCCCCACGGCGGGTGCGGCCCCGGCGCAGGGCACCATCCACGGTGCGAACGCGGCGGGTGCGGTGGCGGGCAGCTACATCGTGATGCTCGACCAGAAGGCCGACAAGAAGGCCCTCGCCAAGAACTACGGCGGTGAGCTGAAGCGCAATTACAGCTCCGCCATCAACGGCTTCTCCGCCTCCGGCCTCACCGAGACCGAGGCCAAGCAGCTCGCGGCCGACCCGGCCGTCGCCAAGGTCGTGCAGAACAAGAAGTTCACCGCCGACGCCACCCAGGACAACCCGCCGTCCTGGGGCATCGACCGCATCGACCAGACCGACACGGCAGGCGACAAGAAGTACACCTATCCCGACAGTGCCGGTGAGGGCGTCACCGCGTACGTCGTCGACACCGGGGTCCGGGTCAGCCACAAGGACTTCGGCGGACGTGCCGTCTCCGGCTTCGACGCCGTCGACAACGACGACAACGCGGACGACGGCAACGGCCACGGCACCCATGTGGCCGGCACCATCGCGGGCACCGCCCACGGTGTCGCCAAGAAGGCGAAGATCGTCGCCGTCCGGGTGCTCGACGACAACGGCTCGGGCACCACCGAGCAGGTCGTCGCGGGCATCGACTGGGTCACCGCCAACCACAAGGGCCCGTCCGTCGCCAACATGAGCCTGGGCGGGGGCGCCGACCCGGCTCTCGACGCTGCGGTCCAGAAGGCCATCGCCTCCGGCGTGACCTTCGCGGTCGCCGCCGGGAACGACGCCAGCGACGCCAAGGACTACTCCCCGGCACGCGTCCCCGAGGCCATCACGGTCGCCTCCTCCACCAACGAGGACGCCCAGTCGGACTTCTCCAACTTCGGTTCGATCGTGGACATCTACGCCCCCGGGTCGGACATCACCTCCTCCTGGAACGACAGCGACGACGGCACCAAGACCATCTCCGGTACGTCCATGGCCACCCCCCACGTGGTCGGCGCGGCGGCGGTCTACCTGGCCGGTCACCAGGACGCCACCCCGGCGCAGGTCGCCGAGGCCCTGACCGGCGGTGCCACCCCGGACAAGATCACCAACCCGTCCGCGGGCACCGCCAACAAGCTCCTGAAGGTCGTCGAGTAGTCCGCGACATCCTGACGGGATCCTGCTGAAGACCGGCCGCCGCGCCCTTCCCCCACGGGGCGCGGCGGCCGATTGTCAGTGGCGCGCCTTATCGTCGGGAGCATGAAGACGAAGAGGTACGCCGCCCTGCTCCGCGGCGTGAATGTGGGCGGCGCCAAGGTGCCGATGGCGGAACTCCGCGGCCTTCTCGCGGAATTGGGGCACACGGACATCACGACGTACCTCAACAGTGGGAACGCGGTCTTCGGCGCGGACGCCGGCATTCCACAGGACGACCTCGCCCGCGACCTCGAAACCGCCATCGAGAAGCACTTCGGCTTCCCCGTCGCCTGTCTGGTCCGCGACCACACCTATCTGCGCGCCGTGGCCGACGGCTGCCCCTTCCCGGCCGACGCACTCGAAGGCAAGCAGCTCCACGCCACGTACTACTCCGGCCCCCTCGGCCCGGACCGTTTCGCCGGCATCGACACCCAGGCGTACCTCCCGGAGGAATTCCGCCTCGGCGACAAGGTCCTCTACCTGTACGCCCCGGGCGGCCTCGGCCGCTCCAAACTCGCCGAAGCCCTCGCCAAGCCCGCCCTCAACAAGGGGCTGATCCCCACCAGTCGAAACTGGAACACGGTACGCAAACTGGTCGAACTCACCGCACCGTGAAGGCCGTTGACAGGGCATGCATGATCGAGCCATAGCGAGGGAGCCCACACCGGGACGAGTGGAACGAGCAGGGAGAGCCGTATGCGGTACGTCATCATCGGGGCCGGTGCGATCGGCGGGGTAGTCGGCGGACAGCTGGCCGAGAGCGGGCACGAGGTGGTGCTGGTGGCCCGCGGCGCCCAACTGGCGGCGCTGCGCGAGACCGGACTCCGGCTCACCACCCCCGAGGGCACCCGGCCCCTCCGGCTCCCGTGTGCGGCAGGTCCCGAGGAGGTGGATTTGCGCCCCGACGACGTACTCCTGCTCGCGGTCAAGAGCCAGGACAGCGTCGCCGCGCTCGACGCCTGGAGCGGACGTCCGGTCGCCGGTGGCGGCACGGCGGGCGAGATGCTGCCCGTGGTCTGCGCCCAGAACGGCGTCGAGAACGAACGGCTCGCGCTGCGCCGCTTCCGCCGGGTGTATGCGATGTGCGTCTACCTCCCGGCGATATTCATCGAGCCTGGAGCGGTCTCGGCGGCCGGGGATCCGATGACCGGCGTACTGCACCTCGGCCGTTACCCCACGGGTGTCGACGCGACGGCCACGGCGATCGCGGCAGACCTGGAGAAGTCGCGCTTCGCGGCGCCGGTGGTGCCGGACGCGATGCGCTGGAAGTACTCCAAACTGCTGAGCAACACCCTCAATTCCCTGGGCGCGGTGTGCGGCGCCCCGGCCCTGTCCGCCCCCGTCGGTCTGGACCTCGCCGCCCGCACCATGGCCGAGGGCCGGGCGGTCCTGGCGGCGGCGGGCATCGAAGCGGTCGGCGAGGCCGAACACATGGCGGCCAGGGACGGCCTGGTCGTCCAGGTGCGGATGGAGAGCGGGGCGGCGGGTGCCGGCTCGTCCTGGCAGAGCCTGGTGCGCGGTACCGGCAGCATCGAGGCCGACTACCTCAACGGCGAAGTAGTCCTCCTCGGCGCCCTGCACGGGGTGCCGACACCGGTCAACGAGGTGCTCCAGCGACTGGCGAACGAGTTCGCACGCGAGCGGCGCGCAGCGGGATCGATGCCGGTGGAGGAAGTGGCGGCAGCAGTGGCAGCAGCGGAATTGGCCCACCGGGACACGGCGTAAGTGGACCGGCCCCCAGGGCCGCCCGCTGGCTAAGGTCGCTGACATGACGACATCGAACAGCCACTCCGCACCGACCTCACCCGGCTCACCCGATTCACCCGCCTCGCCGACCTCGGTGGACTTCTACTTCGACCCCGCGTGCCCCTTCGCCTGGATCACCTCCCGCTGGATGCTGGAGGTCGAGAAGGAGCGCGACCTCACGCTCCGGTTCCGCCCGATGAGCCTCTACCTGCACAACGAGGGCAACGAGCTGCCCGACTGGTACCGCGAGCTGGTCGACAAGTCGATCGGCCCGGTGCGGGTGGCCGTCGCGGCGGCGGAGCGCGAGGGGGACGGCGTGCTGCGCGACCTCTACACCGCTTTCGGCACCCGCATCCACCACGAGAAGAACAAGGACTTCGACGAGGTGATCACGCAGTCCCTCGCCGCACTGGGACTGCCGGCCGACCTCGCCGAGGCCGCGCACTCAACCCAGCACGACGACGCGGTGCGACGCAGCCACGAGGCCGGCTTCGACCCGGAGGCCGGCGGCTACGTCGGCACGCCGACCCTCCACGTCGACGGCACGGTCTGGTTCGGCCCGGTCCTCCAGGCCGTCCCCCGGGGCGAGGAGGCCGCCCGCCTCTTCGACAGCTTCCGCGTGATGGCCAACCACGCGGGCTTCTTCGAACTCAAGCGCACTCGGGCGGGCAAACTGGACTTCAGCTGACCGACCTGGCTTCGCGCGCAGGCAGCGCAGGCAGCGCAGGGTCAGGAGGCGAGGGCGTGGACGGGGAGTGCCGCTTCCTCGTAACGCTCCAGGACGAGCGCGGCCAGTTCGTCCGACGCGCCCAGCACCTGGGCCAGTACGTCAGCCCCTGCCGCCCCCCGCCCGATCCGGTCCGGCAGGCGTCCCGGGGCCAGGACGTACGGGGCGACGGCCACCCGGCGTACTCCCGTCGCGCGGAGTTCCCGCACGACGTCCTCGGTGCGGGGCAGTAGAGCGGAGGCGAACGCAGGCCGCACGGTGCACCAACCGGTGTGCCGCAGCTCCCGCGCAATTTCAGCGATCACTGCGATCGCCTCCGGGTCGGTGGAGCCCGCCGAGGCCAGGACGACCCCGGTCGAGCTCTTGTCCTCGGGCCGCAGCCCGGCTTCGTACAGCCGTCGTTCGACAGCGGCGAGCAGAAGGGGAGAGGGGCCCAGCACGTCCGCGAGGACGATACGCAGCCGAGCGGGCGCCTCCCGCAGCACGGCCGGGATGTCGGACTTGGCGTGGAAGGCGCGGGTGAGGAGGAGGGGGAGGGCGACGACGTCACGCAGTCCGGCGGAGTCCAGACGCGCCAACTGATCCGGCACCGAGGGCGAGTTGAAGTCCAGGAAGGAGACTTCGACGCGCGTCCCCGGCTGTCGCTCCCGCACCCGTGCCGCCAGCGCACGCACCGTCGCCGCGTGGCGTGCGTCGCGGCTGCCGTGGGCGATGAGGAGGAGTGCGGGCGGGGGGACGGGGCCGTGCATGGGGGTCAGCTCCTGACGAGGAGGCCGCGGCTGCGCAGCACGCGACGCTCCAGGGGCGAGAAGAACAGCAGATCGATGCCGATGCCGACGATCAGGATGAGCAGGATCGTGGCGAGGACGCCGGACATGTCGCTGTAGGTGCGGAAGTTTTCCATCAGCTGGCCGAGCCCGGTGCCCAGGTCCGGCGAGCTGGCGATCAGCTCGGCCGCCATCAGCGAGCGCCAGGAGAAGGCCCAGCCCTGCTTGAGTCCGGCCAGATAGCCGGGCAGTGCGGCCGGGAGCAGGACGTGCCTGACGGCGTGCAGTCCGGTCGCGCCCAGGGTGCGGCCCGCCCGCAGATACAGCGGCGGGATCTGGTCGACGCCCGCCACCAGGCCGTTGGCGATCGACGGTACGGCACCCAGCAGGACGACGGCGTAGATCGTGGTGTCGGTGAGGCCGAACCAGATGATCGCGGCGGGCACCCAGGCCACGGACGGAAGCGACTGGAGGCCGGACAGGATCGGCCCGATCGCCGCCCGAACCGGCTTCACCCGGGCCACCAGCAGCCCCAGCGGGGTGCCGATGGCCACCGAGACGACGAAGCCGAGGGCGCCGCGCGAGATGCTGGTCCAGATGTAGCCGAGCAGGGTGCCGTCGAGCCACATCGCCTCGACGGACCTCCAGACGTCCAGCGGGCCCGGCAGGACGTAGTCCGGCTTGACGTCGGAGGCCGCCGCGAGCTGCCAGAGGGTGAGCACGATCGCGACCGCGACCAGCGGCGGGACCACCTTGGCGAGAACGATCCGGCCGAACGGGGCGCGCTCGGCCGTTCGGGACTCCAGGGCGTCCAGACCGGCTTCGAGCCCGGCGAGGTCGGAGCTCTTGCCGGCGCTCCCGGGGGACCGGACGTCCGCCTCGGTGGCGGACGCGGCGTCGGTGTCAGTGCTGGCCATGTCGGCGGATCTCCCCACGGAGTTGTTCGGTGATCTCTACGGACAGGTCGGCGACCGCGGAATCCTCGATCCGGCGCGGCTGCGGGATGCCGACCCGCCACTCCCGGGCGATCCGCCCGGGCCGCGAGGACAGCAGGACGACCCGCTGGGCCAGCCGCACCGCCTCGCGCACGTTGTGCGTGACGAACAGGACGGACACCGAGGTCTCCGCCCAGATGCGGGTGAGTTCCTCGTGGAGTACGTCCCGGGTGATGGCGTCCAGCGCGGCGAACGGCTCGTCCATCAGCAGGAGTTGGCTGTCCTGGGCCAGGGCGCGGGCGAGGGCGACACGCTGGCGCATACCGCCCGACAGCTCGTGCACCCGCTTGCCGTACGCGCCCTTGAGCCGGACGAGTTCCAGCAGTCGCTCCGCCTCCGGGCGGCGCTCCGCCTTGGCGACGCCGCGCAGCTTGAGCGCCAGCTCGATGTTCTTGCCCGCGGTCAGCCACGGGAAGAGGGCGTGTTCCTGGAACATCAGCGCCGGACGGCCGCCCGGCACATCGATGCTTCCGGCGGTCGGCGCGTCCAGCCCGGCAACCAGGTTGAGCAGCGTCGACTTGCCGCAGCCGGACGCCCCCAGGAGGGTCACGAACTCGCCCGGTGCGACATCGATGCTGATGTCGTCCAGGACGAGCTGCTGACCCGGGCCCGGCCGGCCGAACGACTTCGAGACGTGGTCGATGCGCGCGGCGTACGACGTCGAGCGCGCGTCCGTCCCGTCCGCGACCGGCGCGGCGGCGGTGTTCTGCTTGACGAGTGCGGTGGCCATGGGTCTCACCTCCAAGGGGCGTAACAGATGGGCGTAACTGCGCGGTGGTGGCGACTACTTGGCGCCGAGTCCGGCGTCCTCGACGGCCCGGCCGCCCTGTGCCTTCAGGACCTTGTTCAGCGGCCGCAGGTCGTAGATGCCGTCGAGCAGCGGGCTCTTGAGCAGGCCGGTGCCCACCGCGTGCTCGGCCGAGTCACGCAGGCTGACGGAGAGGGGGTCGTCGGTGACCTCGACGTTCTTGAACGCGGGGTCCAGCACCTTGGCGGGCAGCTCCTTGCCGGAGTCCTTCTTCAGCCGGGCGTTGATGCTGGCCTTCGCCTTCTCCGGGTTGGCCTTGATCCACGCGTTGGTCTTCACCGAGGCGCGCAGCAGGGCCTCGGCGACCTCCGGGTGCTGGGCGAGGAAGGTCTGCGAGGCGATCACGTTGGTGATGACGAACTTGCCGTCCTTCCACAGCGTCCGCTCGTCCAGCAGGACCTTCGCGCCGTCGGCGACGAGCTTGGAGGCGGTCGGCTCCGGGACCCAGGCGCCGTCGATGGCACCGGACTTGAAGGAGTTCGGGATCTCCTTGTTGTCCTGGCGCAGCACCGTCACATCACCCTTGCCGGTGGTGGCGTCGACCTTGAGCTTCTTCCCGGCCAGGTAGTGCAGGAGCGCGACGTCCTGCGTGTTGCCGAGCTGCGGGGTCGCCAGGCGCTTGCCCTTGAGGTCGTCCAGGGACTTGATCCTGTCCCCGTTGACGACGAGCGAGACGCCACCGGAGGCGGAACCGGAGATGATCCGCAGGTTCTGGCCCTTGGACTTGGTGTAGCCGTTGATGGAGGGGGAGGGGCCGATCCAGCCGACGTCGATGGCCTTGGCGTTCAGCGCCTCGATCTCGGAGGGGCCGGCGTTGAAGACCTGCGACTTGATCCTGGTGCCGCCCAACTCCTTCTGGAAGAAGCCCTCCTGGAGGCCCACCAGCGCGGTGGCGTGGGTGACATTGGCGAAGTAGCCGATTCTCACCTCGTCGAGGCCGCCGATCTTCTCGCCCTTGGCGACGGGTACGGCCTTGTCCTCGTTCTTCGCCTGTGAGCCGTAGCCGCAGGCGCCGAGCACGCCGATCAGCAGCGGCAGTGCGGCGGCCGCGGCGAGGGAGCGGCGCACGGCGGCCGGGCGTGGAGCGGGTCGGCGCAGGATGGAGCGGGGGGCAGTCATGGCAGACAGTCCTCGGGTCTTCGTCGATGTGTACGGCGATCCGTACGGAAGGGGTGCGGTGCGGGTACGGCGTGCTGGTCGGGGGCGTGCGTCAGCACGCACATCGCCCGACCCCGCCCTGGCCGCTGCCCAGGGTGCCGCTGCCGATCCGGCCGCCCTCCTTCGCGAAGGAGGCGTATACATCGACGTACGCATCGAGGAACGTCATGATCAGAAGTCCCAGCCCTCTTCGTCCGCGACGGAGCCGACCGCTGCCGCGGCGGTCGCGAACGACTCGCCCGCCATGCCGGCCGCGAGCGTCGTACCGTCCGCCGGGTCGATCAGGAGGAACGAACCGGTGCGCCGCGAGTCCACGTACGCGTCGAGCGCGAGCGGCTCCGCCGTGCGCACCACGACCCGGCCGATGTCGTTGGCGACCAGTTGCCCGGGTGCCGGGTGCTGGGAGAGGTCGTCCAGGGTGAGCCGGGACGGGATGTCCTTGACGATCGCCTTGACGGTACGGGTGGTGTGCTTGAGCAGCACCCGCTGGCCCACCGAGAGCGGCTGGTCGGCGACGTGGCAGACGGTCGCCTCGACGTCCTGGGTCGGCGCCGGGGCGTCCGAGACCGGTGCGATCAGGTCGCCGCGCGAGATGTCGATGTCGTCGGCCAGGCGCAGCGTCACCGACTGCGGCGCCCAGGCGATGTCCACGGCCTCGCCGAGCGCGTCGATGCCCTCGATGGTGCTGGTACGTCCCGACGGCAGCACCGTCACCTGCTCGCCGACCCGGAACGCGCCGGCCGCGATCTGACCCGCGTAGCCCCGGTAGTCGGGGTGCTCGGCGGACTGCGGCCGGATCACGTACTGCACCGGGAAGCGGGCGTGGCAGGCGGTGAGGTCATGGGCGACCGGCACCGTCTCCAGGTGTTCCAGCACGGTCGGCCCGCCGTACCAGTCCATGTGCGCGGACGGTTCCACGACATTGTCCCCGGCGAGCGCCGAGATCGGGATCGCGGTGATCTCCGGGACGCCCAACTCGCTGGCGTACGCGGTGAATTCGCGGGCGATGTCGGCGAAGACGGGCTCCGCGTAGTCGACCAGGTCCATCTTGTTCACGGCCAGCACGACGTGCGGGACGCGCAGCAGGGCGGCGACGGCGGCGTGCCTGCGGGTCTGCTCCACGACCCCGTTGCGGGCGTCGACCAGCACCACGGCCAGCTCGGCGGTGGACGCGCCGGTCACCATGTTGCGGGTGTACTGCACGTGCCCGGGGGTGTCGGCCAGGATGAAGCGGCGCCGGGCGGTCGCGAAGTAGCGGTAGGCGACATCGATGGTGATGCCCTGCTCCCGCTCGGCCCGCAGCCCGTCGGTCAGCAGCGCCAGGTCCGGCGCCTCCTGCCCGCGGCTCAGCGACGCCCGCTCGACCGCCTCCAGCTGGTCGGTCAGTACCGACTTCGAGTCGTGCAGCAGCCGCCCCACGAGGGTCGACTTGCCGTCGTCCACGGAACCCGCGGTCGCGAAGCGAAGAAGGGTGGTGGTGCTCAACTGCTCTGTCACCGTAGTCATTTAGAAGTACCCCTCACGCTTGCGGTCTTCCATCGCGGCCTCGGACATCTTGTCGTCGGCCCTCGTTGCGCCCCGCTCGGTGAGCCGGGACGCGGCGATCTCGGCGATGACCTGGTCCAGCGTCACCGCATCGGAATCGACGGCGCCGGTGCAGGACATGTCGCCCACCGTGCGGTAGCGGATCAGCCGCGTCTGGACCTGCTCCGACTCCTTGGGCCCGCCCCATTCGCCCGCCGTCAGCCACATGCCGTTGCGCGCGAACACCTCGCGCTCGTGGGCGTAGTAGATCTCCGGGAGCTCGATCTTCTCGCGGGCGATGTACTGCCACACGTCCAGCTCGGTCCAGTTGGAGAGCGGGAAGACGCGGACGTGCTCGCCCGGGGCGTGCCGGCCGTTGTACAGCTGCCACAGCTCGGGGCGCTGGCGGCGGGGGTCCCACTGCGAGAACTCGTCGCGCAGGGAGAATACCCTTTCCTTGGCCCGTGCCTTCTCCTCGTCACGGCGTCCGCCGCCGAAGACGGCGTCGAACTTCTCCGCCTGGATCTTCTCCGTCAGCGGCAGCGTCTGCAGCGGGTTGCGCGTCCCGTCGGGGCGTTCGCGCAGCTTGCCCGCGTCGATGTAGTCCTGCACCGAGGCCACGTGCAGCCGCAGCCCGTGCTGGGCCACCGCCCGGTCCCGGTACTCAAGCACCTCGGGGAAGTTGTGTCCGGTGTCGACGTGCAGCAGCGAGAAGGGAACCGACGCGGGGGCGAACGCCTTCAGCGCCAGGTGCAGCATCACGATCGAGTCCTTGCCGCCGGAGAAGAGGATCACCGGCCGCTCGAACTCACCCGCCACCTCGCGGAAGATGTGCACCGCCTCGGACTCCAGCGAGTCCAGGTGGCTCAGTGCGAAAGGGCTGCCGAGACCCTCGTCGTCGGCAGTGTTGGCCGTGGTCGTCATGCCAGACCCCTCTCGGTGAGCAGCGCGTGCAGGGCCGCGGCGGACTCCTGCACCGACTGGGTGTGCGACTCGATACGCAGATCCGGGTCGGCGGGAGCCTCGTAGGGGTCGTCCACCCCGGTCAGCCCCGAGATCTCCCCGGCCGCCTGCTTGGCGTACAGACCCTTCACATCCCGTACGGAGCACACCTCGACGGGCGTCGCGACATGCACCTCCAGGTACGCGGTGCCCTCGGCCTGGTGCCGCTTGCGCACCGCCTCGCGGCTGTCCGCGTACGGGGCGATGACCGGGGCCAGTGCCAGCACGCCGTTGCGGGCGAGCAGTTCGGCGACGTAACCGATCCGCTGCACATTGGTGTGCCGGTCCTCGCGGGTGAAGCCGAGCCCGGCGGAGAGGAACTCGCGGATCTCGTCCCCGTCGAGCACCTCGACCCGGCGGCCCTCGGCGCGCAGCCGCTCGGCGAGCGCGTGGGCGAGGGTCGTCTTGCCGGCGCTCGGCAGGCCGGTGAGCCAGACGGTGGCTCCGGTCATCTCGTGATTCTCCTGACTGTCCGTCATCAGTGCAGCCCGCATTCGGTCTTGTTGCGTCCGGCCCAGCGGCCCGCGCGGGCGTCCTCGCCCTCCAGTACCCGGCGTGTGCAGGGGGCGCAGCCGACGGACGCGTAGCCGTCCATCAGGAGGGGGTTGGTGAGGACGCCGTGCTCCGCCACATAGGCGTCGACATCGTCCTGCGTCCAGCGGGCGATCGGTGAGACCTTCACCTTGCGGCGCTTCTCGTCCCAGCCGACCACCGGGGTGTTCGCCCGGGTGGGGGACTCGTCGCGGCGCAGGCCGGTGGCCCAGGCGTCGTACGAACCGAGGCCTTCCTCAAGGGGCTTGACCTTGCGCAGGGCGCAGCACAGGTCGGGGTCGCGGTCGTGCAGCTGGGGGCCGTACTCGGCGTCCTGCTCGGCGACGGTCCGGCGGGGCGTGAGGGTGATGACGTTGACGTCCATCACCGCGTCCACGGCGTCCCGGGTGCCGATGGTCTCCGGGAAGTGGTAGCCGGTGTCGAGGAAGACCACGTCGACACCGGGGAAGGCGCGGGAGGCGAGGTGCGCGACGACGGCGTCCTCCATGGAGGAGGTGACGCAGAAGCGGGGGCCGAAGGTGGTCGCGGCCCACTTCAGGATGTCGAGCGGGGAGGCGTCTTCGAGGTCGCGCCCGGCCTGCTCGGCGAGGGACCTGAGGTCCTGCTGAGTGGTCGTCATATCCCTTCGTCCTCCTTTGCGTTGGTGTGGGCGACACCCCGGGTCAGCAGACCGAGGTACTTCAGCTGGAACGCCCGGTTGCAGGCGTGGCACTCCCAGGCTCCGTGCCCGGTCTCATTGGGCCTGAGGTCCTCGTCGCCGCAGTACGGGCAGTGGAACGGGGCCGCTCGCTCGCTCACGACAGGTCTCCGTCCGCCGCACGGGTCACCCAGGTCGCGAAGCGCTCGCCGTCCTCGCGCTGGTCCTGGAAGCGGGTCAGCACGCGCTCCACGTAGTCGGGCAGCTCGGCGGAAGTAACCTTCAGGCCACGGACCTTGCGGCCGAACCCGGCCTCCAGGCCGAGCGCACCGCCCAGGTGCACCTGGAAGCCCTCCACCTGGTTGCCGTCGGCGTCCAGCATCAGCTGGCCCTTGAGACCGATGTCCGCGACCTGGATGCGGGCGCAGGCGTTGGGGCAGCCGTTGATGTTGATGGTGAGCGGCTCGTCGAACTGCGGGATGCGGCGCTCCAGTTCGTCGATCAGCGAGGCGCCGCGCGCCTTGGTCTCGACGATCGCCAGCTTGCAGAACTCGATGCCGGTGCAGGCCATGGTGCCGCGCCGGAACGGCGACGGGGTGACCCGCAGATCCAGCGACTCAAGGCCCGCGACCAGCGAATCGACCTGCTCCTCGGTGACGTCGAGCACGATCATCTTCTGCTCGGCGGTGGTACGCAGCCGGCCCGACCCGTGCCGGTCGGCGAGCTCCGCGATCTTCGTCAGCGTCGACCCGTCGACCCGGCCGACGCGCGGCGCGAACCCGACGTAGAAGCGCCCGTCCTTCTGCGGGTGCACGCCGAGGTGGTCGCGCCAGGTTCCGGCGGGCTGCTCGGGAGCGGGCCCGTCGAGGAGCTTGCGCTCCAGGTACTCGTCCTCCAGGACCTGACGGAACTTCTCGGGACCCCAGTCGGCGACCAGGAACTTCAGCCGCGCGCGGTTGCGCAGCCGTCGGTAGCCGTAGTCGCGGAAGATGCCGATCACACCGCCGTAGACGTCCGGCACGTCCTCCAGCGCGACCCAGGTCCCCAGCCGTACGCCCAGCTTGGGGTTGGTGGAGAGACCGCCGCCGACCCAGAGGTCGAAGCCGGGGCCGTGCTCCGGGTGGTCGACGCCGACGAAGGCGATGTCGTTG
This sequence comes from Streptomyces sp. NPDC051561, assembly GCF_044454195.1. Taxonomy (NCBI): domain Bacteria; kingdom Bacillati; phylum Actinomycetota; class Actinomycetes; order Kitasatosporales; family Streptomycetaceae; genus Streptomyces; species Streptomyces sp. NPDC051561. The sequence goes on along the minus strand of NZ_JBITDM010000013.1, from coordinate 204,773 downwards.
ATCTCGTGCGCGACATCCAGCTGCGGGGAGCCGGAGATCGCGGACTTGAACTTGCGGGGCAGGTTGGAGAAGTCCGGGTTGCCGATGAAGCGGCGGTAGATCTCGTCGATGGCGGGGGAGCCGTCGATAATCTCGTCCACGGCGATCCCCGCGACCGGCGAGCCGAGGATGACCCGCGGGGTGTCGCCGCACGCCTCGGTCGTCGACAGCCCGACGGCCTCCAGACGCCGCCAGATCTCCGGCACGTCCTCGATACGGATCCAGTGGTACTGCACGTTCTGCCGGTCGGTGAGGTCGGCGGTGCCGCGCGCGAACTCCTGCGAGATCTCGCCGATCACCCGCAGCTGCTCGGTGGTGAGCCGGCCACCGTCGATCCGTACCCGCAGCATGAAGTACTCGTCGTCCAGCTCCTCCGGCTCCAGGATCGCGGTCTTGCCGCCGTCGATCCCGGGCTTGCGCTGGGTGTAGAGACCCCACCAACGCATGCGTCCGCGCAGGTCGTTGGGGTCGATCGAGTCGAAACCGCGCTTGGAGTAGATCGTCTCAATACGTGTCCGTACGTTGAGACCGTCGTCGTCCTTCTTGAACTGCTCATTGCCGTTGAGGGGCGTGTGGTGCCCTACGGCCCACTGGCCTTCGCCGCGATGGCGTCCGGCCTTGCGGCGGGCTGTGGCAGCAGCCCCCGCGGCGGGCTTCTCTGGGGTGGCAGACATGGCGGTACGTCCTTCGGGGCTGCGAGTGGGCGGGCGGGAACTCGCGGGCAGGCGGCTCTGACCTGCACACTCGCGCAAAGTGGGCGCGTGGGTGCGCAGACATGCTCAAGACGGGGAGCAGGGATCAGAAAAGGGGCTGTGCTCGCTGGAGGAGGCTGTTCTCGTCGAGGAGCGTGGCGGTGCTGGGCTGTCAGCAGGCCGGACAGATGGCGCTGGACATGCGGCCGAGGTCGACGTGACGTCGACTCACCAAGGCAACTCCAGCTGATTCCATGACGGAAGCGTGGCACGAGCGAGTTGGGCCAGTCCACTGTTGTCCAAAATGTGAACGACACCGTCCCGAATGGCGGGACGGTGTGTCAGTGGTCACGTGGGCGCCAAGGGGGCGTACGGGGTGAAAGCGGGGCGGATGTTGCGAGTGGTTCAGGCGTGCGCACCGGGCCACGGGCCGGGATTGGCGACCTCGGGCTCAGCCTCGATCTTGGTGTCGAAGAGCCGGAATCCGCGCTTCAGGTAGTTGTCCATCGCGTGCGGGCCGTCCTTGGAGCAGGTGTGCAGCCAGACCCGCTTGGTCGGGGCGGCCCCGGAGTGGCGCTCCGAGAGGTCCCAGGCGCGCTGGATTCCGTACGACAGGAGATGACCGCCGATGCGCCGGCCTCGGAAGGCGGGAATCAGCCCGAAGTAGACGATTTCGACGGTGCCTTCGCCCTGGGCCTCCAGCTCGACGTACCCGGCCGGCGTCCCACGGTCGTACGCCACCCACGTCTCGACACCTGGACGTTCCACGACCTGCCGCCACTGCGCGTACGACCACGGCAGCCGGTCCGTCCAGCGGATGTCGCCGCCCACGGCGGTGTACAGGAACCGGCTGAATTCGGGGGAGGGAACCTCGGCCCGGACGATTCGCAGGTCGTCGCCGGGCGGCGGCGGGACGGGGGTGTGGTCGTCGGGGGAGGTCTGCTCAAGCGACCAGATGGTGACGTCGGTGGTGGGCTGTGTGGTGCTCATGCCGGTCAGGGAATCACGGCGGTGCGCGAGGCGGCCAGGTGGGGCGCCGTCGGAAGCCGACGTCCGGGACGGGCCGCCGTGGGCCTGCGTGTACGGGCCCGCCTGCCCGGGTCCGACCGGCCCGGGTCCGACCGGCCTGGGTCCGCCGGTACGGGCCCGCCTGCCTGGATCCACCTGGCTGGGCCCGCGCCGGGCTCAGCCCTTCGTGTCCCCCGGCCCTGCCTCCGCTTCCCGCTCCCGTCCCGTGTGCAGTCGCGACTTCACGTCGTCCGGGGGCAGGAACCGCGACCACCGCTCCGGGAACTCCGACGGCATGTCCGGGTTGGCGCCCGTCCACTCGCCCTCGCCGTCGTCCTCCTCGTCCTCGGTGCCCGCCTGGATCACACCCGTCTCGATCCCGGCCGCCCGCGCCCGCGCTATCACCTCGGCGGCCTGCACGGTCCGCAGCCGGTCGTTCTCGGCGCGGGCGGCGGCCGTCGCCACGGACGGCCAGACCCGGTCGATGGCGGCATTGACGGCGGCGCCCACCAGCACCGCGAAGGCCGAGACACCGATCCACAGGAGTACGGCGATGGGCGCGGCCAGTGACCCGTAGATCGTGCCGCCCTCGACGGTGCTGGTGACGTAGATACGGAGCAGAAAGCTGCCCAGCACCCACATCCCGAGCGCGATCAGCGCACCGGGAACGTCCTCCACCCACGGCGAACGCACCGGCACCGACACGTGGTACAGCGTCGTCAGGAAGACCACCGACAGCACTATCACCACCGGCCAGTACAGAACGCTGATCACCTCCGTCCCGAACGGGACCAGCGCCACCACCCTGTCCGGGCCGACCACCATCAGCGGCAGCACCACCGCCCCGATCAGCAGCGCCACGACGTACAGCAGAAAGGCCAGCAGGCGGGTCTTCACGATGCCGCGATGGCCGTCCAGCCCGTACATCACCGTGATCGTGTCGATGAAGACGTTGACCGCGCGCGACCCCGACCACAGGGCGATGGCGAAGCCGATGGAGATGACGTCCGGGCGGCCCTCCCGGGTCACGTCCTCCAACAGCGGCTTCGCGAACTCGTTCACGCCCCGCTCGGAGAGGACCGCGTTGGACGCGCCGAGGATGTTCTCCTCGATGGACTTGACGGTCTCGGTGGCCGTCCAGTTGTCGATGTAGCCGAGGAGGCCGAGCAGACCGAGCAGCAGCGGGGGCAGGGACAGCAGGGTGAAGAAGGCGGCCTCGGCGGCGAGGCCGAGGATGCGGTACTCGACGCAGCTGTTGACGGTGTCCTTGAGCAGCAGCCAGACCAGCTTGCGCTTCGATACGTTGCGGTAGAGAACACGGGCCCGGTGGAGCCGATTCTCCCGCCGGTGTTTCCGGGGCCGTTCGGGTGTTTTCTTTGCTGCCTGCACCTCCTTACCGTAGCCGCATGGCAGCCACCACCCACACAGTGACCAATCAGGCCCCGCCCCTGGTCGGGTACGACGTCTTCGGCGCCGACCGGGCCCTCACGGAGGCTGTCGACCGGCACACCGACGCCGGCCTCCTGGACGAGGTCCGCGAGGAACTGACCACGCTCGGACGGGCCGCCGGATCCGCCCAGGCGCAGGAGTGGGGGACGCAGGCGAACGAGAATCCGCCCGAGCTGCACACCCACGACCGGTACGGGAACCGGATCGACGAGGTCGAGTTCCACCCCTCCTGGCACCGGCTGCTGGGGCACGCGGTCTCGGCCGGGCTGACCAACGCCTGGGGTCGCCCGAACGGGCACGTCCGCCGGGCCGCCGGATTCCTGGTGTGGACCCAGACGGAGGGCGGCCACGGCTGCCCGGTCTCGATGACACACGCGGCGGTGCCCGCGCTGCGCGCCGACCCCTCGCTCGCCGCCTTCTGGGAGCCGCGGCTGACCTCTTCCGTGTACGGGCAGGAACTGTTGCCCGCCGCCCGGAAGCCGGGGGCGCTGTTCGGCATGGGCATGACGGAGAAGCAGGGGGGCAGCGACGTACGGGCCAACACGACCGAGGCGTTGCCGGTCGCGGGGGACGGCGAGTACCTGTTGACCGGGCACAAGTGGTTCTGCTCGGCGCCGATGAGCGACGGGTTCCTGGTGCTCGCCCAGGCGCCGGGCGGGCTGAGCTGCTTCCTGGTGCCCAGGGTGCTGGAGGACGGGACGCACAACGTGTTCCGCATCCAGCGGCTGAAGGACAAGCTCGGCAACAGGTCGAACGCGTCGAGCGAGGTCGAGTTCGACGGGACCTGGGCGCGGATCGTCGGCGAGGAGGGGCGCGGGGTGCGCACCATCATCCAGATGGTGGCGGCGACCCGGCTCGACTGCGTGATCGGCTCGGCGGCGCTGATGCGGCAGGCGGTCGCCCAGGCCACTCACCACGCCGCACACCGGCGGGCCTTCGGCGGCGAGCTGATCGACAAGCCCCTGATGCGCAATGTGCTGGCGGACCTGGCGCTGGAGTCGGAGGCGGCGACCACGCTGGCGATGCGGCTCGCGGCGGCGTACGACAGTGACAGTGAGCAGGACCGGGCGCTGCTGCGCCTCGCGGTTCCGGCCGCGAAGTACTGGGTGACGAAGCGGTGCACGCCGGTGGCGGCGGAGGCGCTGGAGTGCCTGGGCGGCAACGGGTACGTGGAGGAGTCGGGAATGCCGCGGCTGCTGCGGGAGTCGCCGCTGAACTCGATCTGGGAGGGGGCGGGGAACGTCCAGGCGCTGGATGTACTGCGGGCGCTGCAACGGGAGCCGATGGCGCTCAACGCGTTCTTGACGGAGGTCGGGCAGGCCCGGGGCGCGGACCACCGGCTGGACGGCGCGATCAAGGGTCTGCTGACCGAACTGGCCGACCTCGACGGAATCGAGGGCGGGGCCCGGCGACTCGTGGAGCGCATGGCACTGGTGCTCCAGGGCTCCCTCCTGGTGCGCTGGGCCCCACCGGAAGTCGCAGACGCCTTCTGCGCCTCCCGCCTGGGCAACGACTGGGGAACAGCCTTCGGCACCCTCCCCCCGACCCTGAACCTGGGGGCGGTGGTGGACAGGGCCCGGGTGGACGGCTGAGGCGGGGAACGGGCGGGCGGTGGGGCCGGTCCCGCCCACCCGGTATTACCCTGGGCGCCATGGCAGCCGACGACGGCAGGTACCACGAGCGTCCCTCCCGTCTCCCCGGTGCCGTCCTCTGGCAGCGACGCGCCACCCCCGCATCCACGCCCCGCGCGAGCGCCTACCCCGTTCTGCCCGACGGCTGCATGGACCTCCTGTGGATCGACGGCGAACTCCTCGTCGCGGGCCCCGACACCCACGCCCACGACACCACCGACCGCCCCGGCGCCCACTTCGCCGGCCTCCGCCTCCCGCCCGGCGCGGCCCCCGCCCTCCTCGGCGTACCCGCACACGAACTCCGCGACCGCCGAGTTGCGCTCTCCCAACTGTGGCCCCGCACAAGGGTGTTGACCGAACAGGTGACCAACGCCCCCGATCCGGCCCGTGCCCTGGAGGGCCTGGCCCTGCGCCGGGCCGCCGACACCACCCCACCGGACCCCCTGATGCGCGCCGTCGCGGCGGAACTGGCGGCAGGACGCACCGTCGCCGGCGCCGCCGAGACCGTCGGCCTCGGCGCCCGTCAGCTGCACCGCCGCTCCCTGTCCGCCTTCGGGTACGGACCCAAGACCCTCGCCCGGGTACTCCGGCTCCAGCGCGCCCTGGCGCTCGTAAGGGAAGGAACGCCCTTCGCGGCGGCCGCCTACGCCTCGGGCTGTGCGGACCAGGCCCATCTGGCACGCGAGACACGGGAGTTGGCGGGGATGACGCTGAGTGCCTATGCCTCGTTGGCGGCGAAGAGGGAGACCCCGCAGCCGTCCGGGTCGAGCACCACGGCGTAACGCTGGCCCCACACCGCGTCCCACGGCTTCAGGTGCGAGAGGTACCCGGCCCCGGTCAGGTCGTCGTGCACCGCGTCGACCTCGGCCGGGCTGTCGCAGAGGAAGGCCAGCCCCATCCGGTCCCCGCCCTCCGGCTTCTTCCACTGCGGATCGAAGGACGCCATCACTTCCTCGGTGTCCCACAGAACCCGCAGCCCATTGGGCAGCGTGGCCTCCACATGCCCCTCGGCGGCGGCATCGGCGGGAACGGGAACGCCGAGACGGCGGTAGAAGTCGAGGGAGGCGGCCAGGTCGGAGGTGACGATGCTGATGGCGTCGAGTCGCGGTGTAGGTGTCATGGCAGGAGCCTAGGGCGGCAGGGCGCGGCGGATCTTGAAGAATTCGGACGTCGGCGCGCCGTGTCGTGTCGTTGCACGGTGGTGGTGGCTGCTGGGGCCGCCGTACGGAGACGTCATGGAACGGTAAGCGTCGTGCGGTGCGCGTCGGCGCCGGGCGCGGGCGAGACTGTTGACCATGGAGTACGAGAGCGAACCCGGGCCCGCGCCCACCTCCGCCACCACCCCCACCCCCGCACCCCACCGTGTCCTCGTCGTGGACGACGACCCCACCGTCGCCGAGGTGGTCACCGGGTACCTCCGCAGGGCGGGGTTCGCCGTGCGGCAGGCGGCCGACGGCCCTGGCGCGCTCGCGGCGGCGGGGGAGGAGCGGCCGGACCTGGTGGTGCTCGATCTGATGCTGCCGGGGATGGACGGGCTGGAGGTGTGTGCGCGGCTGCGGGCGGCGCACGGGCCCGTGCCGGTCATCATGCTCACGGCGCGCGGGGACGAGGAGGACCGGATTCTCGGGCTGGAGGTCGGGGCGGACGACTATGTCACCAAGCCGTTCAGTCCGCGCGAGCTGGTGCTGCGCGTCGAGTCCGTACTGCGCAGGGCCGCGGCGGCGGTCGGCCGCGCCCCCGGCCCTCTGCTGCGCGCCGCCGGAATCACACTCGACCCGGATGCCCGCCGTGCCACTCGCGAGGGCCGCGAACTAGCCCTCACCCTGCGGGAGTTCGACCTCCTCGCGCATTTCGTCGCGCACCCCGACCGGGTGTTCGCCAGGGAGCAGCTCCTCCAGGACGTATGGGGCTGGGACTTCGGCGATCTGTCGACCGTCACGGTCCACGTCCGCCGCCTGCGCGCCAAGATCGAGACCGACCCCGCGAAACCGGCCATGATCCAGACGGTCTGGGGCGCGGGTTACCGCTTCGGCGTGGGGGCGGACACGGGTGCGAGTACGGATACGGACGCGGACACAGCCCCGGGCGTCGTCGCCGATGCGGCAACGGGTCCGCCACCCACGCCCCGACCCGGCGCCGGGAGCCCCGCGTGAGGGCCGCTGCCGTCCTCGCCCCCGACGCCACCGCCCTCGCCGCGGGCGCGATGGTCGACGACATGGGCGACCTCGCCCTCATCGCCCTGTTCGCCGCGCTCGGCGCCGTCGCAGCCGGGTTCGCGGGCGCGCTGGCCCTGTGGCTGCTGCGGCGGCGGTCGGTGGCGGTGTCGCTGACCGTCGTCGTGGCGGTGACGGTGGCCGCCATGCTCGCCGGGACGCTGTCCGTGTCCTGGGCGATGCTCATCAACGCGCACGACCTCGCCGTCGTCACCACCGTGATCGCGATGGCCGCCGCAGTCTCCCTCGTCACCGCGCTGCTCCTCGGGCGGTGGGTGGTGGCACGGAGCAGAGCGCTCACCCGGGCCGCCCGGTCGTTCGGGGACGGGGGCGACTTCGCCGCGCCCGGCAGGCCCGCGACCGCCGAACTCAACGAGCTGGCCGCCGAGTTGGCGGCCACCAGCGTCAAGCTCTCCGCCTCGCGGGAGCGCGAACGCGCCCTGGAGACCTCCCGGCGCGAGCTGGTCGCCTGGATCTCGCACGACCTGCGGACCCCGCTCGCCGGGCTCCGGGCGATGGCCGAAGCACTGGAGGACGGGGTCGCCGAGGACCCGGCCCGCTACCACCGGCAGATCCGCACCGAGGTCGACCGGCTCAACACCATGGTCGGCGACCTCTTCGAGCTCTCCCGGATCCACGCGGGTTCACTCACCCTCGCCCCCACCAGGCTCTCCCTGTACGACCTGGTGGGCGACGCCCTCGCGGGCGCCGACCCGCTCGCCCGCGAGCACGGCGTGCGGCTCGTGCCCGCCCGGGTCGAGCCGCTGCCCGTCGAGGTCGACGGCCGCGAGATGTCCCGGGTGCTCGCCAACCTGCTGGTCAACGCCATCCGGCGGACCCCCGCCGACGGAACCGTGGCGCTGGCCGCCGAACCGGGACCCGCGCCCGGCACCGTGGTCCTCTCCGTCACCGACGGCTGCGGCGGCATCCCGGAGGCCGATCTGCCGAGGGTCTTCGACACCGGGTGGCGCGGCACCGAGGCGCGAACTCCGCCAGGTGGGGCGGGACTTGGGCTGGCGATCGTCCGGGGGATCGTCGAGGCCCACGAGGGGCGGGCGGCGGTCCGCAACGTTCCGGGCGGGTGCCGGTTCGAGGTGACGCTGCCCCTCGCGCCGCCGCCCGCTCGGGCATGATGGCGATCATGAAGCTACTGATACTCGGCGGGACCGAGTTCGTGGGCAGGGCCGTCACCGAGGACGCCCTCGCGCGCGGCTGGGACGTCACCGTTTTCCACCGCGGCAACCACGCCCCGCCGCCCGGCGTCCGGACCCTGCGCGGAGACCGCCTCGGCGACCTGACCGCACTCGCGGACGCGGTACGCGACGGGGCCCGCCCGGACGCGGTGCTCGACACCTGGTCCGCCGCACCCGACGCCGTACGCAGGACGGCCGGGCTGCTGGCCGGTCATACCGGGCGGTACGTCTATGTGTCGTCGGCGTCGGTGTACGTCCACCCGGCCCCGGCCGGGCACGACGAGGGCGCGCCGCTGGTCGAGCCGGGCGACGAGGGCTATGCGCACATGAAGCGGGCGGGCGAGCTGGCGGCCGACGAGGCGTTCGGCGCGGGCCGTACGGTGCACGCGCGGGCCGGACTGATCCTCGGTCCCGGCGAGAACATCGGGCGCCTGCCGTGGTGGCTGAACCGCATCGCGCGCGGCGGCCCCGTCCTCGCGCCCGGACCGCGCGAACTGCCCCTTCAGTACGTCGACGCCCGCGACCTGGCGGCCTGGATGCTGGACGCGGTCGAGGCGGGCCTGTCCGGGCCGTACAACCTGGTCTCGCCGCAGGGGCACACCTCGATGGGGGAACTGCTGGATTCCTGCGTACGGGCGACGGGCTCGTCCGCCGAACTCCGGTGGACTGCGCCCGAGTTGATCCTGGCGCACGGGATCGAGCCCTGGATACAGCTACCGGTGTGGATCCCGCCGGGCGAGGACCACGACACCATTCACCGCACCGATGTCTCCAAGGCGGTTGCCTCGGGGCTGCGCTGCCGCCCGGTCGCGGAGACGGTCGCGGACACCTGGCACTGGCTCACGGCCCTCGGCGGGGTCGCCCCGCAGCGTGCGGACCGGCCGGTGGTGGGGCTCGACCCGGAGGTCGAGGCCAAGGTGCTCGCGGCGGCGGCCGGCTGACACCTCGGCTACCGTGTCCAGCCCTCCGTCTCGATCAGCAGGCCGATCCGGTGCGGCTGGAAGTCGACGAGTTCGCGGCACCGGCTGACCATCGCCTGGTGCCGCGTCTCCCAGTCGGGCCGGAATCCGTACGCGTGGAAGAACTCGTCCAGCTCCCCGAGGTGTTCGGGGTGCTGGGTGCGGACGATCCACTCGCACCAGGCCAGATCCTCGACGGGATCGCCCGCGTGCGCCCACTCCCAGTCGAGGAGTGCGGTCACCCGGGAGCCGTCCCCGGTGAGCAGCACATTGTTCGGGCCGTAATCCCCGTGCACCAGTACGGATCCCGGCCTGGCCCGGGGGAAGACCTCGGAGGCGTCCACCGAGTGCACGGCCCGCAGCGCCGCACCGCAGGCGTGCAGCACCTCCGGTGCCCGGCCGGCCTCCATCAGGTCCTGTCCGTGGACACCCGAAAGGAAGGTCATGCTGAGGGTCTCGCCGGTGCAACCGATCAAGTGCGGCACGGGAAGCACGGCTCCCAGCGTCTCCAGACCGCACAGTGCGGTGGCCTCCCGCTCCATCCGGCGCTGTGCGTCCCGGCCCTTGTAGGTCTTGGTCACCACGCCCGCATGATGGGTGGTGTGGTTGGTGTATCCGTGCGGCAGCAGTTCCATGGGCGTCAGCTTTGCTCATCAAGGGGCCCGTGTGGGGCCGTCGTTCACCCTGGGGCGGAAGGTTGACGCGGACGGGGTGGTGAAGAAGGGAACGTCTGTACACTCCTCGCACGCGCCGTACGGGGCATGCCGAGGTGGGCCGGAGCGGCGGGGATGCGCCGGAGTCCGGTCGGCGCGTCCCAGGGCCCGGTGTCTGCTTCCCGGTGGCGTGAGGGGGCGCGAACGGGGCGTCCGGGCGGGCCACTTGGTGGAGCGGGCGTGAACGCCGTCGCCGCCGGTGCCAGGTTCCTCCCTTTGATCCGGTGACAGCCGACCGCGCCCCGGTGTGCCTGCCCGCCGATTCGGGGTTCCGGGCATACCGAAGGGCGGGATCGCGCCAGGTGGGGGCCGCTCGGCCATATTCGGCCGGGCCCCGGCCACTCTCGATCTTCCTCGTGCGTTAGGTTAGGCTCACCTAAGCAAGTCGAGGGAGGACCTTTCATGCCCGAGCACATACCGGCACAACTGCCGCATCAGTCGCACGCAGCAGGCGAGTTCGCCGGACGGGTCGCACTCGTCACCGGCGCCGGTCAGGGCATCGGTGAAGCGGTGGTGCGGGCGCTGGTGGCCCGTGGTGCGACCGTCGCCGCCACCGACCGGGCACCCGAAGGCATCGCCTCGCTCGCTGAAACTCTGACAAAGGAGGACGGGTCCGGCAAGGTCGTCGCCTATCCACTCGATGTCACCGACAGTGGGGCCGTCGACGGGACGGTGGCCCGCGTCGAGGCCGAACTCGGTCCGCTGGACCTGCTGGTGAACGTCGCCGGAATCCTCCGCACCGCCCCGGCCACCGAACTCACCGACCAGGACTGGTCCGACACCTTCGCCGTGAACACCACCGGCGTCTTCCACACCTCCCGCGCCGCCGCCGCCCGGATGACGGAACGCCGCAAGGGCTGCATCGTCACCGTCGCCTCCAACGCGGCCGGCATCCCGCGCACCGGAATGGCCGCGTACGCGGCCTCCAAGGCCGCCGCCGCCATGTTCACCAAATGCCTCGGCCTGGAGGTCGCCCGCAGCGGGGTCCGCTGCAACGTGGTCGCGCCGGGATCCACCGACACCCCCATGCAGCGCGGCATGTGGGAGGGCAAGCCGGACGCCGAACAGGGCGTGATCCAGGGTGACCTGGCGTCGTACCGGACCGGCATACCGCTCGGCCGGATCGCCCGCCCCTCCGACATCGCCGACGCGGTGCTCTTCCTCGCCTCCGACCGGGCGCGGCACATCACCATGCAGGACATCTACGTCGACGGCGGCGCGACCCTGCGCTGACGTCTCGGCGCGACGCACCGCGCGGAGTGCCCGCACGGCCGCTCCGCGCGACCTCCCGGCCGCCCCGTACAGCCTTCTGATCCGGCCGCTCCGTACGGCCATCCGACCCGACCGCTCCGTATGTACGTCCCTCTTTCGCTCCGCCCCCACATCCTCACGAGCATTGGAGAACCCGTGGACACCGTGTCGACGGCACCCGCCCCCGCCCCTTCTCGCGCCTCCGTCTCCGGTGACGCGACGCACCCCGCCGTCGGTGCCGCCACCGGCCTGCTGGACGCCTACACCTCCGGCGCGCGCTTCCTCGCCACCCCCACCCGGACCCTGCTCGCCGACGGTCCCGCGCGTGAAGTCCCGCACGGGGAAGAGCCGTTGGCGCAGCGCGTCGCCCAGACGCTGGCCGCCGCCCGGCAGGACGGACAGACACAGCCGGTGGTGATGGGCGCGGTGCGGTTCGACCAGAACGCGCCCGCCGCGCTCGCCGTACCGGAGTTCGTGCAGGACGCGCCGCCGCTCGCCACCGACCCGCTGATAGCCCTGCCGGCCGATCTGCCGGCGGCGACCGAGTGGAAAGTGCGTCCGGTGCCCGAGCCGGAGGTGTACGGGGCCGGGGTCGCGGCGGTCGTGGAGCGCATGTGGCGCGGAGAGTTCAGCAAGGTGGTGCTGGCGCGGACCCTCGAACTCACGGCGGACGCGCCGTTGGACCTGCCGGTGATGCTCCAGCGGCTGGCCAGGCGTGACCCGTCGGGCTATACGTTCGCACTGCCGACCGGGGCCGACCGGACCCTGATCGGGGCCAGCCCCGAACTGCTGCTGTCCCGGCGCGGGAACAAGGTCGTGGCCAACCCCCTCGCCGGGTCGACACCGCGCAGCGCGGACCTGGCGGAGGACGTGCGGCGGGCGGCGGCGCTGCTCGCGTCGGCGAAGGATCTGCACGAGCACGCGGTGGTGGTGGACGCGGTGCACGGGGTGCTGGCGCCGTTCTGCACCACCCTGGACGTGCCGGCCGGGCCGACGCTGATCCGTACGGCCACCATGTGGCATCTGTCGACCACGGTCACGGGGGTGCTGCCGCAGGAGAGCGCGGCTTCGGCGCTCGAACTGGCCCTGGCGCTGCATCCGACGCCGGCCGTCTGCGGCACCCCGACACTGACGGCACGTCAAGTCATAGCGGAGACCGAGCCGTTCGACCGCGGGTTCTTCACCGGGATGGTGGGCTGGGGCAACGCGGACGGTGACGGGGAGTGGGTGGTGACGATTCGCTGCGCCGAGGCGGAGGAGCGGACGTTGCGGCTTTATGCCGGGGCCGGAGTGGTCGCTGCTTCCGAGCCGGAGGCGGAGACGGCGGAGACGGGCGCGAAGTTCCGCACGTTCCTGGACGCGGTGGGGGCGGAGTAGGCGGGAGGGGTGGCCCGAGCGAGGTGCGGCTGGGTCGGTCCGCGGTGACGCGGCCGCACCGTGCCATCCTTGATCCGCTTCAAACGGTTCAACGGGAGGGGTACTCGGCGTGAGCGGCATCGCGGTCATCGGTCTGGGAGCCATGGGACGGCCCATCGCACACAACCTCGTGCAGGCCGGCCACGACGTCGTGGTGTGGAACCGTTCCGACGGGCCCGCTGCCGAACTGGTCGCGGCGGGTGCACGTCGTGCCGCCTCGGTGGCCGAGGCCATGCGGACGCCGGTGGTCTTCTCGGTCCTGTCCGACGACCGGGCCGTCACCGAGACGTTCATCGACTCCGGTGTCCTGGCCCGCACCCCGCGCGGAACGGTTCACGTCAACCTCGCCACGGTGAGTGCGGAGCTGGCCGGCCGAGTCGGCACGGCGCATGCCGAGCACGGCGTCGGTTACCTCGCGGCGCCGGTCTTCGGCCGTGTTCCGGTCGCCGAAGCCGGGGCGCTCAACGTCCTCGCGGCCGGTGAGCAGGCCCTGCTCGACCGCGTGCAGCCGTACTTCGACGTGATCGGCTCACGGACCTGGCGCATGGGCGACCGCCCTGAGCAGGCCAACACCGTCAAGATCCTCGGCAACTACCTGATCGCCTGCGCGATCCAGTCACTGGGCGAGGCCGTCAGTGTCGCGGAGCGCGCCGGTGTCGACTCCGGGCAGTTCGTCGAGCTGCTGACCTCCACACTCTTCCCGGGACCCGTCTACTCCGGCTACGGGCCGATGATCGCCGAGCGGCGCTACCAGCCGGCCGGATTCACCACGGAACTGGGCCGCAAGGATCTCCACCTCGCGCTGGGCGCAGCGGCCGGCCAAGGCACTCCGCTCCCGATCGGTGAACTGCTGCGTGCCGTTTTCGACGAGGCCATCGCCGACGGTCGCGGCGCGGACGACTGGGCGGCCATCGCGGAACAGCAGCCGCGCTGATCACCGACGGTCAACGCCAGGGGCAGCGGCAGGCTCGGCCTCGGTCCCGGCCCGACGGCCACGCGCAGGGGCAGCGTCGCCCTCGGTCCCGGCCCGGCGGCCACGCGCAGGGGCAGCGTCGCCCTCGGTCCCGGCCCGGCGGCCACGCGCAGGCGTCACCCACGCCCTGCTCCGAAGGGGCCGCGCCCATCCGGCCCCACCCCGCCCCCGCGACGTAACCCGCACCACCCCACCCGCCACACGGGGGGCGCTCGCGGCGCGGTGCCGCCGCACCTGCCACGCCTGCCGGGATATCGACCCTACGGTGACCGCTATGAACGCATCCGACACCGATTCAGCCCGCCTGAACGCCCTCGCCGCGCTCAGCAAGAGCACCGACGACAACCGTGCCGAGCTCACCGAGGCCGCCTGGCGCACCGGGACCCGCAATGCCGGCGAGCTCGCCTCGGTCGCCGGTACGGACCGGGATGCCGTCTTCGCCGATCTCACCGCGCGCGGTATCGACTGGCGGGACCCGGACGCGGCTCCGGCGCCGCGTCCGGAGAAGGTGGCAGCACAGCTGGTGGAGCCGGTCGCGCGGGCGGCCGAGGAGGCCTTCGGGCCGCTGGTGCACGACACCCACGACCCCGGTCCGCTCACCACCGCTGCCTGGCAGCTGGCCATCGCGTACCGCTCGATCGCCGCGCTGCTGCTCGACGAACTCCCGGACGCGGAGCGGGAGGAGACCGCTGAGGAGCTGTCCGACAGGCTTCAGATCGCGCTGCACCAGTCGCACATCTACCGGGCCTCCCGCAGCACCCCGCGCCGGCTCGGCGCCCAGACCGGACGCACCGACGCAGAGATCTCCGTACTCCAGCCGCTGCCCAGCGCTGCGAAGATCACCCTCACCCTCCCGTCGGGCGAGAGCATGACCGTGGAACTGGGCAGCGAGGAGGGCACCGGGGTGACCACCGTCAGGTCGGACAACCCGCTGCTCGACACGGCGCTGGAGGCCCACGACCACCTGGAGCTGCACACCGCACTGGACACGGTGGCGCAGGTGCTCACCCGGCACCTCTGAGCCGAACTGCCCTTACGTCGGGGCCAGTTCGGCCGCGCCGAAGGAGACGTCGAAGCGGTCGCACCAGATGCTCACGCTGCGGAACTGCTTCAGGTCCAGGTCGGCGGGGAGTGCGTAGTTCTGGTCCCCCTTGTTGCCCTTGAGCTTCGCCAGGGTGGTGTACGTGCCGTCGTCGAAGACGTGCCAGCCGGCCTTGCCCGGCACCACCTTGGCGTCGCTCAGCAACACCCGCAGGTCGGGGCCGTCGCTGGTGTCGAGATTCTCGATGCGCAGGGTGCGGCTGCCGTCGGGCAGCCGCAGGACCTTGACCGTGCCGCTGGTCGCGTGCTCGTGACTGATCAGGTTTCCGGCCGAGAGGGGCATGGGGCCGGCCGGAACGGGTGTCTCCTTCATGCCGTCCCTCGCGGGCGTCTTCGTGCCGTCCGCCGAGGTAGGGACGGCCGCCATCGGGAGCTCGTCCCGCACCGTGGTGTCCGTGACCAGCTTCCAGGGCTGGAACCAGTAGGCGCCGAACCCGGCCGCGAGCACCGCGACGACCAGGGCGGCGAGTACGACGGGCCTGCGGAGGAAGCGGAGGAATCCGTGCTTGTCCATGTCCGCATTCAACTGCGGGGAGGGGCAGGATGGTCATGATCGACAGGTGACGAAAGTCTGACGCCGCGCGGTCCGGACCCGGTCCGCAGGAGGTGGAAGGCCAGCGCGGCACACAGCTGGAGTGCGGCCGAGGCCAGCAGTGCCAGGGGCACGGACAGGGTGGCCGACGGGCCCGCGAGTGCCGCGCCGAGGGCGAACCCGGTCAGCTTGAGGCTGGCTCCTGTGGTGAAGACCCGGCCGCGCAGGTGGGGCGGTGCGGCCCGGTGACGTATCGCGAACAGCGCGGTGAGCTGGGGGCCGGTGCCCGCTCCGGCGAGGAGGGCTGACGCGACGACCGCTGCGGGGTGGAGGGTCGCCGCGAGGAGACAGGCGGCGGCCAGGACGAGGGTGCTCAGGCCGAGAGTGGTCTCCGGGTGTGCTGCCGTACGGCGGGCCAGCGCGGCGTTGGCGGCGAGGGCGCCCAAAGCGGTGGCGGACAGCAGCAGCGCACCGTGCTCGGGACTGCCCAGGGCGAGTGCGCCCAGGAGCGGTGCGACGGCGACGAAGGCGCCCTCCCCGGTGCAGGAGAGCACCGAGACGGCGGTGGCGCGGGCGAGCGGGCGGCTGCGGATGAGGATGCGCAGTCCGTCCAGCAGGTCGGAGGGGAGGGAGGGGGAAGGGGCGTGTGCGGTGGGGGAGTTGGGAGAGGAGGGCGCCCGGGCCGTCGGAGGGGTCGATGCTGCCGGAAGGGTACGTGCCGTCGGGAGCGCCCACGCCGCCGGAAGCGCCGCGACGATCAGTGCGGCCGACACCGCGACTGCCGCCGGCGCCCCGGCCGCACCTGCCACCACTCCCGCGAGTGCGGGCCCCGCGAGGCTCGCCAGGTTGAAGGTCTGGGCGTCCAGGGCGTTCGCGCGCGGCAGTTCTTTCTCCTCCACGACGTGCGGGAGTTGGGAGGTCCAGCCGCCGGACAGGGCCGGGCCGAACAGGCCCGCGCACACCGCGACCGCCACCACGGCTCCGACCGGGACGCGCCCCAGCGTCAGCAGGATCAACAGGAATGCCGCCGCGTACAGCGCGAGCGCCCCGGCGAGCAGCCGCCCCGGGCGGCCGGACCGGTCGAGCAGTGCGCCGAACACCGGACCGCCCACCGCGGCCGCGACCGTCACCCCCGCCAGCAGGGACGATGCGGTCACGGTCGACCCGGTCACCGCGAGGGCGAGCAGAAGCAGGGCCGGGCCCGACATCTCGTCACCGGTACGGGCTGCGGCGGCCCCGGCGACGTAACGCCACCAGGAGCGGGGGGAGGGGGATCGTGAACGCATGCCGAGCACGGTAGGCAGGTAACGCAAAACGGGGCTAGTTGCGTTACATTCGCGGAATGCTGTCGATGGATACCGCCCGGCGGACCGTGGCCCTGGTCAATGTGCTCTGCGAGGAGCGCGGCACCGCGGACGCGACGGCTGCCGTGGTGAAGGTGCTGGCGGAGTACGGCGAACCGGAGCCGATCGTGCTCGCCGAGGAGGATCTGGCGGACCTGCGCGCCGCCGCACTCCTGCTGCGCGAGGTCTTCGCCGCCGACGGCACCGACGAGGCGGCGGCCCGTCTGAACGCCCTGCTGCGGCGCACCACCGGTGCCTTCCGTCTCACCACGCACTCCGGCACCACTCCCTGGCACCCGCACCTCGACAGCGACGACGAAGCCCCTTGGGGGGAGTGGTTCCTGGCCTCCTCCTGTCTGGCGCTGACCGTCCTGCTCTGGGACCGGCAGGCGGCCCCCGGTGGACTCTGCACCGCCATCGGATGCCCGCACGTCTACCTGGCCCACGGCGCGGGGCCCGAGCGCCGCTACTGCTCGCGGCGGTGCGCCACCAGGGAGCGGGTGGCGGCGCACCGCCGGGGGCGGGCGGCGACGTAACGATCCGGTGCGAGAAGGGACGTGTCAGGTCTTCACCCATCAAGTTGCCACCCTTGTAAGGGGATTGCCGGCGTCAGGAGCCACGTGCGTCAGGAAGCCACCGGAACGGCTCGCCGGGTGCTGCCCGATGCGGCCGCGGCCCGCTTCTCGTCCGCGTCCGCCAGGAGGAAGTACACGGGCGGCAGGGCCAGTTCGATCACCAGCAGCACGATCTGGAACGAGTGCGGCGTACCGGACACCGCCAGCGAGAGCAGTCGTCCCACCGCGCCCAGCAGGAAGACGCCCGCCAGCCGGCGCACCGCCCGGGACGGGACGGGGGACTGGCGGACCGCCCAGATCCAGGCCATCCCGTAGCCGGCGAAGATCGCGCCGAAGAAGCGGCCCAGGCTGTCGATGGTGTTGCCCGCCGACTCGGCCCCCGGGATCGCCGCGTTGCCGCCCACCACATGGAGCAGGCCGATCGCCACACAGGCGACGCCCATCGTCCAGCACAGCACCCTCAGGGCCTTGACCATGACACAACCACCCGTTTCCGTCGGCGAGTTGAGGCTTAGTTGACGTGTGTCCACCAAGCTAGCCGAGCTAAGTGGACGTGTGTCAAGTAGGGTGGGGTGCGTGCCTCCCCGACGACGACTCACACCCGATGGACGCCGCGCCCAACTCCTCGAAGTGGGCGCCGAGTTGTTCGCCGCGCGCCCGTACGACGAAGTGCTGATGGAGGGTGTCGCCGAGGCGGCCGGGGTGTCCCGGGCGCTGCTCTACCGGCACTTCGCCAGCAAACGGGACCTGTTCGTCGCCATCTACCAGCAGGTGGCGGACCGGCTGCTCGCCGCATCGCGGTTCGACCCGGCCGACAGCCTCCAGGAACAGCTGGTCGAGGGGCTGGACGCCCATATCGCGTACTTCGCCGCGAACCGGAACACCGTGATCGCGGCCAACCGCACGCTGGCCGGCGACCGGCTGGTGCAGACGGTGATCGCAGGCGAACTCGACGCACTGCGGGAGCGGCTGCTCGACGCGCTCGCCGGAGCCCACCCGTCCGTCAGCGAGCCGGGGCGGCGGGCGGCCGCCTCCCAGGTGATCAAGAGCTGGCTGGTCTTCGTGCAGGTGCTGTGCGTGGACTGGCTGGACGAGGAGACCTGCACCCGGAGCGAGCTGCGGGACGTGGCCATCGGGGCGCTGCTCGGAGGGCTCGGCCCGCTGCTGGCGGCCGCGCCGGAAGCCGTGCGGGAAGCAGCTGGATAGCCGCTGCCCAGCCGTGCGGGAAGTCGCCGGATAAATGGCTGGCGCGGCGGCGGAGAGCGTGGTTATGGTGTGCCTCGTTCGTCCGGCGGTTGTCGCAATCGCCGGTGTCGGCCCGATCAAGCCAGGAGGTGTGACCGATGGGTGTCATCACTGTGGGTGCCGTGCGCACTCGGAAGCTCGTCATCACCACCTCTGTGGCCTCCGGCTGACCACTCCTTTTCCGCGCCGTCAAGCGCGCTGCCGGGGCCATCCTTGTGAAGGGTCCCCACCTTGTCTTCTTCGGCTTCCTCGTCGATGTCGCTCCACCAGTCTTCCTCGCTCCACCAGTCCTCTTCGCGTCACCAGGCCTCTCCGCTCGACCAGCTCGCCTCCCTCGGCCAGGAATCGGCCGGCTCCGCGCACCCCCTCGCCCGCTACGGCTGGGACGCGGGATGGGAGGCCGAGTTCGCCCCGTACGCCGAGCAGGGTCTGATTCCCTGCCGGGTGGTACGGGTCGACCGCGGCCAGGCCGATGTCGTCACCCCGGACAAAACCGTCCGCGCCGACACCGCCCTGGTCACCCCGCACGACCCGATGCGGGTCATCTGCACCGGCGACTGGGCGGCCCTGGAGCCGGCCGGTGATCCGCAGCTGATCCGGGCGCTGCTGCCGCGCCGTACCGCGTTCGTGCGCTCCACCTCCTCCCAGCGGTCCGAGGGGCAGATCCTCGCCGCCAACGTCGACCACGCGATCATCGCGGTGTCGCTCGCCGTCGAGCTGGACCTCGGCCGGATCGAACGCTTCCTGGCGCTGGCCTGGGAGTCCGGGGCGATGCCGCTGATCGTCCTCACCAAGTGCGATCTGGTGCCGGACGCCACCGGTCTCTCGTACCTCGTCGAGGACGTCGAGACCACCGCGCCCGGGGTGCAGGTGCTGACGGTCAGCTCCGCGACCGGCGACGGCATCGAGGTGCTCCAGGCCGTCGTCGGGAACGGTACGAGCGTGCTGCTCGGCGTCTCCGGCGCGGGCAAGTCCACCCTGGCCAACGCCCTGTGCGGGGCCGAGATCATGGAGGTGCAGGCCACCCGGGACATCGACGGGAAGGGCCGGCACACCACCACGACCCGCAATCTGCTCGCGCTGCCCGGCGGGGGAGTGCTCATCGACACCCCCGGACTGCGCGGGGTCGGACTCTGGGACGCCGAGGCCGGGGTCGGCCAGGTCTTCTCGGAGATCGGGGAGTTGGCCGAGAACTGCCGCTTCCACGACTGCGGCCATGTCGCCGAGCCCGGCTGTGCGGTGCTCGCCGCCATCGAGGACGGCACGCTGCCCGAGCGCCGGCTGGAGAGCTGGCGCAAGCTGATCCGGGAGAACGAGCGGATCGTCGCCAAGACGGACGCCCGGCTGCGCGGTGAGATCAAGCGCGACTGGAAGCAGAAGTCCGCGGAGGGCCGGGCCAACTTCGCGGCGAAGCGCGGCGGCAAGGTCCGGTAGCCGGTCCGGTACGGACGCCGTGGCGGCAGCACGGTTGAGAGGGCATCGAGGCGACTTGGTGCCCCCTCGGCGTACGGATCCCGGGGACGATGTCCGAATCCCGCGAGCCCGGACCCCGGGTCCGGCGCACACTGGTTCCATGACCGCACCTGAGGACACCCCGCGCGGCGCCCTCGACGGCGCCCCTGCCGCCACCCTGGAGGACACCCGCTACCAGGCGGTGACCAGCAGGGACGCCCGATTCGACGGGGTGTTCTTCTTCGCCGTGACGAGCACCGGGATCTACTGCCGGCCGAGCTGCCCCGCGGTGACTCCCAAGCGTTCCAACGTCCGCTTCTTCACCACGGCCGCCGCCGCCCAGGGCAACGGCTTCCGGGCCTGCCGTCGCTGCCGCCCGGACGCCGTGCCCGGCTCGGCGGAGTGGAACGTGCGGGCCGACGCGGTGGGACGGGCCGTGCGGCTGATCGGGGACGGGGTGGTCGACCGGGAAGGGGTGCCCGGTCTGGCGAGGCGGCTCGGGTACAGCGCACGACAGGTGCAGCGGCAGCTGACCGCCGAGCTGGGCGCCGGTCCTGTCGCCCTCGCTCGGGCCCAACGGGCGCACACCGCAAGGGTGTTGCTCCAGACCACCCGGCTGCCCGTCACCGAGATCGCCTTCGCGTCCGGCCACGCGAGCGTCCGCCAGTTCAACGACACCGTGCGGCAGATCTACGCCCGCACCCCGAGCGAGCTGCGCGCGGAGAGCGGAACCGGGATGGCGAGGAGCGCGACCGCGAGCGCCGGGACGGGCACGGTGGTGGTCAGGAGCGGGACCACCGGCCGTCCCGCCGCCGGGGTCCCCCTCCGGCTCGCCTACCGGGGCCCCTACGCCGCCCGGCCCGTCTTCGACCTGCTCGCCCGCGAGGCCGTGCCCCGGGTCGAGGAGGTCCTCGGGGAGGAGCCGGGCGCGCGGACGTACCGGCGCACCCTGCGCCTGCCGTACGGCACCGGGGTCGTCTCCGTCGACGAGGCCCCGCACCCCGGCTGGCTGGAGGCACGGATCAGCCTCACCGATCTGCGCGACCTGACCACCGCCGTGCAGCGGCTGCGCAGGCTCTTCGACCTGGATGCCGACCCCTATGCGGTGGACGAGCGGCTCGGCGCGGATCCGCGGTTGTCCGCGCGGGTGGAGGCCCGGCCAGGGCTGCGTTCGCCCGGCGCCGCCGACCCCGATGAGCTGGCGGTACGTGCACGGGTCGGCCGGGAGCGGGCCGCCGTGCTCGTCGAGGCGTACGGGGAGCCGCTGGCCGAGCCCTGCGGGACGCTCGACCGCCTCTTCCCGACGCCGGACGCCCTGGTCGGCGACCCCGTGGCCGGGCCGCTGGCCACCGCACTCGCCGACGCAACCGTACGGCTCGACGCGGGCGCCGACCGCGAGGAGACGGCCCGCGCGCTGACCGCCGTACCCGGGATGGACCCGCACACCGCCGCGCTGATCCGGATGCGGGCCCTCGGCGACCCGGACGTGGCACTGCCGGGCGGGCCCGACGACGAGCGGTGGCGGCCCTGGCGGTCGTACGCCACCCGGCATCTGGCCGACGCCGCACACCAGGACGTCACCGGATGACACACTCTCGGTCCACTACTTGGCCTCGAAGGTGCCACTGCTCAACGGCTTCCAGACACCGTCCTTGACCTGATTGACCGTCAACTGCCGGTTGGTGGTGTCCCCGAACTCGTCGAACGAGACCTTTCCGGTGACGCCCTCGAAGGATGACTTCTGCACCGCCGCGGTGATCTTCGCCCGCGCGTCCTGCGGCAGCTTGCCGCCGTTCGCCCCGGCGACCGACCTGACCGCCTCGATCAGCGCGGTGGTCGCGTCGTGCGCGTAACCGCCGTAGGCGCCGTAGGGGTCGGTGAACTTGGCGGCCTTGTAGGTGTCCGCGAACTTCTTCCCCGCGGCCCCCTGTTCGAGCGGCGCACCCACCGTGGTGCAGTAGTCGCCGTTCGCCTGGGCGCTGGAGTGGCGGATGAAGAGCGGGTCGGAGATGCCGTCGCCGCCGATCAGCGGGATCTTCGCGCCGGCCTTCTTCAGCTGCCCGGTCAGCGGGCCGGCGTCCGGGTACTCGCCGCCGTAGTAGACGAAGTCCGCGCCCGAACCCTTCACCTTGTTGACCACCGCGGAGAAGTCCTTCGCGCCGGAGGTGATGTGGTCGGATTCCACGATCGTCCCGCCGAGCTTCTTGAACTGCTCCGAGAAGGTGGCCGCCAGGCCCGTCCCGTACGCCTTCTTGTCGTCGATGACGAAGACCTTGGACAGCTTCAGCTTCTCGAAGGCGTGCTGGGCTGCGAACGGTCCCTGCACCGCGTCCGTCGTGGCGGTGCGGAAGTACGTCTTGAAGCGGCGCTCCTTGGTGCCGGTGGCCCAGTCGTCGCCCTGGGTGAGGGACGGGCTGGTGGTCGCCGGGGAGACCGTGGCGAGGCCGGCCTCCTCCAGCACCATCTGCATCGACTTGGCGACACTGGAGTTGAGCGGGCCGACCACGCCCATGACCTTCTTGTCACCGGCCAGCACGGTCGCGTTCTGCTGTCCGTTGCCGGGCAGCGCCTGGTCGTCCAGGGCCTTGAGCTCGAAGCGGATGCCGGGAACGGTCTCGTTCCTGTTGGCCTGGTCGACGGCGAGCTGGGCGGAGTTCCTGGCGCCGACGGCGAGGGCGGACAGGTCGCCGGTCAGCGGCCCGTCGAAACCGAGGACGACGGTGGTGTCCGACCCACCGCCGGTCTTGTTCCCGCTGTCGGCCGGGCGGCTGCCGCAGGCGGACAGCAGGAGGGCGGAACAGACGGCGACGGCCGGCAGGGCAACAGCGTTTCTGCGCATGGGAGTTCCTTAGGGAAGGAGGAGAGGGGGGCAGACGCAGGCTCTTACGGCTTGCTGTTGCGGAACGGTTCGGCCGGACGGCCCAGGTTCGGCTTGCCCAGCACCTTCGGCGCCGACAGCGCGTAGATGCCGTGATTGGTCAGCGCCCAGGCGATGTTGCGGTCCCACTCGACGTACACACCGTGCGTCTGGTTTCCGTACGCGTAGTCCGGGGTGTCCTTGCCGTACGCCTTGGGAACGAAGTACGCCTCGATCTCCGGCTTCTGAGGCTTCGTCACATCGAAGAACTGCACGCCCGCGTTGTAGAACCCGTAACTCAGGACGCCCGCCTGATGGCTGCCGGGGTTGGTGTAGTAGCCGGTCCGCTTGGGTCCGAAGCTGCCGCGCCGCTGGCAGAAGTCGGTGATCCCGGAGGCCTTGGGCGGCTTCGGGCGGGGGAGCCGGCCGACGATGCGCGGGTGGGCCGGGTCCTTGGCGTCGACCTGGAAGATCTCCTTGTACGGCTCGTAGCAGTCCTCGGTGAGGGGGTAGCCGGAGACGTACACCATGCCGGTCTTCTCGTACTGCGAGACATCGATGTTGTCGCCCTCGGTGCCGGCCACCGACGGCGGAAGATCGAGGTGGCCGACGGCCTTCATCCTCGCCGGATTCGAGATGTCCAGCACCGTCAGCCCGAGCCCGCCCTGCACCGCGAAGGCGTAACGCCCGCCCTGCTCAGGCGGCTTGGGGACGAAGAGCGGCATTCGTGCCCCCATCCAGCTGGTCCTGTTCCCGCAGCGCGGATTCTTCCTGTACGCCGCCGACTCGCCGGTGACCTGACCCGGCAGATGCCAGGTGTCGAGCAGTTTGGGGTGCGCCGGGTCGGACATGTCCCAGGACTGGTAGCCCGCCGAGTGGAGATTGGTCGGGTACTCGTTGCCGGAGTACGTGTCGTTCGGGGCGACCGCCAGAAACATGTACTTCCCGCCGGTCCAGTACGGCACATCCAGCGAACCCGAGCCCTGCTGCGGTTTGCCGAGGTCGCTGTGCAGCGGGTCGCGCTGGGTGGAGTCAGTGGAGACGGTCGACAGCAGCTTCCAGTCCTTCTTGCGCGGACCGTCGAGCCGGTAGACCTTGAAACCCTTCAGGCCCTTCTTCGCCCGCAGCTTCGCGACGCCCTCCGGGTTGCCGTACTTGTCGTGCCCCGGCTCGTCCGACAGCTCGCTGATCTGCCGCTTGTCCTCGAAACTCACCACCATCACATAGGCGCCCAGCCTCTTGCTCCACTGGACGGTCGACCCGCCCCAGTAGTCCCCGGCCGCCCAGTCCCTGCTCGCCTTCGACTCGTCGCCGCCGACGTCCTCGCGGGTCAGCTTCTCGACGACCTTGACCTTCTTCACGTCGGTCACGTCATAGACGCGGCCCTCCGAACGGTCGTACTGGAAGAGGTAGCGGCGGCCGTCGAAATCGACGATGTTCTGCCAGGTGTGGAAGTAGTCGGGGGTGAAGTCGGCACCCTCGTAAGCCGCCTCGACCTTCATGTTCTTGCTGTACGACTTCGTGTCGTACTCCGCGCCGCGCCCCGGGAAGGGGTGCGGGTTCTCCTCGTCGAGCGGAGTGAGCGCCGGGTGCAGGAAGCTCTTGTCGAGCTGCATTCCGTACGACCCCGGGTCCACCGGGTCCGGGCGACGGTCCTCGCAGACGGTGGGGATGTCCGGATCGGCGGGAGCGGCGACGGCCTCTCCGGAGGTGGGGACGAGGAATGTGGCGGTGACGGCAGCGGCGGCGGTCGCGGCCAGAGCGACCCGGACCGGAGTGGGACGGAGGGTGCGCATGTGGCGGTCCTTCCAGAGACGGAGGAGGTGCATATGCGGAGGAAAGGGGTGGCGTGAGGGTGTGGGGAACTGGGGGAGGGGCGTAAGGCCGGCTCCCCGGGGTGCCGTGCGCGGCGATCAGGTGGGTGGTGTGGGGCGTCGCGTGGTGCGGTCAGGCGCGTGGTGCGCTCAGGTCACCGTGCTGCTCCGCCGGAAGCGCGGATCACGGTGCTCGCCACTGCTGACGATCTCCCTCAACTGCCGTACGCAGTCGAGGACATCGCCGTACGACACATAGAGCGGATTCACCCCGAACCGCAGCAGGTCCGGCGCCCGCATGTCGCCGATGACACCCCGCGCGACGAGCGCCGCGATCAGCGGGTACGCCTGCGGGTGCCGCAACGCCACCTGACTGCCCCGGCGTTCGGGTTCACGCGGGGTCGCCGCAGTGAACCCGAACCCTTCGAGCAGATCGTCCGCGCACTCCAGGAAGAACCCGGTCAGCCCCAGGCTTTTGGCCCGTACGTCCGCCATCGCCACCCCGTCGTACGCGGTCAGCGCCGCCTCCAGGGCGAGCAGCGACAGCAGCGGCGGCGTGGAGATCCGGGCGGAGGCGACACCGGGCGCCGGGGTGTAGGTGCCGTGCATGCCGAACGGGTCGGCGTGCCCGTGCCACCCGGTGAGTGGCTGGTCGAACGACGACTGGTGGCGTTCGGCGACGTACAGGAAAGCCGGTGCGCCGGGACCGCCGGACAGGTACTTGTAGCCACAGCCGACCGCGAAGTCGGCCTGGATCGCGTCCAGTTGCAGGTCGAGAGCGCCCGCGGCGTGGCACAGGTCCCAGAGCATCACCGCGCCCGCCTCGTGCACGGCCGAGGTGATCGCGGCCATGTCGTAGGCCTCGCCGGTCCGGTAGTCGACCGGTGCGTACGCGGCCACCGCCACGTCGAAACCCTCGGCCGCCAGCACCGACCGGACCTCGCGGGCGGGCACCCGGCGCACCTCGACATCGAGGACGCGGGCCACCGAGTCGGCGATGTACTGGTCGGTGGGGAAGTGGTCCGGGTCGGTCAGCAGCAAGGTGCGGCCGGGGCGCAGACGCACCGCCGCGACCAGCGCGTTGTAGAGCTGCACACTCGTCGAGTCACCGACGACGACCTGGCCGGGGGCCGCGCCGACCAGTCGGCCGAGGGTGTCGCCGACCCGCAGCGGGGAGTCCCACCAGCCGTTGTCGTTCCACGACCGGATCAGATCGGTGCCCCACTGGCGGCACACCGCGTCCTCGATGGCGGGCGGGACGGCGGCGGGCAGCGCACCGAGCGAGTTGCCGTCGAGATAGATGACGCCCTCGGGGAGGAGGAACCGCTCCCGGGTCCCGGCGAGCGGGTCGGCCGCGTCCAGGGCCTCGGCGCGCAGGGCGAGGGTTTTCAACAGGGCGTTCACATCTGTCACTTGACGACCTCCGTGCGGTCGGTGGTGGGGCGCAGCGCGTCCGGCCAGTCCTTGCCCGGGTGCACGGCCCCGCAGTGCGGGCAGGTGCGGGCCGTGTCGTCGCCGTAGAACGCGCTGAAGACCGGCGGCAAATCGTCGACGATCGACTTCAGCTGGACCTCACGGCGGTGGACCAGGTGGTGACAGTTCATGCAGTACCACTCGAAGGCGTCCAACTGACCCTCGGGGCGAGCGAATTCGACGACCAGGCCGATACTGCCCGGCTCGGGGCGCTGCGGTGAGTGGCGCAGATGCGCGGGGGCAAGGAAGACATCTCCCTCGCGGATGAGGAGGTCGCGCGGCGGTTCGCCGTCCTCCTCCATGATCCGGAGCACCATATTGCCCTTGAGCTGGTAGAAGAACTCCTCGATCGGGTCGTCGTGGAAGTCGGTGCGGCGGTTGGGGCCGCCGACGACCGTCACCATCAGGTCGGCGTCCTGCCAGACCTGGACGTTGCCGACCGGGGGCTTGAGCAGATGCTGGTGCTCGGCTATCCAGTTCTGGAAGTTGAAGGGCGCGAGCAGGGGCTTCTTGCCGGTGTCGCTCATGCGGGGGTCTCCTCGGTCCGGGCGGAATGCCGTGTCGGCAGGGAACGCGGTGTCGGTACGCCATGCCGCGTCGCTACGGTGCTGAAGCCGACCGTGCCCAGACCGGCGACCGTCGCCCGGACGTGCACCCCGTCCGCGAGCGGCACCGCCGCGGTGGCGGCCCCCGCGAGGACCACCGTGCCCGCGTCCAGCACCACCCCGGTCGCGGCGGCGAGCCGGGCGGCGGCAGCCAGGGCGCGCAGCGGATGGCCGAGGATCGCGGCGGTGGAACCGGCCTCCACGAGACGCCCGTCGACCTCCAGCAGGACCCCCAGATTGCCGAGTTCGACGGGTGAGCGCCAGGACCCGAGGCAGTAGCCGGCGGCGGAGGTGTTGTCGGCGATCACCTCCGCGAGGGAGAAGGTGAACCCGTCGTACCGCGAGTCGATGACTTCGAGCGCGGGCGCGACGGCGGCCACCGCCGCCAGCGGGTCCCCGTCGCCGGGCAGCAGCGGCCCGCCGAGCAGGAACGCCACCTCGGGCTCCACCCGGGGATGGATCAGCGCCCCCGCGTCGTACGCCGACCCGGCGGCGATCCGCATCCGGTCGGTGATCCGGCCGTGGATCAGGTCGTGCACGCCCATCTGGCGCATCTTCGCGGCACTGGTGAAGCCGAGCTTGAAACCGGTGAGTCGCTCACCGCGCGCCATCCTCCTTGCCACCAGTGAGGTTTGAACCGCGTACGCGTCGGACACCTCGGTGAGCCCACTGCTGCCGCTGCGCAACGGCCGACGGTTCAGGGCCGCCTCGTCGAGGGCGGCCGCGCACTCCTTGAGCTGTGCCTCGTTCATGCCGTGGCCCCCCTGGGGTCCTGCTCCGCGTCCACTGCCGCGAACGCGGCCCGTACCGAACCGAGCCCGTCGATCCGTGCCTCCACCACATCGCCCGGCGCCACCTCCACGACCGGCCCCAGCGCACCGGTCAGCACCGTGTCCCCGGCCCGCAGCGGACGTCCGAGCCGGGCCAGTGTGTCGGCCAGCCAGAGTGCGGCGTGCAGCGGATTGCCCAGGCAGGACGCCCCGGCCCCGACCGACACGGGTTCACCGCGCCGTTCGAGTACCGCACCCGCCGTCCGCAGGTCGAGTGCGTCCAGGGAGACGGGGCGGGTGCCCAGGACGTACACCCCGCTCGACGCGTTGTCGGCGACCGTGTCCACCAGGCTGATGTCCCAGTCACGGATGCGGCTGCCGACCACCTCGATCGCGGGCAGCGCGAACTCGGTCGCCCGCAGGATGTCCGCCACCGTGTGCCGCTCGTGCGTCAGATCCGAGCCGAGCACCAGCGCCACTTCGACCTCGGCGCGCGGCTGAAGGACCGTACCGGCCGGGATCTCCGCGCCGTCCGGTATCGCCGTGTCGTCGAAGAGTGCCCCGAAGTCGGGTGAATCAACGCCGAGTTGACGCTGTACGGCGACGGAGGTCAGCCCGACCTTCCAGCCGGTGATCCGGCGGCCCCCGGCGAGCCTGCGCCGGGTGCGGAGATTCTGCACGGCGTAGGCGGCCGCCACGTCGCCCGGCGGCAGCAGGTCCCGTACGGGGGCGATCGGCACCCCGGTGCGGCAGGCCTCGTCGAGCAGGTCGGCCGTCTCGATGACCGCTTTCTCGGTCCCGCTGGGAGAAGGGGGCACACCCTCACCACCCGTGTCATACCGTGCCGGCGAACTCACCTCGTGAACCTCCCTGTTCAGGACGGAAACACCGGGCCCGGGGCCGGGCTCTGGTGTCTTGTTCCGCCCTTGTGCATCATGAGCCCGCCCAGTTATGTCGAACCAATGCCGGAACGGGCAGCTGCCATACCGGATCCGGCATACGGCCTGCTCGTGAGGAGTCTCGGTGATGGACCTGCTCGACGGAAGGCCCAGGCGGCGGTGATGGACCTGCTCGACGGAAGGCTCAAGTTCCGGCATCTGACGCTGCTGGCCGCGATCGCCGAGCACGGCACCGTCGTCCGGGCCGCCGAATCGCTGCATCTGACCCAGCCCGCCGCCACCCGTACCCTGCGCGAACTGGAGAAGCTCGCCGATGTGGAGCTCTTCCACCGGGAACCGCGCGGGATGCGCCCGACGGTCTACGGAGAGGCGCTGATCGGCCACGCCCGTACGGTCATCGCCGAAGTGCGGCGCGCGGGTGACCACTTGACCGGCCTGCGCGAGGGCCAGGCGGGCACGGTCACCGTCGGCACGCTCCTCGCCGGCGCGAACCTGCTGCTCCCGCGTGCGGTCGCCCGGCTGAAGGCGGAACGCCCGCAGCTGACGGTCATCGTCCGCGAAGGCACCTTCGACCTGCTGCACCCGGCTCTGCTCACCGGGGAACTCGACGTCATCGTCGGCCGGGTCGGCCCCGCGCCGGAGCCGGGCCGGGTGCGCCAGCGGGCCCTCTACCGCGAGCCGATCCGGCTCGCCGTCCGCACCGGCCACCCGCTGCTCCGCGGCCCGGCCACCACCCTCGCCGACACCGTCGGCCACCCGTGGATCCTGCCTCTGGAACAGACCGCGCTCCGCCGGGAGCTGGCGGGCGTTTTCGAGACACAGGGGCTGACGCTGCCGGCGAATCGCGTGGAGTGCACCTCCATCCTGACGATGCGGGCACTGCTGCTGTCCACGGACATGGTCGCGGCCCTCCCGGAGCTGATCCTGCGCGACGACGACCGGCTGGTGGCCCTGCCGGTCGAACTCCCTTCGGTGGGCCGGACGGTGGGCACCACGGAGGCGGCATCCCGGATCCGTACCCCGGCGCTGATGGCGCTGCTGCACCACCTGGAGCGGGAGGCGGCGGAGCTGAGGGTGGCGCTGGCGGGATGAGGGTGGTGCCTCGCACCACGGCCCGTACCCGGTGGTGTCCCGAAGCCCGGCCCGTACCCGGTGGTGCCTCGCACCACGACCCGCCCGGCCCGTACCCGGTGGTGTCCCGAAGCCCCCGCCCGCTAGAGCATCCGCAGCCCTGCCGTCACCACCACCGCCCCCACCAGGGCCACCGGCAACGGAGCCCTGCACAGGCGCAGCAGCACCACCGCCGCCAGCCCCGCCACCAGCGTCGGATCCAGCCCCGACCACCCGGGTCCGGCCACCGCCACCACCACGAACCCCGCCAGCAGCGCGGGTGCGAGGACCGCGATCACCGCCCGCGCCGGCCCCGGCAGTTCCCGGCCGCCGAACACCGCGGGACCCATTCCCTTGATCGCGAAGCTCACCACCGCCACCACACCTATCGCCGCCCACAGCACCGGCATGCTCACCGTCACGCCGCCGCCCTCCGGTACCGCAGCAGCCCCAGTCCCGCCGCCAGCGCCGAACCCACCAGCGCCGGCCCGGTCGGCAGAAACGCGATCAGTACGGCGGCGAGCGCCCCGCCCAGCAGCGCCGGCGGGAAGTTGGCCCGGTCCTTGCGCAGTTCATCCAGGAGCAGCGCCACGAACAGCGCGGGCGTCAGCACATCGAGCCCCAGCGTGTGCTGGAGACCCGCGTCGGGCGCGAGCAGCACACCGAGCGCGGTGCCCGCCACCCAGGCCGGCCACTGCACGGCGGACGCCCCGAACAACAGCAGCCGGTCGAACCGCCCGCCGCCAAGATGCGCCGCCGCCCAGGATCCGTCGACGAGCGACTGCCCCTCCAGTGCCCGCCGCAGCCGCCCGCCCCGCAGATCGCCCGCGACCGCGACACCCATCGGCAGATACCGGGCCTGCACCAGCCCCGCCGCCAGGACCGTCGACGCCAGCCCGCCCGTACCCAGGGTGGCCAGCATCGCGAACTGCGCCGAACCGGAGAAGACGATCAGTGAGCAGACGATCGGCGCGACGACACCCCAGCCCTGCGCGTACGAGGCCGCACCGAAGCTGATGGCCAGCAGGAAGCTCGCCACCGCGAGCCCCGACCCGACGGACAAACCGGCGCGAAGTCCCCCCTGGGGTGGGGGAGTTGTCGATTCCATCACTGCACTCTAACAAGCTAACGACGAATAGGTTGTTAGAGATTTACGTATGCTGGAGCGGTGACCTCGCAGCAACCCGTCTTCGTCGGCGGCCACCCCGTACTGGACTTCGTCAACACCGTCGCCTGGCGCACGGACGGGACCCGGCGCACGGACCGCGTCACGGGCGGCCCGGACGGGTGGCTGAAGTGGGCGCGGGACGCGGGTCTGCGAGGTGGGGCGGGGGAGGTGGCCGGGGTGGGGAAGGGGCGCGACGCGGGGAAGGCGCCCGAGCCCGCCGCGCTCCTGCGGCTGCGCACCGCCCTGGGGCGCATCCTCGACGCATACGTCGAAGGCGCACCGCTGCCCGCCGATGCCTGGGGCGGGTTCCGCCATGCCGTGCTGGAGGCCCGCACCCGTGCGGCGCTGCCCGCCGCCCTGCCGCTGCGATGGAATCCCGCCGGGGCCGGCCTCGTACACGAACTGGCCCTCGGTGCAGAGGAGTTGCTGGCCGATCCGGCGGCGGTTCAGCGCATCGGCCGGTGTGCCGCACCGGGCTGCGGCTGGTTCTATCTGGACAGGACCCGCTCCCGCTCCCGCCGCTGGTGCAGCTCCGGCGACTGCGGCAACCGCGACCGTGCCCGCCGCCACTACGCCCGCACCCGGCCCCCGGGTGAGACACATACGTAACCACGCAGGCGTAGCCCGTGCAGGCGAATCCCATGCAGGCGTCCCCCCCGCCACCCTCTACCGCGCCACCCACCCCCGCTCATACGCATGCCACCCCAGTTGCAACCGCGTCGACACCCCTGCCACTTCCATCAGCCCCTTCACCTTGCGCTGCACCGTCCGCAGGCCCAGCTCCAGCTGCTTGGCCACGCTGGCGTCGGTCAGGCCGGCCAGCAGCAGGGAGAGGATCTTCAGGTCCATCTCGTCGGGCCCCTCGCCCTCCTCGACGAAGGCGACACCGGTGCCCGGCTCTCCCAGCCGTACCGGACGGGCCTCCCGCCAGACCGCCTCGAACAGGCCCATCAGGGACTCCAGGAGGCCGCTCGCGTGCACCACCAGGGCGGCGGGTTCGGCATCGCGGCCGGTCAGCGGGACCATGGCCAGGGAACGGTCGGCGACGACGAGTTTGGTGGGGACCCGGTCGACCACCCGGACCTGCTCGTCACGGCTGAGGGCCGCCGTCAGCTCCACCACACCGCGCGGCAGCATCAGCACCTCGCGTTCCAGGACCACCCGGTAGAGCACCCCGCGTGCGGCGGCCCGTTCCTCGGCCACGTTGTCCAGGCCGGTGACGGCCACCGGCCGGCCGGTGACCAGCGCACACACCTCCTCGGTGGCCCCCAGCTGCAACTGGGCGAACCGGTGGGTCACCGCGCTCGCCCCCGTCACCACCTCCACCAGGTCGTGCACCGCGGGCTCGGACGCCTCCGCCCGGTACTCCTCGGCCAGCAGCGCGGCCGCCAGCTCCGCCTGCTCCAGCTCGTGCCGCTGCTGGGTGAGCAGCGCGCCCAGCGCCACCCCGGGCGGAGCCGCCACCCACCGCGCCGTACCGGACGTGGACTGCGCGGCCAGGCCCTGCCGTTCCAGCCGGCGCAGCGCCCGCTCCGTCTCGCCCTCCCCGGCCGACAGCCGGTGCGCCAGATCGGCCACCTCGGCGGCCCCCACCGTGATGAGCGTCCGGTACGCCGCCTCCTGTGCCTCGTCCAGCCCTATCGCACCCAGCACCTCAAACCTCACCCCTCCCACGCAGCTGTGCCTCATTGGCGGGAATGAGCCACGGCACAAACCCGCCTCACGACATCATCCCTGCACCACCAGCCCCTCTGCCACTGTGTCGCCACCGGCCCACCAACCCGTGAGCCGAACAGACTTGGGGAGCACAATGCGTCCGAGAAAGCGCATATCGCGTACGGCGGTCGGCGCGGCCACCGCCGCGGTCCTCGCCGCCACCGCGGTCACCCCGTCCGTGGCAGCGCCCACGGCCGCGGACCCGACGGCCGGCAAGCAGCCGATCGCCGGAAGCGCGAAGGCCCACGAGAAGCAGCAGCGGGCCGTAGTCGTCACCCTGGTCACCGGCGACAAGGTGCAGGTACGGCAAGGGGGTTCGGGCCCCGACTCGGCCACCGCGCTGCCCCGCCCGGACGGCACGGTGCCGCTCCTGCAGACCCGCACCTCCAGCGTCGGTGAGGGCGGGAAGCCGGACCTCTACGTCTACCCCGCGTCCGCGTCCAAGGCACTGGCCACCGGCCGCGTCGACCGGGAGCTCTTCAATGTCACCGGCCTGATCCGGCAGGGCTACGACGACGCGCGGAGCAAGTCGCTGCCGCTTATCGCCGTTTATGACAAGTCCGTGAACGTCGCCCGCGCGCTCCCCGCCCTCCCGCGCGCCGCCACCCGCGGCCCGGTCCTCGCCCCCGTCGGCGGGGTCGCCCTCAAGGCGGACAAGGACAGGGCCGCCGACTTCTGGGCCGACCTCGGCAACCCCCGCTCGCGCGCCGGCGGCGACCTCGCCAAGCTGTGGCTGGACCGCAAAATCTCCGCCACCCTCGACCGGTCGACCAAGCAGGTGCGCGCCCAGGAGGCGTGGGCCGCCGGATTCGACGGCAAGGGCACCAAGGTCGCCGTCCTGGACACCGGCGCCGACGCCGAGCACCCCGACCTCAAGGGCCGGGTGGTGGCCGCCAAGAACTTCACCGACGCCGGCTCCGAGGCCGACGTCCAGGGGCACGGCACCCACACCGCCTCCACCGTCGGCGGCAGCGGTGCGGCCAGCGGCGGCAAGAAGAAGGGCGTCGCCCCCGGCACCGGACTCCTCAACGGCAAGGTCCTCAACGACCAGGGCCAGGGCGCCGAGTCGTGGATCATCGCGGGCATGGAATGGGCCGTGCAGGAGAAGGCCGACGTCGTCTCCATGAGCCTCGGAGGTGCCGCCACCGACTGCACCGACCCGCTGAGCGTCGCCGCCGAGGAGCTCGCCAAGAGCAAGGACACCCTGTTCGTGCTGGCGGCCGGGAACACCGGCCCGCGCAACAACTCCGTCTCCTCGCCCGGCTGCGCCCCCGGCGTCCTCACCGTCGGCGCCGTCGACCGCGACGACACCACCGCCCAGTTCTCCAGCCGTGGCCCGAACATCGCCACCCACACGCTCAAGCCCGAGATCGCCGCCCCCGGCGTGAACATCTCCGCCGCCTCGGCGGGTGGACGAGGCGCAGAGGCGTACCGCTCCATGTCCGGTACGTCGATGGCGACCCCGCACGTCGCGGGCGCGGCAGCCATCCTCAAGCAGGCCCACCCCGACTGGAGCGCCCAGCAGATCAAGGCGGCCCTGGTCTCCTCCGCCAAGGTCGTCCCCGGCGACGTACGCCAGACCGGCGGCGGCCGCCTCGACGTCAAGGGCGCGCTCGACGCCAAGGTGACCGGTGCGCCCGCCGTGCAGGGCGGCACCTTCAACTGGCCCCAGGACAGCAGCGACCGCACGGACGTCGAACTGCCGTACACCAACACCTCGGACAAGCCCGTCACCCTGGACCTCAAGATCCAGCAGCCCACCGGCAACGACGGCTCCCGCATCCGCTCCAAGGTCGCGAAGCTCGGCAAGGACCGCGTCACCGTCCCGGCCGGCGCCACCGTCAAGGTGCCGCTGACCATCGACCCGTCCGCGCGCATCGACCGGGCCCAGTACGGCGACATCACCGGCCGTGTGCTGGCCACCGCACGCGGCGGCATCACCGTCTCCACGCCTTTCGCGCTCTACGTACAGCCCGAGACCGTCACCCTGCGCGTCAAGGTGATCGACCGCAGCGGCAAGCCCGCCGACGGCGCGAGCTCCCTCGACGTGATCGGCACCGACGACGACCAGGGCGAGAGCCGCCCCAACAACGGGAGCACGGAGCAGCGTTACGAGGTCCGCCCCGGCGCGTACTTCCTCTCCGCCTATGTCTCCACCCCCGACCCGGACGACCTCACCGGCTACGGCTACCAGTCGCTCAGCTACCTGGCCCACCCACAGCTGGAGCTCAAGAAGGACACCACCGTCGTCCTGGACGCCCGCAAGGCGCACAAGCTGAGCGTCCGCACCGACCGGGCGAGCGAGAACCGCGCCACCACCCTCGCCTTCGAGCGGTCCTGGCGGAACACCTGGGTCCACTCCGGTTCCCTCAGCGCGGGCCGTGGCGTCGGCGCCTTCTACGCGGACGTCCAGGGCCGGGCCGACGACGGCGAGTTCGAATTCGGCAGCTACTGGCGGGCGCAGGCGCCGCTGCTCAGCTCCCTCAAGGTCACCGGCGGCCCCGCCCTGCACGCCGTCGTCGGTCCCACGGGCAGCGTGAACCTCGACGGCAAGGGCACCGCTCCGCTCGTCGACGCGGGCAAGGGCACCCCCCAAGAGCTGAAGGCCGCAGGCGTCAAGGGGAGCATCGCCCTGGTCGAAACCCCCGACGGCAGCACCAACCTGGGCAAGGTCACCCAGGACGCGAAGGCCGAGGGCGCCGTGGCCGTCCTGGCACACCGCCCCTCCGCGGGCACCTGGTACCCGAGCGCCGGATTCGGCGACGGCGCGCTGCCGCTGCTCGCCGTCCCCGCCGTCGAGGCCAAGGACCTCAAGGCCCGCCTCGCCCAGGGCAAGGTCACCCTGGACTGGCAGGCCACCGCGCGCAGCCCCTACGTCTACAACCTCGGCTTCCAGGAGAAGGGCCCGCTCAACTCGGCCCGCACCTACGCCACGTCGGACCGCAGGCTGGCCGCCGTCGAATCCGACTACAAGGCGATGGGAGTGCGGGGCAACTTCGTCGAGTCGGCCTACGCACTGCGCCCGAGCGGCAACCTCATCTCCACCTCCCTGATGGCGGACCCGCTGCCGGTCCCCGGCCACCGCACCGAGCTGTACTCCGCCGACGGCTCCGCCTGGGGGCGGTACGTCGGCAGCAGCTTCCCGTTCGGTGAGCTGATGGTCCAGCCGGACCGGAAGTTCCGGGCCGGACAGCGCCTCACCGAGAACTGGTACGGCGGGGTCATCGCGCCCACCGCCCCGCGCGACGCCCAGGACAAGCAGACCCTGGTCTCCGAACGCCAGGGCAACT
The DNA here is from genome assembly GCF_044454195.1 of Streptomyces sp. NPDC051561. Taxonomy (NCBI): domain Bacteria; kingdom Bacillati; phylum Actinomycetota; class Actinomycetes; order Kitasatosporales; family Streptomycetaceae; genus Streptomyces; species Streptomyces sp. NPDC051561. The sequence continues at coordinate 169,286 of NZ_JBITDM010000013.1, read as the reverse complement.
GGATCGGGTTCGAGAGCGCGATGTGGGGCGACCGCGAGCACTACGCGGTTCCCGGCAGCTTCGGCGACATCGGAAACCTGGTGCTGAAGCGCGACGGCGAGGTCGTGGGGGAGAGCAGCTGGCCCAAGGGCGCCTTCCAGGTCCCGGCCGAGCGGGCCGCGTACGAACTCACCCAGAACATCACCAAGATCGGCGGCCACGCGAGGGTCTGGCAGCGCTCCACCTCCGTTACCACCAGCTGGAAGTTCACCTCCCAGCTCGACGAGAGCACCCAGTCCACCCCGATCCCGATCCTCTTCCCCGGCTACGACCTCCCCGAGGACGGCCTGAAGACCCTCCCCGCGAAGAACGGCCAGAAGATCACCCTGTCCGTCTCGGGTCACAAGGGTTACGTCCCCGGAGCGATCAAGTCCGCGAAGCTCTCCTACTCCTACGACGAGGGCAAGACCTGGACCGAGGCCAGGACGGTCGCGGCCGGCGGGAGTTGGACGGCCACCGTCGACCACGCGGGCGCAACCGGCGAACAGGTCACCCTGAAGACCGAACTGACGGACGTACGCGGTAGCTCCGTCGCCCAGCTCGTGGCCCGCGCCTACGACGTGCGGTAGCCCAACGGCACACCGCGCGGCAGGCATTCGCCGGCCACGAACGGTCCGCCGGGCGTCCTTCCCGTGGGGGGTGGGGCAGCCCGGCGGACCATTTTTTTCGCTCCCGCCCCGTTTCCGAATCGCCCCAGCGGTGGACAATAGGGGCATGAGTCAGCAGGGGGAGCGGCGCACCCACGCCGAGGACGACTGGTGGGACCGGCTGTACGACGAGTCCACCCCGGACAGCGGCCCGGCACGCTCGGGCGACACCTTGGACGACCACTTCGACTCGGCACGGGGGGCCTCCGGCCTGGGGCAGGGGGAGACGGGGGCCCCCGGCCCGGGCCACGCGGTGACGGGGGAGCCGTCCGCCGCAACGGCCGGGGAGCCACCTGGTCCGCCTCTGGGGCGGGGCGGGGTGTGGGACGCCGGGCCGGGTGCGGTGCCGGATGCCGGTCCGTATGAGGTATCGGACTCGGCCGCGGACCCGGGTGCCGGTCCGGGTGCGGACCCGCACTCGGTGCCGGACGCGGGTCCGGACGCGGTGTCGGTCGCGGATTCACCTTCGGCGCGGGACGCGGCCTGGGAAACGGTCCGCGATTCGGTCTGGGGTGTGCCTCCAGGCGCGGGAGCAGGAGCAGGATCGGACTCGAACTCCGCTCCGCGGCGGGGGCCGGATCGGAGCGCGGGCCCGGCGGATCCGTTCGACGGACGGGTTACGGGACGGGCGGCCCCGGGAGCGAGGCCGGAACCAGGCCCCGGCCCGGCCCCGGCCCCGGACATCGGCGTATCGGCCCCGGGCGTGGGGCCGGAGCCCCGCCCCGGACCGGCTCCGGACACGGGCGCACTGGCCCCGGCGCCACGCCCCCCGGCGGACTCCCCCCAAGCGGATGGCTCGGCCGCTCCCGCCCCCCGGATGGGACCCCCGCCCGCTTCCGCTCCACGCACCGATTCCTCGCCCGCGCCCTGGGAGCCTCCCGCCCCCGATGCCCCGCCCCGTACCTTCGGCCCCGATCCGCGCGCGGAGCCCCGGCGCACCACGACCCGGGAGTGGGACGCGTGGCTGCCGACTCCGCGTCGTGGGGCGCGAGTTGCCCCGGACGCGGAAGCCCGGCGGGACGATCCGGCCGACGAGGTACGGGACGAGGAGCCCGTACAGGACCCGACCGGATGGCCGGACCCGCGCCCGGTCGCGGGAGTCGACCCCGCCACCACCTCGACATGGGGACCGCCCCCGGCACCCCCCGGCCCGCCCCCTGCGCCCAACCCCCGCGCGGGCGGCGCCCGCCGCACCCGACGCCTGTGGGACGAGCCCACGGAACCCGCCGCCCCCCGTGGCCCCGTTCCGGCACCCCGCATCGGCGGCCCCACCCCGGACCCGGACCGGGCCGCGCCCCAGGACCCCGACGCCCCAACGGCCCCCACCGGCGCCGTCATCCGGGACACCCCCGCAGCCCCCGCCCCCACAACCGACCCGGCTGACTCTCCCGTCCCCGACGACGAACACCCCGCCCAATCCGCGGCCCACCGCGACGAACCCCAACCTCCCTGGACCACACTCCGACCTTGGGAACCACCGGCCACAACCCCCGCCAACACCTCCCACCGCCCGCCTCCCCGCCCCCGTACCGAAACCCGCGACGAGACCCGGGCCGAAAATCGAACCGAGACCGGCGACGAGACCTGGGCCGGAAGCCGGGCGCAGGCCGGCGACGAGACCTGGGCCGGAAGCCAGGCTCAGGCCAGCGACGAGACCTGGACCGGAAGCCGGGCTCAGGCCGGCGACGAGACCTGGACCGAAAACCGCGACGAGCCACGAGCCGAGACCGGGTCCGAGACCGGGTCCGAGACCCGCGACGAGCCACGAGCCGAGGCCCCCCGCCGAGACCTCCCCCCGCTCCCCACCTCCTTCCCGGCCTGGGACGACGGCCTCGCCGAAGAACCACCCACGACCCCGCCCCCGGCACCCCCACGCGACGCCGCACCCACACCCCTTGAGCAGCTCCTCCCACGCGCCGCCGCAGCCCCACCTCCCGGGCAGCCACACCTCCCACGCGATCCCGCTCCCCTGGAACAGCCCCGCCTCCCACGCGCCGCCGCACCCCCACCCCCCGACCCAGCAGACCCCCCACACGAAGCCCCGCCCCCCGAGCGCACCGCGCCCCCGCCCCCCAGCCGCACCCCGACCGCCGAGTGGGACGCCCCTACCGCGCCTCCCGCCCCCCTCGCCTCGGCCGCTCCTCCGGTCTCGCCCGCTCCGCGGCCCGCCACCGCTCACATCGGTGACGGTCCGCCCACCTATGACCCCGAGCCCACCGCGCTGGTCACCGCCGATCCGAACAACCTGGACGCCCTTGTCCCCGACACCGTGCTCGACGGGGCGCGGTACGGCTCGTACACCCTGCGTGCGGGCTCGGTGCGCGGCGACTCGGCGCGCTACCGCGGTGAGCCTCGGCGTGACGCCCTGCTCGTCGCCCGGTTCGGCGACGGTGTCAACGGGCTGGTGCTGGTCGCCGTGGCCGGCGGAGCCCGCGCGTCCGAGTGCGCCCACCTCGCCGCCGCCGACGCCTGCGACTGGATCGCCGGGGCCGTCGGCCGCAGCCACTCCCGCCTCGCCGAGGACATCAGGGCGGGTCGCCGCGGTGACCTCAAGTCGGGCCTGCACCGCCTCACCGACCGCAGCTTCGGCAAGCTCCGGGCCCGCGCCGCCGAACTCGGCCTGGAACCCGGCGAGTACACCGCCGACCTGCGCTGCCTGCTGCTCCCCGCCGACCCCGACTGCCGGACCCGGATCTTCTTCGGTGTCGGCGAGGGCGGTCTGCTGCGGCTCCGTGACGGGGTCTGGCAGGACATAGAGCCCCCCGAGCCGCGCCCCGACGCGCTCACCGGCGCCCCGGTGGTCGGCTTCGGCGCCGTACCGACAAACCTGGGCGCCGTACCGACAAACCTGGGTGCCGTACCGACGAACCCCGAAGAAACGGCATCCGACGTCACACAGCAGGACGACCCCGAACAGACTCCGCAGGGCGACCGCCTCACCATGGACCTCGGTATCACCACCGGCCCCGCCCCGCACGTGGACCTCGTGCCGCCCAGCTCGCTCTTCCGGTTCCGGGCCTCGGTGGCCCGGCCGGGTGACACGCTGCTGCTGTGCAGCGCGGGCCTCGCGGAACCGCTGCGCGGCGAGCCCGCCCTCGCCGGCGAGCTGGCCGCACGCTGGGAAGGCCCGGACGTCCCCGGTCTGGCCGGCTACCTCGCCGACATGTCCCTACGGGTCAAGGGATACGCCGACGACCGGACGGCGGTCGCGGTCTGGGAGACGTAGCCGCAGAAACGCAGTCGAAGGCGGGCCATTCTGTCGATATGTCCAGATGGAGGGCATGCAAAAGCACAGAGACTCTCGACGGGCATGAGCGCATATTTCATGGGTTGATGGGACAGGCGGGGGAGGAGAACCACAGAACCGTCGTCCCGGCGGACCGTCGTCCCGAGAGGTGTGACCCGGCCATGGCCAAGCAGAAGGTGGCGGAGCAGTTTGTCGACACACTCGTCCAGGCGGGAGTCCAGCGCCTGTACGGAGTCGTCGGAGACAGCCTCAACCCCATCGTCGACGCGATCCGGCGCAACGGGTCCATCGACTGGATCCAGGTCAAGCACGAGGAGACCGCCGCCTTCGCGGCAGGAGCCGAGGCCCAGGTCACCGGCAAACTGGCCGCCTGCGCGGGCTCCTGCGGCCCCGGCAACCTGCACCTGATCAACGGCCTGTACGACGCCCACCGGTCCGCCGCCCCGGTCCTCGCGCTGGCCTCGCACATCCCCTCCGGCGAGATCGGCACCGGCTTCTTCCAGGAGACGCACCCCCAGCAGCTGTTCCAGGAGTGCAGCCACTACAGCGAGCTGATCTCCTCCACCAAGCAGATGCCGCGCGTCCTGCAGTCCGCCATCCAGCACGCGGTCGGCCGCAACGGCGTCAGCGTCGTCACCCTCCCCGGCGATGTGGCGGGCGAACCGGTCAGCGAGGACGGCGGCGACCTCACCCTCGCCACCTCCCGCCCGGCCGTCCGCCCCGGCGAGGCCGAGGTCGCCAAGCTGGCCCAGCTCATCGACGACGCCGACCGGATCACCCTGTTCTGCGGGGCGGGCACGGCGGGCGCACACACCGAGGTGATGGAGTTCGCCGAGCGGATCAAGTCCCCGGTGGGCCACGCGCTGCGCGGCAAGGAGTGGATCCAGTACGACAACCCGTACGACGTCGGCATGAGCGGACTGCTCGGCTACGGCGCCGCCTACGAGGCCACCCACGAGTGCGACCTGCTGATCCTGCTCGGCACCGACTTCCCGTACACCGACTTCCTCCCCGACAACGTCCGCACCGTCCAGGTCGACGTACGCCCCGAACACCTCGGCCGGCGCACCAAGCTGGACCTGGCCATCTGGGGTGACGTCCGCGAGACCCTGCGCTGTCTGACCCCCCGGGTACGCGCCAAGTCCGACCGCCGCTTCCTCGACAAGATGCTGAAGAAGCACGCCGACGCGCTGGAGGGCGTGGTCAAGGCGTACACCCGCAAGGTCGAGAAGCACACCCCGATCCACCCCGAGTACGTCGCCTCGGTCCTCGACGAACTCGCCGACGAGGACGCCGTGTTCACGGTCGACACCGGCATGTGCAACGTCTGGGCGGCCCGCTACCTCACGCCCAACGGCAAGCGCCGGGTGATCGGCTCCTTCTCGCACGGCTCGATGGCCAACGCGCTCCCGCAGGCCATCGGCGCCCAGTTCACCGACCGCTCCCGCCAGGTCGTCTCGATGTCCGGCGACGGCGGCTTCTCGATGCTGATGGGCGACTTCCTCACCCTGGTGCAGTACGACCTCCCGGTGAAGGTCGTCGTCTTCAACAACTCCTCCCTCGGCATGGTCGAACTGGAGATGCTGGTCGACGGCATGCCCTCGTACGGCACCACCCACCACGCCACCGACTACGCGGCCATCGCCCGCGCCGCCGGGGCGCACGGGGTGCGCGTCGAGAAGCCCAAGGACCTCGCGGGCGCCCTCAAGGACGCCTTCAAGCACAAGGGTCCGGCCCTCGTCGACGTGGTCACCGATCCCAACGCGCTGTCCATCCCGCCGCGCATCAAGGCCGAAATGGTCACCGGTTTCGCGCTCTCCGCAAGCAAGATCGTGCTGGAGGGCGGCGTCGGAAGGATGGTCCAGATGGCCCGCTCCAACCTGCGCAACGTCCCGCGCCCGTAGCGTCGGGGCGAACGGGGGTACGCCGTACGAGGGAACGGTGGCGGCGCATGCCGCAAGGGGCCGTACGGGTGGAACCGGTCGCTCACGGCTGGCCTGCGCGCCAGCCCGCGGAAGTACTTCCGATCAAGTGATCATCCGTACTTCAGCCCCCTGGAAGGGTCCGTGACGCGCATGTCTTCCACCCGTCGATTCGGCCGCATCTCCGCGGCCGCCGTCGCCGTCGCCGTCCTCACCTCCCTCGCCGCCCCTGCCGCGTTCGCCGCTGCTCCGGCCGTCGCGCCCGCCGCCGGCTCCGCGGCCGTACCGCCACCGTGGGCTCCAGGGCCGGTGTCAAGCTCGGCATGATCGCCGACGCGGTGATCGACGCCCACGGCAGCGTCCAGGCCTCGGTCCTGTTCGACGGCGGTCTGGTCCTGGACGCCGACGCCCTGGTCCTGCTCGACGCCGGGCTCGGCACCCGCGTCTTCGCCGGCATCGAGGGCGACGTCGTGGTGGGCACGGCCGTCAACGCGATCATCGACGTGGACGCCGACCTGGCCGTCGCACTCGGCCTCGACGTCGACCTGGATCCGGGTTCCGGTCTCCGCCTCCTCTGACCCAACTGACCGCCGTTGTGCGGAACGTGAACGACCGGTGCCCGGTCCTCGCTCGCCGGGAGGACCGGGCACCCGTACGTCCGGAGGGCGTCACCTCCCGCATGGGGTACGCCGGGAACGACAGCCGCGCCTCGGGCGAAGGGGCGAAACGTGCCGTGCGGCCCCTACGCCGCCCCTACCGGACATGAGTGTCGTCTCCCGGGATGGGCATCCATTCCGTGAGGGTGTTCGAGCAGAAAGGGTCGGACCGGGGTGTGGGTGGGGGTTATGACGAGACAGCATCCGGGCAGGGCTGGGCCGAGGACACACGGCCGTACGGCCGCGGGTGAATCGAGGCCGGGCGGGACCAGGGGTGGCGAAGGAAGGGTGGGCGGTACGGGGGAGCGAGGCGCCGCGGGCGAGGAGTACACCGGACTGTGCTGCCGACTGGGCCGGGCGGATCTGACCGCTGTGCCCGAAGTGCGGCGCGCGCTGCGCGAGTTGCTGCGGCACTGGGGACGCCCGGGCTGCGCCGAGGTGGCGGAGCTGCTCACCAGCGAACTGGTGACCAACGCGCTGATCCACACCGACTGCGACGCGGAACTCACCGCGACGCTCCACCGCTCCACGCTCCGGGTCGAGGTCCGTGACTACCTGGAACGTCTCCCGGAACCCAAGCTCGCGGACTGCGACGAGAGCACCCACGGCCGCGGGCTGCTCCTGGTCCAGGCACTCGCGGACGCCTGGGGCGTACGGATGCAGGGGAGGGGCCTGGGCAAGGTGGTGTGGTTCGAACTCGACGGGGGCCCGGCCGGTGCGTGACCGGTCCGGACCCCCGACGCTTCTCCTGTGCGGCGGCGTACCCCGCGGGGTGCGCCGTGGCGGCTAACCGAACTGCTGCTCAAGGTCCTTGAGCTTCTGTTCCAGTGAGTCGAGCCGGGGCAGTGCCTGGGTGTCGTCCTCGGCGGTCAGGTCGACGGTACGGGTCTCAACTCCCTTGGTCCCAGCGCCTTTCACGGCCTGGAGGGAGGGCCGGGAGCGAAGCGGCAGTTGCTCCGCTATGGCGGGCTCCGCGACGGCGTGCGGCGCGGAGCCCGATCCGGCGGAACCCAGGGGTGTCACATCGACCTGACGGCCGCCACGGTTGCGCCCCCAGGCACGGTGCTGGCGGTTGATGGCCTTCAACTGGGCCCGTTCCAGCTTCTCGTGCTCCCGCCTGCGGAGACGGTTCTGCGTCTTCTGCCGCTGGTCCTCGCGGACCTCGTCGACCGCCTCGTCCAGTGTCCGAACGTTCTCCAGCAGCATCAGCGACCAGGCCCCGAAGGTCTCCCTGGGCGCCCGCAGCCAGCGGACGATCCGGATCTGGGGGAGCGGCCGGGGCACCAGGCCCTGCTCGCGCAGTGCCGCACGGCGGGTCTGCTTGAGCGCCCGGTCGAAGAGGACCGCCGCCGAGAGCGACATACCGGCGAAGAAGTGCGGGGCACCCGCGTGCCCGAACCCCCTCGGTGCGTGCACCCAGTTGAACCAGGCGGCGGCCCCGGCGAACGTCCACACCAGGAGCCGGGAGCCGAGCGCCGCGTCACCGTGGCTGGCCTCCCGCACCGCGAGCACGGAGCAGAACATCGCCGCCCCGTCGAGCCCGAACGGCACCAGGTACTCCCAGCCGCCCGACAGGTTCAGATTCTGCTGCCCGAAGCCGACCAGCCCGTGGAAGGACAGGGCGGCGGCGACCGCGGCGCAGCAGAACAGCAGCACATAGGAAGCGCTCCCGTAGAAGGCCTCCTTCCTTCTGCGCCGCTCCTCGCTGCGTTCCCACGAATCCTCCTGGGAGGCGGCGGCCTTGTCGCCCGCCCGCTTGCCACGCGCGACGACTGCGACCGCCGCCAGTACACCCGCGATCATCACGACGCCAGGCAGCAGCCAGTCCAGCGATATGTCGGTCATTCTCATTGCGGAGTCCCTTTGCGTCAGCGCATGCGGCCGGGCCGCGGATCGCGCTCAGTGCGTTTCGGCGACATATTGGCCCACCGCGTGAGGCGCACAAGGGGATTCGGGACAAGAGAACGCCATCGGGACTCCGCACCATGCGGATAGGTGGCAAAAACTCGAACGCCCGCCCCCGTGGGGCGAGTTGAGTTCGAATTGCGCCACCCGCACGAGTGGCGTGGCGATCAGCCGGAGGTTACGGGCTCCGTGATCAGCTTCCTGACCCGGTCCGCGTCGCAGGTCCGGGGGCAGGTGACGCAGGTGTCGTCGGGGCGCAGGGTGTAGAAGAGACAGCAGGTGGCGCGGTCCCGGGTGGGCAGCGATTCGCCGTTCGGACCGGTCAGCTCGCGGAAGCCCGCGGAGGCGCGGTACGGGGCCGTCGCGCCGGGCAGCAGCAGTTCCAGCTCCGCCATCGCCCGCTGCTCCTCGCCGAGCAGATGGGCGACGTACCAGAGCCCCTCGACGATCTCGTCGGTCGCCATGCCCCACAGTGCGTGCGACCGCCGCCGCATCCGCGGCCCGAATCCGGTCAGCACCGGCTCCAGGTGCTCGGCGAGCGCCGCCCGTGCCTCGTCCCGCAGGGCCGCTTCGTCCGGTACGACGCGAGCGCCGGGCAGTGCCGCCGCCGGATCGCCGGGCAGACAGGCGAAGTTTTCCACCCGTACGGTCATCCGCCCCAGCACCCGCTGGAACGCGACGTCCGCGACGGGCACCCGGGGCACCCTGCGGTGCAGGAACCACGGAACGGTCACCAGCAGACAGGCGGGCCACGCGTACCGGTGAAGACCGAAACTGGCGATGACGTCGGGCCGGGCCTGCTGCCCGTAGTCCCGCAGCACCTGTGCGTTGTCCCAGCCGAGGAACGCGTCCAGGGCCGCCCCGCCCGTCGCCAGCTCGTCGGCGCCGACCCAGCCGCCCCCGCGCGGGGCGCTCTCGCCGTCCGTCAGCTCCCGTACGACCAGACTCGGGAACACCTCGGTGAGGCGCGCGTACGAGTCCGCCACCGGGGAGGTGGCGGCAGGGCGCGCGGCGCCGGAGGGGAGCAGAGCGGGGACGGTCATGCAGGGGACCACCGAATCGAATCACGGGCCGAGTGCAGGTAAGCCTTACCTTACCCGATCTGTGGGAGGTTTGAACTGCGGGAGGTGCCACCTAGGCTGCACAGGGACATAAGCCCGCACAACGGAGGTGGACCAGGTGGAGCAGCCCCGAGGGCGAGCCCGCGCGGCCGAGCGGGCGCCGGGGCAGCCGAGGCAGGGGAGTGCCCGTGGGGCGGGCGAGGCGCGTGGTGGGGTGTCCGGCGAGGCGCGTGGTGAGGTGCGTCGTGAAGTGCGGGGCGACGCGCGTGGTGAGCACACCCACAACGGCCCCCGGGCGACGCGTCTGGTGCGGCACTCCGTGCGCGGTCAGATCCTGGACGCCCTGCGCGCCGCCCTGGTCAGCGGCGAGCTCGCGCCCGGCGAGGTCTACTCGGGCCCGGTCCTCGGCGCCCGCTTCGGGGTCTCCGCGACCCCGGTCCGCGAGGCCATGCAGCAGCTGGTCCTGGAGGGCGCGGTGGAGGTCGTCCCCAACCGGGGCTTCCGCGTCACCGAGCGCGCCGAGTCCGACCTCTGCGATCTCGCGGAGGTGCGGGCGCTGATCGAGGTGCCGGTCATGCTGCGGCTGGCCCGCACGGTCAGCCCCGAACGCTGGTGCGCCCTGCGCCCGTCGGCCCAGGCGACGACGGCGGCCGCGGCACGGGGGGACCGGGCGGCCTACGCGGAGGCGGACCTGGCCTTTCACGGGGCGGTGCTGGGGCTCTCCGGCAACCGCCAGCTGGTGAGCGTCGCGGCTGATCTGCACCGCAGGTCGCAGTGGCCGCTGCTGGGTGCGCCGGCGTCCCGGCGGGCGGATCTGGTGGCGGACGCCGCCGAGCACCTGGCCCTCCTGGAGGCCCTGATCGCCCAGGACCTCCAGGTGGTGGAATCACTCGTACGGGAACACTTCACGAGCGCCCACTAGGGCGGCCCGGGTGCCGACGCTGCGGCACCCGGGTGTCAGGCCGTCGCCGCCGGTGGGGCGAGCTGGGCCGCCAGCCAGGTCGGGACGCCGTCCAGGAGGTGGAAGAGGCGGGTGGCCTCGGTACGCAGACGGGTGGCCTCCGGTTCCGGCTGGGCCTCGGCGAGGGCGGCGAGGGCCGGGGCCGTGCCGACCAGATAGCCGAGTTCCTCCCGTATGCGCAGGGACTCGGTGAAGCCGTGCCTGGCCTCGGCCAGCTCGCCCTCGCGCAGGGCGAGTCCGGCGAGGTGGCGCCAGGTGAAGGAGAGCAGCAGGGGCTTGTCGTGCGTGGTGGCGCCCGCGTGGGCGCGCCGGTACGCCGCCTTGGCCGACTCCGGGGAGTCGGAGAGGTGTTCGGCGATCAGGCCCCTGCGGAAGTCCAGGAGGGGGCGGTTGGCGGAGTTCGGGTGCAGCAGGGCCGCTGCCCGGCCCAGTGCGGAACGTGCCTCGTCGGCCCGGTCCCGTACCCCCAACACCGTTGAGGCGTAAGCGAGATGACCACGCTCGCAGGCCGCCTGGCCCCGCTCGTCGTCGTCCTTGGCGAGGGCCTCCGCGCCGCGCAGCGCCTCCTCGGCCTCCGCCCATCCCTGCTCGGTGAACAGACAGCGCTCCACCAGCAGCGCCGTCCGCTGGAGCGCGGGTTTCGCCCCGGGGCGGGAGGCGAGCAGCGCCGCCGCGTCCGCCCAGCAGCCGCGCGACCTCAGTCGCCACACCGCCGTCTGGAGTGGTCCGGCGCCCCCCTCGAACGCCCCCTCCGTACCGAGCTCCCCTGTTCCCGAACCGGAATCCGACATGGCGGTGTCCGCCACATTGCCCTCCCCGAGCGCGCCATCGAGCTGTGAAGTCCGGCCGCTGCGACATCCGTCGGGCGTTCACCGGATGTTCGGTGAACGTCTGTCGGGCATGCGGCCGTGCGCGCATCACAGCATGAAATGACCATCGGGCCAAGGGTCCGGGTGAATGTTTTCACAAAGGGCGCTCCCCACTTGACAGTTGGGGGCCGCACTTCGAAAGGCGGCTCGCCGTCAGCTCATGCGCAGGGCCAGGAAGAAGTCCAATTTGTCTTCCAGCCGGGAGAGATCACGACCCGTCAGCTGTTCGATCCGGCCGACCCGGTAGCGCAGTGTGTTGACGTGCAGGTGGAGCCGGGTCGCACAGCGCGTCCAGGAGCCGTCGCTGTCCAGGAAGGCCTCCAGCGTCGGAATCAGCTCGGCGCGGTGGCGGCGGTCGTAGTCCCGCAGCGGGTCCAGCAGCCGGGCGGTGAAGGCGCGGCGCACGTCGTCCGGCACGAACGGCAGCAGCAGCACGTGCGACGCCAGCTCGTGGTGCCCGGCGGCAGCCACCCGCCCCGGACGCGCGGCGGCGACCCGGCGGGCGTGCCGCGCCTCCTCCAACGCCCCGCGCAGCCCCTCCGCCGAGTGCACCGGCGCGCTCACCCCCAGCGTCAGCCGGCCGTCGTCCGACAGCCCGCCCGACAACGGCGCCTGCACGGCGGCCAGCAGCGTCTCCGCATGCAGCCCCGGGCTCTCGTCACCCTCCGGTACGTCGGCGGAGACGGCCGGCAGCGGCACCAGCGCGATGGCCTCCTCACCGCTGTGCGCCACCGCGATCCGGTCGGCGGGCTCGGCGGCCGCCGCCATCGAGTCCGCCGGAATGGTGGGATCCACCAGGATCTCCTCCAGCAGCGCCTGCGCCGCCGGACCGCTCTCGACGGCCCCGCCGTCCCACTCGACCCGCGCCACCACGACCTGCCAGTGCGGCGCCGCACCGAGACCGGGCAGCAGCACCGGGGCCGCCACCCGCAGCCTGGCCGCGATCTCCGCCGGTGCGGCACCTGCCTGGACCAGTTCCAGGACCTCCTGGGCGAGCCTGCGGCGCACCGTACGGGCCGCGTCCCTGCGGTCGCGCTCCACGGAGATCAGCTGGGTGACGCCCTGGAGCAGGTCCAGCCGGGCCGCCGGCCAGTCGCCCGCGTCGGCCTCCACCGCCAGCAGCCAGTCCGACAGCACGCTCTCGCGCACGTCACGGGAGGCGGCCGTGCCGGCCAGCGCGGCACTCTCGGGGCGGCTCGCGTCCCGGATCGGGAAGAGGGAGTACGTCGTCCCGCCGAGCAGTACCCGGTGCGGGCTGCGGCGGCCGGTGCGGCTGGCGGCCAGGTGCTCGGCGGCCAGCGCCGGGCCCACCCCCAGGGGCAGCGGAGTGTCCGAACCTGCGATCTGCCGGCCCACCGGGGAGAGCACCCAGGCGTGCAGATCCAGATCGGTGGTGAGGAGGTCCAGGACCACCTCGGGGCCGCCGCCCGTCGGGCCCGACGTCATCAGCCGCCGGTGCCGGTCCACCACCGCGGCCAGATCCCCGGCGCGCTCGCCGGAGACCTGCCGTACGACATGCTCGGTGATCGTCGCGAAGGCGACCGCCTCGGTCACCGAGAACAACGGCAGCCGGTGACGGACACAGGCCTCGACCAGGTCGGCGGGGACGCTGCCCAGCTCGGCCTCGCCCGCCGCGAGCCCGACCACACCGGCCGAGGCGAGGATCCGTACGAACGGCTCGGAGTCCTCCGGCACATGGCGCCACGCCAGGCCGGTCAGGACCAGCTCGCCGCCCGCGAGATAGCGGCTCGGGTCGCGCAGATCGGTGGTCATGACGCCGCGCACCGTGCGGTCGAGTTCGTCCTCGCCGCCCAGCAGGCGCAGGCCGAGCGCTTCGGTTTCCAGCAGGGCGCGCAGCCGCATCGTCGTGTCGCCGCCGTTCTGTCTCGTCGGACCGGCCGGAAGGCACCGGTAGCCGTGTGGTCGGTGAAAACTGTGAATTACGGAGAGGTTGCTGATCCCCGTCTTTCGTTCGAATCTACAAGATGCTTACGGCGACCAGCCAACTCCTTCAGTGTTTCGGTGACTGCACCGGGCTGCACACGGCTTGTCTACTTGGGCCACCACCACATGAACAGGACATTGCACAAGGGTCCGATGTCACGCGGTGGCCGTAACTGAACAGTCGCCCCCGAACACGAAGAGAGAGCCACTCATGGACTTCCTTCGCCCCGCCAGCTGGGAGGAGGCGCTCGCCGCCAAGGCCGAGCACCCCACCGCTGTCCCCATCGCGGGTGGCACCGATGTGATGGTCGAGATCAACTTCGACCACCGACGTCCCGGATACCTTCTGGACCTGAACCGCATCGGTGAGCTGCGGGAGTGGGAGGTGGGCCAGGACAACGTGATTCTCGGCGCCTCCGTTCCGTACACCCAGATCATGGACCACCTGCGCGCCGAGCTCCCCGGGCTCGCGCTCGCGTCCCACACCGTGGGATCGCCCCAGATCCGCAACCGCGGATCCGTCGGCGGCAACCTCGGCGCCGCCTCCCCGGCCGGTGACTCGCACCCCGCCCTGCTCTCCGCGGGCGCCGAGGTCGAGGCCGAGTCCGTACGCGGCACCCGGCTCATCCCGGTCGAGGAGTTCTACACCGGCGTCAAGCGCAACGCGCTGGAGCCCGACGAGCTGATCAAGGCCGTGCACATCAAGAAGGCGGACGGCCCGCAGCAGTTCTCCAAGGTCGGCACCCGCAACGCGATGGTGATCGCGGTGTGTGCCTTCGGCATCGCCCTGCACCCCGCGACCCGGACGGTGAAGACGGGCATCGGCTCCGCCGCACCCACCCCGCTGCGCGCCCGCGCGGCCGAGGACTTCCTGAACGCGGCCCTCGAAGAGGGCGGCTTCTGGGAGAGCGGCAAGATCATCACCCCGTCCATCGCCAAGCAGTTCGCGGAGCTCGCCTCCGGCGCCTGCAACCCGATCGACGACGTGCGCGGCACCGCGAAGTACCGCCGCCACGCGGTCGGCATCATGGCCCGCCGCACGCTCGGCTGGACCTGGGAGCAGTACCGCTCCGCCGGCACCGCCACCCTTGAAGGAGCTGCCTGATCATGCGCGTCAATTTCACGGTCAACGGCCGTCCGCAGGAAGCAGACGACGTCTGGGAGGGCGAGAGCCTGCTCTACGTCCTTCGTGAGCGCATGGGCCTCCCCGGCTCCAAGAACGCCTGCGAGCAGGGCGAATGCGGCTCCTGCACGGTCCGCCTGGACGGTGTCCCGGTGTGTGCGTGTCTGGTCGCCGCGGGGCAGGTGCAGGACCGCGAGGTCGTCACCGTCGAGGGCCTCGCCGACTACTCCAAGCACCGCGACGACGCCCACCCCGGTGGCGCGTGCGGCATCGGCGGAGCCTGCGGCGGCGGTACGTCGCTGGACTCGGCCAAGCGCTGGCAGGCCAAGCCCGGTGACTCCAGGACCGGCGAACAGGGCGAGCTCGCCCCGATCCAGCAGGCGTTCATCGACGCGGGGGCGGTCCAGTGCGGATTCTGCACCCCCGGCCTGCTGGTCGCCGCCGACGAGATGCTGGAGCGCAACCCTTCCCCGTCCGACGCGGACATCCGCGAGGCGCTGTCCGGCAACCTCTGCCGCTGCACCGGCTACGAAAAGATCCTCGACGCGGTACGCCTCGCGGCTGCCCGCCAGGAACACCAGGAAGAGACGGTCTAGCACCATGGGCGTCACCGGCACCCCCACCAACATCAACCAGGGCACCAAGACCAAGGGCGGCATCGGCGAGTCCACGCTCCGCCCGGACGGCACCCTCAAGGTCACCGGCGAGTTCGCCTACTCCTCGGACATGTGGCACGAGGACATGCTGTGGGGCCACACCCTGCGCTCCACGGTCGCGCACGCCGAGATCGTGTCCATCGACATCGGCGAGGCGCTCGCCACCTCCGGCGTCTACGCGGTTCTGACGTACGACGACCTGCCGACCGCGCAGAAGACGTACGGCCTGGAATTCAAGGACACCCCGGTGCTCGCCTGCGGCAAGGTGCGCCACCACGGGGAGCCGGTGGCGCTGGTCGCCGCCGACCACCCGGAGACGGCCCGCCGCGCCGCCGCCAAGATCAAGGTCGAGTACCGCGAGCTTCCGGTCATCACCGACGAGGCGTCCGCGACCGCACCCGACGCGATCCTGGTCCACGACAACCGCGACGACCACCACGCGGAGCACGTCCCGCACCCCAACATCGTGCACCGCCAGCCGATCGTCCGCGGCAACGCCGACGAGGCCGCCAAGAAGGCCGACGTCATCGTCAGCGGCGAGTACACCTTCGGGATGCAGGACCAGGCCTTCCTCGGCCCGGAGTCCGGTCTCGCGGTGCCCGCCGAGGACGGCGGCATCGACCTCTATGTCGCCACCCAGTGGCTGCACTCCGACCTCGGGCAGATCGCCCCCGTCCTCGGCATGCCCGAGGAGAAGATCCGGATGACGCTCTCGGGCGTCGGCGGAGCCTTCGGCGGGCGCGAGGACATCTCGATGCAGATCCACGCCTGTCTGCTCGCGGTGGCCACCGGCAAGCCGGTCAAGATGGTCTACAACCGCTTCGAGTCCTTCTTCGGGCACGTCCACCGCCACCCCGCCAAGCTCTGGTACGAGCACGGGGCGACCAAGGACGGCAAGCTCACCCACATGAAGTGCCGCATCGTGCTCGACGGCGGCGCCTACGCCTCGGCCTCCCCGGCCGTCGTCGGCAACGCGTCCTCGCTCAGCGTGGGCCCGTACGTCATCGAGGACGTCGACATCGAGGCCATCGCGCTCTACTCCAACAACCCGCCCTGCGGCGCCATGCGCGGCTTCGGCGCGGTCCAGGCGTGCTTCGCCTACGAGGCACAGATGGACAAGCTGGCGGCCAAGCTGGAGATGGACCCGGTGGAGCTGCGGCAGCTCAACGCCATGGAGCAGGGCACCTTGCTGCCGACCGGCCAGCCCTGCGACTCGCCCGCCCCGGTGGCCGAGCTGCTGCGCCGGATCAAGGCGATGCCGATGCCGCCGGAGCAGCAGTGGCTGGCGGCCGGCGAGCAGGCGGACGTCCGCGCACTGCCCGGCGGGCTCTCCAACACCACGCACGGCGAGTCCGTCGTACGGGGTGTGGGCTACGCGGTCGGCATCAAGAACGTCGGCTTCTCCGAGGGCTTCGACGACTACTCCACCGCCAAGGTCCGGATGGAGGTCATCAACGGCGAACCCGTGGCGACCGTCCACACCGCGATGGCGGAGGTCGGCCAGGGCGGCGTCACCGTCCACGCGCAGATCGCCCGCACCGAGCTGGGTGTCACCCAGGTGACCATCCACCCGGCGGACACCCGGGTCGGTTCGGCCGGCTCCACCTCGGCCTCCCGTCAGACGTACGTCACCGGCGGTGCGGTCAAGAACTCCTGCGAGCTGGTCCGCGAGCAGGTACTGGAGATCGGGCGGCGCAAGTTCGGCTCGTACCACCCCGCCTGGGCGACCGCCGAGCTGCTCCTGGAGGGCGGCAAGGTCGTCACCGACGGCGGCGAGGTACTGGCCGACCTGGTCGACGTACTGGAGAACGAGTCCGTCGAGGTCGAGGAGGAGTGGCGGCACCGGCCGACCGAGGCCTTCGACCTGCGTACCGGACAGGGCAACGGCCACGTCCAGTACTCCTTCGCCGCGCACCGTGCCGTCGTCGAGGTCGACACCGAGCTCGGCCTGGTCAAGGTCATCGAACTGGCCTGTGCGCAGGACGTCGGCAAGGCGCTCAACCCGCTGTCGGTGATCGGCCAGATCCAGGGCGGCACCATCCAGGGGATGGGCATCGCCGTCATGGAGGAGATCGTCGTCGACCCGGTGACCGCGAAGGTGCGCAACCCCTCCTTCACGGACTACCTGCTGCCGACCATCCTCGACACACCGACCATCCCGGTCGACGTACTCGAACTCGCCGACGAGAACGCGCCGTACGGACTGCGCGGCATCGGCGAGGCGCCCACCCTGTCGTCAACTCCCGCTGTGCTGGCGGCAATTCGCCAGGCGACGGGTCTTGAGCTCAACCGGACCCCGGTCCGGCCCGAGCACCTGACGGGGACCTGATCCCCGTGGGCGGGGCGGGGATCACCGGCGATCCCCCCAGGTGATCCCCACTCCGCCCCCCGGGTCCTGACCCACCCGTCGGGCCCGCCCCAGAGCTCCCCGGGCGCCGCCGCCTCCAGGAACGTCACACTTCCCTCCGCCCCGTCGCCCGGGGCCCAAAGTCCGCACCGCTAGCGGCAGTCGCACCACGTGTCACCCCGCATCCCGCATCGTGCGGGTTCCGCTCCATGCGCTTTCGTCTCGGACCGTCCTCCGGGTCGTGCAGCCCTCGTACAGTCCCCGAATTTCGCGGCCCGCTCTTCCTCGGGCGTTCCGCGGATGCCCCTTTGAACCTTGGGAGACAAGGCACCATGACCCAGCAGTCCACTGAGCCGAAGACCACGGCGGAGGACGCCGGCGCGGGTTCGCGCCAGCCCGCCGGCCGGTCCTGGCTCGACCGGTACTTCCACATAACGAAGCGCCAGTCCACCGTTGCCCGTGAGGTCCGCGGCGGCATCACCACCTTCATGGCGATGGCGTACATCCTCCTGCTCAACCCGGTGATCCTCAGCGGTCCTGACGCCAAGGGCGGTGTGCTCGGCAACGCGGCACTGATCACCGCGACCGCGTTCGCGGCGGCCGTCACCACCCTCCTGATGGGCTTCGTCGGCAAGGTTCCGCTCGCTCTGGCGGCCGGTCTCAGCGTCTCCGGCGTACTCGCCTCGCAGGTCGCACCGAACATGACCTGGGGACAGGCCATGGCGATGTGCATCATGTACGGCGTCGTGATCATGCTCCTGGTCGTCACCGGGCTGCGCGAGATGATCATGAACGCCATCCCGCTGGCGCTCAAGCACGGCATCACCATGGGCATCGGCCTCTTCATCGCCCTGATCGGGCTGGTCAAGGCCGGTTTCGTGCACCCGGGCAAGGCGACTCCGCTGTCGCTGGGCCCGGCCGGTGAACTCGCCGGCTGGCCGGTGCTGATCTTCGCCGTCACCCTGCTGCTGATCTTCGCGCTCCAGGCCCGCAACATCCCCGGTGCCATCCTCATCGGCATCGTCGTGGGCACGGTCATCGCGGTCATCGTCAACGCGATCGCCCCGACCCCGGCCAAGGAGTGGAGCAACGGGCGTCCGCCCGCGCTGGACGGCGTGGTCTCGATGCCGGACTTCTCGCTCTTCGGCAAGGTCGAGTTCACCGGCTGGGGCGACATCGGCGTCCTGACCGTCGGCATGATCGTCTTCACCCTGGTGCTGGCCGGCTTCTTCGACGCGATGGCCACCATCATCGGCGTCGGTACCGAAGCCAAGCTCGCCGACGACAAGGGCCGCATGCCGGGCCTGTCCAAGGCGCTGTTCGTCGACGGCGCCGGCGGTGCCATCGGCGGTGTCACCGGAGCCTCCGGCCAGACGGTGTTCGTGGAGTCCGCGACGGGCGTCGGGGAGGGTGCCCGTACGGGTCTCTCCGCGGTCGTCACCGGTCTCTTCTTCGCGGCCTGCATCTTCTTCACCCCGCTCACCGCGATCGTTCCCGCCGAGGTGGCGTCCGCCGCCCTGGTCGTGATCGGCGCGATGATGATGCAGAACGCCCGCCACGTGGACTGGGCCGACCGCGCGACCGCCATCCCGGTGTTCCTCACGGTCGTCCTGATGCCGTTCACCTACACCATCACCACCGGTGTCGCCGCGGGCGTCATCGCCTGGACCGTCATCAAGGTGGCCCAGGGCAAGGCACGCGAACTGGGTGCCCTCATGTGGGCGCTGACGGCGATCTTCGTCATCTACTTCGCCCTCCACCCGATCGAAAACTGGCTCGGCGTCGGGTAGTCGTACCCCTGAGCCACATGTCACTCAGCCCTCCACACTTCCCCCCGACCTGTCGAAGGAGACCGTCATGCTGGACATCGCCGAAGAGCTCGACCGGTGGGCCCGGCAGGGTCGAGAGTTCGCCGTCGCCACGGTCGTGGCGACCAGCGGAAGCTCGCCCCGGCAGCCCGGTGCCGCCCTTGCCGTCGACAGTGACGGCACGGCCATCGGGTCGGTCTCCGGGGGATGCGTGGAGGGCGCGGTCTACGAACTGTGCCAACAGGCGCTGGAGGACGGGCGGTCGGTCGTCGAGCGCTTCGGATACAGCGACGAGGACGCCTTCGCGGTCGGTCTCACCTGTGGCGGCGTCATCGACATCCTGGTGACTCCGGTACGTCGTGACGCGCCGGCCCGGGAGATCTACGCCTCGGCGTTCGCCGCTGCCGCGCAGGGGGCGGCAGCGGCCCTCGCCCGCATCACCGAGGGGCCGCGGGAACTGCTCGGCCGGGCCCTGCTCGTCCACCCCGACGGGCGTGACGAGGGTGGGCTCGGCGGACACCCCGAACTGGACCGTACGGCGGCGTCCGAGGCGCGCGCGATGCTCGATTCGGGCCGCACCGGTGGCGTCACCATAGGAGCGGACGGCTCGCGCTGCGGGCAGCCGCTGACACTCCTCGTCGAGTCGAGCGTTCCGCCGCCCCGCATGATCGTCTTCGGGGCGATCGACTTCGCCTCGGCCCTCGTCCGGGTCGGCAAGTTCCTCGGCTACCGGGTCACCGTCTGCGATGCCCGTCCCGTCTTCGCCACCGCCGCGCGTTTTCCCGAGGCGGACGAGATCGTCGTCGACTGGCCCCACCGGTATCTCGCATCGACCGAGGTCGACGGGCGGACCGTGTTGTGTGTCCTGACCCACGACGCGAAGTTCGACGTTCCGTTGCTGGAGCGGGCGCTGAAGCTGCCGGTCGCGTACGTCGGGGCGATGGGGTCGCGGCGCACGCACCTGGATCGCAATGAGCGTTTGCGTCAAGTAGGGGTCACCGAGCTGGAGTTGGCGCGGCTGCGGTCGCCGATCGGGCTGGATCTCGGGGCTCGTACGCCGGAGGAGACGGCACTTTCGATCGCGGCGGAGATCGTTGCGGCGCGGAGGGGTGGCAGCGGGGTGTCGTTGACCGGGGCGCATACGCCGATTCACCACGATCCGTCGAAGGGGACGGTGGGGCGGATAGGTTCGGTCGCCTGAGGTTTCCCTCCGGGGGAGGGGGCTGGTCGCGCGGTTCCTCGCGCCCCCAGGACGCGCGCTTCGGGGGCGCGGGAAGTGTTCAGGGGGTTGGCGCGCTTTTCTGATCCCTCGTCAGCCCCTGGCTCACCCGTCCGGCTCTGTAACAGCCGTCCCACCCTGCGCTGTGGCCTCATCTGATGCACCGTGATTTCGCGGCCCAGGAACACCCGTAGGTCCCCCACCCTTGACGCGCACATGGCCCTGGGCAACTGTCGTGCGGGAACCGCTCCCGCACGTCCATGCGACCCAGGAGTGACCCATGCGCCCCGAGGAACCCACGCAGCGCGACCGGCACACACCGCAGACGGGTGCCGTGCCGACCCTGCGTCCCGCTCAGCACACCCGGCCCGCAAGGACCTTTCGCCGTAGCACGCTCGCTCTTGTCGCACTGCCCCCGCTCGCGGCCGGGACCATCTGGGCGATGACGTCCGGTGCCGCCTCCGGGGCGCCGGAGCCCGTTGCCGGAGGGCCGGCGCAGGTGGCTCCCGCGCTGGTCGGCAGCCCACGGCTCTATACGCCGCTGGCCAACCCGGACGCGTACAAGCAGGCCCTGAGACTCACCAACGGCGGAACCCGGCAGGGCCTCAGGGAGGCCGCCGGGATCATCGCGACGGTGCGCACCCCGCATGCCGTCTGGTACGGCGACCAGAGTCCGGCGGCGGTCGAGAGGGACGCCAGGGCGACGGTCCGGGAGGCGGCCGAGGACGGGTCGATGCCGGTCTTCGCTCTGTACAACATCCCGGGCCGGGACTGCTCCAGCTACTCCGGCGGTGGCGCGGGCAACACGGCCGAGTACAAGGCCTGGATCGACGGCGTGGCCCGCGGCATCGGGAACCGCGACGCGCTGGTGGTCCTGGAGCCGGACGCGCTCGCCCTGATCCCCTCCGACTGCGGTCAGGACGACGGGCAGGGCACGAAGACGGCCGCCCGGTACGAAGAGGTGAACCACGCGGTGAACACACTCGCCGCGCTGCGTCACACCCGCGTCTACCTCGACACCGGCCACGCAGGCTGGCACGACGTCGCGAGCATCGTGCCCCGGCTGATCAAGGGCGGCATCAAGAACGCCACCGGCTTCTACACCAACGCCTCCAACTACCAGACCGACTCCTCCAACTCCTGGTACGGCAAGCTGATTTCGTCCTGCCTGGCGTATGTGGAGGAGGGCGGAAAGGCCGAGTCCTGCCCGTCGCAGAAGGGCCCGCGCCCGGAGGCCGAGGCCTGGCTGGAGCAGAACGTCAAGACACCCCCCTCGAAGATGAAGCACTTCGTCACGGACACCAGCCGCAACGGCAAGGGGGCGTGGGTGCCGCCCGCCGGGAAGTACACCGACCCGCAGGACTGGTGCAACCCGCCGGGCCGCGGCCTGGGGGTGCGCCCCACCACCCGCACCGGCGACCCGCTGCACGACGCCAAACTGTGGATCAAGACGCCGGGGGAGTCGGACGGGCTGTGCCTGCGCGGTACCGGGGGCCCGAAGGACCCGGAGCGCGGGACCGTCGACCCCAAGGCCGGTGACTGGTTCCCGGACCAGGCCCTGGAACTCGTACGGCTGGCCAGTCCGCCGATCATTCCAGGGGGAGGCCGCCCCGAGTAGCGGCACCGGGCGATAACCTGCCTGAATGGGAACAGCTGTTCATGTGCCGCAGACCCGGGACATGATCGGGGAGGAACTCTCCGGCGACGAAGCGCTGATGGCACTGCGCCACTACGGCGGACGCAAGCTGCTGCTCGACGCCTTCGCACGGTTCCGGTACGCCGACGGGTTCAGCCACGCACGTTCGCTGGGCTATCAAGTGGTGCTCGGCATCGTGCCGTTCCTGATCGCGGTGGTCGGTGCGGCGGCCACCGTGCACACGGACGGCGTGGGGCGCGTCGTCGAGCTGACGCTGGGTCATATCGTGCCGGGGAACAGTACGGGTCTCATCGAGGACGCCTTCGACGAGACCCGGCGCAGTGCCGCCTCCAGCGCCTGGACGGCCGTCGCCATGTGGACCGGGCTGATCTTCGCGATCGTCAATCTGACCTCCGCGATGGCACAGATAGAGCGGGGCGCCAACCGGATCTACGGCATCGAACGCGACCGGCCCTTCACCCACAAGTACGGCCGCAGTCTGCTGCTCGCGCTGGCCGGGGGCCTGCCGATGGTGCTCGGGTTCCTGTGGCTGGTGGCGGGCGACGCGGTCGGGGACGCGCTGGTGGAGGCGCTGGGGTGGTCGGAGTCATGGCTCGGGTGGTGGCACGCGATGGACATTCCGGCCGGGGTGCTGCTGGCGTGGGTGGCCTCGGCGGTGATCCTGCGCTGGTCGCCCCGCAGGCGCCAGCCCGGTTACACCTGGCTGGCGTTCGGGTCGGCGGTGCATCTGGTGCTGTGGGTGGGGTCCACCTGGCTGCTGGCGTTCTACGTCGCCCGCAGCGGCACCTTCGGGGCGGTGTACGGGCCGCTGACCGCCTTCGTGGCCCTGCTGCTGTGGGCCAACCTGACCGGTGTCGCCCTCTTCCTGGGCATCGCCTTCGCCGCCCAGCTGGAGGCCGCCAGAGCGGGCATCACGGACGCGGTACGGCCCGACCCCGGCTTCGGCGGCGAGAACGAAGCGCCTGAGAACCGAGCGCCTGAGAACCAAGCTCCCGAGAACAAAGCTCCCGAGAGCGGCCGGTGAGCGTCACAAATACCGGCGGATCGGCGTCACCGCCGCTTCCCGCAGCCGCTGCACCGTGCCCCGGCGCCGCCATCTGCCGCCGTCCATCAGCTCGCTGCGCGTGACGTCCTCGTCGAAGTGGGTGTCCAGCACGGCCGTGAACTCCTCGTCCAGCACCGCCAGCATCACCTCTTCGTCGTGGTCGAGCGAGCGGCGGTTGAAGTTGGTGGAACCGGTCAGGGCGGCCACCCCGTCCACAGTGATGATCTTGGCGTGCATCATGGTCGGCTGGAAGTGCCAGATCTTCACCCCGCACGCCGTCAGCTCCTCGTAGTGCTGCTCGCCGGCCAGCTGGCACACCCGTTTGTCGGTGTACGGGCCCGGCAGCAGCAGCTCCACCTCGACACCGCGCCGGGCCGTCGCACACAGCAGCTCGATGAAGTAGGGGTCGGGTGCGAAGTACGCGGTGGCCAGTCGCACCCGTACCTCCGCCGACTCCAGCACCACCCGCAGCAGGGTCTGCATGTCCTGCCAGCCGAAGCTCGCCGAGCCGCGCACCACCTGCACCACGGCGTCGCCGGGCGAGGTGTGCTCGATGAAGCGGTCGTGGCCGTCGAAGAGGTCGTCGGAGCACTCCGCCCAGTTCTGGGCGAACGCGGCGGCTATCCCGTCCACCGCGGGGCCGCGCACCTCCACATGGGTGTCCCGCCACTCGTCCGGGTTGCGGGCGTCCCCGCACCACTCCTCGGCGATGCCCACACCGCCGGTGAACGCCCGCTCCTCGTCGACGATCAGCGCCTTGCGGTGGCAGCGGTGGTTCTGCTTGAGCGGGGAGAGCCGCAGGGGCTTGCGGAACCAGGCGACGGTGACCCCGGCCGCGTCCATCTCGGCGAGGAGTTCCTTGTCGATGAGGCGGCTGCCGAACCCGTCGAGCAGCAGCCGCACCCGCAACCCGGCCCTGGCACGGGCGGCCAGCGCGAGCGCGAAGTCCCGCGCGATGTCGCCCTTCCAGTACACGAAGGTCATCATGTCGATGGTGTACTCGGCGTTCTCGATCGCCTTGAGCATCGCGGGGAAGATCTCGTCACCGTTGCGCAGGGCGGTGAGCTTGTTCCCCTCGGTGGCGGCGATGCCGATCAGCCGCTCCAGACGGCGCCGGATGCGCTGCTTGCGCGCGGCCGCGGTGGTGGGTGCGGGTGAGGTCGAGGGGGTGGGTGTGCTCTGTGCGGGGACGAGATCTGCGGTCATGACTCTTCTGCTCCTGCGGGAACTGCGGGGGAGGTACCGGGGACTGCGGGGAGGTGCCGGGGCCGCCGGCCCCTTCCGTCAACTGCCCCGCGGAACAGCGGATATCAGCGCACCTCGATGCCGATCAGGCAGGTGTCGTCATCGGTGTCCGAGCGGCTGTGGGTCAGCAGCCGGTCCAGGTGCTTCTCCAGCTCGGGCGGTGCGGTCCCCGCCAGGGCGAGCAGCTGCTCCAGGGACTCCTGTACGGAGCGGTCGCGCCGCTCGATCAGACCGTCCGTGTACATCAGCAGCCGGTCGCCCGCCTCCAGCATCAACTCGCTCTCGGTGTAAGGAGCTTCGCCGATCGCGCCGAGCAGTATCCCGGGTGGCATCGGCAGCGCCGCCGCGGCGCCGTCCCGGACCAGCACCGGCGGCGGGTGGCCCGCGCGGGCCCAGCGCAGCAGCCGGGTCGCGGGGTCGAAGATGCCGCAGATGGCGGTGGCGGTGACCTGCTCGGTGAGGTGGTGGGCCACCGCGTTGAGCCAGCCCAGGAGCTGGGCCGGGCCCGCGCCGGTGGCGGCCAGGCCGCGCAGCGCGTTACGGAGCACCACCATGCCGGTGGCGGCGTGGATGCCGTGCCCGGCGACGTCGCCGACGGCGAGCAGCACCTTGCCGTCGGGCAGCGCGACCGCGTCGTACCAGTCACCGCCGACCAGGTGTTCCTCCTCGGCGGGCCGGTAGCGCACCGCGACCAGCAGGCCGGAGGTCTCCACCGCGTCCCGGGTCGGCGGCATGATCGCCTGCTGGAGCTGGAGGGCGAGCCGGCTCCGCGCCGCCGACTGCTCCTCGGAGTCGGCCAGCCTGTCGCGGGTCGCCGCCAGCGCCACCTCCGTCCAGTGCTGGGAGGAGACGTCCTGGTAGGCGCCGCGCACCGAGAGGATGGTGCCCGAGGGGTCGGTGACCGGCTCGGCGACGATACGGATGTGCCGCATCACCCCGTCGGCACGCCGCAGCCGGAACGCGGTGGACGCCGAGTGGCGGTGGTGCAGCAGGGTCCGCAGGAAGCGGCCGATGGCCACCGAGTCGTCGCTGTGGGCGTGGTGGTGCAGACGCTCCAGCGGTACGGCGGAGGAGGTGGGCGGCAGCCCGAAGAGGGTGTACAGCTGACTGTTCCAGAGGATGTCGCCGGTGACCGCGTTCTCCTCGAACCCGCCGATCCTGCCCAGGCGTTGGGCGTGCTGGAGCAGGGATGCGAGACGGGTCGCCTCGTCCTCCAGGCGCCAGCTCAGCAGCACCGAGTCGCCGTAGCGGCCGATGCCCACCGAGGCCACCGACACCAACGGCACCTCGTCCACCTGGGAGTTGAGCGTCATCCGCCCCGAGCGGAAGGGCTCGCCGGTGGCGTGCACCCGCAACAGGTGCTCGTACAGCCCGCCCTGATGGGCGCTCAGCGGGTACGCCTCCAGCCAGCGCATCCCGGTCAGCAGCGCCTTGGGGCGGCCCGCGAGATCGGTGAAGCGCTCATTGGCGTACGCGATGTGGAAGTCGACCACACTGTTCTGCTCGTTCAGCAGCGGCAGCAGCACCAGGGCCGGGTCGAGCAGCCCGTCCGCGAGGTCGGCCAGCGGGCCCGCCTTCTCGTCCGGCGGACTGCCGGCCGCGGCGGCGGACACATCGGTGCCCGGCAGGGTGTGCGCACACAGGTCGGCGAGGGCGTCCAGCTGCCGGGTCGCGGCGCCGGACAGCGGCGGCTGCGGCTGCGGCCAGCACACCTCCAGTACGCCCAGGATCCGGCCGCCCACCTCGGCGGGCAGGATGCTGCGCGCCCCGTCGGTGCCGTGCCGCAGGCCGATCCCCGGGGCGCCGGCGGGCAGGCTCCCGTACCAGCGCGGGCGGCGCTCGGTCAGCACCTGCTGGGCCCAGGTGCCCACGCCCGGCGGCACGTAGCGCCAGCGGTCGGCCTCGCCGCGCGAGAAACCCGCGTGCCCGGCCAGTATCAGCGCCCCGTCGCGCCCGGCGGCCCACAGCGCGAGCGCGCCGGCCCCCAGCGGGGCGAGCGCCTGCTCGAAGAGGGAGTTGGCGGCGGTCTGCGCGTCGCCGGTCATCGACCCGGTCTCGGCCGCCCGCAGCCGCAGTACGTTGCCGGGCCGCGCGCCGTCCTCGGGGCGGTGCTGCGACGGCACGGACGACCCGGCGGCGGAGGCGGCCGGCGCGGTCATGGGGAGCGAATCGGCGACATGGTCGCCCGCCGCCCCGTTCACGATGTCGGCGGCCAGTTCCAGCAGCGGCACCCGGGCAGACTCCGCCAGCCGCTCCAGATGCAGGGCCGCCTCGGCGGGCCCGCCCTGGCCGCGCTCGACCAGGATGCCGGTGGCGATACCGATCAACGCCCGTGCGTCGGCCGACTCCTGAGAGAGCGTCAGGTCACGGCGGAGCTGCTCGATGGTGCCGGCGAGCGCGTCCAGCGGGCGTGCCTCCCGGTGGCCGTGCTCCGGAGCGCCGTACGGGGTGTGCTCCGGGGTGTGCTCCTGGCCGAGCCGCGTTCCGTCCCCCCTCACCGGGAGAGCCAGGTGCGCATGCGGTCCACCAGGTCGCCCGCGTCCACGGGCTTGGTGATGTAGTCGCTCGCCCCGGCGGCCAGGCACTTGGCCCGGTCGCCCTCCATCGCCTTGGCGGTCACCGCGATGATCGGCAGATCGGCGTGCTCGGGCATGGCGCGGATGGCGGCGGTCGCGGCGTACCCATCCATCTCGGGCATCATCACGTCCATCAGGATCAGTTCCACCCTGCCGTGCAGTGCGAGCATTTCGAGGCCCTGGCGGCCGTTGTCGGCGTGCAGTACCCGCATCCCGTGGAGTTCCAGGATGCCGGTCAGCGCGTACACGTTGCGGGCGTCGTCGTCGACCACCAGAACCACCCGGCCCTTGAGGTCGAGTGCCCCGTCCGGGTTGGGCTCGGGTGCGCGCACCGCCTCGCTGGGCGGGGTGGTGGGACGAACCAACGGCAGTACGTCGGCGGGCCGTTCGGCGGTCAGATGCAGGGCGATCCGCTCGCGCAGCTCGTCCAGGCTGGGCAGCAGCTCCAGGGGCTTGGTCCGCGACCAGTCCATGATCTGCCGCTCGTGCAGCGTCCCCAGGGGGCGGGTGTGGTGGGCGAGCACCGGCACCTGGCGCAGCGCCGGATCCCCGTCCAGGGCCTCAAGGAGCCGCATCGCCGAGCCGTCGGGCATGTCGAGGCCGATGACCACACAGTGGCACGGGTCCGCCGCCAGCGCGGCGGCCGCCTCCTCCGGGCCGACGGCGGTCCGCACCTGCACGGGCCCCCGCGAGTCCGGCAGCGAACCCTCCGCCAGCTCCGCGACCGCACTCTCCGCGACCAGCGACAGCAGCCCGCGCGGCCGGTCCTCTATCACCAGCAGCCTGCGCGACTGCGCCGGTACGACGGCGGGCACGGCCGGCAGCCCGGCCGCCTCCCGGTGTTTGTCCGCCGGGTCCGCGTACGCGGCGGCCGACTCGAAGCGGGCGACCGGAATGTAGAGGGTGAAGGTGCTGCCCTCGCCCGGCGCGCTGGTCACGTGGATGGCACCGCCCAGCAGATGGGCCATCTCACGGCTGATGGAAAGACCGAGGCCGGTGCCGCCGTACTTGCGGCTGGTGGTGCCGTCCGCCTGCTGGAACGCCCCGAAGATCGCCTCCAGTTGCTGCTCGGCGATCCCGATGCCGGTGTCCATCACCCGGAACGCGACGGCAGGCCCGTGCGGACGCACCGTCGGCGGGAGGTCCGCCCCGATCGCCGGGTCGATCCGCAGCTCCACGGCCCCGGACTCGGTGAACTTCACCGCGTTGGAGAGCAGGTTGCGCAGCACCTGGCGCAGCCGCGAGTCGTCGGTCACCAGCTCCGCCGGGGCGCCCGGCGCCACGCTGATCCGGAAGTCCAGGCCCTTCTGCGCCGTCATCGGACGGAAGGTGGCCTCCACGTAGTCGAGCAGCTTGCGCAGGCCGACCGGCTCCGGATTGACGTCCATCTTTCCGGCCTCGACCTTCGACAGGTCCAGGATGTCGTTGATCAGCTGGAGCAGGTCGGAACCCGCCGAGTGGATCACGCCCGCGTACTCGACCTGCTTGGAGGAGAGGTTGCGGGTCGGGTTCTGGGCGAGCAACTGGGCCAGGATGAGCAGCGAGTTGAGCGGGGTGCGCAGCTCGTGGCTCATGTTGGCCAGGAACTCCGACTTGTACTTGGAGGCGATGGACAGCTGCTGCGCCCTGTCCTCCAGCTCCTGCCTGGCCTGCTCGATCTCCAGGTTCTTCGCCTCGATGTCGCGGTTCTGGGAGGCGAGCAGGGCCGCCTTCTCCTCCAGCTCCGCATTGGAGTGCTGCAACTCCTCCTGCTGCGACTGGAGTTCCTCGGACCGCGACTGCAACTCGGCGGCCAGTCGCTGCGATTCGCCGAGAAGTTCGTCCGTACGGGCGTTGGCGACAATCGTGTTGACGTTGACGCCGACCGTCTCCATCAGCTGCTCCAGGAAGCCCCGGTGCACCGGCGTGAAACCGCCCACCGAGGCCAGCTCGATCACTCCGAGTACCAGGCCCTCGACGACGATCGGGAGCACCAGCAGGCTGCGCGCGTCGGCCGACCCGAGGCCGGAGGACACCGTGACGTAACCCGCCGGCAGCTCGTCGACGGCGATGGTGCGGCGGCTGCGGGCGACCTGGCCGACCAGCGACTGGCCCAGCTCGAAGCGGATCGGGCGGTCGTCGGCGGACTGGAAGTGCCCGTACCAGCCGATGAGTTCGAGCTCGGCGCCGTGCACCTCGTGGCCGGTGTCGTGGGCCAGGTAGAAGGCGCCGTACTGGGCGCCGACCAGCGGGGTCAGCTCGTCCATGATCAGTTCGGCGACCACGGTGAGGTCGCGCTGGCCCTGCATCAGGCTGGAGATCCGGGCCAGGTTGGTCTTGAGCCAGTCCTGTTCCATGTTGGTGCGGGTGGTCTTGCGCAGGGACTCCACCATCGAGTTGATGTTGTCCTTGAGCTCGGAGACCTCGCCGGAGGCGTCCACCGTGATGGAGCGGGTGAGGTCGCCCTCGGCCACCGCGCTGGTCACCTCGGCGATGGCACGGACCTGCCGGGTGAGGTTCCCGGCCAGCTCGTTGACGTTCTCGGTGAGGCGCTTCCAGGTGCCGGAGACACCCTCCACCTCGGCCTGTCCGCCGAGCCGTCCCTCCGAGCCCACCTCGCGGGCGACTCGCGTCACCTCGGCGGCGAACGAGGACAGCTGGTCGACCATGGTGTTGATGGTGGTCTTGAGTTCCAGGATCTCGCCGCGTGCGTCGACGTCGATCTTGCGGGTCAGGTCACCCTGGGCGACGGCGGTGGTCACCTGGGCGATGTTGCGGACCTGCCCGGTGAGGTTGTTGGCCATCGAGTTGACGTTGTCGGTCAGGTCCTTCCAGGTCCCGGCCACGTGCGGGACGTGTGCCTGACCCCCGAGGATGCCCTCGGTGCCGACCTCGCGGGCGACCCGGGTGACCTCGTCGGCGAACGCGGAGAGGGTGGTCACCATGGTGTTGATGACGCCGGCCAGGGCCGCGACCTCGCCCTTCGCCTCGACATTGATCTTCTGCGACAGGTCGCCCTTGGCGACGGCGGTCGCGACCTGGGCGATCGAGCGCACCTGACCGGTCAGGTTGGACGCCATCACATTGACGTTGTCGGTGAGGTCCTTCCAGGTGCCCGAGACGCCGCGCACGGTCGCCTGGCCACCCAGATTGCCCTCGGTGCCGACCTCGCGGGCCACCCTGGTGACCTCGTCGGCGAAGGCCGAGAGCTGGTCGACCATCGTGTTGATGGTCTCCTTCAGCTCCAGGATCTCGCCGCGTGCGTCCACCCGGATCTTCTGCGAGAGGTCGCCCTTGGCGACGGCGGTGGTGACCTGCGCGATGTTCCGCACCTGTGAGGTGAGGTTGTTCGCCATCACGTTGACGGACTCGGTCAGGTCCTTCCACGTACCGGAGACGCCCTGTACGTCGGCCTGCCCGCCCAGCCGGCCCTCGGTGCCCACCTCACGGGCCACCCTGGTCACCTCGTCCGCGAACGAGGACAGCTGGTCGACCATCGTGTTGATGGTGTTCTTCAGCTCGTGGATCTCGCCCTGGGCGTCGACATCGATCTTGCGGGTCAGGTCGCCCTTGGCGACCGCGGTGGCGACCTGTGCGATGTCGCGCACCTGGGTGGTGAGGTTGCCCGCCATCGCGTTGACGGAGTCGGTGAGGTCCTTCCAGGTGCCGTCCACGCCGGGCACCTCGGCCTGACCGCCGAGGCGGCCGTCGGTGCCGACCTCGCGGGCGACCCGGGTGACCTCGGAGGTGAAGAGGGAGAGCTGGTCGACCATGCCGTTGAAGACGAGGGCGATCTCACCGAGCAGACCGTCCCGGTCGTCGGGGAGGCGGGTGCCGAAGTCTCCGTCGCGTACGGCGGTCAGACCGGCCAGCAGCTGCCTCAGCTCGGGTTCGCCCACCGAGCCCGCGGATCCCACCGAGCCCGCGGATCCCACCGACTCAGCCGGTCCCGCGTGGCCGTCCTGGCCCGCCTTCACTGCCTTGCTGTCGATACGTCCCGCACTGCCGGGCGTACGCCGCCTGCCCGTCTCCGCACCAGTACCCATGGTCCTGTTCCACCCCTTCGCTGCGACTTGCTCGACGCCGGCCCGCGCAGGGGGCGGCACCGGTACGACCAGCTCACTTCCGAACGGGCGTTCCGTGGGTCATGGTGCCACAGTTGCCGTACGGCAATTTTCGCAGCTGCCTTACCCGTTCACACCGCGAACGCGGGTGGTGGGGGTGCGGCGAGGCCGCTCGCGGAGCTCATATCCGTCCACTGAAAGGGTAAGTGCTCGATTGCATGCTCGATAAGTGTGGGGGCGTCCCGTGTGAACGGGAACGGGCGGACGGTGAGAGGACCGGCAGATGACCGAGAGAGAGCAGTCCCTGGGTCGTACCGGAAGATCCGAGGGGCGGGACGAGTCCTCCGAGGGGCGGGGCGAGTCATCCCAGGGGCAGGGTGAGAACGCCCCAGGGCGTTCCGAGAGCGAGGCGGAGCGCGCGGACCGGCAGTGGACCGAACTGGTCCAGGAGATCCGGGTGGCTCAGACGGGTGTACAGATCCTCTTCGGATTTCTGCTCACGGTGGTCTTCCAGCCGGGCTTCCAGAACCTCTCGTCGACCGACAAGAACATCTACGTCATCACCGTGATCCTCGGCGCCACCGCCACCGGGGCGCTGATCGGCCCGGTCTCCTTCCACCGGATCGTCTCCGGCCGCCGGATCAAGCACCAGGCGGTGACCTGGGCGGCCCGGCTGACCAACCTCGGCCTGCTCCTGCTGCTCGCCACCCTGTCCTC
Organism: Streptomyces sp. NPDC051561; assembly: GCF_044454195.1. Classification (NCBI taxonomy): domain Bacteria; kingdom Bacillati; phylum Actinomycetota; class Actinomycetes; order Kitasatosporales; family Streptomycetaceae; genus Streptomyces; species Streptomyces sp. NPDC051561. The sequence continues at coordinate 137,599 of NZ_JBITDM010000013.1, read as the reverse complement.
GGCGCTGCTCCTGGTGATGCGGGCGGTCACCCACAACGCGTACGCGCCGTGGCTGGTGGCCGGAGTGGTGACCTGGTACCTGCTGTGCTGGTACGTGCTGCCGATGTGGGCCCGCAAGCGGCACACCACCGACTGAGCCGCACCGTTCGGACCGGACATTCCGGGACGGGTTCCGCCGCCTTACTGTCCGGACGGTATGTCCGCGCGTAGCGTCCCCGGCGACCCAGTCGGGCGGTCGACGCGAGGGAGTGGATCGCCGACGGCCGGCTCGGCACCAGCTTCGTCCCCGGCGCCCCTGAAAGGCGAGCCGGGCGAATCGCCCCCTGCCCGGACCGAGGCGAACAGCCCCTCCTCGGAACCGAGTTGAAGGACGGTCCCGCGCTCACCCCCGGCCGGGCCCACCGGTGGCCCGTGGCCGCCGGGAAAGCGGGCCGCATCGGTTACGTCGGGCGGGTTTCAACTAAACCTAAGGTTAGGCTAACCTTCCCGGCGTGCAAGCAGGTGAAGAGATATCCCCGGCCGGGCGTCCCCGCGGCCATGAGCTGTCGGCCACGGGCGTCACCGTGGCCTACGACGGCGTTGACGTCGTCCACGGTGCCTCCCTGAGGCTCCGGCCCCGCGAGGTGACCGTCCTGGTCGGCCCGAACGGCAGTGGCAAGTCCACGCTGCTGCGGACGATCGCCCGGCTCCAGCGGCCCCGCGAGGCCGGCCTCGTCATCGACGGCGACACCGACGCCCTCGCGCTGAGCGCCCGCGAGTTCTCCCGGAGCGTCGCCCTGCTCACCCAGGGCCGCCCCACCCCCAGTGGTCTGACCGTGCGCGACCTGGTCGAGTTCGGCCGCTACCCCTACCGGGGGCGCTGGGGCAAGGCCGACCCCGAGGGCCCCGCCGCCGTCGACCGCGCGCTGGCCATGACCGGGGTCGCCGACCTCGCCGACCGGGGTGCCGAGCACCTCTCCGGTGGCCAGTTGCAGCGCGTCTGGCTGGCCGGCTGCCTCGCCCAGGAGACCGGCGTACTTCTCCTCGACGAGCCCACCACCTACCTCGACCTCCGCTATCAGGTTGAACTCCTCGACCTGGTAAGGGACTTGGCGGACGACCACGGCATCGCGGTCGGCGCCGTACTGCACGACCTCGACCAGGCGGCAGCCGTCGCGGACCGCGTCGTCCTCCTTCAGGAGGGGCGGGTCATCGCGGACGGGCTCCCCGAGGACGTACTCACCGCCGAGCGGCTCACGGCCACGTACGGCATCCGTATCGAAGTCGACCCCGACCCTCTTACCGGCAGGCTGCGCACCCGCGCGATAGGCCGCCATCACACGCGAAGCGAAAGGCTCAGCGCCACCTCATGAAGCGCACCCTGATCACCGTCGCGGCCGTCGCCGCGGCGGCCCTGTCCCTGTCCGCCTGCGGGACCACCGAGCCAGCCGCCGACAAGGCCGCCGCCAAGAAGCCTGCCGAGAAGATCACCCTCACCGACGCCCACGGCGCCAAGGTCGTCCTGGACGGCCCGGCCAAGAAGGTCGTCGGCACCGAGTGGAACGTCGTCGAGAACCTGGTCGCGCTGGGCGTCCAGCCCGCCGGCGTCGCCGACATCAAGGGCTACACCGCCTGGGACACCGCCGCTCCGCTCAAGGGCGGCGCCAAGGACATCGGTACCCGCGGCGAGCCCAGCATGGACACCATCGCGGCCCTCGCCCCGGACCTGGTCATTGCCACCACCGACCTGCCGCCGGCCGCCCTCAAGCAGCTGCGCAAGGTCGCCCCGGTGCTGGAGCTGAAGGCGGCCGACGCGGCCGACCCGATCGGCCGGATGACCGACGACATCAACACCATCGCCCAGGCCACCGGCACCACCGCGCAGGCCGACAAGCTCCTCAAGGACTTCGACAAGAAGCTCGCCGACGGCAAGAAGGCCATCGCCGACGCCGGTCACGGCGGCGCGCAGTTCGCCTTCGCCGACGGCTACGTGGTCTCCGGCCAGGCCGCCATCCGCCCGTACACCAAGGGCTCGCTGATCGGCGCGGTCAACGAGAAGCTCGGTCTGAAGACCCCGTGGACCGTCCCGGGCGACAAGGACTACGGCCTCGGCAAGACCGACGTCGAGGGCCTCACCAAGCTCGGTGACGTGCAGTTCGCCTACATCGGCAACAAGACCGACAAGGACAGCAACCCCTTCACCGGGATGCTCGCCAAGGACGCCGTCTGGAAGTCGCTGCCGTTCGTGAAGAAGGGCAATGTGCACCAGCTGCCCGACGGCGTCTGGATGTTCGGCGGCCCGCTGTCGATGAACAGCTACGTCGACTCCGTCGTTACGGCGCTGAAGAAGTAACGACCTCGGGGGCGATGGCGCGCGGGCTCCCGACGCCCTGCGACTCCTCCCCAAGCTCTCAGCTGCGTTCGAGCAGGGGGTACCCCCTGCGGCGTTGTCGTCAGTCGCGAGAGCTCCGCCATCGCTCCCTCCGCCGCCCTGGATCCGAAGCCGCATGACGCCGCTCGCTGATCCACGCTCTACTGCCCCGAGGTCGTCACACCATGGCCGTCACCGCAACCTCCCCCGCCACCACTGGCGATCTCCGCCCCACGGCGGCCAGGACCCGGACGGGGGCGGCTGCGGTGACGGCCGTCCTCGTGCTGGTCGTCGCCGCCCTCGCCTTCGTCGACATCACCCAGGGCACCACCTCGGTCGGTGTTCCCGAGGTATGGAAGGCCCTCACCGGCAAAGCCACCGAGACGGACGCCTCCGTGGTGGTGGCCGCCCGGATCCCGCGCATGGTCGCAGGCCTCCTGATCGGCATCGTGCTCGCTGTCGCGGGCACCGCCCTCCAGGCGGTCAGCCGCAACGTCCTCGCCTCGCCCGACACCCTCGCGGTCAACGCGGGCTCCTACCTGGCGCTCGGCATCACCGCCGTCACCGGCCTGTCGCTGCCGCTGTTCGCCTCCACCGGCGTCGCCTTCATCGGCGGTCTCGCGGCCGCGGCCGTGGTCCTCGGACTGTCCGGACTGGGCGCCGGTACGGTACGTCTCGTGCTGGCCGGCAGCGCGATGCTGCTCGGCCTCACCGCCCTCACCGACGGGCTGCTGCTCCTCTTCCCCCTGGAGACCGAGGGGCTGCGGCAGTGGAACCAGGGCGCCATCGCGCAGAGCGGCTACGACGGCATCCTGCAACTGCTGCCGCTCGCCGTGATCGGCGTCGTGGGCCTGCTGCTGCTGGCCCGGCGGATGGACGCCCTCGCGCTCGGCGACGACGCGGCGCGCGGACTCGGGGTGCCGGTACGCAGCACCCGCGTCCTGGCCGTCGTGCTGGCCACCCTGCTCTCGGCGGGGGCGGTCGCCCTCGCGGGACCGATCGGTTTCGTCGGTCTGTGTGCGCCCGCCCTGGTGCGGCCGCTGGCCCGCCGGATGCGGGCCTTCACCAAGACCCGTTCGATCCTGCCGTTCACCGGCCTCGTTGGGGCGGCACTGGTGCTCGGCTCGGACGTCGCCCTGCGCGCCCTGGTGCCCGCGGACACCGCGGTCGCCGTGCCCACCGGCATCGTCACCAGCCTCGTCGGCGCCGTCTTCCTGATCGTCATGGCGACCAGGACCAACGACACCGTCGGCGCCTCCGCCCCCGACCGGCTGCGCATCCGCAGCCGCGGCGCCTTCGTGATCACCACGGTCGTGCTGCTGGTCCTGCTGGTCTGCGTGACCATCGCCGCCGTCCTCATCGGCGACAGCAAACTCCTGATCGGCGACGTCACCAACTGGGCGCAGAACAACGCGGGCCGGGCCGTCACCTTCGTCCTGGACACCCGCGTCCCGCGCGTCACCGCTGCCCTGCTCGCCGGCGCCGCACTCGCCCTGGCCGGCACCCTGATCCAGGCCGTCACCCGCAACCCGCTCGCCGAACCCAGCACCCTCGGCGTCACCGGCGGCGCGGCCCTGGGCGCCGTACTCCTGGTCACCACCCTGCCGCTGGCCGGAAGCTGGGCGGTCGCCGGGGCCGCGTTCGCGGGCGCGGTGCTCGCCGGAGGCCTGGTCTTCGGGCTGGCCGCGCGCGGCGGATTCCAGCAGAACCGGCTGATCCTGGTCGGCTTCGGAGTGGCCACCGGATCGGCCGCGCTGGTCAGCCTGCTGGTGATCCTGACCGACCCGTTCAACGCCATCAAAGCACTGACCTGGCTCTCCGGATCGACCTACGGGCGCACCTTCCCGGACGTCGTGCCGCTGGCCCTGGTGCTGGCCGTCGGGGTCGCCGTCGCCTTCGCCCGGCGCACCGAACTCGACCTGGTCTCGCTGGACGAGGACACCCCGCGCCTGCTCGGGCTCAGCCTGGGCAGGGGCCGCCTCGGCTTCCTCGTGCTGAGCGTCCTGCTCAGCGCCACCGCCGTCGCCGCGGCCGGAACCATCGGCTTCGTCGGACTGGTCGCCCCGCACGCCGCCCGCGCCCTGGTCGGCCGCCGCCACACCAGAGTGGTGCCGGTGGCCGTCCTGCTGGGCGCCCTGCTGGTCGCTGCGGCGGACCTGGTGGGCCGCACCGTGATCGCCCCGGCCCAGCTGGGCGCGGGCCTGATGACGGCGGTGATCGGTACGCCGTACTTCCTCTATCTGCTGGTACGCAGCCGCCGCCAGGGCGCGTAACGACGCCGCCGCAACCGAAGGGCCCCGTGGCAGCAGCCGTGGGGCCCTTCGCGCACTCGCGAGAAATGCGAGGACACCGCGTCAGCCGTCGAGCCAGTCGCCGCCCAGCTCCGCCGGTGCGTGCCCAAGACCGTTCCACAGGAAGTGCGGGTGGGCGGCCCCGAACATGTAGATCAGCAGCACGGTGTTCTCCCGCCAGCCGGGGGCGCCGCCCATGTTCAGCGTGTGATAGAAATCCGCGCCCAGTGGACCCGAGTCGCGCTGTATCCCGTCGACTCCCTCGCCGCCCGCCAACGAGGCGTTGACCGCCGCGACATAGGTCCGGCGGAGGATCTCCCAGGTACTGTCGATGTCGCCACGCCACTCGCCGTGCAGCGCCTCGAACCCGGCGAGTTCGGAGTGGAACAGCTCCCGCGCACCGGGGTACTCGCGCCGGCAGCGCTCCGAGAGCTCCGCGGCACGCCCGCCGAGCTCCCGCACGGCCGGACGCTCCGAGGTGCGCAAGGTGATGCCCGAAGTCAGCAGCCCCGTACAGGGGTTGGGCTGAAGCCGGCACACCGCACAGCCCTCGACCGGGGGCAGCCCCCCGGTGATCCCGTCGAACCACAGGGCGTGCCGGCCGTTCAGCCCCATCCAGACGGCGGTGGCTCCCACCAGACCGACGTTCCACAGCACCCCGCGCGACTCCGGCATGCAGGCGTACTTGATCAGCGCGATGACGCTCGCCGCCAGCATGGTCTTCTCGTGGTCAGGCATGGACGCCAGCCAGAAGTTGTTGATCTCGCCGGTGGCGGCATCGGCGCGCACGTCCACCATGTCGTCCACCATCCGCGACATCACCAGGATCGCGAGGTTCTCCTCCCGCCACAGCTGGTCGTCGGGGGAGACGTGCCACCACAGGCAGTCCATCATCTGGAGCATGGTGTAGGTGACCCGGTCCAGCGGGGTGTGCTGCGGAAGCGAGAGGGCTCCCCGGCGGTGCAGCCCTATCCAGTACTCGTCCACCGAGCGCTTGTAGCTGGTGAAGATCCCGCTGACCAGCGCGCGGGCCCCGTTGATGTCGAAGTTCTCCTCGACACTCCTGCGCACGGTCCTGGTGATGCCTTCGATGTCCAGGGCCATCCCGGTGCGCTTGTACTCGGGGAAGGTCAGGATGTCGTCCTCGTACCGGAACCTGAGCTCACGCCCGGTGTCCGCGTCCTGGAGCGCCCGGTTCCACACCCAGCCACCGGTCAGTACCGAGTCCAGCTCGTGCCGGTACGGCCAGGTCTTCACGGCGAGCGGCCGCCCGTCGCTCCTGCGGAAGGCGTAGTCGGCCATCCGGCGCGGCGGCGGTTTGGGCAGTTGCGAACAGAACAGGCATAAGCAGGGCGGGTGTTCGTCCGGTGCGGCGGCGGGGCGCGGCGGCGACTGGGCCCGCTCGCGCCAGGCGCCCTCCAGCATTCCGGCGACTAGTCTGCACAGCTCGACGTCCGTCCGCAGGGCAGGAAACGCTTCCCGTACGACGGCCAGCTGCTCGTCCAACTCCCGGAGTCTCAGGGCTCCTTGCGCGTCCGGCGCCGGGAACTCCCTGGGCACCGACGCCAGGGCTCCCTCCAGTCGGATCGCCGTATCGCCGGGCCATGGTGCGGACCCGTCGGTGATCGTGCCCAGTCGCGCTGCTCCCGCTGCCTCGCGACGCGCGTACTCCTCGGCACGATGCCGGACGTTCGCTTTGACCGTGTGCGCGAGTTCCTCGCTGATCTTGGCTTGTTCCATCTGTCACGGCTCCCTTTTCATGGAGATGTCCGCAAACATTAAAGAACAAACGTTCAACCTTTGGCGTGTGTGTGCGACCTCCGTCAATGGAGGGGCAGTTGTGGTTCAGGACGCCTCAGGAGAGTCATCGGGCCCGTTCTCCAGGTGTGCCGATCGGGCCAACTGGTAAGCGAGTTGGGCCCGGCTGCGGCTGCCGACGAGATCGGCGGCCTTGCGGATGTGCGTCGACACGGTCCTGGTGCTGATGCCGAGCCGGGAGGCGATGGCCGTGTCCGTGTGCCCCTCCACCATCAGCCTCAGCACGGCGCGGCGGGTCTCGTCGGTCAGCAGGGGAGGGCGGTTGCGGCCCTCCTCGGGAGTCATGGGTGCGGCGCGCTGCCAGGCGTGCTCGAAGACCTTGACGAAGTAGCTGATGATCGCCGGATGCTCGATGGCCAGCGCCGTGAATTCGAGTTCGTGGCGCGGATCGGGGATGAAGGCGAGCGCCCGGTCGTAGATGATCAGCCGGTCGAACAGCTCGTTGAGGGTGCGGATGTGGGCCCCGGCCGCCGAGATCTGCTCGATGTAGCTGACCATCGCGGGCTGGGCGCGCACGGAGTGCTGATAGAGCGTGCGCTGATGGACGCCGCGCCGGTTCAGGGCGAGGGCCCGGGGGAGCGTTTTCGCCAGGATCGCCGGGACCCGGGTGCCGGGCTGGGCGGTGAGCAACTCCTCCTTGCAGCCGTTCGAAGCGCGCTCCAGGGCGGCGAAGATGACCTCGCTGCCGTGCAGCAACCGCACCGGAGCCGCCGCCGCGCGCTGCTCCGCACGGTAGACGTCCTCGGCGCAGGAGAGGGCGGCGTGAATGGCCGACACCGTCTGCTGCTGGGAGAGGATGGCCCGTTCGAGGGGGCGGGTCATCTCGTGGGCCGCGATCTCGGCGGGCACCGGGCCCCACCTGCCGTCACCCCCGGCCTGCGGCCGCAACAGCCCCAACTCCACTACACAGTCGGGAACCTCACCCGCGTACGAACCCTCGGCGAGGGCGCGTCGGTAGCAATCCAGTCCGCGCTCGCACAGCGTCACCACATCGGATTGCGGCTGGATGTCTGAGTCTCGGCACATCTGCACCCCCTTCTGGTTCTCGCATTGCGCGATCGCGATGCTATCGAGCGTCCCGCTCGCGCACCGGGTCGCCGCACGATTCTGGCTCCGGCATCCCGCCGGACCGATCGGCGGCCTTGGAGGGCGCGATGAAACCCCCGATGAGTTCTCCCATGGAGATGAGTTCGCCCATGAGGATCGGCTCACCCATGGAGCTGCTCACCGCCTCGCTGGCTCCCCTTCCCCGCAGCGACCAGCGGCGTTGGGGTGCGAAGTACGTCGAGGCGCTCCTCGCCGTCGAGGGCAGGAAGACCATGCGGGCACTGGCTCGGCACGCGGGCCCGGGGACGGAGCAGAGCCTGCGGCAGTTCATCAGCCGGTCCCCGTGGGACGAGACGGCGGCACGCCGCACACTGGCCAGGCAGTGGCAGGAGCGGACCGCGCCGCGTGCGTGGGTGGTGGAGCCCCTGGTGCTCGCGAAGACCGGCGATCACTCCGTGGGCGTGGCGCGACAGTTCGTGCCCCGGGCCGGCCGCGTCGTCAACTGCCAGCGGTCGAACGGGACATGGCTCGCGTCCGACCGGATGAGCTGCCCGGTCGACTGGCAACTGGCGCTGCCCGCCCGCTGGACCGACGAGCCCGAGTTACGCCGCCGGGCCTCGATCCCCGTACATGTGCGGCCCTGCCCGCCCGAGCGGTGGGCGACCGCCTCGGTGGCCCGGATGGCGGGGGAGTGGCGGCTGCCGGTGCGGCCCGTGGTGATGGATCTGCGCGGGGCCGACCCCGGGCCGGTCTGCCGCGAACTGACCCACCGTCATATCCCTTTCGTGGTACGGGTCGACCCGCTCACCCCGCACACCACGGTCGAACCGGGCGGTCCCGAGGAACTGCTGCGAGCGGTGAGCCGCCGTACCGTGCCCGTGGAATGGTTCGACCACGCGTCCGGTGCGCGGCGCGCCACCCTGGTGGGTCCGGCCCCCGCCCGCCTGCGGTCCCCGCAGGGACGCTCCCAGGAGCTGACGCTGCTTGCCGCCTGGTCCGTCCCCGGGCAGCGCCGGCCCGGCGAGTTCTGGCTCACCAGCATGGGGTCGGCCCACCCCGGCACGGTCTTCCGTACGGCGATGCTCGGCCGCCGGGTGGTGCGGGACCTGGTGGAGGTGGGCCACCGGGTGGGCGTCCGCGACTTCGAGGGGCGCTCCTTCCGGGGCTGGCACCACATGACCATGGTCTCGCTCGCCCAGGCGCTCTCTCTCCTGGCGAGGGATCAGGAGGGCAGGGGAGCCGAGGGGAACCCGGCGGTGTTCCGCCCGGCCCACTCGGCGAAGGATCCCGGCTCGCGCCCCAGCAACTCCGTGACGGTCGTACGCACTTGGGAGTCCTCCGGCAGCCTGCCCGGCGTCACGTCCGCGTAGTACCGGAAGAACGCGTCGACGTACTGTGGAGGCGTCCCCGCCGCCTCCATCTCCTTGCGGGCCTCTGCGTCGCTCAGCCCCTCGCATCGCAGCGCCCGCCCCAGGGCGTCGCCCAGCACGCGCACCCGGTCCGCCGGGCGCAGCGCCTCCGGCCCGCTGAGTGTGTGGATCAGTCCGAAGTGTGCGGGATCCAGCAGGACGTGGGCGGCGACCGCTCCGACGTCGTACGGATCGACCATCGCGATCGGCACCTCGGGGAACGCCGCCCGCACCACGTCCGAGACCCTCAACTGCGGTGCCCACTCGAAGGTGTTGGACATGAAGCCACTCGGCCGGAGGATCGTCCGCTCGACGTCCGACGTACTCACCGCCCGCTCGGACAGGATCATCATCCGGGAGACCGCGTTGTCTAGATCGCCGTCCGCCGCACCGAGGCCGGACAGCAGGACCACATGCCGCACCCCGGCCCGCTCGCACTCGGCGAGCACTCCGGGCATGTCGGCGTACCCGGGCAGCAGGAACACCCCCTGGACCCCTTCGAGGGCGGCCCGCAGCGAGGCGGGCTCATTGAGGTCGCCCACTGCCGTCGGCAGGTCCGCGGGCAGTCCGGTGGAGGTGCGGCCCTCCCTGACCAGCGCCCGCACCGGACGCCCCGCGCCGTGCAGCTGACGGGCGACCTCGCCGCCGATGTGTCCGGTCGCACCGGTTACCAGAATCATGGGCGAACTCCTCTGTTCCGTAAGCGAATTGGGCGGAAGTATGTCACTGCTCGACGGGCGCGGGCGTGCCGGAGTCGACCTGTACGGGCGCCACGCCGGCCCCGCCATCCGGCGCCCCGCCGCCCGGCACCTTGAGGAACCGCGTCGCCCACACCACCGGCAGTGCGACCGCACACCCGACCAGCGCGACCAACGGCACCTCACCCACCCCGTACGCCGCCAGCGCCCAGCCGCCCACCGCCGCGCCGACCGCGATACCGGCGTTGACCGCCGAGGCCCCCAGCGTCGCCGCGAGGTCGCCACCCGCACCGGCCAGCGAGATCACCCGCAGTTGCAGGGCGGGCGTGACACCGAACCCGACCAGCCCCCAGGCCGCGAGCGCCAGGCCGACCAGCACCGGGTTCGAGCCGAACAGATGGAGCGCCCCGATCGCGGCGATCAGTATCACGGCCCCGACGGTCAGCGTGTTCGACGCGTTCCTGTCGGCGAAGCGCCCGCCACCGAACGTACCGACCGCACTGAACACACCGAAGACCAGCAGGAACGCACTGACCGCACCGCCCCCGATCCCGGTCACCTCTTCGAGGAACGGCGCGAGATAGGTGAAGACCGTGAACTGGGAGCCCAGCAGCAGCAGTCCGGCGAGCAGCATCACCAGCACCCGCGGTGCGAACGCGTGCCGCGCCTGTTCCCCGAGGCCGGCCGACCCGGTGCCCCGTACGGGCGGTACGAGGCTCACGGTGGCCAGCAGCGCGATCACGCCGAGCACCACCACCCCGACGAACGTGGCCCGCCACCCCAGCGCCTGCCCGACCAGCGTGCCCAGCGGCACCCCGAACACCGTGGAGACCGCGATCCCGCCGAAGACCAGACCGACGGCCTGTCCGCGACGCTCGGGCGCGACCAGTTGCGTGGCGACCGCGGAGGCGGAGCCGATGAACAGTCCGTGCAGCGCTCCGCAGAGCACCCGCGCGGCGACCACCATCCCGAAGGCGCCGCCGGCCACCGCCACCAGGTTGCCGCCGATGAACACGGCGAGGGCAAGCCACAGCAGCGTACGGCGAGGCACTTTGATGGTGAGGGCGGTCAGCAGCGGACCACCGAGGGCGATTCCGAGGGCGTAGGCGGTGACCAGCAGCCCCGCGGTGCCCACCGACACCCCCAGATCACTGGCGATGAGGCCGAGAACACCGACGACGACCAGCTCGGCGGTCCCGATCACGAAGGCGCCGAGGCCGAGCACGGCCAGCGCGTACTTGTTCCGTGGGGCGGTTGTCATGGTTCCGGATGCAGTCCCGGTCGTGCTGGTGAGAGGCATGGCGAGGAGTCAACCGGCGCCCGCCCGGACCCGGCAAAGAACCGGGACGGACAGCGTGAGGTCGGCGCCGCGCCGGCGGGCAGCGGCCCACCGACCCCGAGGTCCGGGGCATGGTACTCCGTGGGCCGGTGGCCGAAAGCGCCCCCTGCGCGGCCGCGGTTCGCGGGCTTCGTGTTTGCATATGTTCATGATCATTAATGAACCGGAGGTCGCCTCCGAACCCGCGACCGAGCCGACGGCCGGGCCCGCGACCGAGCCGACGGCCGCGCCCGCAACCGAGCCGACGGCGACGTACCTGGACCACATCCTCGACCACTGGCACCGGGACGAAGACGCCGAAGCCCTCGTCCAGGGCGCTCAGCGGCTGACCCGGGGCCAGGCCCGGCGGCGGCTCTTCGCGCTGGGCCACGCCCTGCGCAGCCAGGGGCTCGCGCCCGGCGACGGAGTGGGACTGTTCCTGGCCAACCGGGTGGACTCCGTACTGGTACAGCTCGCCGTCCACCTCATCGGCTGCCGCGTCGTGTTCCTGCCGCCCGAGCCGGGACCCGGCGAACTCGCCGCACTGGTCGAGCAGTCCGGGGCGCGCGCCGTGGTCACCGACCCGCTCTTCGCGGACCGGGCCGCCGACGCGGCCGCCCGCAGCACCCACGCACCCGTACTGCTCAGCCTCGGCCCCTGCGCGCAGCAGTGCACGGACCTGCTCGCCGTGGCGGACGAGTCCCCCGAGGTACGCCCCGGCGGCGTGCCCGCCCCGGCAGCGGACGAGGCCCTCACCGTTCTCTACACCGGTGGCACCCTGGGCCGCCCCAAGCTCGCCGCCCACAGCCACCGGCTCTACGACACCCTGCTGCACGCGGTGCACTCCCGCTCCGGAGCCTTCTCCTCCGCCGCCCCCGGCACCGACCGGGTCCTCGCCGCCACCCTGCTCACCCACGGCAGCGGCCACCTCACGACCCTCCAGGCACTGGTGACCGGCTCGGTCCTGGTCGTACTCCCCGAGTTCGAGGCGGGCGCGGCGCTGGCCGTGCTGCGAGCCGAGCGGATCACCGCCACCATGTTCGTACCGCCCATGCTGTACGCCCTGCTCGACCACCCGGAGTGCGGCCCGGGCGCCCTTCCCGCGCTGCGGCGGATAGCCGTCGGCGGCGCCGCCTCCTCGCCCGCCCGCCTCCAGCAGGCGGTCGAGGTCTTCGGCCCCGTACTCAGCCAGGGCTACGGCCAGTCGGAGGCACTCGGCATCGCCGCGTACGGCGCGGACCTCGCACGGGAGGCGGAGCGCCGGCCCGAACTCTGGCGCAGCTGCGGCCGCGCGATGACCGGCATCGACATCGAGATCCGTGCCGAGGACAGCGAGAGCGCACTGCCCGTCGGGCAGGTCGGCGAGGTCTGCGTGCGGGGCGGCACGGTGATGCTCGGCTACTACGAGGACCCCGAACGCACCGCGCAGGCCCTGCACCGCGGCTGGCTGCGCACCGGTGACCTGGGCTATCTCGACTCCGAGGGCCACCTCTACCTCGTCGACCGGGCCAAGGACATCATCGTCACCGGATCCACCAGCGACAACGTCTACTCCCGCGTCCTGGAGGACTTCCTGGTCACCCTCCCCGGCGTACGCGACGCGGCGGCGCTCGGCGTACCGGACGCGGACCAGGGCGAGACCGTGCAGATCTTCCTGGCCACCGCCGAGGGCGCCGATGTCGATCCGCAAACGGTCGGCGCGGCGGTCACAGCCGAGCTGGGCGAGCTCTACGCGCCCCGCAGAACGGTCCTCCTCGACCGGCTCCCGACCACCAAGGTCGGCAAGGTCGACAAGAAGGCACTGCGCGCCGCGTGGACCAATCCTCAGGTCCCTTCCGGTGCTGCGGCTACAGCCAGTCCCGCTTCTTGAAGACGAAGTACAGGCCCCCGCAGACCATCGCCATCAGCAGCAGCGCGAACGGATAGCCGAGTGTCCAGTGCAGCTCCGGCATGGTGTCGAAGTTCATCCCGTAGATCGTGCCCACCAGTGTGGGTGCGAAGAGGATGGCGGCCCACGCCGAGATCTTCTTGAAGTCGTCTGCCAGGTGGCGTTGACCTGCGTCGATGCGATCATTGACGTCTCTGGTCAGCGCTGATGCTGCTTTCACTGCCTTTCAGGCTGACGTCGCGTTGCGTATTCAATTCTCCCCACGCGCTCCCCAGCAGCGTTCGTGCTCCCCAAATCCTCCCCAGAGATGGCCCACATCGCGGGCTGTTGCAGAAGGCGGATTGCTGCCAGCCCTGCCCGCTGAGGCTTGCTCAGTAGTCCTTGCATACATGCGGTAGCGTCCGCGCACGCGCGCGGCGCATCTGGCTGGGCCGGAGGGGGAGGGGGCACGGTGGCACCGCGGTTGGGTGGCGAGACGGACAAGTTCGGCAACCGCTACGAGGGAGCCTGGACGATCAGACATGCCCTGTACGTATTGCTGGGCTCGGGCACATCGCTCTGCGTCGAACCGAGTGGGCCGCTGGGCGACGGGGTCGAGTTCGTCTATCGGCACGACCACGAGACGGAGGTGCACCAGGTCAAGCGGCAGAACCGCAATGCAAACAGCTGGAATGTGGCCTCTCTCCGTGGCAAGGGAGTGTGGGAGAGCTTGCGTTCGCATGTCGAGGCGGGCCGGGTGTTCCACTTTGTTTCCGTGGTTCCCGCCCGCGCGCTCGATGAACTCGCCGACCGCGCTCGCCGCTCCGACGATCTCGCCTCCTTCCAATCCGAGTGGTTGACGGACGAGCTCAGGGGCACTTTCGATGTCCTCGCCTCGGGTGGCATCTATGGTTCCACCGTGACGGCCTGGAGGATGTTGAGAGGGCTCCGGGTGGAGTGGCACGACGAGCGGGACCTTGTGCACACCAACGCTGTCCTGGCCGAACAGGCCCTGGCCGGTGCACCCGGCCGCCTGGCGGCGCTCGCCCTCGGCCAAGTCCTGCTCGACAACTTGGGAACCACACTCGACGCGGCGGCCCTCACTACACGGCTGGCGCCGTAGGGGCTGCGGGCCGTCGGGCGGGCCAACGCTCTCGTGGTCTCCGAAGCCGTGAGGAAGGTCACGCGCCGATGGGCGGCGAGCGTCGAACGTACGCTGCTGCGGCCCATCATTCCCCGCGGGGAGGCCGCCTGCCTCGCGGCGGAGGTCAGGGAGGGCACCCGGCGGCTCGTCCTGCTGACCGGCACCGCAGGTGGTGGGAAGAGTGCCGTGCTGCACCAGGCCGTCACCGCCCTCGACGAGGCGGCCACTCCGGTTCTCGCCTTCCGTCTCGACCGTCTGGAGCCCTTCGGCTCAACTCATGAGCTGGGGCAGCGTGTTGGTCTTCCCGTCTCCCCGGTCGGTGCTCTCGGCGCCGTGGCGGGCGGGCGCCCCTGCGTCCTCGTTGTGGACCAGCTCGACGCCGTCAGCATGGCGTCGGGGCGCATCCCGGAGACTTTCGACGCGGTGGCCGACCTGGTGGACGAGGCTGCGGCACATCCCGGCATGCGAGTGGTCCTTGCCTGCCGCACGTTCGACGCCGAGGCCGACGCCCGTATTCGCAGGCTTGCAGCCCAGGAGCACTGCTCACGCGTCACGATCGGTCAGCTCTCCGACTCCCAGGTCGACATCGCTGTCACCGGCATGGGCCTGGACGTCGCCCGACTGGACCCGGCGAAACGGGCGTTGCTGCGCTCACCGCTGCACCTTGTCCTCCTGGAACAGGTCGCGGATCAGGAGGAGGCTCTCCTCCTCCACACCACCCGGCAGCTCTTCGACGCCTTCTGGGATACCAAACAGGAGGAGTGCGCCCGGCGTCCGTCCGTGCGGTTCCACGACGCGGTCTCGGTCGTCGTCGCTGCCATGAGTGCGCGCCAGCGGCTGTCCGTGCCGCAGAGTGTGCTCGACACGGATGACCTGGCCGCCACCCGGAAGGTGCTGGAGTCTGAGCACATCTGTGTGCGCGACGGCCCTCAACTGGCCTTTTTCCACGAGAGCTTCTTCGACTACGCGTTCGCCCGCGACTGGCTCCGGCGCGAAGGGAGTCTGGTCTCCTTCCTCACCGGCGGTGAACAGGAGCTGTTCCGCCGTGGTCAGGTCCGGCAGGTGCTCGATCACCTGCGGGATCTCGACCCGGATCGGTTTGCAGAGGAGGTCGAGGCTCTGCTGACTGGTCCGGCCGTCCGCTACCACCTCAAGCACCTGGCCCTGGCCGTGCTGCGCGGCCTGGACGCTCCCACCGCCCATGAGTGGGCCGCCGTCGCCCGTGTGCTGGACACGCGCCCGCCCTTCCGCGATTACCTCATCGACATGCTCGGCACGCCGGCCTGGTTCCGTCGCATGGACGACGAAGGGGTTTTCGAGAACTGGCTCGGCAGCGCCGACACGAGAGAACGGGACTGGGCGGTAAAGCTGTTGGTGGCGGTCGCCGATGCCTTGCCCGACCGGGTGGCCGGCCTCCTGGAACCGTACGTCGCTGACCCTGGGTACGGTGCGTGGCTGATCCGGATTGTGCTCCACGCCCGCCTCGCCGGCAGCCGACGACTCTTCGACCTCCTGCTCGACGGCGTACGAGCGGGCCTCTTCACCGGCGCCGAACACACTCTCTGGGATTCGGCGGGCAACCTGACCGCCGAAGAGCCCACGTGGGTGGTGGAGTTGCTGAGTGTGCTGCTGGCGGAACGCCCGGACGTTCTCCGGCTCGATGACCAAGACAGGGTGGCGCTACTGCTGAACCGGGACCATGCGGTACTCCGGACGGTGGCCGCCGCCGCTGCCGGAGCACCGGAGGAGTTCTGCGTCCGGATGCTGCCGGTCCTCCTGGCCGTGATCCGTCTGACCGCGTTTCCGAGACGGTCGGGGCGGCCCGTTCGCGACCGTCATTTCTCGTACCGGCATCCCGAAGGCGACCCCGACGACCTGGGTGGCGCCCTGCTGCAGGGCACGGCCACAGCTCTGCGGAGCATAGCGGGCCGGGATGCCGTGCGAGCCCGTCAGCTCGTGGAACACCTGGTGAGCGAGCCGTACGAGGCGGCGCAGTGGCTGCTCTACCAGGTGCTGGTGGCAGCGGGCTCCGAGCTTGCCTCGTGGTCTGCTGACATCCTTCTTCAGGGCCGTCATCGTCTGCTGTCCGGCTACATCGCCAATGCCGTGTGGGGTAGCCGTGAGGTCATCCACTCCATCGGTGGCGCCTTGCCCGACGACACTTTCGGGCGGCTGGAGGAGTCCCTGCTGCACCTGCGGCTTCCTCCGGACGAGAAGCTCTCGCCCTGGCACGAATTCACCCTGTTGACGGCGCTGCCCGAAGAGAGGCTCTCCGAGCGGGCGACGCGTCGGCTCGGAGAACTCCGTCGGCTCCACGACAACCAGGGGGAGCCGGACGAACCGGAGGGGGTGACGGGTAGGTTCGTCGGGCCGCCCATCCCGGCGCAAGCCGCCCGGCACATGAGTGACGACCAGTGGCTGAGGGCCATGAGGAAGCACAGTCGGGACCGAGTCGACTGGGCGACTCATACCGGCGGGGCGCGGGAGTTGTCCCACGTGCTGCAGAGCATGACGGTGGCGGACCCCGTTCGATTCGCGCGGCTCGCTGTGCGGATCGACGCGGGGACGCACCCCTCGTACGGGGCCTCGCTTCTCCTCGGTCTGGGGGAGGCCGAGCCGTACGGCGATCCGGAGACTGTCTTCGAAGCGGTGCGCCACTGTGCGCGCATGGGCCGGCCGGAGCTGGATCGGTGGCTGGGGCACGCCCTGCGGAAGTACCTCGACCACGTGCCACTCGACCTGGTGGAGGAGCTCCTGACCTGCGCTCTCGCCTCGGATGGGCCTGACGCCGCCGCTGATCCGCCCGGCGGGGACAGGGCCGGGGACGACGTGACGCGTGACCTGTTCACCGCTGGGATCAACACCGTACGGGGGAGCGCGGCCGAGAGCCTGGGCGCTCTGCTCGCACATGACACGGACGGGTCCCGTGCCGCCCTGATCGTCCCTCACCTGGGCCGACTGGCGGCCGACCCCTCCCTTGACGTCCGGGCGTGTGTGGCCCATGTGGTGCATGCCGCGATCCGTCACGACCGCCTAGCGGCAGCCGATGCTTTCGCGGTGCTCGTCCAGGCCCCCGACCACCTGCTGTCGTCACCGTACGTAGCCCGCCTGGCCATTGCCTTGATGCACGGAGACCCGGGGTCAGCCGGACCGCTGACGGAACGCATGCTGCGCTCCCCGGCGGCGCCGGTGCGTCGGTGCGGCGGCCAGACCGCCGCGCTGGCCGCCATGGAGTGGGAGGTACCTGACCTGCTGGCCGAGGTGCTTGCGGGGAACGACGGGGCACAGCGCCAGGGAGCGGCGGACGTGTGCGCCCAGCGCCTTCTGAACACTGGTGACGCGGCGCTCGCCCATCACGCACTCGTACAGTTCTTTCATGACCCAGAGGAGAGCGTGCGGGAAGCCGCCGCCGCAGTGGCCGCCGCGCTGCGCGGCCGACGTCTGGGGCCCTATCGGCGAACACTGATCGCACTGATCGACTCCCACGCCTTCGAGGTCGCCCTACCTCAGCTGTTGATCACGCTCGAGGGCGCCCCGGACCGGGTCGACGAACTGGTTCTGGCATGCGCGCGGCGCTTTGTCGTGGTATTCGGAACCGCTTCGGCCGACTTGGCCCGTGGTGCGGCGGCCGATGCCCGCCACATCGGCCGTCTGCTGGTCCGCGCGTATATCCAGGCAACTGCCCCCGCACACCGGTCGGCGATCCTCGACCTCCTGGACCGACTGCTGCTCCTCAGGTCCTACGGCGTGGCCGAGGCGATCAACGAATCCGACCGGAGCTGAACGGACCCGGTCCTGTCCGGGACCGGCTCGCAGATTGCTCCTGCTGTGCGCTGCTGCGCGCCCTGGCGTGCGTCCGGTGCACCGGCGGACAGGGCGGAAATGTTCACCACCGCGATGACCGAGTGCTGTGCTGAGCAGATGATGAATGGCTCGATACACAACAGTCGCGCCGCTTTCCTCGACACGCTGTCGCCCGTCGAACGCGCTGCCTTCACCCGGCTCGGTACGCGACGTCGCTACGCCGTGGGAGACGTACTCATCCACGAGGGTGACCGTACACAGGAGTTGGTGGTCCTGATCGAAGGCATGGTGAAGGTGACCGTCCGGCTGGAACGTGACCAGGTGTCGCTGATGGACATCTGGAACGGTGGGGACATCGTGGGTGAGAAAGCGGCGATGGGAGTTGGACCGCGATCAGCCACCGTCACCGCCTGCGGCGACGTATTCGCCACTGTCGTCCCGCGAGGCGAACTGGAGCTCTTCCTCTTCGCCCATCCCGAGACGTCCATGGCCCTTAGCCGCTTGCTCTGCGTCAGGTTGCACCGGGCCGACCGCCTACGGCTGGAGCTGGGCGGATACCCGGTCGCAGTCAGGCTGGCGCGCGTTCTCGTCGAGTTGGCAGTGACGTACGGGCAACCCGAACGTAACTCACTGCGCATCGACGTGAATCTGTCCCAGGCCGAGTTCGCCGCCCTCGCCGGAGCCGGGACGCGCAGTACGCACGAAGCACTTGCGCGGCTGCGGAGCAAGAACATCATCTCCACCGGTGAGCGGCAGACCTATGTGCGGGACCTGGCCCGTCTGTGCAAGGCGGCCCGGCTGAGCTACCCGATCCCCTAGAGCCATGTCCAGCAAGCCGCACTTTTGCGGCTTGCTCTGCGATTCCTGCTCCCTCCACCCACAGTTGGCGTGCACCACACACAACCCCCTTTGAAAGGTGGAGAGTTGCTGTGAAAGAGATCTTTCCTCCCCAGCCGGCGGCCGGCCTGGCGCATCGGCGGCTGTGCCTGGCCGTGGACGTGGAGCAGTACAGCCGTCTCGACACCCTGACGCAGTCGGTCGTCCAGTGCGATCTGGTCCGGATGCTGGACGAGGCAGCGGTGCTGACCGGGCTGGACCGGGCGGCCTGGACGCGTCAGCCGCAGGGTGACCTGGAGTTCGCCGTACTCCCCGAGGCCACGCCGGAGGATGCCGTTCTGGATTCCTTCGTTCACCATCTCGTGGTCCGTCTCAGGGAACGCAATGCCCGTCCTCCCGCCCAACGGGTCAGGTTGCGGATGGCCGTGGACATCGGCATGGTCGCAGACGCTGCCCTCGGCCACGCGGGCCCGGCTCCGGTCGCCGTGGCGCGCTATGTCAACGCGCCCCAGCTCAAGGCCGTACTCGCCACCCTCACCGCGGCGGATCTCGCCGTCCTCGTGTCGGACCGGCTCTACCAGGACGTCGTGCGGTCCGGGCGGCGGAATCTCGCCCCTGAGCAGTACGTGCAGGCGCATGTGCGGGTGAAGGAGTTCGGCGGCTACGGCTGGGTCCGAGTGCCGGGCCACGCACCTGACGACGTGCGGTCGGCGATGGCGGAGCCGGAGCCGGAGTCCTCGTCAGACGTCGGCGTCTCGAGCGGGACGGCTCTGTCCCAGTACGTTCACCAGGGCGCCGCCGTCGGCCGGGACGTCGTCGGCGGTCTCACCGTCGGCCTGCCCGTGTCCCCTCCGCCGGCTGACTCCGGGCCCGCCCGGTGACGGCCCCGTACAAGGCCCCGCCTTGGCATGAGCGGGGTGACAGCCAATGGGCGGAGTACGGGGTGAACGTCGGCCACGCCGTCTACGGCGGTGTCCACATCTATCCGGGCTCCACGCCCGTCGCACGGCCCCGGCGCCGGAACGGGACGGCGCACCCGGCCCGCATGTCCTGGAACACGCCAGTGCGGTCGGCTCTGACAGACCTTGCACGTGCCTGCGGCCGAACCATCGCGGCCCTGGCACACATCCGGCCCGAAGAGGCCGGAAGGGAGGAGGAATGACATCGATCGGAGCCGGGAGCCTGTTCGCCCGGATCGACCGGGACATCTTTGGACCGCCTGGCGCGACGCGGCCGCCCCTCACGGTGTACGTCGGCTCGCGTGCGGTCCTGCTCGCGCTGGAGGAGAGCAGGGCCGCGCTCTACGGCCCACGACGGGACGCGGCGCTGGCGGCGGCAGTATGGCGACAAGTTGTCACCGAGGCCCGGCGGGACGGCGACGGTACCGGACGGCTGCTCGCCGTCTGGTTGGTCCTCCCCGGGCTGTACCGGAACCTGTACCGGATCCTGCGCCTCTGGCGGCAGGTCGAGCGGGCCGACCTGGAGGCGGAGGCGGTCCTGAGCGTGCTCGCCGCCCTTGACACGGCGGACCTGGACGGCCCGGACACAGGAGGCTGTCTGATCAAGGAGGCGGTGAACCAGATGTGGGCCTACGCGAAGCGCGTCACGCGGGAGATTCCCGTCGTCGACATCGGTGCCTTCGCTGATGTCCGCAACGCCACCACCCCGCCGGAGGAGCAGTCCCGCCCGCCCGAGGGATGGGAGCTGCACGTCACGCCCCCGCCCCGCCGGGAGGGCCTGTACGCCACACTCCGATTCGCCGAGCCGCACCCTCCTCGAGACGGCCGGCAGACCGGTACACGCCTGCCCGACCTGGTGTTCCGGGCTCGCCGTCACGAGGAGGCCGATCTCATCGGCACGCTGGTCCTGCGCCCTGCGGGAGCCCGGCGGTGAGCGGGCGGTCCGGCCCGCCCCTCGGCTTCGCGGAGGCACTTGACCTGCCCCTGTCCGTTGACCTGCGCACAGCCGCCCGCGCCTTCGGAGTCTGCCCCGCGACGGCGTACAAGCTCATCCGCCTCGGTACTTTCCCGTGCCCTGTGCTGCGGGTCGGCGGAAGCTATCGCATCCCCACCGCCTACCTGCTGCGCACTCTCGGCATTGAGGAACGGCCGGTGTACGCCGTCCCCTTGGAAGACGACACGGCGCCCGCAGCCCGACCCCACGACATCCATGCTCATGCATCGGAGGTTCCCGAATGAACACATCACAGACGCTACGACAGGAGTCTGACCAGCCTCGGAGGTGCTTTGTCGTCGGCCCTATCGGTGACCCGCACGCCGCCCATGGCAGCCCCGAGCGCGAGGCGTACGAGCACCACCTCGGCATCTTCGAGCAGGTGATCGCCCCCGCCTGTGAGAAGTACGGCATCAACGCCGTGCGTGCTGACGGCATCGCACATGCCGGTGACATCACCGAGCAGATCTGCCGACACGTCGTCGAGTCCGACCTGGTCGTCGCGGACGTCAGCGGTGGCAACCCCAACGTGATGTACGAACTGGGGCTGCGACACATCACTGGCAAGCCGACAATCCACATCGGAGAGGCCGGGCGACTGCCCTTCGATATCGCGTCGATCAGGACAATCCGCTACCAGCGGACGCGCAGTCATCTGGCCGGCGCCCGCAAGGAGATCGAGAACGCCTTGGAGGCCGGGCTCCGGGACGGCTTCGAACTTCTCACTCCAGCACGGGTGCTGCGCGGACTCCAGCCCGGCGAGGGGTTGGCCTCCGCTTCGGAGGCCGACGACGGAGGAGAGGAGGACGAGGACGCGCCCGGTCTGCTCGACGACTTCGCCGTTATCGAGGACGGGCTGGACGAGATGACCGCCGACATGGAGGCGATCACGAAGACGATCGAGACGATTGGAACGCTCACCGAGCATTCTGGAACCGAGATGCTCGATCTGAGCCAGGCGAACTCGCCCATGAGTGCACGGCTTGCCGCCGTCGCCCGGTACGCGGAGACGATCAGTGCACCGGCGGGCGAACTGCACACCGTCGCCGCCGCGTTCGCGGAACGGATGACGGCCCTCGACAGCGGGGTGCGGGCAGCGCTGGGGCTGATCGAGATGACACCTCCCGACGAGCGCGGCGAGGGAGCGGAGGAGTTCCTGGAGCAACTGATGTCCCTGGACGAGGCCGCGCAGGAGGGTCTGGCGCAGATCGGCTCCTTCGGCACCTCTGCGGGCTCCATGGCCCGGGTCAGTCGGCACCTTCGTAAGCCGGTGAAGGAGATCTCTATCGCCGTGAAGCAACTGACTTCCGCCATCACAAGGATGGGGGAGTGGGCGGCCAAGGCCCGTCAGCTGGCGCGCGATGCCACGGCATGACATTGGTTCGCAGGGCCCGGACCTCCTTCAGAGGCCCGGGCCCTGTGCGTCACGCCTGCTGCTTGCACACTCACGGCCTGGCAGGTTCGGTATCACCTGGGCGCGATCAGTCGATGTCGGGGTCATCGAGCTCTTCGAGGAGGCGGCTCGCGAGGTCGTCTGCCCACTCCACGGCCCAGGTGCGGAGAGCCGTGATGGAGGCATCGCCGAGGCCATAGGCGGTGAAGGCTTCGTCGTCGGTCCACTCGGCTCCGTTGAGGTTCGCCTGGAGGTCCTCGCGCTCGAAGCGGCCGCGGGCGTGGCGGCGGCCGAACTCCTCGAGCTCGGCATTGTTCCAGCGGTGGGAGGCCGCGAACACATCGATCAGATCGCGGGGCGCCCCGCGGTCGGCGAGGGCGCGGACCTTGGTCCCGATCACGTCCTCCTCCGCGAGGACGGGCCCGTACGGGCTCTGGGCGATGGGGCGCCAGAAGATCTCTTTGAGGATGTCGACTTCGCACTCCTGCCCGGTGGCGGGGTCCGTCACGGTGAAGCGAGCGGACAGTGGGGCGGTCTCCAGCGCCTGCACCTTCCAGCCCCGGGCTGTCAGGCCGCTGCAGAGTGCGGCCGCGATGTCGGTCATGGGCGCCGGGTTCTCGGTGGCGACATCGAGGTCTTGGCTGGGTCGGTTCACGAGGCGATGTGCCCTCACGGCGTACCCGCCCGTGAGGACCAGGGGATACGGCGAGCCGAGAGCGATCACATCCGCCAGGAGCCGTGCGTGCAGCTCCGGCATGTCCGTCATGCTGCTGCCCGGGTGAGGGAGGCGAGCTCGGTGAAGGCGTCCTCCCACACAGTGCGCACGGTGCGACCGACGAGGGTGCGCAGCACCGGCCACAGTTGGAGTAGCAGGTCTTGGTTGAGGTAGCGGGGCAGATCGTCGTGCAGGCCCTCGTGCAGAACAGTGCGGTACAGGCCCATGCGCTGGCGGGCATTGCCCAGGTCGTACGAGGTCATCCCGGACCAGGCCAGGTGCAGCGGCAACTCCAGGACACCTTGGGCCGGCCCGTGCAACTCGTCAAGCGAATCCGGTAGACGGCGCCGGAACTTCTCCCGGTACAGCGCGAGATCCTCGGCGTCTGCGCCCGAGAAGTGTCTTGCCCCGGGTCCGGTGTGCTGCGGGTGGGAGGCCATGCCTCCATTATGGCGGCCGCAGAGGGTCAGGGCGTGCGGCTCCGACCATGGAGCCAATGTCACTGTCTGTTGTCTATCGCGGATTCGGCGACGGATACTGGCGAGATGCTCGGAGGGGTTCGGGAAGGCACTGCAGGCGCTGGTACAGGGCTGTGCCGTCAGCCGAATCCCTCCGGATTCTCCCCAGCGACATCAGGAGGGTGAAAAGCCCTGGTCGGAGGCGTCACAGAGGCAAGTAGACGAGATCACCCGCATCACTTCTCCCCAGAGACTCCCAGGGCTGATTTCGCCCTGGTTCGTGACGATGTGAGAGTAAAGGTCGCACAAGAGCTGAGCTTGGGAAGAGCGACTCAGAGCCAGCCCCGTCGCTTGAAAATAATGTACAAACTGACGCAAACTACCCCCATTAGGCCGACCGTGAAGGGGTAGCCGAAGCTCCAGTCGAGTTCCGGCATGTTCTCGAAGTTCATGCCGTAGATCGTGCCGACCAGCGTGGGGGCGAAGAGGATGGCCGCCCAGGCCGAGATCTTCTTGAAGTCGTCTACCTGGGGGCGCTGACCTGCACTTTTGCACTCTCCTAGCGCGTTGAACTGCGGGTACGCACCTTTCTCGACCTTTCGTGTTCGTGCGGTCTGAGGCGGCCGATTCTCCCCCGGCGCTCCCCACGGGGCTTGATCCTCCCCAGATTCTCCCCAGCTGGGTCTGGGTTGTAGGTGCCCGGCAGCGTCCCAGAGGGGTGGTCGGCATGCTCACCCTGTGTGCTGGGCAGGGCCCGAACTTTTGGACGCTCGTCCACCCCTGCGGTGGTGAGGCCGTCTCGACGTGTTGTCGATGACGCACCACGTGGAGTGCGTCGCGATCCTGGAGCCGGTCACGAAGGGCTCCTGACCTGAGGTTTTGTCCGTACGCACTATGCGCGGTGTGGGCGTTACGGGCGATATCTTGCCGCTCGTTCTGGTGGGGTGTCAGGCAGGTCAGGAGCTGTCGGGTGGCGCATATCCTCGGATGCCCGACAGTGAGAGGCCCGGCGGGCGAAGGCTCAAGAGCTGATCGAGCGGCTCGTCGCCGAGGGTCGCGTTCGGATCGCCGACCCTGATGACGACGAGGTCGCGGAGTGGCGGCGCGTCGTCAACTACGCGAAACGCTACGGCCTGGAACCAGCGGGCAAGCGCATTGAGAAGGTTCCGCACGGTGGGCCGGGAAGGGAGCTACTCCTTGCGGATGGCCCGCATCCCAACGCGCGGAGTTAACGGCCGAAGGAAGGCGGGGATCCGGTTCCTGTTCCCTCACGACTGGGGAACCTCCATTCTGATTGCCACCCCGGTATGCCGACCGGCACTGAAAGTCCCTGCTGTGCCAGCTTCTTGATCAGATTCCCCATTCCACCCGGATGGGCTCCCGTGCCGTGGTCAGCGCCCCGCCGAAGTCGGCGAGGCGTTCAGCTAGCGTGCTGGCGGCCAGGCGGGGTGGGAGGGCGGTGGAAAACTTCAGGCCGCGGACGGCGCGGGGGTCGACGGAGGGGAGGGTGAGGGCGTCGGGGAGTTCCGCGCGGGCTGCTTTCCAGTCGGCGGGAGAGAGGTCCTGGCGGAGGCGGAGGTGGGTGTCGGTGGGGCGCTGGACGGGGTCGGCGAGGTTGCCGAGCGAGGCGGCCAGGGTGGCGTTGGCACGGTACCCGGCCCAGGTCCACCAGCGGGTGGCGTCGGCGTCGCGGACCAGGAGGGTGCCGGCCGGGTGGACTTCGTAGGGTGCGCGTTCGGCGCGGAGGTCGGTGAGAGCGGCGGTGGCGCGGCGGGTGAGGCTGACGTCCGGGTCGGTGCCGAGGAGGACGTCGCGTATGGCGCGGGTGAGGGTGAAGGAGAGGCCGCGCGCCTCACTGCCCTGCCATTTGGCGATCCCGCCGTCCTCGACGGGTTCGACGAAGGCGCGGCGGCGGGCCCAGTCGATGAAGGTGACCTGCCAACTACGTCCGGCCAGAAGTAGACGGCGCGGGCCTGGACGCTCTTCGGTGAGGACTGAGGGGTCGGTGGTACCGATCTCGGTGCGGCCGGCGAGCACCGTGAACTCAGGGGGTGCGGTGAAGGAGGCGGTCAGCTCCATGAAGTGCCGTCGGCCGAAGTGCTTCTCGGCTTCGGGGCCGATGAACAGCATGCCGCCGTCGCTGTCGAGGAACCCCTCGGCGACGAGGTGCTTCAAGAGAGGGGCGGCGGACCGGTCGAAGGGTGCGAGACCGTTCCACTGCTCCGGCCACAGACGGTCGCCGATGCGATGTTCCTGCAGGGTGACGGCGAGCAGTTGCTGGGCTACGAGGTGGCGGGGGGAGGGGGGCGGATTGACGGGTTCGACCCAGCCGCGCGACCACAGGGTGAGCAGGCCGGCAGCTTGGAGGAGAGTGTCGGGGCGGGTGGCGAGGAAGAGGCAGTTGCGGGACGTCCCGGTGCGTCGTCCAGTGCGGCCGATGCGCTGCAGGAAGGAGGCGACGGTGGACGGCGAGTCGATTTGGATCACGCGATCCAAGTCGCCGACGTCGATTCCGAGTTCCAGGGTGGAGGTGGAGACGATGACGCAGTCCCGGGCCTCGGCGAAAGCCTGCTCGGAGCGGGCGCGTTCGTCGGTGGAGAGAGAGGCGTGGGAGAGGAACACGGTGACATCGCGGGCACGCAAGGCCGCGCCGAGCTCCTCGACCTGTTTGCGGGAGTCGCAGAAGACGAGCCGCTTCTCGCCCCGGTGCAGGGCGGAGATCACCTTCGCGGCGTTGCCGAGCGACCCGACGTGGTCGAGTTCCACCTCACCGGCGGGCCGGGGGAGCGGTGTGCTGCTGTCAGGTGTGCCGCTGTCGGCGGTGGCAGGCAGTACGACGCCGGGAGCCACGACCCGGCCCGGGCGGTCCGTGGGGTGCGCCCCCTGGAGCCAGGTGAGCAGGGTGTCGGGGTTGCCGACGGTGGCCGAGAGGCCGATGCGCTGGATGCGATGGCCGGTGAGCCGTTCCAGCCGTTCGAGGACGGCGAGCAGGTGCCAGCCCCGGTCGTCGCCCGCGAAGGCGTGTACCTCGTCGACGATGACGGCGCGCACACGCCCCAGCATGTGGGTGTGGTCGGTCTTGACGCTGATGAGCATCGCTTCGAGCGATTCGGGCGTGGTGAGCAGGATGTCGGGCGACTCGGTACGGATACGACGGCGCTGGGATTCACGAGTGTCGCCGTGCCAAAGCGCGGCCCGGCGGCCCAGCCACTGGGCGTAGCCGTCCACCCGGTGCACCAGGTTGTTCAGGAGCGCCTTGAGCGGAGCCAGGTAGAGGACGGAGGTGCCGGTCCAGTGCTGCCGCCGCATCGCGGACAGGATGGGGAAGGTGGCGGCTTCCGTCTTCCCGCCTGCTGTCGGTGCGAGAAGGATGGCGTCCTCGCCGTCCATCAGCGGTTCCACAGCGGCCTTCTGCAGGGGGCGCAGGTCGGGCCACCCAAGGGTGTTGACGATGTGGTGCAGGACGACCGGGTCGAGCCGGTCCAGGGGGTCGGGGGCATCGACTGCGTCGGGTTGTGCGAGTGGGTCGGGGCCGGGCGGCTGGTCCTGCACGTGTGCGGCTCCCTGCGCTGGGCCTTCCGGGAAGGCCATGGATCAGAGGTCGAGGTCGAGGTCGTCCGCCGACGCAGCCGGTGCGGGCGCGGCGAGGTTGCGCTCGGTGGCGGTGAGGTCGCTGCTGCCCAGGGTCAGCTTGTAGTGCGTACGCGGATCGAAGTCGTCGTGCAGGTCGATCCGGTCGAGTACGTCACTGACGAGCTTCTTCAGATACAGCCGTGGGGCCACTCCGACTTTGCCGCCCAGCGCTCCGCCCACGGCCCGTGCCAGGTCGGCGAGATACGCGTCGTCGGCGAGCCGCTTGATCCGGTCGGCGGAGTCGGGAGACGCGACGCCGTCGGCGTACAGGTCACGGATCCTGATGCCCAGGCTGGTCAGGGACTCCTCGGTGAAACCGGGCAGCCGGATCTGGACGGCGCGGGGGTTGTCGAAGCGCGGATCGGTGGTGAAGTCGGTGGCCAGGCGCTGTGCGAGCGGGGCCAGGCGTTGTACGCCCTGC
The DNA here is from genome assembly GCF_044454195.1 of Streptomyces sp. NPDC051561. Classification (NCBI taxonomy): domain Bacteria; kingdom Bacillati; phylum Actinomycetota; class Actinomycetes; order Kitasatosporales; family Streptomycetaceae; genus Streptomyces; species Streptomyces sp. NPDC051561. The sequence goes on along the minus strand of NZ_JBITDM010000013.1, from coordinate 110,443 downwards.
TGCCCGTCGTAGAAGGCCGGTGTGCCGGTGATGACGAGATACAGACCGGGGAAGCGACCGGAGTGCACCTCGTCGATTAGCTGTCGCAGCGCGTTGAGCGCCTTGTCGCGGGCATCCGAGCGGACCCGCTGCAGCGTTTCCACCTCGTCCAGTACGAGGACCAGTCCGGCGTGCCCGGCGTCCTTGAGCACGGTGAGCAGGCCCTGCAGGAACCCGAAGGCCCCGAAGTGGTCGAGGTCGCCACGTACACCAGCGCTGCGTCGGGCGGCTGCGGCGACGTGCGGCTGGCCGCCGAGCCAGGACATCACTGCGGCGGCGGTGGCCTCGTCACCGGCGTCCAAGGACTGCTTGTACCCACGCAGGGCGGTGGCGAAGGCGGGGGCCTGCCGGGACACCTCGGCGAGCCGGGCGGTGAGCAACCGGTCCACGGCCTGCGGGAGTTCGCTCTCGGCCGCGCCGTCTGTGAGCGCGTCCTCCTCAAGGGCGTAGAACCAGGCGTCGACGACCGGCCGCAGGGCGCTCGGCGGGAAGCTCGCTGTGGTCAGGCGTTCGGTGAGCCGCCGGTAGACCGTTTCCAGCTTGTGCAGTGGGGTCTCCGTCTCCGACACCTGGACTTCGGCCACGGCGAAAGTGCGCCGTTTGGCTCGCTCGCAGAGCCAGCGGGTGAAGAAGGTCTTGCCGGAGCCGTACTCACCGCGTACCGCCTTGAACACCGCGCCGCCGGCGGCGACGGTGTCCAGCTCTTCGTCGACCGCCTGCTCGAAGCGCCCCAGGCCGGTGGCCAGCAGGTCGAGGCCGCTCTCGGGGACCGCGCCGCGACGCAGTGCGTCCACGACCACGCGGCGGCGTACAGCGCCGACGGGGGAGGCGGGTCGAGGGTCTGAAGGTTCCAACGCGTTCACCCGAACAGTCTCCCATCCGGCCGGTCGGCGGGCCGCCGGTACGCAGCCGAACGGAACCGGTTAACCGCGCTTACGGTGTTCAAAGGTCGAACTGTTCGATCAGCTGGGCCCGGTGCAGGCGCAGGGTGCGGTTGTCGGGAAGGATCTCCAGGATCTGGGCGCCGTCGTAGTTCAGGAGCTGGGCCAGGGTCGCGGCGAAGCCCGGGGCACGGCTGACGGGCTGACCCGCGCGTTCGGCCAGAGCGGTCATGGGCAGAGTGCCCGCTTCGACGAGGGCTGCCAACGCCTTGGGCAGAACGGTCCTGTCCCGTGGCTTGCGGGCGAGCAGTTCCAGCTGCGCCTCGTACAGCTCGGTGGCGATGAGACGTTCCACGAGTGCGGCGGCAGGGTTCTGTGCCGGGGCGGGCACGGTCTCGGGTTCCGCCGCAGGGGCGGCAGATTCCTGGGGCGCGAGTGGCGCGAGTTCCTCTTCGCCGAAGAGCCCGATGACGCCTTCGGCCACGGGCGTGGCAGCCTTCTTGTTCTGCTTGCCGCGCGAGCGCGACGCCGCGGTGTCGGGCACGGCGACGGCTCCGTCTCCAGCTGCGGATTCCGTCGCAACGGCCATGTCATCGGACCACCACCAAGGGGAAGGGCTCCCCAACTCCCGCCACTCTTCGGGGGGTTGCACCCCGAACGGCAGCAGTGCGAGCAACGGGATGGCGAACTCGGCGAGGGTCGCACCACCGTGATAGCCCGCTTTGAGCGCGGTGTAGCGGGCATCGTGGTCGCGCAGGGCGACGATTCGCGACCCGGGCTCGGGCCACACCACGCGCGGTCCGGCCAGTTCGACCTCGGCCGCTGCGAGGGGTCCGCCGGGGGCGCGATGGCGGGCTGAGCCGATGGTGCCGATTGGGGCGTCGAGCTTGTTGCCGCGCCGTTCGATGACATGACCGTGGTCGGAGGTCAGGAGCACGGTCATGCCGTTCGCACGAGCGGCTCGCAGCAACGGCTCAAGTCCGCCGATCTCCTTGGCGTGCCAGGCGCCGTCGCCGAGCTTCTGCTCCTTGCCCAAGCGGTCGTCGACCGTATTGAGGACGACCGCGACATGGGTGCGTTCGTCGGCGAGGGCTTCGCCGAGCGCGGCGGAGAAGGGCGAGCCAGTGTCGGGTCCGCGCAGGTCGTCCTTGTGGAATACGGCAGCCGGGGCGCCCTTCCAGAAGGAGTGCTGGGGGAAGATCCGCTTCTCGTCGCTCTGGTCCCCCTTCATCAGCCTCCCTGCGAACAGCGAGGTGCGCGATACGGAGGTCAGCGTGGGCAGAGCGGCGGCCACGGCCCGCCGAACCGGCGAGCCGTGCGCCTCGGGCAGAGGGTCGAACTCCGCCCACTGCTCGCGCAGTTCCTCCCCCAGCTCGGCCGCTATTGCCGCGCTCATCCCATCCAGGAGGAGCAGCAGGACTCGGCGTCCCTGCTCGGCCACGACGGGCGCGACCACCCGTTTCAGGAGGGTCTCCACGGTGAGCATGGTCCCGGGGGACGTGCCGTCCGCCGTCCACACCGCGAGCCTTTCGCCGAAGGAGTGGTCGAGCATGCGGCGCTTCTCGCGCACCAGGTCGCCGATCCGGCTGTACGCGTCGGCGAGTGCACTGTCGGGGTCGCCGCCCGCCTCCAGATGCTCAAGAGCACGATCGACCCAGCCGAGTTCATGCAACTGCCGGTGTATCCCGTCGGTCACCGAGGCAATGTTGTCCAGCGGATTCCCAGCCTGTGAATTTCTGCCGAGCGGGTCCCCGGCCAGCCACCTCCGCAGACGTACGGCCATCCGCACCCGCTCGATCCGGGCCCGCGTCTCGCCGTCGACCGTGGCCAGCGCGTGCTCTCCGAGCGCGATGACAGAGGCTGTGACCGCTTCGGTGGAGCTGCCGGCCAGCGCGTGGCCGGCCGCGGTGAAGCGGGCGTCGAGCCCGGCGGGCAGGAGCGGGCTGGCAGCGGCGGCACCCTGCGCCCCGAACTGGGCGACGAGCTGTGCTGCCCGGGCCAGGACCGGGTCGGCCAAGCGGTGTTCGCCCCGGTCCATCAGCCCGCGTACGTATGCCTCTCCGCTGCGGGCGAAGGACGAGAGGAGCCGGTCGAGCTCGTCGCCCTGGGCGGGCGGCTGCTCACCGAGCCACCGTTCGGCCCGCCCTCGTGCGCGGTACAGGTCGTGGTCGGCCTCCGCGTGCCCCCACAGGGTGGCGCAGACGACCGCGTACGCGGCAGCGTCGGCGCCGTGCTCGGCGTCCACCAGGGCACTGATCAACTTGCCGGTGGAGCCGCCCTGTTCGGGTTCGGCGAGGAAGCGGGCCAGGCCGGCCCTCTCCGGTCCACGCAGCTCGCGCAGGAGGTCGGGGCCGTCAGGGGTGAGCGTCCACCGGAAAAGGGCGACGGGGTCGACCCGGTCCGCCTCACCGGCGAACGTGCGCCCGCCCGGCAAGGTGCGCCCACCGGGCACATCGACGTTGTCGCCGTCCAACTGGAGCCGCCGCCGGGCCAGCCGGGTGAGGGCCTCGTCGCGGGAGAGTACGCCCCTGCCGATCGAGCGCCAGGGCCGGGAGCCCGCCGCGTCCAGGAGTGCTTCGGCAGCCCAGGTCTCACCGCGCAGCCGGGTGTCGAGGCCGCTCGCCCCGAACGCCTCCTGCACGACCTCCCAGTTGTCGACGGACCTGATCCGCCGGCCGTAGACACGAGCGAGCAGACCCGGGTCGAGTTCGGTGTTCTCCCGGTCGGTGAGCACCACCAGTACGCACGGCTCCGGCCGGGCCGGGGCATCCAGGTGATTCAGGATCTGCTCGTGCACCGCGAGTACGGACGGTGCGACGGCCACCCGCACCTGCGTCCCGCCCGTCGTCTGCTGCACGGCAGCCCCGTCCCACTGCGGGGCTGCTCGCAGCAGCATGACCCGCACCGCGCCGTCGCAGAGCGCGCTGCGTGCGGCGACGAACTGCCGGACGGTACTCACGGACAGCCGGGCAGGACCGGCAGCACTACCCGAACCGGACCCGCCAGCGGACGCAGTGGTGATCGTGCCGGACATCAGTCGACAACCTTCCAGACGACCTCGACGGTGGCATCGGGATGCGCGGCGGCAAGCGCCGCGATCTCCGCTTGCAGCTCCACAGCCGCCCGTGCGGCGGTCGTCCGGCCACCACCCGAGCGGGCCACCGGACGCGCCGGATCACGCGGCAGGGGCTGCGGCGACGGCAGCACCTGCGGATGGGCGGAGCCGCTGTCCAGGTCCACCGTGTCGGAGCTGGGCCCCACCGGTGCCACGGGAGTCACAGGCGTCACGGGTGCGCCGGGCTGCTGCGGATTCGCCGGGGGACTCTGCCGGGACCGCAGCAGCGTCATCACCTCTCGGCTGCCCTTCTTCAGTACGCCCGCCAGGTCGGGGTAGTCCCCCGGATCACCGGCCGCGGCATCGCGTACCCGCTCCAGGATCGCCGCGCCTTCCCTGCCGAGTGTGTCGGCCAGCTCCAACTGCTCGCCCCAGCTGGTGTTCTGCAGCGCGTCGGCCACCTTCCCGGCCTGCGTCAGCGACATTCCGAACCGGAGTGCACCGAACTCGCCGAGATCGAACCCGGCCAGCCTGTCCACCACCGCCTTGGCGCCGATGCCTTCCTCCCGCACCGACTTCACCAGCTCCTCCGCCCGCCGGGCCAGCACCAGGCGGGGCGAGGAGTCGTCCAGGTGCAGAAAACCCCGGTGCTTCTCCAGCTCCTTGACGAGCCGTCCGGCATCGGCGGCGACCGCGCCCGCGGCCTTGCGGATCTGCCCGGCGAACTGGTTCACGATCCGCCCGCGCCGCAACTGCGGCGCGGGCGTGCCGAACAGCGAATCGAACCGCTTGCGAGCCTCCGCCCAGTCCGCCTCGCTCGGCAACGGCTGCTCCCGCAGCGCGTAGTCCCGCTTCAGCTCGCTCGGCAGCGGGGCGGGTTCGATCGCGGCCCCACCGCGTACCCACACCCGGTCCGACATCTCCGCGTACGAGGCGGCCAGCAACCGCCGCAGCGGATCCGGCAGCCCCCGCCGCTCGGGCAGGTCGCTCCAGTCGCCGAGCGTGACCAGGGTCGGCTCGGCAACCCCGTCCCGGCGGGCCTGCGCGTTGAAGTGATCGAGCCAGGAGGTCGACTGCCGGTAGTACGCCTCCCGCATGGCACCGATCCCGAGCCCGCCCGCGATCCGCGCCATGGTCCTACGGTCCTTGGCCTCGACCTCCGCCTGCCCGTCCCGGTCCTCGGCCGCCCTGCGTACGTACTCGAAGACCGTCTTGATCTCGCCGGCCCGCAGCGGCTTCCCGGTGCCGTCCGGGTCCAGATCCGGGTGGGCGGGGAACTGGTGGGCGAGCAGCCTTCCCGCCAACTGGCGTGCGGCGTCGTCCATTTGTGCCCCGATCGGCAGCCGCAGTTCGGCCACCTGCTGCTGGGTCTCCAGGTGCTGGTCGAAGCCGAGGTCGACGACACCTTCCTGTTTCTGCGCGAGCCCGTAGGCCTGCCGCAGCGCGAGCAGCACCCGCTCGGTGAGGATGTCCCGCTGCGACTGCAGCATGCCCTTGGCGCGCGCCTTGTCGTCGGCGTTGAGGCTGCGCGCGAACTCGGAGTCAAAGCGGGTCTCGTCGGCCAGCGCCTTGTCGATCACGACGAGACGTTCGAAGTCGCCGCGGGTGGCGTCGGTGAGATGAGTGGGCAGCCAGGCCAGAGTGCGCGAGTCACCGCCCGGCTTCTCCCGCAGGACACGCAGCCGCTGGACGTCGTCCATCGGCCCGAACTCGCCCTCGTCGTAAGGGAAGTCGACGACGAGCCGCCAGGCGTCCTCCTGGCTGGGCCGCAGCGCCGCATCCGACAACGAGTCGACATCGGCGACGTTTCCGAACACCACCTCGACCTGCCGCTCGGTGCCCTTCCACACCAGATTGAGTACGTCGTACGGGTCCAGCCCGCCGACCCCGTCGGTGACTTCGAGCGCGTCCTTGAGCAGCACGCGCATCTTGTCCCGGCGGTTGGGCAGGTTGTTGAAGATCTGGGCGTTGGCGAGCACCGCGTCCAGATCGACGCCGGTCAGCTCCAGGCGCACCACCGCGCCAGGACCCGTACCCGCGACCTTGATCTCGGGGAAGGTCGCCGCCCATTCCTTCGTCTTCTGCTCCAGGCGGCCGATCTCGGTACCCGCGATACGAGTGGTGATGGACCCGTGGTTGAGCGCGTTGAGCCGGGCCAGCGTCAGGTCGGACAGCGCGGGGACGCTCGGCGCGAGCGCGGACAGCAGCAACGTCTGCACCAGTCGGCTGTCGCCGGTGAAGTCCCGGCAGCGAGCCTTGAGCTGAGGATCCGTGAGGGTCTCAGGACGGCGCCGGTAAGCCTCCACATCGTCCTCGGTGACCTGGTTGGTCTTCAGCAGGTACGGGCGCAGCTTGTCGCGGTACAGCTTGTCCGCCGCCTCGAAGTGGACGCTGGTCTCACCGCTGAACGCCTTGTCGCCGCCGCCCACGATCGCCGGGTACAGATCCCCCAGCGGTACGAGCTGACCGAGCCGCCAGTCGTCCCGGTGGTCGACGAGCAGCTGACTCATCAGCTTCAGGCCGGTACGGGAACGCTGCAGCGCCGCGGAAATGTGCACCAGCGTGTCCATGAACGCCGGCGGGAACGGATACGTACGCCGAAAGGCGCCCTCGTCCGCTCCCGTGGTCGACTTGTCGTGCCCGAGCAGCGTGTCCCACACATCCGGGCCGAGCTTCTTGGCCTCCGCGAAGGCAGCCGTGATCTGTTCCCTGGCCTCGTCGGTCAGGGGGTTGAGGAGGCGGGCCTGCGCGATCGTCGGCAGGTTGCGGTCCTCCAGGACGATCGAGTCGTACCGGCCACCGTTGAGCTTCAGCGTGTCCTGCACGGCGGCCTCGGCGGCGCCCGACATCTCCTCGCCGACCAGTTCGCGCAGGTCACGCTGGCGGGCGATGAACGAGATGATCGGAATGGCACGCCGCTCGTCGGCGCCTTCTACGAAGTTGGTGACCTTGCCGGCCTCGCGGCCGAGCACCTTCTGGTCGTGGATCAGGGTGGCCAGCCACAGAATCAGTTCGTCCATGAAGAGGACGAGGCCGTCGTACTTGAGGGACTTGGCGTGCGCGGCGATGATGCCGAGACCCTTGTCCAGGGAGACGAACCCGTCCGCGTTCTCGGAGGCGTTGCGGGCGAAGGACGGGAACAGGGTCTTGGTGAGGTCCTGGACCAGCCGGGCCCGCAACTCCTGCGGGGTGGAGGGGTTGTCCAGGTCGAAGCCCTTGGTGTTCTCGTGTTCCTCCTGCGCGACCACGGCTTCGTCGAGGAGTTCGGTGGTCCAGGCGAACGCCTCGCCCCACTCGTCCCCCTCACCGCTGTCGGCCTCGGCGAGCTGCGCGATGACGTGGTCGTCACCGCTGCGGCGGCGCTGCTCGGCGAAGTCCTCGAAGAGGCCGTCGGTCAGATACACCTGCGGCAGCGAACACCCGGGGTGCACCTTGCGGACATGCTCCACGTACCTGCCGAGGATGCGCTGCTCCAAGGACTTGGCGCCGAGCATGTGGTACGGCACGAGCAGGAACTTGCGGCCGTCCGCGTCCAGCCAGGGGTGACCGGAGCGGACGGGGTCGAGGTCGTGGTTGGTACGCGCGGCCTGGTTGCCGGAGAGGAGGGCGTAGAGCACCGCCATGAAGTGCGACTTACCGGAACCGAACGAGCCGTGCAGATAGGCAGCCTTGGAGGAGTGGCTGTCCAACGCCGACTTGATCAGGTCCAGGGCCTCGCCGAAGTTGCCGAGGAGCCGGTCGGTGACGACATAGTTGTCCAGCGCGGCCTTGGCCCCGTCGGGGGTGACGGCCTCGCTCAGCTTCAGTACGAAGTCGGAGGTCGACACCGACTCCGGGATGCGGATCAACTCCCGCAGGAGGGGCCGGTCCTCGGGACGAGGGGTGTTCCTGCTCATGAACGCCATGGTGTTTCTCTACGCTCCTCGTCGTGTCTCAGACTTCGGTGTCGGTGTCGGTGGCCGCGGTGAGTTCCGGCTGCTTCATCTTCTTCGCGGCGGCCTTCTTCGGGGCAGCCGCCTTCTTCGCGCGGGTGGCGGGGGAGGGGCGCCAGGCGCGCAGGGTGTCGTCGGTCAGCCCCAACTCGCCCTGCTTCTGTTGCCGGAAGGCCAGGATCTCGGCGGCCGGTGAGGCGCCGAACTCGGCGTCGTACTCCCCGTACCACTGGTCCAGCCACGGCTGGAGTTCCAGCAGCCCTGCCAGGTACGGCACGATCTCCTCGTCGCCGAGACCGGCGGTCTGCACGTACGAGGCGAGCGCGAGCGCCTGCTCCAGGTGGTCCCAGCCGGCCCACCCGTACAGCTCAGGCGACTGCGCATTGACCGCGCCGTACGAGACGAACCGTTCCTTGGGTACGTCGAGCTTGCCCCGAGCACGCCAGTAGCTCGGCTTGAGGAAGTCGGCGGAGGTGTACTTCGGGGGCACGGGCGTCCGCTCGCGGATCTTCCGCTTTGCGGGCTCGTCGGGCGCGGCGTCCTCTTCACGCTGGAGGTCCCAGACGTGCTCCCAGTCGGCGCGCTTCTTCAACGCGGCGGGCTTGTAGCGGAGGGCGGACACGAAGGGAACGTGCTCCTCGGAGAGCAGGTCGCGGACGGTCTTGGCGAGGTCCTGCCGGGGTGCGTACAAATCGGCTACGGAGGTGAAGTCCTCGTCGGCGGAGAGGGCTTCGGAAAGGCGGGCGAGGGTGGTGACGGTGGGGTTGCCGTTGGCGTCGAACCAGTAGGAGCGGTCCTCCGTCCGGTCCAGCAGCCAGGACTTGAGCGCCCTCTGCCGCATCGAGTCCCAATTCTCGGTGGCCCAGCGGCGCTTGTACTCGGGGCGCTCGATCATGCCGATGGCGCGGTTCGACTCGATGACGTCGATGCGCTTTTGGACGAGGGCGCGGTAGTCGTCGGGCCAGTGGGATGGGATCTCGGTGATGGGAGTGGACCCGTGCCGCTTGAACCACTCACTGCTGGCCTCGCCAGCCTTGACCCGGCGCGCGAGCACGATCTCGAAGGCGCGTTCACCGAGGGCGAGTTCGGGGATGGCGGAGGAGTCGGGTAGGCGCAGGTCCTCGGAGTGCAGGTTGTAGAGGGAGTAGACCTGCCAGTCGAGTTCTTCCTGGAGGGCGATCATGCGGGCGCGGGTGGAGGTGTAGCGGGAAAGAGCGAGGCGGAGCCCGGGGGCGGTGAGGGCGTCGGTGGCTGCGAGGGCGGTGGGGGTTGTCGCGGAGAGCTGCTGGGCGAGAGCGTCGATCTCGGTGGCGAGGGCGGTGGGGTAATCAGCGGGTAGGGGGAGTTCTTGGAGTTTGGTTCCAGTGAATTCGTAGTGATCCTTCCACGCCTCGCTTCCCATGATTGCGTATCCGGCCTCGACTCGCGAGCCTCCGCCTTCTCCCTTGTTGTGGCTTACCATTTTGAGGTAGAACCCGGCCGTTGAGCTATTGAGCAGCCCGAGCAACCGAACATACTCCTCTTCTGTTGAGCTCTCCGGCAAAGTAATTACTGGCGCGTGACGGTTATATACGCGCCCCGAACGCGCCATGGAAAAGTGATTATGAGTTGCCACGAACGGGAATGTGAGCAGGAAATTTGCGCTCAGTCGTGGAGTGCTGTCGAAGGCGTAATTCGACCAAGGTAGCCCGCGCTCTTCCTTCGTCTTCGAAAACATCAAGCTACCGCGCAGTACTGTTCTCCCGTGCCACAGTGTTCGTGTTTCAAGGAAGGAACGCTGATCGGCGTCTCCGTCGGGAGCAAAGATCGTTTCGGCCGCTAGGTGACAGTTCCAGTCGCGGACTTGGTCTCCTGTAACGAATGGGCGAGTAGGTACTGTGCGACGGCTGAGCCAGGCGGCCCCGGGGCGTTCGTACACGAAGAGATCGTCGTCACCAGTGATTGCGGCGAATCCAATTGAATCAGTAGACGCGGAGAGTGAACCCATGGATTCGCTGGTGAGCTTGCCGAGCATTTCCTGGCCGCCTGCGGCGAGTACCCAGGGCTGCTTCCCGAAATACTGGACGCGCTCCAGGTCGTCCACAGAGACCCACTGCCCCACGTTCCCTGGCCGATCGATTAGATTCTTGATCGCCTGCCATACCAGCCCTTCCTCCGGCTTCTCAGGCGCCGAAGGCTCCCCTTGAACGCTCCGCACTGTCCGGATCGTCGCCTGTCGCTTCGAGCCCTCCCTCGGGCGCCCCACCAGGATCACCGTAGGCGTGCCATGCCCTGGGATGTAGGCCCCCGACGAGTCGATGACCTCGGTCAGCTCGACCTTGTGCGCGAAGAACTCCTCGATGAGCTTCGTGCCAAACTCCCGCTTCATGAAGGAGTTCGCCGTGATCTGGCCAACCATTCCGTACGTGTCTTCATCGCCCCCGCCCCGCTTGGCGAGTTCGAAGAACCTCTGAGCGAACGGTACCGACAGCGCGTACTTCCCAGCGCACGCCTTATACAGCTCCCGATACAATTCATTGAGCTTTTTGTCCTTAACCGTGATGTACGGCGGATTCCCCACCACCACGTGGTACCGCCCGGGCTCAAGAATCCGGTCGTACTCGTGCACGTCCTCCGTCGCATACGAGAACTCGGCCAGCGGGTCACCAGCCACACCCTCCTCCCCAATCCCCAGCTGAAGCTCGAGCTGCCGGTCCTTGATGAGCGAGTCGCCCACCGCGAGCTGGATCGGCCACTCGTACTCCCGAGCCGCCCCGAACGTCCGCAGCCCGCTCGCGGCCATCGCCGCAACGAGCAACCGGAACCGCGCCACCGCCACCGCGAACGGGTTCAGGTCCACCCCATGTACCGACTCCAGCGCCGCTCGCACCCGCTCGTACGGCCCGACCTCCGGCCGCTCCTCGCCCCACATCCGCGCCAACCGCCGGAACGCACCCAGCACGAAGTGCCCCGACCCGCACGTCGGGTCGATCATCTTCAGGCCTTCGAAGCCGAACTCCCGCACCGCTGGCGTCATCGTCCGGTCGAGAATGAACTCCTCCACGAACTCCGGGGTTTGGAGCAGCGCATACGTCTTCCGAGCCGCCTCGCTCAGGTCCTGGTACAGGTCCCCCAGGAACCGCGTGTCCCAGCCCTCCGTACCGTCCTCACTCAATGGGTCGGTGAAGTCGTGCACCAGCACCGACGCGGCGGTCGTGCCACCGGAACCACCCTCACCATCCACGGACCTCTGCTCCCGCCAGAAAGCAAGCAGCGCCCCCGCACCATCGTGCGACAGCGGAATCTGGAATAGCGGGTTGTGGTCCCGGTCGAACAACAACCGCCCCGCCTGCCCCTCGCCCAGTTCCGCGAACGCCGTCTCCAGCCATCCGCGATACGTCGGGTCGGCGTCCTTCGCCCCGTACTCCTCGTACCGTGCCTGCGCCGTCTCCCGCCCCGCCACGTCCGGCGCCGTGATGTACGGCTGCGCGATCAGCCGGTTGTCCTCGCTGAAGCGGACGAAGACCGTGCCGAGCACCCAGGCCACCGCGACCTGCGTCACCCGCTCCCCGAGCCAACTGTTCCAGGTGGCCGCCGTACGGCCCAGCTTCTTCGCCTGGTCGTACTCGCCGCGCAGCCGTGCCCCGACCTCGGGGACGGCCTTGACCTGCGCTTCCAGGTCGGTTTCTGCCGCCTTGACCTGCTTCTGCAGATCGCTGAGGAGGCTCTTGCGGTCGATCACGAACGGCTCCCGGAAGTGATAACAAAGGTGAGGAGAGGTGAGATGAGAAGTATGAGGCGCTTGGGAAGGGGGACGGTCTGCCGTACCTACCTCAGACGTCCCCGTCCGGCACCAGATGTTTCCGCGCCACCCACGCATCCGGCACGACGATCCACTCGTCGAACCCAGCCTGGTACGGAACACTCTGCCCGGCCAGCCTCGGCGCTCGCGCCGGGTCGGACTGTGCGACCAGCAGCCACAGTGGGCTGCCTCCCTGCCGCGCCTCCTCCGCGAGCCGACCCAGCAGGTCGAATGCGTCGTACCGCGCCAGCGCCGCCGTGTCGGTGAGCAGCAGCGGGCCGCCACCCTCCGCCAGGCGGTCCCGCAGCAGCGGTTCCACCCGACCCCATGCCTTGTCCGTACGGACACGCAACTGCTGATGCGGTCGCGAGCCCGCCTCTGCCGCATCTGCCTTGAGTACGGTCTCCCACGTCGGCCGGGCCGCCTCGGTGACCACCCCCCGCAGCTCCGCCAGCAACAGCCCCGTCAGCGACACCGCCCGCGCACCGTACGGCTCGTCGGTCAGCCTCCTTACCGCCGCCTCCGCACCCCGGTGCGGCACGGTCAGTACCCGGAAACCGTCCTGTCGCGCCGAGTGTACGAGCCGCTGCTCGGCCTTCACCGCAGCGGCGACCGCTGCATCCGCGTCGTACTGCGTGGGCGCGGAACGGCGTGCAGCCGACGCCGAGACGCCCCAACTCGCGGACGTCAGACCGCTGGTGAACTCCCCGGCGGGCCGGTCCGGGACGAGCCGGAGCACCTTGTCGTAACGCGTCGCCAGCTTCAGCTCGAAACCGGCCTGCTTCAGCAGGCGTACCAGCGCACTGCCCACGGGCAGCTCGCTCGGCACCAGCGGGTCGTCGCCCAGGTCGGGGAAGCGAGTCGCGACCCGCTTGTGGAGCGCGTCAACGGTGAGACCGGGCTGACGGTCTTCCTCGATGCCCGGCTGTACGGCGACCACACCGGCCTGAGTGATCCGCAGCGCACGCACCAGGTCCAGATCGCGCGGATAGATCTCCAGGCGGGGCGTGAGCCCAGCCCCCGGGGAGGCGGCGACCGCGATCTCGGCGGTGCGACGCTCGTCCCAGCCGAGCGTGCCCGGCGGCTGCCGGATCGCAGCGAGCTTGGTGAGGACCGTGCTCGCCGTCGGCAGGGACTCCAGGGCCGCCAGTTCGTCGGCCTGCACGCCCAGCTTGAGCGCGTACTCCTGAAGGGCCGGCATGGTCGGGGTGTCCGCCCCGTCCACTCCGTCGCGTACGTCCATGACGATCAGCCCGAGTACTGGATCGGCGCCCTTGGGCAGCCGGGCGTAGAAGTAACGGAACCGCGACGGGGTCTCGTCGTACTGCTCCCGGTGCTGCTCCCGCTCCACCACGGCACGCAGCAGCGAGAGCGCCAGCGCACGACGGTCGCGCCGCGTGACGAGCTTGCTGCCGCGCTGGGCGAGCAGCGCGTCGGCCAGTTCCAGTACCGGCACCACCCGGCCGCGCTCGGCGACCAGCTCGATCACCTGCTCGCTCAGCAGCTCCAGAGCGGGATCCTCGTACCAGCGCTCCCGCGCCTTCTTCACGATCTGCGGGATACGGCCCGCAGTCAGGGCCAGTTCCTTGGCGATATCGAGTTGCCGGACCCAGGGCAGGCCCTCGGGCAGTCGGCCGTTCTCGTCGGGAAGCCGCAGCAGCAGCCGTACGGCTTCGCGCTCCTTCGCATTGGAACGGGCACTGCCACTCGACGGCCGGGGCACCAGCCGGGAGGCCAGCGCGTCCAGGCTCAGCGTGCGCAGGACTTCCTGGCTTGGGTCGCCGGTGGCGGCAAGCGTTTCGGCAACCGACTTCTCCAGCTCGGTGGCCTCCTGGCGGGCCGCCTTCAGCGCCTCCGCGCTCATCGGCGCGGGCACCGCCTTGCCGAGGCGCAGATTCCACTGCTTCTGCCGGTTCTGGATCTCGGTGCGGGTTCGCGCACCCATGCCCGGTGCGGTGAGGAACTTCCGTACCGAGTAATCAAGCACGTCCCCCACGGAGTTCAGACCCATCGCGAACAGCTGGGACTGTGCGGCGAGTGTCAGCCCCGCCACCGACAGCGGCGTCGAACGGTCGGCCCGCTCCGCCTGCTGGTTCCGGATCTTCTCGGCAGCGTCGTCATCGTCCTCCTGACCGATCTGCGGCGTGGGCGCCTGCGCGATGTCCTCCTGGCCCACCACCTCGACCTGCCCGGACTTGCCGTGCCCGGAACTGGGCGCCGTGGTCCGCTGCGCGTCCAGGAAGATCGCGTTCCAGGCGCGCTCCATCGGCTTCAGGTCCGGGTACCGGTCCTTCACGTTCCGGGCCAGGGCCTTGCGGAAGAAGGCCACCAGACCGTTACGGACCGGGTCGTCGAAGGCATCGGCGGCGAGCTGCGGGTACGGCCATTCCTTCTGGTCGGTCTGCCGGGGCGTGACCGAGCCGTCGCCCCAGCGGGGCAGCTCCCGGGACGCCATCTCGTGCAGTGTCGCCGCCAGCGCGTACCGCTCGGCGTGACCGTCGTACGAACCGCGCGTGATGATCCCGACGAACGGGTCGAGGTAGCCCTCGGTGCCCGCGTCGATCTCCTTCGCCGGATACCCGGCGAGCGAGAAGTCGATCAGGACGAGCTGGCGGGTGCCGTTGGGGCGGATCCGGATCGCGATGTTGTCCGGCTTCAGATCCCGGTGCCAGATGCCCTCCGCCTCCAGGTGCTCCACCGCGCCGAACAGGTACTTTCCGTACGCCTCCAGCTGGTCCATGCCCAGGCGGCCGTAGTCCCGCAACTGGCGGGCGACCGTGTCCTCACGCCTGCGCGACGGCTTGCCGCTCTCCGCGTCCAGAGCGCGGATGTCGCCCACGTACTCCAGCGCGAGCACCCGGCGGCCGGCGAGCGTCAGGGGCTCCCGCTCGTACAGCGCGATGATGCTGGAGTCCCGGTGGATGCGGCCCAGGACCTCGGCCTCCCGGTCGAGCACCCCATGCTTGGCCTCGCTCAGTGCGACCTTGAGCACCGCCACCGGCAGGCCGCCGCTGCGCCGCGGCTCACCGGCCAGGTCACGGACCAGGAACGCCCGCGACGTAGAGCCGGTACCCAGCCGGCGCACGACCTCCCAGCGCCCGGCGAGTATGTCGCCGGCCACCGATTCCAGCGGATCCTTCTCCGGCTCGCTGCTCTGTGCCCCGGCCCCGCCGCCCTCGGGTGGCACGCCGTCCCCGCTCGCAGCCGCTGGGTCCTTGTCCTTCTCGGCGAACGCCTCCTCGACGTACTCGAGCATCTCCAGGAAGTCGTCGACCGTGGACAGCCGACGGCTCGGCTCGTAGGCGGTGGACGCCTCCACCAGGTCGTCGATGTCGGGGTTGAGGCCGTCCACCAGAGCGCTCGGCGCCAGGGTCTCGCCCGCCTCCAGCCGGGACAGGACCTCATTCTGGTTCGCACCCGGCGCCTGCCCGGTGACCAGCAGATACGCGAGGACGCCGAGACCGTACACATCGAGCCGGACCGGATCCGCCTTCGGGATCCGCAGCTCGGGCGCCAGATACGGGTCGGCCTGCTGCGCGACGTGCAGGCCGGACAGCCGGGACGGGGCCAGTGTCAGTGGCTTCCCCTGGCTGGCGCTGTGGCCGGAGGCGATCTGCCAGTCCGCGATCTGCAGATGGGGGCTCAACCAGCGCTGCTCCTCGCCCAGTTCGCGCCCGCGCGGACCACGGTTGCGCGGGACGACGTGCACGGAGTGCGCCGACAAAGTGCGGTGGTGGAGCCGGTTGGAGTGCGCCGAGCGGACCGTCTCGGCGAGCTGGCGCACCAGCGCGAGCCGACCCGGCAGGTCGAGGAGCTGGCCGTGCTCTACCAGGTACTCGTCGAGACGCAGGGTTTCCGGGTGGTAGTCGAAGAGGATCGTCGGCCCCGCCGGGTGTCCCGAGGGCAGATAGCTCTTCAGCTGCACCACACCCGGGTGCCGGAACCGGCTGAGGACGGTGGCCTCCCGCGCGGCGGCCTTCTCCACCGAGGCCCGCTCGGCGTCCGATGCGCCGCGCTCGCTGAGGAAGACCCGTACCCGTGCCAGTTCGTGCAGCTGGGTGTGACGGCCCAGATAGTCGGCCCAGGTGGGGCCGGAGTCGAACGACTTGGCCTCCAGGCGGTACGAACCCACCTCGTGCTGACGGCGGACGGGTGCGATGTGGAGCTGCTTCAGGGCCGCATCGACCTGGCGCGAGACGGTGGCGGTGATCTGCCGGTGGGCGTCCGCCGGAGGGACGGAGAGCATCTCCACCAGCTGCTTGATCGTGAACACGCCGTTCATGTCGGCGCTTGCCAGGTTCACCCCGAGCTTGTCGTCGGTGAAGCAGACCGCCTCACCCACCCAGATCCTGGGCCGCCCGGGGCCGCGGCCCACGGTGTCGCCGATCAGGCTGGCCAGTTCCTTGGCCTTCTGGTTCGTCAGGTGCAGCGGGTTGCCGTGCCGGCGCTGGGTACCGCCGGGCGTCGTCTGCACCCAACTGTTGCCGCCGCCGCTGACCGAGCCGTGCCAGTCCTTCAGCTCGATCAGGAAGACCCCGGCCGGAGCGGTGACCATGAGGTCGACCTCGCGGACGTGCCCACTGCTCGCCGTGAAGGTGAAGTTCGACCAGGCGCGCCATGGTTCCTCGTCCGGCAGACGCTTGCGGATCGCCTCAAGACCGCGGCGCTCGTGCTCGTACCCGGACTCGGTGACCGTCGTCCACCGGCCATCCTCCATGCGGCTCCTGCCCCGTCTCAGCTCGTGTGCGTGTGTGCCGGGAGCGTTCCTGCTGGTGCGGCCCAGGAAGCCCGGCTGATTCCCCCGGACGAAATCCTAAACGGTGACACTGACAACTATCGGGCCGGAAGTGATAGTGGCTGAAAAAGTCCAGGTCAGAGGGTTGAGGGGGCAGGTAGCGGGGGTAGGTGGGCGGTCCCGGTGGCTCGCACCGGAACTGCCCGACCCTTGCGTCAGGCGCGGTCCGAGGTGATCGACAGGAACGCCGACCACTCGGCGTGGGCGAAGGTGAGCAGGGGGCCCTGTGGGTTCTTGGAGTCGCGGATGTGGACGGTGCCGGGGGTGGCTGCGATCTCGACACAGTCAGGGCCCTCGTTGCTGCTGTAGCTGCTCTTGATCCATGTCGGCGCGGCGGTCGTGTCTACGGAGGGCTTGATCGTCATGTCTCTCCCAGGGCTTTCTCGATGAAGGCCAGGGACTCCCGCGGAGTCAGAGCCTGGGCTCGAATGATTCCATAGCGGGTCTCCAGTAGTTGAACGTCCTTCGGTTCTGTGAGTACGCGGCTCAATTGCTGAACCTCTAGGTGTGCAGCCTTCGATCCGTTGCGCGCGGAGAGAAGGCGGAACTGTCCGCCCATACCGGCATGGTCTTCGCACACCGTCGGCATTACTTGGATCTCGACGTTGCGCAACTGGCCCACTTCAAGCAGCCGTTCGAGCTGTTTACGTTGTACGCCACGGCCCCCAAGCGTCCGTCGCAAGGTCACCTCCTCCTGTACGAAACTCAGAATGGGCGACGGCCACCGCTTGAAGATCTCCTGCCGGGCCAACCGCGCGGCGACCTGGGTCTCGATGTGCTCGCTGTCGAATACCGGCCGACGCATGCGAAACAGTGCCCGTGCGTACTCCTCGGTCTGGAGCAGACCCTGGATGTTGTGCGCGCTGTACGCCCCGATCTCGACCGCTTCGTCCTCCAACTTGGCCAGATCCCGCACCTTCTTCGGGTACTTGGCGCGAGCCACGTCCTCCGCGAACGCCACCAATATCCCGCCCGCCCCCAACGCCTCGTCGGCCGCCCGCAGGAACTCCGCCTTCGGGGCCCGTCTGCCCCGTTCCACCGAGGACACCTGTTCCTCGCTGTAACCGATCGCCGCGCCCAGTTCCGCCTGCGTCATCCCCGCCTGCTCGCGCCACAGTTTGAGCTGTCTGCCGACGGTCTTGAGGAGGGCCGACGCCTCCTCGTCGCCGTCGTCCCAGTCCTGCCTCTCGGTCCCACTTCCCGAACGCCCTGCTCCGACTTCGTCCGTCATGTCCGACGCCACCTCCGGTCTGCCGCAGTCCCCGCCAAGTCCCCGCCAACGACCACCCGTACCCACCTGTCACGCCCGGCTCCCCGTACACGCCCTCGGGGCAGCCGGACAGAAACCGGTGTGTACCGGTATCAGCCCTGTTCAGGGTAGAGCCGAGCGGACACGCTCTGTCACATGAACGAGGTAATCGGCAGGGGTGAAGTCCCCGCCTCCGAGCGGAAGTTCACGCAACAGTTCTCCGCCACCCCGCGCGGGGCCCGGCTCGCCAGGCGGCTCGCGGTGCAGCAACTCGACATGTGGGGCGTGCCGTTCGGGTGTGAGGCGTCCGACGCTGTCGCGCTCGTGGTGGCGGAGCTGGCAGCGAACGCCGTGACGCACGGCCGGGTGCCGGGCCGCGATTTCCGGCTCGGGCTGCGGCTCCACCCGTACACCGTCCGCATCGAGGTCACCGACGCGCGCGGGGAGCGCCGGCCGCCGGTAGCCGGTATGGCGACGCCACCGCCGGGGACGGCGACGAGGGGGCGCGGATTTGTTCTCGTACAAGAACTCGCGAAGGAGTGGGGAGTGAGCGAACCAGAGGCGGGGGCGGTCGGCAAGACCGTTTGGGCGGAAGTGCCGCTCATGCCGCCCCCGCGGACTCCACCCACCGAGCCATCGCACGCAGCTCCTCCCGGCCGCTTTCGATGACCTGGAGCCAGTTACCGGCCGGAGTGCCAGGAGGAAGTGGCACATCGCCGATCAGGTCGAAGACGGTGTAGTCGCGGCCCAACCAGTTACGGAGGGCGTGCCAGTGCTCGGAGCGTTCGGAGCTGAGCCCAGGGTGCCGGGGGGTTGTCTCGTACGGGGTGGGGTCGGTGCCGGTACCGGCCAGCAGCCCTGAGCGGCGGACCAGACAGGGGAAGCAGACGCCGCAGTTGTCGTACGGCAGCCCTCGACGCTGACGAGGTGGGGCCCCGCAGCTCATGCTCTGGGCCAGGACGGCCAGGGGGAGCCCCGCGCGGATAGCCGCGCGGCACACTTCGCCCTTGGTGAGGTGCGCGAGGGGGTTCTCGACGGTGACGGAGCCGCCGACCGTACGGATGATGGCGTTGAGCAGGTACAGGGTGCGCGGGTGCACCGACCTGGTGGAGAGAGCGGCGGAACGGGCGGCGCTCAGGGGTGGGTTGAGGGCGAGCTGGCCGTTCTCCGGAACCTGTACCGTGCCCACTTGGTTTGCGGCTGCAGCCCGGACGGCAGTGGCCGCGTAGAGCAGGCCCCGGGGGCGGGAGGAATGCTCGGCCACCTTCCCGTGGACGCTGCTGTTGGTCTGGGCGAGGGTGAGCCGGCGCAGTTCACGCCCTGACTGTCGGGCGAGAGCCTCGACGCCTGCGGACACGTTTCTCAGTACGTGCTCGACCTTCTTCTCCGAGAACGACACAAGCAGGAGAACGCCGTCGTCGGCATCGGCTTCAGCCGCGCGCCGGGCGGCCCAGCTGAGGGAATCCAGACCGCCGGAGAAGAGGGCGACTTCTCGGGCGCACTATTCATCGTCCGCCGGGAAGGGCTCCTGCCGCGGTACGGAGCGCAGTGGGCGCAGAGAGATCTCCCACAGGTCACCGGTCAGGGTGCGCAGCAGGGGCGACAACGGGCCGTCCGTTGCCGCAGCCCAGCGATCCGGGTCCGAGACGGGCACCGAGAGGCGTAACCGGCGGGTCCAGCGGTCCTCCGTCGCCTCGCGGGATGTCAGCTTGTCCGCCAGGAAGACGGCTCGGGACAGTCGCAGCAGGTCGTCGGCCCAGGCAGGGGCCGGCCCGCGCAGGGAGTGATGGCCGGTGATCCTTCCTTCGATCTCCTGGAAACCGGCTGTGCCGATCGGGAGCCAGGTCGGGCCGGGTGGCTGCTCGGAGCTGTGGTCGAGCCACCAGAAGGAGCCCGGGGTCCGTGCTGGTGTCATGTCGAAGGCTCCTCTTTGACCGGGATGGCGGCAATCTCGCCGGCGGCGGACGCAGCAGAGGCCAGACCTAGCACCTTGCCCACGGTGCCGGGAACGAGGAGCCGGGCCACTTCCAGCAGGGGCGGAGCAACGGCAGGCGGATCACTGGCGGCCTCAGCCTCTCCGGGCCCTCCGGACGAGAGCTCGTCGCTCGGCTCCAGTACCACTGCTCCTTCCCCTTCAAAGGCTCCAGTGGCTTCCTCACACGGATTCGGAACGAGGGAGAGGATCAGGTCGGTGACTTTGTCCGGTATCCCACCCTCAGGCGCTATGGACGACAATCCCGGAACCGTCAGGTCGATCTGTTCGGCGATCACCGCGCGCAGGAACTCCGAGATCAGGTCGGCGAAGAACCACCGGTAGAGAAGGCAGAGCAGATCGCCCGCCAGCCCGCGGCCACCCGACGCAGCTGCTTCGGCACCGACGGATGCATGCAGCGTCTCGCGCACCCCGGGCTCTTCGAGGATCCGCCGGGCCGAAGCCACGACCGCGCGGCGCAGGGCCGCATCCACCACGGTGGTGCCGTCGCCCGCGACCCGTTCGGTGAACTCCGCTACGAAGGCATCGGCCGGATCGGGCCACCGAGGACCCTCCGTACCCTCCCCGGGGTCCGCCGGGGCCTCATTCTGGCCGGGGATTCCCTCTTCGTACGAGACCTCGCCTCCGCCCTGGGGCTGCTTACCGACCCGCGCCTCCGGCGGACGCCGATGCAGGCCGACGGGTCCGTCCTCCGCAAGCACTCGCAGAGTGTCGGTGAGGCGCAGCCCGGCGGCGGTGGCTGCTTCCCGCAGCCCAAACGCGTCCTTATCCGCACGGCAGGCATTCTGCAGAGCACCGATCACGGACGCAGCCATGTCCGCCGGGTCAGATCGCTCGGGACCCCAGCGGGAGAGCCTCGTGGTGACCCCGGGCCAGCGTGGCCCCTTCCCACGCGTGGATGTACCCACCCTGCTGCCTCCCCCGAATCGGCCTGCCACTGACTCGTGTCTCCCAGTGCAGCAGCCGTTGGTGCTCGCAGCCAGGGCATGGATCAGCCATCGTCCGGAAGATGACGCTCACGCCGATCGAAGTATTGCGGTGAGCTCATGCCGCATCATCGGCCTGCCGGAGATCGCGGCCAGGCCGACGCAGTGGTTCACGCTAGACCAGGTGATGAGCACTCTGGACGAGCTCCCCTCGGGTGGCAGGCCATGTCTACACGGGTCTTCAGTGGGTCTAGCTCTCAGGGCTGCACCGCCACATTCACCTGCTCGACCCGGATGAGCTGGTCTTCACCACTGTGATCAAAGGACGAGTTGTGCGTCGCCTCGACGTCCACATGTGCGTGACGACCAAAGATGCCTGGGGGAGTCGTGGCTCCGCGGCAGGGGCGGGCACTGAGACGTCGCGCTGGCTACTCACTGTGATGGTCGCCGCGTCGGTGTGAGGAGTAGAGGAAGTCGGTTGGCGGCGCCAGGCGCTCATGACCCGGGTTCTCCCCAGATTCTCCCCGGCGTTCTTCGAGCACTAAAAGGCCAGGTGGGGCGCCCATGTCTGGGAGGGCGAGGAGATCACCTGCATCACTTCTCCCCAGCGGCTCCCCAGGGGCACTCTTTGCTCAACTTCCGAGAGATGCGAGAGCAAAGAGCGAAGAGGGGCCGGTCCCCCGGGAGGGGCTTCAGAGCCAGTTCCGCCGCTTGAAAATCACGTACAAACCCACACAAACAACCCCCATCAAGCTGATTGCGAAGGGGTATCCGAAGCTCCAGCCAAGCTCCGGCATGTTCTCAAAGTTCATTCCGTAGATGGTTCCGACGAGTGTGGGAGCAAAGAGAATTGCGGCCCAAGCTGAAATCTTCTTGATCTCCTCGTTCTGCTCGAAGCCCGCGACCGCCAACGCCCGCATTTCCGCGTTCTGTTGCTGGGTGACCAGGGTCGCGTTGACGGTGAGGATGTCGGTGAGGGCCTGGCGGAAGCCGTCGACGCGTTCGCTGGTGTGGGTGACGTGGTCGGCGACGTCGCGCAGATAGCGCTGGAGTTCTTCGTCGGTGCGGTACTTGGTGAAGCCTGCCATCAGCCCGTTGAGCATGCCGATCAGGGGGCGGGTGGCGCGCTGGAACTCGACGACCTCGCGGGAGAGTTCGTAGATGCGGCGGGAGACCTCGGGGTCGCCGCGGAAGACCTCGGTCTCGATCTCGTCGATGTCGGTCTGTACGCCGGAGACGACCGGGGCGTACCCGTCGACCACCGCGTCCAGGATGGCGTACAGCACCGCTTCGGGGCCGAGGTCCAGCAGCTCCGGCGACGCCTCCATCCGGCGGCGTACGGCGGACAGGTCGGGGGCCGCGCCGTGCCGGACCGTGATCACGAAGTCATGGCCGAGGAAGACGTGCAGCTCGCCGAAGTCGACCTCCTCGGGGGCGTCCAGATAGCGGGCGGCGCGCAGTACGACGAAGAGGGTCTCGCCGTAGCGCTCCAGCTTGGGGCGCTGATGGGCTTCGAGGGCGTCCTCGATGGCGAGCGGGTGCAGGTCGAACTCCTCGGCCAGTGAGTGGAGTTCGGGTTCGGTGGGGCGGTGCAGTCCGATCCAGGCCATGCCGTCCGGGTGCTGGCGCAGCTGGCGGAAGGTCTCGGCGAGGGAGTCGGGGGTGGCGACCCGCAGGCCGTCCCGGTAGAGGGCGGCGGTGACCACGCTGCCGTGGTCGTGCGGGTCGGGCTGCCGGTGGGCCGGGGAGGCCGGCGGCGTGGACGGGGTGGGTGCGAGGGCGGGCTGCCTCCGCCAGGTGCGCTTCTTCGCTGCCATGGGGGCCAGCCCCTCCTTGTCCCGTGATTACGAAGCAGGATATACGGGTCAAATTGCACTGGCACGGTGAAACGGGAAGCTCCACCCGATGCCGGGGAAGCTCCACCCGACCCCGTGCGGAGCCCCGCCCCGCCCCCGAGCGGTCGGAGCCCTGATTCCTCAAGCGGACAGAACTTGTCCGCAAGTCGCCGTAACGTGCGTCCCATGACGACGACCGACGGGCGCCGCAGCGCTTCCGCACCCCTCCTCAGTGCCCGCGCCCTGGGCCGGGCCACCCTCGCCCGCCAGCTCCTGCTGACCCGCAGCGGCCTGACGGCCAGGGAAGCCGTGCACCACCTGGTCGGTCTCCAGGCGCAGAACACCAAGCCGCCGTACGTCTCCCTCGCCGCCCGCCTGGAGGGCTTCGACCCGCACGAGCTGTCGGCGCTGATGGCCTCCCACGAGGTGGGCCGCATGGTCACCATGCGCTCCACCCTGCACACCCTCACCGGCGAGGACTGCCTGAATCTGCGCCTTCTGGTACAGCCCGTCATCGACCGCGAGCTGAAGATCTTTCTCGGGCGGCTCGGCGGGGTGGTCGACGGGAACGAGGTCGCCGCGCTGGCCAGGGAACTCGTCGAGGAGCGTCCGCTGTCCCTCAAGGAGCTGCGCGAGGGGCTGCTGAAGCGGTGGCCCGACAGCAATCCGCAGGAGCTGGCCACCGTCGCCCGCTGTGCGGTGCCCCTGGTCCAGGCCACCCCGCGCGGTCTGTGGGGGGAGAGCGGACAGGTCGCGCTGACCACCGCCAGGAGCTGGTTCGACCGCCCCGAACCCGACCTCGCACCCGCGGAGGTCGACGGTCTGCTCGACGCGACCGTGCTGCGCTACCTCGGCGCCTTCGGCCCCGCCTCGGTGAAGGACATGCAGGTCTGGTGCGGGCGGACCCGGCTGCGTACCGCCTTCGACCGGCTCCGCCCGCGGCTGGTCACCTTCCGCGACGAGCACGGCACCGAACTCTTCGACCTCCCCGACGCGCCCCGCCCCGACGAGGACACCCCCGCGCCGGTCCGCTTCCTCCCCGAGTACGACAACCTGCTGCTTTCGCACGCCGACCGCACCCGCGTCGCACCGCCCGAGTACGCCGCACGCACCTGGTACGTGAACACCTCGTACAGCACCTTTCTGGTGGACGGACTGCTCGCCGGGATCTGGCGGGCCGGCGAGTCCGCCAAGGACGGCACGGCGTGGATCACCGTCGAACCCTTCGGCAAGCTCACCCGCGCCCAGCGCACCGAGGTCGTCGAGGAGGCGACGCGAACCCTCTCCGTGCTGAGCCCGGGGCGCGCCCACGACGTACGGTTCGGCGAGTTCTACGGCACCAGGGCCACGTAGGGCCCGTGTCTCACGCGCCCTGGCGGCCTTTGAGGTCGTCAGTCGGCCCGTCCCGTCGCCGCCACCGTCACTCCGAGCCCGATCATCGCGAAGCCGCCCGCGCCGCCGATCATCGAAAGCCGCCGGTCCGAGCGGGCGAACCAGGCCCGCGCCGCAGAGGCGCCCAGACCCCACAGGGTGTCCGTCACCATGCCGATGGTCACCGGAACCAGTCCCAGCAGCAGCATCTGCAACGGCAGATGACCGGCGGAGTGGTCCACGAACTGGGGGAGGACGGCGGCGAAGAAGACGATGCCTTTCGGGTTGGTGAGGCCGACCAGAAGCCCGTCCAGGACCGTCCGCAGATCTCCGCGCGGCCGCTCGCCCGCCGGGGCCGCCAGGTCCGCTGCCCGCATGTCCTTGCGGTGCCGGAAGGCCTGCACGCCCAGATGCACCAGATAGGCCGCACCGGCCAGCTTCACCGCCAGGAACACCGCTGCCGAGCTCTCCACCAGCGCCCCGATTCCCAGCGCCACCGCGACCACCAGGAAGTACGAGCCGATCAGATTGCCCAGGACCGTCGCGAGCGCGGTACGCCTGCCGTGCGCGAGGGCCCGGCCGATCACGAACAGTACGCTCGGCCCCGGGATCGCGATCACCAGCAGCGACATCGCCGCGAACGCCAGAATCCGCTCCGTGGACACCATGCCCTCACCACCCCTTGCCGATCTCCCGGACAGCGCCCGGGAGACCATCCAAACAGGCTCCATCCAAACAGGGGAGGGCCCCGGTGTTCCAAGGCTGTCCGCGTGCCGGTACGGGGATGCGTGGAGCGCGGGGAGTTACGGCAGCAGCCCCTTCCGCCGGGCTGCCACCACCGCCTCACCCCGCGTGTGCGTGCCCAACTTCCGCATGGCCGACCGCAGATAGCTCTTCACCGTCTCCGGGCGCAGCCCCAGCCGCTCGCCCGCCGCCGCGTTGGTCGCCCCCGACGCCACGCACGCCAGCACATCCGTCTCGCGCGCGGTCAGCGCCACCGGACGCTCCCGTACCACCGGATCTCCCTGCCACGCACCCGCCAACTTCCCGCACACCGCGAGGAGTTCACCGCGCAGCTGCGGATCCACCAGTCGCGGCGCCAGTGCCCGCAGCTCCGCGTGCGCCTCCCGGACCTCCTCCCAGGCGCCGGATCCCGCACCCGGTTCCCGGGCCACGTCCAGCAGCCGTCGCACCTCGTCGCCCACGGCCAACGCCTGCTCCACCTCACGGGCCGCGTCCATCGCCGCCGTCGCCGTGCGCTCGCCGAGCGGCTGCGGGGTGCGCAGGGCGCCGTACAGGACGCCCCTCACCCGGCGCCGTACGATCACCGGCACCGCAAGGACCGAGCGCAGCCCCTCCGCCCGCACCGCCGCGTCGTACTCGTGACTGATGTGCCGGGACGCCAGGTACTCGGTGACCGCGCACGGCCGCGACAGGGCGATCGACTTGCCGCCGAGGCCCACCCCCACCGCGACCGCCAGTCCCTGCAACGCCCGGGTGGACGCCCCGCTCAGCTCCGCGATGCGCAACTCCCGCTCTCCGCCCGCAAGCCCGGCGGGCGGACCGTCGAGCAGCCCGCCGAACGCGACCGGCAGTCCGGTGACCCGGCGCAGTCGCAGTAGTGCCGCCCGCATCTGGGGCGCGTGTGCGGTCCGCGGGGATCCGGAGTCGATCACGTGCGCTTCCTTTCCGCCCCCGTTCGGGGGTGGTGAGATCCGGGTCGGCTGAAACAGGATGTCAGTCACAGGACCCCCGGACGAGGCGCTTGGAGAACAATGCGGACACCGATGACCATCACGGATTTCCTCGACAGGGCCGAGCTGGGCTTCGCGTCGAGTGCGGGCGTGATCGACGAGCCGGACCAGCCGGGCGCACCGGTACCGGTGTCGACCTACGGCCGGCTCGGCGAGCGGGTCCGGGCCTGGCAGGCGGGGCTTGACGCGCTCGGGGTCGGCGAGGGCGAGCGGGTGGCGGTGGTCAGCCACAACTCCGCACGGATGCTGGAGCTGCTGTTCGCCGTGCCGATGAGCGGCCGGGTGTGTGTACCGATCAACTTCCGGCTGAGTCCGGAGGAGATCGAGTACATGGTGCAGCAGAGCGGGGCTTCGGTGCTGCTGGTGGACCCGGAGCTCGACGACGCGCTCTCCGGGGTCAAGGCCAGGCACCGTTTCGTACTCGGCGAGCGGACCGAGACCGAGCTGATGCGCTTCGGTGTCGAGCCGCGCCCGTGGTCGAACCCGGACGAGGACGCCACCGCCACCATCAACTACACCTCCGGAACCACCGCCCAGCCCAAGGGAGTTCAGCTCACCCACCGCAACATCTGGGTCAACGGCCTGACCTTCGGGCTGCACACCCGGGCCTGGGAGCGCGATGTCTACATGCACACGCTGCCGATGTTCCACTGCAACGGCTGGGGCATGCCCTACGTCATGGCCGGACTCGGCGTGAAGCAGGTGGTGCTGCGCAAGGTCGACGGCGCCGAGATCCTGCGCCGGGTCGAGGAGCACGGGGTGACGCTGATGTGCGGCGCCCCGGCGGTGTGGAACGCGGTGCTCGACGCGGCGGCCGGCTGGGAGGGGCCGGTCCCGGGCCGCGACCGGGTGCGGGTGGTCTGTGCGGGCGCTCCGCCGCCCAGCCGCACCATCCAGCGGATGGGCGAGGAACTGGGCTGGGAGTTCACTCAGATCTACGGTCTGACCGAGACCTCGCCGCTGCTCACCTTCAACCGGGCCCGGGCCGAGGACGAGGCACTTCCCGCCGAGGAGCGCGCCCGCAAGCTCTCCCGCGCCGGGGTGCCCGCACTCGGCGTCAAGCTCGAAGTCGCCGACTCCGGAGAGGTGCTGGCCCGCTCCAACGTCGTCCTCGACGGCTACTGGAACAAGCCGCAGGAGACCGGGGCCGCCCTTGCGGACGGCTGGTTCCACACCGGGGACGGCGGCTTCCTCGACGCCGACGACGGCCACCTCACCATCTCCGACCGCAAGAAGGACGTGATCATCACCGGTGGCGAGAACGTCTCCTCGATCGAGGTCGAGGACACCCTCTTCAGTCATCCGGAGGTGGCCGAGGTCGCCGTCATCGGGGTCCCGCACGAGAAGTGGGGCGAGACCATCAAGGCGCTGGTGGTACGGGCCGAGGGCGGGACGGTCCAGGAGGCCGACCTGATCGCGTACTGCAAGGACCGCCTCGCCCGCTACAAGGCACCGACCTCGGTCGAGTTCCGCGAGGCGATCCCGCGCACCGCCACCGGCAAGATCCAGAAGTTCAAGCTCCGCGAGCCCTACTGGGAGGGACTGGAGCGCGGAATCAACTGACGCCTGCGGAAGGCCTGTTAGGGGTGGGCTTACGGGTGGCCGACCACTGCCGCGGCGCACTGGCGCAGGTGAGGACCCGGGCCGCCGGGGCGGGGGCCCGGGCGGCGGGCAGCCCCCGTACGCCCCGGACAACCGGGGCGGCCGTGGTGACTGACCGCACCAAGCCTCACCGGCGCATGCACACCCGTGGCCGCCCTCACCGGCGCATGCACACCCGTGGCCAGCGGTCGAGGCCCAGGGCGGCCTCCTCGGCGACGATCTCCCGCAGTCCGTCCGTGAGTTCGGTGTCGGGGAGGGTGACGAAGCCCAGGCGTGCGTAGTACGGGGCGTTCCACGGTACTTCCGCGAAGGTCGTCAGGGTCAGGCCGGTCGGCCCGGCCACCTTCGCCAGGTGGTCGATCAGTGCCCGGCCCACGCCGCGCCTGGCGGCGCGCGGATGCACCGACACCTGGTCGATGTGCGCCGCCCCGTCCACCTCCTGCCAGATCAGATACGCGGCCGGGAGGCCCTGGGCGTCAGCGAACACCCAAGCCCGGCAGGCGAGTTGGTACTCGGCGAGGAGTTCGAGCGGGGGCGGGTCGTCGTCCGCGATCTCCGGCATGCCGAGCGCGCGGAAGGGTTCGCCGGCTGCGCGTTCGATGTCCTGGAGGTGGGGGAGGTCGGCGGCGGTGGCCGGGCGGATGGGCATGAGGTCAGTATCCCGCGCCGGGGGCTGGCGGGACCGGGCCGCCCCCCGGCGCCCCAGAGGTTCCCCCGGCGCACCAGCGACTTCGCCCGGCTGCTCGCCGCTCCTATGGAGCGTCCTTACCCCCGTCCGTGCGGTGAAGTGCCTCAGCAGCGTCGTCCTGCCTCTCAGCCACCCGGCCCCGAGCCGCTGCCGACCAGTTCGTCGGCGGCGCGCGTGGCGGGTTTCGGAGTGCCCGTGCGGTCCAGGACGAACAGCGGGACGCCGAGTTCCTCGGCGCGGGCGCGGGCCTGGGGTGCGTAACCCGTGAGGGAGAAGAAGACCGGGACCGCCGACGCGTTCAGCCCGTGCAGCCACAGGCACTCCACATCGCGCAGCGTGGATGGCGCGGTGCCCGGGTCGACCTGGGCGACCAGGCCTCGGGCCCGCAGGTCGATGCCGGACGCGGGGTGCTCCGGGGACTGGAGGATGTCCCGGAAGCCGAGCCACTTGAGATAGAGGGCGGCCGCGGTGACCGCGTCGCGTGCGGTGCGGATGGTGAGCGGGCGGAAGGGCGGGCGTGGTGTGGGAGCGCTTCCAGTGCGCCGCGGCGCGGGGGTTTCCGGCGTGGGCGTACGGCCGGGGGCCGCGGGGGTCAGCGGCACCGTGGGCGCCGGCCGGACCGGTATCCGCAGCACCGCCCCGCAGCCGCAGCCCAGCTCCGGCTGCGGCCACTGGTCCTGGCGCCCGCAGGACGTGCAGCGGACCGTCACCCAGGAGTCGGTCCAGGTGCGGCGGGTGATCGGCTGCGGCGGGGCGCCGTGCTGCAGCGGCGGTGCCAGCGGGGCGCCGCACGCGCACGGGAAGACCGGGGGGACGTACGCGTGATCACGACGGCAGGCGGGGCACCGCACCGGCACGCTGCTTCCCATGGGGCGACCTCCCAGGTGGGTTCCGGGCAGTAACGGTTCAGCGGAAAGCACACACGGCGGGACTCGGGGTGACCGGCCGATGCGCTGTGTGGTCCATGGTCACACCAACTGTGAAGCCTTTGCAGGTACTTCCGTTCTTTTCTGACGCCGGAACCGGCGCCCCTCTCTTGACGTCGACACCCTCGCATCCTATGTTGCTTCCACATAGCAGAACAGTACTTCCGCATTACGGAAAACCGGCCTGAAGCAGGAGTGACCCGATGCCCCGTATGACCGCTGCACTCGCAGCAGTTGAGATCCTCAAGCGCGAAGGCGTGAGCCACGCGTTCGGCGTGCCCGGCGCGGCGATCAACCCCTTCTACAAGGCCCTCCAGGCCGGTGGGGGGATCAAGCACACGCTCGCCCGCCACGTTGAGGGCGCGTCCCACATGGCCGAGGGCTACACCCGCAGCAACGCCGGCAACATCGGCGTCTGCATCGGTACGTCCGGCCCCGCCGGCACCGACATGATCACCGGGCTCTACTCGGCCATCGCCGACTCGATCCCGATCCTCTGCATCACGGGCCAGGCGCCGGTCGCCAAGCTCCACAAGGAGGACTTCCAGGCGGTCGACATCGCCTCGATCGCCAAGCCGGTCACCAAGAAGGCGACGACCGTGCTGGAGGCCGCCCAGGTCCCGGGCGTCTTCCAGGAGGCCTTCCACCTGATGCGCTCCGGCCGTCCGGGCCCGGTCCTGATCGACCTGCCGATCGACGTGCAGCTCACCGAGATCGAGTTCGACCCCGAGACGTACCAGCCGCTGCCGGTCTACAAGCCGACCGCCAGCCGCGCCCAGGTCGAGAAGGCGATCTCCTTCCTGCTCGAATCCGAGCGCCCGCTGATCGTCGCCGGTGGCGGCATCATCAACGCCGACGCCACCGACCTGCTGGTCGAGTTCGCCGAGCTGACCGGCACCCCGGTCATCCCCACCCTGATGGGCTGGGGCATCCTGCCCGACGACCACGCGCTGAACGCCGGCATGGTCGGCCTCCAGACCTCGCACCGCTACGGCAACGCGAACTTCCTGGAGTCGGACTTCGTCCTGGGCATCGGCAACCGCTGGGCCAACCGCCACACCGGCGACCTCCCCGTCTACCTGGAGGGCCGCAAGTTCGTCCACGTCGACATCGAGCCCACCCAGATCGGCAAGATCTTCGCGCCGGACTACGGGATCGCCTCCGACGCCAAGGCCGCCCTGGAGCTCTTCGTCGAGGTCGCGAAGGAGCTCAAGGCCGAGGGCAAGCTGCCCGACCGCAGCGCCTGGTCCGCCTCCACCCAGGAGCGCAAGGCCCAGCTCCAGCGCCGCACCCACTTCGACAACGTGCCGCTCAAGCCGCAGCGCGTCTACGAGGAGATGAACAAGGCCTTCGGCCCGGAGACCCGGTACGTCACCACCATCGGCCTCTCCCAGATCGCCGGCGCGCAGATGCTGCACGTCTACAAGCCGCGCCACTGGATCAACTGCGGTCAGGCGGGACCGCTCGGCTGGACCATCCCGGCCGCGCTCGGTGTCGCCACCGCCGACCCCGAGGGCCAGGTCGTCGCCCTCTCCGGCGACTACGACTTCCAGTTCATGCTGGAGGAACTGGCCGTCGGCGCGCAGCACAACATCCCGTACGTCCACGTCCTGGTGAACAACTCCTACCTGGGCCTCATCCGCCAGGCGCAGCGCAACCTGGACATCAACTTCCAGGTCAACCTGGAGTTCGAGAACATCAACTCGCCGGAGCTGGGCGTCTACGGCGTCGACCACGTCAAGGTCGTCGAGGGCCTGGGCTGCAAGGCCATCCGGGTCACCGAGCCCGACCAGCTGCTGCCCGCCTTCGAGGAAGCCAAGAAGCTGGCCGCCGAGTTCCGGGTGCCGGTCGTCGTCGAGGCCATTCTGGAGCGCATCACCAACATCTCGATGAGCGGCGCGGGCATCGACGCCGTCAACGAGTGGGAGGACATCGTGACCGAGCCCGGTCACGCCCCGACCGCGATCCGGCCGTTCGTCGGCCAGTAGTACTACGGATGACGAGGGGGGGGGGGGCCCCCCCCCCCGGGGGGGCCCCCCCCCCCCCCCCCCCCCCCCCCCCCCCCCCCCCCCCCCCCCTCCCGCACGCCCGCCCTCCCTCTCGCGTACCCCTCGTCATACCTGAGAGGTACGCGGCAGATGACCTCCCGCGCGGGACGCGGACGACAGGTGGTGATCCATAACTTCGTTACCGGCAACACAGGTTGCTCCGGTACGGAAGGACCACCCCACCATGACGCCCCGCCGCTCCCGCCGCCCCGCCCCGCTCGCCCCGCGCCGGGGAAGGCTGCGGCGCACGCTGCTCGCCGCTCTGGTCGCCGCGTCGGTCGCCGTACCGGTGGCTGGCGCGTCCGGAGCGACCGAGGTGCCCGCACCCGCCCCGGCCGTCCTCGCTACGCCGCACTCCGCGACAGCCGGCGAACTCGCGGTGCGGTACGCCGCCCGCCGCGCCGACATCCGGGCCGCCGCCCTCGCCGCCGACGCGCACGGTGCGCACAAGCGGGCCACCGTACTCCGCGAACTCGCAGCCCCCGAGCGGCAGTTCTACTCCTTCGACGGTCGCGACGGCGGACGCACCGTCGAGATCTACGGCGACCTGGCGAAGGCGGACCGGATCGCCGTCCTGGTCCCCGGCGCCGACACCTCCGTCGACGTCTACTGGCGCCTGCGCAACAGCGCCCAGGCGCTGCTGCGCGAGGCGGGGGAGCGGGTCGCGGTCGTCGCCTGGATCGGCTACCGCACCCCCGCCACCGTCAGCACGGACGCCCTCACCCCGGACCGCGCGGACTCCGGGGCCGCAGAACTAGGCGCGATATCAGCCGAGTTGGCGGCGGTGCGACCTGCCGCACGCGTCTCCTTCCTCTGCCATTCCTACGGCTCCGTCGTCTGCGCCCGCGCCGCACACGCACTCACCGCCGACAACCTCGTCATGTTCGGCAGCCCCGGCACCGGCGTACCGAACGCCGCCGCGCTCGGCACCCGCGCCACCGTCTGGGCCGGACGCGGCAGCGCCGACTGGATCGCCGACGTCCCGCACCTCTCCGTCGAACTCCCCTTCCTCACCGTCGGGTTCGGCGAGGATCCGGTAAGCCCGGCCTACGGCGCCCGGCACTTCGACGCCGGCGACACCGACCACAGCGGCTACCTGAAGCCCGGCTCGCGCGCACTGCGCAGCCTCGCGGAGATCGTCACGGCCCGCCATGCGTAACGACACCCCGCTGCGCGCCCTCGCCCACCGCATCGACGCCGCCACCCCACCGACCCGCGACCGCGCCCTCGACGCCCTGCGCGGCCTCGCCATCCTCGGTGTGGTCCTCGGGCACTGGCTGGTCACCGCGCTCGTCGTCGACACCGGCACGGTCCGCGGTGCGAGCCCCCTGTTCGAGATGGGCCAACTGGCGCCGGTCTCCTGGCTGTTGCAGACCCTCGCACTGTTCTTCCTGGTCGGCGGGCACGTCGGTGCCAAGGGTTACGCCGCCGCCCGCGCCCGGGGCGAGAGCTACCGCCACTGGCTGGCGGCCCGGCTGCTCCGGCTCGCGAGGCCGATCGCCGCCGTCGCGGCCACCTGGGGCGTCGCCGCCGGTGCGATGCTGGCCTCCGGGGTCGCGCCCGACACCCTGAGCACCCTGCTCAAGCTGGTGCTCTCCCCGCTCTGGTTCCTGCTGGTGTTCGCCGCGCTGACCGCCGCCACCCCACTGGTCGCCAAGCTGAACCCGCTCTGGCCGCTCGCCGTCGTGCTGCACGTCGACCTGATCCGGTTCGGCCTGGACGGGCCCGCATGGCTCAGCTGGATCAACCTCGGTGCGGGCTGGCTGGTCCCGTACTGTCTGGGCGCACTGTGGGCGAACGGCGGACTCCAGCCTCGTAAGCTCCGCACAACAGGCCTGAGCCTGGCGGTGGTCGGGGCACTCGCCACCGCCGCGCTGGTCCTGTTCGCGGGCTACCCCGCCTCCATGGTCGGAGTCCCCGGCGCGGCCGTCTCCAACCTCAACCCGCCCTCCCTCGCCGCCGTCACCTTCGGCCTCGCGCAGTGCGGAGCCGCCCTGTACTTCCTTAGTCAGCTGCGCCGGCTGCTGCGGCGACCCTTCGTCTGGGCGGCCGTCGCGCTGCTCAACCTGTCGGCGATGACCGTCTTCCTCTGGCACCAGACCGCCATGATCGCCGTCACCGCCCTCGGTCTGCTCGCGGGCCACTCGCTGATGGGACTGCACACCGCTCCCGACTCGGCGCTCTGGGTGCTCGCCAGGATCGGCTGGCTGCCGGTGTTCGGGGGCGCACTGCTGGTCTGCTGGGCGGCGTACCGGACGTACGAGCAGCAGCGAAGCGGGGGCGGCAGTCGTGTCGTCTCCGGGGGACAGCCTGCCGGGGAGGCGGTGGAACGCCGTGCATAAGGTGACCTCCATGGGGGGAACGACGGCCGTGCGCCGGACGAAAGAGCTGGTCTTGGCGGTGGCGAGGCAGCTGCGCGAGGACCTGCTGACGGTGCGGGCCGATCCGATGCCCAGGATGCAGGACGGGTGGCCGCCGCTGCTGCCGCACGTCCTGGTGTGGGCGTTCGCGGTCGCCGTGTTCTTCGGCCACGGCAACAATCTGAACTACGCGTTCGGCCTCTCGGACCAGAGCAATGTGGTCCTCTCGGCCGTGGTGGCGGTATCGGTCGCCGGGGCGGTGGTCCGGCCCGCGTTGTGCTGGTGGACGCTGACCGCCGCCGTGATGACGGCCGCCCAGCTGTCGAGCGGGACGGGCGACGGCACCACGATGGCGCCGTGGGCCGGATTCGGGATCGCGGCGCAGGCCATGGCCGTGTTCCTGCTCGCGCTGCGGGTCAGGCTGGTGTCCGTGGTGGTGGCGCTGGCGGTCACCTGGACGGCCGCGGTGATCATCTCGGCTCCGGGCGACGTCAGCAGCCCCGCCCTGACCGTACTCGTCATCTCCGCGCTCGCCGGAGCCGCCCAGCGCCGCTCCCGCGTCGCCCGCAACCGCCTCGCCGCCCAGGAGACCATCACCGCCGAGGAACGCGCCCGCCGCACCCTCCTCGAAGAACGCAGCCGCATCGCCCGGGAACTGCACGACGTCCTCGCCCACCACATGTCGGTGATCTCCATCCAGGCCCAGGTCGCCCCGCACCTCACCGAGAACCCGTCGCCCGAACTACGGGAGAACCTCGCCGGGATACGGCAGAACGCCGTCGAGGCACTCACCGAACTCCGCCGCGTACTAGGGGTGTTGAGGAGCGAGGACACACCCTCCGGGCAGACCCCGCAACCCACCCTCGACCGCCTCGACGAACTCCTCGCGGGCGTCCGCGCCACCGGCCAGCACGTCGAGGCCGAGACCACCGGGACCCGGCGCCCGCTCTCCCCGGGCGTCGAACTCTCCGCGTACCGCATCGTCCAGGAATCCCTCAGCAACGCCATGCGGCACGCCCCCGGCGCCACCGTCCGCCTCACCGTCGCCCACCACGCCACCGCCCTCACCCTCCGCATCGCCAACACCGCGCCCGGCCGGCCCGTCGCTCCCTCACCGGGCGCCGGACACGGACTGCTCGGCATGCGCGAACGCACCGCCATGCTCGGCGGTGAACTCGCCGCGGGACCCCTGCGCGACGGCGGCTACGAGGTCGTGGCCACCCTCCCGCTCACCGACGAACCGCCCACCGAATCCCAGGGGAGAGTCCGTACATGACCATCCGGGTGATGATCGCCGACGACCAGATGATGGTCCGCCAGGGCTTCACCGTGCTGCTCAACGCCGAACCCGGCATCGAGGTCGTCGGCCAGGCCGTCAACGGGCGCGAGGCCGTCGACAAGGTGGCCGAACTCGATCCGGACGTCGTCCTGATGGACATCCGGATGCCCGAACTCGGCGGCATCGACGCCACCCGCATCCTCACCGGGCAGCCCGGATCCCGGGTCAAGGTGCTGGTCCTCACCACCTTCGACCTCGACGAGTACGTGTACGAGGCGCTGCGCGCCGGAGCGTCCGGCTTCCTCCTCAAGGACGCCTCCGCCGAGGAGCTCGCCCAGGCGGTACGGGTGGTGGCGGGTGGCGACGCACTGCTCGCGCCCAACATCACCAAGCGGCTGATCGCCGAATTCTCCCGGGTCAGCGCCACCCCGAAAGCCCCGGTCAAGGACCGTATCGACGAGCTCACCGAGCGCGAGACCGAAGTGCTCTCGCTGGTCGCGCAGGGCCTCTCCAACGCGGAGATCGCGGGCGAACTCGTCGTCGCGGAACAGACGGTGAAGACCCACGTCAGCCGTGTCCTGCAGAAACTCTCCCTGCGCGACCGCACCCAGGCGGCGGTCTTCGCGTACGAGACGGGACTGGTGCGGCCCTCGGGATACTGAGGGGGCCGCGTGGATTGCGGGGAGGCGTGGAGGGGGAACGACGAAAGGGCGCGGAGTACGGGACCGTCCGTACTCCGCGCCCTGGCGCGGTGTGCTGCATACGAGCTGTGCTGCATACGAGCTGTGCTGCATACGAGCTGTGCTGCATTCGAGCTGTGCTGCGTACTTGATGTGAAGCATGGGTTGAATGAGGCCGCGGTGGGGCGATGAGCGGTGGAGGGCTGCTCCGCTCAGGTTGAGGAGAAGCTCTCCGCCACCTTGACCACCGCACTGGCTCGCGCCACCGCGGGCCTCGTTCAAGTCCGTCGCACCGGCCACCCCTCATTCGGGCCGGCGCCACGGACAGCGGTCGGGACTTGACCTCCCGTCAAATCCCTTCCGCAGTCTGTGAGTTGCCAGTGGAAGCTACTGGTTCTCGCGGAGCTCGCGCACCGCTTCCTCGACGCGCTTGCCGTAGTTCGGGTCGGCGGCGTGGAAGTGGGCCAGGTTCTTCTCGACCACGTCGTCACGGGTGACCTGCGAGAGGCCGCCGGCGATGTTGGCGATCAGGCGGGCCTGCTCCTCGGACGACATCAGGCGGTAGAGCTCACCGGCCTGGAAGAAGTGGTCGTCCTTGACGTGCGCGGCGTTCTCGTACGTCCCGGTCCAGCCGGACAGCTCGCGCGGAGCGCCCAGCGGGGCGTCCGTCTGCGCGGGACCGTCGTACGAGTTGGGCTCGTAGTTCTTGTCGTGGCGCGAGCCGTAGCGGGTGGCGTAGGAGCCGTCCCGGCCGTAGTTGTCGGCGGGCGCGTTCTTCGGCGCGTTCACCGGCAGCTGGGTGTGATTGACGCCCAGGCGGTAGCGGTGCGCGTCGGCGTAGGCGAACATCCGGCCCTGGAGCATCTTGTCCGGCGAGGCGGTGATGCCCGGGACGAAGTTGTTCGGGGAGAACGCGGCCTGCTCGACCTCGGCGAAGACGTTGTCCGGGTTGCGGTCGAGGACCAGACGGCCCACGCGCTGCAGCGGGTAGTCCGCGTGCGGCCACACCTTGGTCACGTCGAACGGGTTGAAGCGGTAGTCCGCCGCTTCCGCCGCCGGCATGATCTGGACGTACAGCGTCCAGGACGGGTTCACTCCGCGCTCGATGGCCTGGAGCAGGTCCGTCTGGTGCGAGTTGGCGTCCTTGCCGGCGAGCTCGGCGCCCTGCTCGGCGGAGAGCGAGCGGATGCCCTGGTTCGTCTTGAAGTGGTACTTGACGAAGAAGGCCTCGCCCTCGGCGTTCGTCCACTGGTAGGTGTGCGAGCCGTAGCCGTTCATGTGGCGGTACGAGGCGGGGATGCCGCGGTCGCCCATCAGCCAGGTGATCTGGTGCGTGGCCTCGGGGGCGTGCGCCCAGAAGTCCCAGACGTTGTCCGGCTCCTGCTTGCCCGTGAAGGGGTCGCGCTTCTGGGAGTGGATGAAGTCGGGGAACTTGATCGGGTCCTTGATGAAGAACACCGGGGTGTTGTTGCCGACGAGGTCGTAGTTGCCCTCTTCGGTGTAGAACTTCAGCGCGAAGCCGCGCGGGTCGCGGACCGCGTCCGCGCCACCGAGGTTGTCCGCGACGGTGGAGAAGCGGATGAACGTCTCGGTCCGCTTGCCGACCTCACCGAGGAAGTCCGCGCGGGTGAAGCCGGTGACGTCGTCGGTGACCTCGAAGTAGCCGTAGGCGCCGGAGCCGCGGGCGTGCACGACACGCTCCGGGATGCGCTCACGGTTGAACCGGGCGAGCTTCTCCAGCAGGTGCTGGTCCTGGAGAAGGAGCGGGCCACCGACACCGGCGGAGGCGGAATTCTGGTTGTCGGCGACCGGGGCGCCTGACTCGGTCGTGAGCACACGCTTCGACATGGTGACCTTGGGACCTTCCTGCGGGAGCTGCTGGCGGCGTGAGGAGCGTAAGTACGCGGAGAACGCGGCGTCAACAGTTTGTTGAATTTAAAGATGGATCAAGGGTGGAGCAAGAAAGGGGACCCGGGCCGCGGCAGCGCCTGGGCGCGACAGGACAGGTGTCAGCGCCGCCGCAACCCGGAGTTCAAGTGGCCCTAGTGGTAAGGGCGTTGGGGGTGGATCAGACCTGTGAGCCGGACAGCCGCTCGACGGCACGCAGCAGCGCCGAGTGGTCCAGACCACCGTCGCCCTGGGCGCGCAGCGAGGCGACCAGCTGGGCGACGACCGCGCCGACGGGGAGAGCGGCACCGACATTGCGGGCGGCGTCGGTGACGATGCCCATGTCCTTGTGGTGCAGATCGATCCGGAAACCGGGCGCGAAGTCGCGGTTGAGGAAGTTGTCCTTCTTGCGGGTCAGCACGGTCGAGCCGGCCAGTCCACCGTTGAGCACGTCGAGCGCGGCCTTGAGGTCGACGCCGGACTTCTCCAGGAAGACCACTGCCTCGGCGCACGCCTGGATGTTGACCGCCACGATCAGCTGGTTGGCGGCCTTCACGGTCTGACCGGAGCCGTGCGGACCGCACAGCACGATGGTCTTGCCGAGGGCTTCGAGGATCGGCTTGGCGGAGTCGAAGTCCACCTGCTCGCCACCGACCATGATGGACAGTACGGCCTCGATCGCGCCGGCCTCGCCACCGGAGACCGGGGCGTCCAGGACGCGGATGCCCTTGTCCTTGGCGGCCTTCGCGAGGTCGATCGAGGTCTGCGGGGTGATCGAGGACATGTCGACCAGGAGGGCGCCGGACTTCGCGTTCTCCAGGATGCCGTCCGCACCGTACGCGATGGCCTCGACCTGCGGGGAGGCGGGCACCATCGTGATGACGACGTCGGCGTCCTTGACGGCCTCGGCGATCGAGCCCGCACCCTTGCCGCCGGCCGCGACCAGGCGGTCGATCTTGGCCTGCTCCAGGGTGAACCCGGTGACGTCGTAACCGGCCTTCAGCAGGTTCTCGGCCATGGGGGAGCCCATGATGCCGAGGCCGATGAATCCGATCTTGGGGAGGGTGCTCATGCGGGGTGCCTCTCTCAAATGCCGTGTCACGTCGTTGAAATGACCGCTGCGGTGAATTGACCGCTTCGTCAGTTGGCCGCGCGGAGCGGCTGCGGCAGCCACTCGAAGGCGTCGGCGCTCGGGCGGTCGCCCGGCTTGTACTCACAGCCGATCCAGCCCTCGTAGCCCGCCTTCTTCAGGCGGCCGAGCAGCTCGACGAAGTCGAGGTCGCCGGAGCCCGGTGCGCCACGGCCCGGGTTGTCGGCGATCTGGACGTGGCCGGTCCTGTCGGCGTACGCGTCGATGACCTCGTTGAGGTCCTCGCCGTTCATCGACAGGTGGTAAAGGTCGAGCAGGAACTTGGCGTTGCCAAGACCCGTCGCCTCGTTCACCTTGTCGACGACCTCGATCGCGGACGGGGCGCTCACCAGCGGGTAGAGCGGCGACTCCGGCTTGTTGAGGGCCTCGACAAGGAGGATCGCCCCGACCCGGTCGGCCGCGCGGGCCGCCAGTACGAGGTTCTCCAGGGCCAGGGTGTCCTGGATCTGCGGGTCGACGCCCTCGACGCGGTTGCCGTAGAGCGCGTTGAGCGCCTTGCAGCCGACCGAGGCGGCGAAGTCGGCCGCCACGTCGATGTTGGCGCGGAAGCGGTCCGACTCCTCGCCGGGGAGCGAGAGCGCGCCGCGGTCCGGGCCGGGCAGCTGCCCTGCGTAGAAGTTCAGGCCCACCAGCTGGGTGCCGGCGTCGTCGAGCGCCTTCTTGAGGGCGTCGAGCTCCGACTGGTCGGGGGTCGGGGTCTCGATCCAGGGCCACCACAGCTCGACCGCCGTGAAGCCGGCCGCGGCGGCTGCCGCGGGACGCTCCAGGAGCGGGAGTTCCGTGAAGAGGATCGAGAGGTTCACATCGAAGCGGTGGTCCGAGTAGCCCATGAGGTTTTCGGCGCTCCTTCCGTATTGCGGAAGTTATTTTCTGCTTGATGGAAGGTTGCAGTCCGAGCTTCGCACTTGTCAAGAGGGGCTGCCGGATTTCACGTATCGCCGGTTAGGTTGAGCGCGTGCGATTGAGAGTGGAGTTCACGACCGAGCCCTTCGATCTCGACGAGGCGCCGCCGCATGCGGTGGCCGCCCGTGAGGTGATCCAGGCGGCCGAGCTGGACGCGGTCGACGTAGGACCCTTCGGCAATACCGCCGAGGGGCAGGCGGACGCGGTGCTGACCGCGGTCGACGCCCTGCTGCGCAAGTCCCTCGCTTCCGGAGCGACCCGGGTGTCGTTGCAGGTCAACGTGATCGGCGAGGCCGACCGGACCGATGTGTCCGGTGAGGCCGACGGCGATGGGAACGCCGAGAACGGGGAGGCTGGATAAATGACGGAGCCCGGGGACCACCCCTTGGTCACGGCGGTCAAGCCGCTCGTCGACGCCATGGGCGCGGAAATGATGGAGCCGGGCAGAGCCGGCCGGGACGATGTCGTGCTCGCCTGGGAGGGGGAGGACGTCATAGCCGTACGGCTGCCCCAGCTCTCCGACTCCCTGGATCACATCCTGGCCGCGCTGGAGCGGGGGCACGGAATGCCGCTCGCCGAGCTGGACCGCAAGTCCAAGCAGTCGGTCGTACGGACGCTGGAGGCGCGCGGTGCCTTTTCGGTGAGGCACGGTGTGGAAACGGTGGCTGGGGCGCTAGGTGTCTCTCGATTCACCGTCTACAACTATCTAAATAGGGAAAACGCCTCCAAGGAGGACTAGTTGACCCCTCTGAGGCCCTTCTGAGGGGTCGATTCGCGCCCCGTTTGATCGATCATTTTGAGTCGCCGCCGTCCCCGCTTGGGGGCGGCGGCTTTTGTCTTCGCGAACTTTCAACAAACTGTTGACGTCCAGTTGTTGAGAGCGTTAGCTATGCGCAGCCCGTCCAGCACAAGGCCACGGAGGCTCCCGTGACTTCGGTCCAGACACCGGGCCTTTCCCGGTTCAACACCCTCCCCGCGAGTGAGGCCCAGGCCACGCTCCACGAGGTGTGTGCCAGCTCGGCGTGGGGGAGCAAGCTCAACGCTCAGCGCCCGTACGCCACAGCGGAGGAACTGTTTCTCGCCAGTGACTCCGCCCTCGCGGAACTCACCGCCGGGGACCTTTCCGAAGCAATGGCGGGACACCCGCCGATCGGCCGCCCGAAGCCCGGGGACCCGACATCCGAGCGCGAACAGCGCTCGATGGCCGGCGCCTCCGAGGAACTCAAGGCCGAGATGCTCGAACTGAACCTGGCATACCAGGACAAGTTTGGACATGTCTTTCTGATCTGTGCCACCGGCGCGACCGGTGAGTACATGCGCGACGCGGTGAAGACGCGGATCGGGAACTCGCCCGAACAGGAGCGGGAGATCGTCCGCACCGAACTGGGCAAGATCAACCGCATCCGGCTGACCCGCCTCGTGGAATCGGAAGAAGAGAACTGATGAGTACCGCAACCACCGCTTCGGTGTCCACGCACATCCTGGACACCAGCATCGGCCGCCCCGCCGAGGGCGTCACCATCACGCTGACCGCCCGCAGTGGCGCCGGCGCCGACTGGACGACGCTCGGTGGCTCGAAGACCGACGCGGACGGGCGTTGCAAGGACCTCCCGGCCCTGCCGGAGGGGACGACCCACGTCCGGCTCGACTTCGAGACCGAGACCTACTTCGCAAGCAAGAGCGAGACCGAAGCCGAGGCTCAGCAGGACGCCCCCCGCGTAAGGGACAGCGGCGCGTTCTTCCCGGAAGTGGCGATCACCTTCGCCGTCGTACCGGGCGAACACTTCCACGTACCGCTGCTGCTCAACCCGTTCGGCTACTCCGTATACCGAGGGAGCTAGCACCGACATGCCCACCATTCTCGGCCAGAACCAGTACGGCAAAGCAGAGAACCGCGTCGTCAAGATCACGCGGGACGGCGACACCCACCACATCAAGGACCTGAATGTCTCGGTCGCCCTCTCGGGCGACATGGAAGACGTCCACTACTCCGGCTCGAACGCCAACGTGCTCCCCACGGACACCACCAAGAACACGGTGTACGCGTTCGCCAAGGAGTACGGCATCGAGTCCGCCGAGCAGTTCGGCATCCACCTCGCGCGTCACTTCGTGACCACGCAGGAGCCGATCAAGAAGGCCCGGATCCGGATCGAGGAGTACTCCTGGGAGCGCATCGCGACCTCGGACAACAACTCCAAGTTCATCGGCTCCGACGAGGTGAACCACTCCTTCGCCCGTAAGGGCCAGGAGCTGCGCACCACCCAGATCACCTTCGACGGGACGAACTGGGAGGTCATCTCCGGCCTCAAGGACCTCACCGTGATGAACTCCACCAACTCGGAGTTCTGGGGTTACGTCAAGGACAAGTACACGACGCTCAAGGAGGCGTACGACCGCATCCTGTGCACCGACGTGTCCGCCGCCTGGCGCTTCAACTGGACCAGCGACGAGAGCCGGATGCCCAACTGGGAGAAGTCGTACGAGCAGACCAAGAAGCACATCCTCCAGGCGTTCGCCGAGACGTACTCGCTCTCGCTCCAGCAGACCCTGTACCAGATGGGCTCGCGGGTCATCAACAGCCGCAGTGAGATCGACGAGATCCGCTTCTCGCTGCCGAACAACCACCACTTCCTGGTCGACCTCGAACCGTTCGGGCTGAAGAACGACAACGAGGTCTATTTCGCCGCGGACCGCCCGTACGGCCTCATCGAGGCCACCATCCTCCGGGACGGAGTCGAGCCGCAGATCCCGGTCGACATGACCAACCTCTGACGCGGTCCCGCCCGCGCCGCCCCCTCCCTGCCGTAGGGGGCGGCGCGCTCGGACCGGAGGGAACGAACATTCATGGCACAGCCAGCAAAGGGGCCGGCAACAAAAGGCCTAGGTGAAAGTCCTCTCGGGAGCCCGGTCGATCTCCTCGACCCCGTACACCCGGTGGATGAAAAGCTCCCCAGTAAGCGGCTCGTCCCCGCCGCCCTCCAGCACATCGCCGCCATGTATGCAGGCGTCGTCACCCCTCCGCTCATCATCGGCCAGGCCTGCGGCCTGGACGCCGCCGGAATGACCCGGCTGATCGCGGCCAGCCTGCTGATCGCAGGACTCGCCACGATCCTCCAGACCATCGGTGTGGGGAAGTTCGCCGGAAACCGGCTGCCCTTCGTCAACGCCGCCTCCTCCGCGGGCATCGCTCCGATGCTCGCCATCGCCGAGACCAGCGCGCCCGGCCATCAGCTGCCCGCGATCTACGGCGCGGTGATGGTCGCCGGAGTGTTCTGCCTGGCCATCGGTCCCTTCTTCGGGAGGCTGCTGCGTTTCTTCCCGCCGCTCGTCACCGGCGTCGTGATCACCCTGATCGGCGTGACGCTGATGCCCGTGCCGGTCTCCTGGGCACAGGGCGGTGACAAGGAGGCCGCCGACTTCGGCGACATGAGGTACCTGGCGCTCGCCGCCTTCACCCTCGCCGTGATCCTGGTCATCCAGCGCTTCGGCAAGGGCTTCGTCAAGCAGGTCGCCCTGCTCTTCGGCATGCTGATCGGCACGCTGGCCGCCATCCCGTTCGGCCTGGCCGACTTCAGCGGGCTGAAGGACGCACCGATCGCCGCCCTCCCCACCCCCTTCGCCTTCGGCGCCCCCGAGTTCCAGCCCGCCGCGATCCTCTCGCTGTGCATCGTGATGCTGGTCCTGATGACCGAGTCCTCGGCCGGGATGCTCGCCCTCGGCAAGATCTGTGAACGCGACTGCGACGGGAAGACCATCACCCGTGGCCTGCGCACCGACGGCATCGCCACCCTGGTCGGCCCCGTCTTCGGCGGCTTCCCGACCAGCGCCTTCGCCCAGAACGTCGGCGTGGTCACCCTCACCAAGGTGCGCAGCCGTTACGTCGTCGCCGTCGCCGGTGGCGCACTGCTCTTCCTCGGCGCCTTCCCGGTGCTCGGCGCGGTCGTCTCGATGGTCCCGATGCCCGTCCTCGGCGGCGCCGGCATCGTCCTCTTCGGCTCGATCGCGGTCAGCGGCATCCGTACCCTCTCCGAGGCCGGACTCGACGACAGCTCGAACATCATCCTCGTCGCGGTGGCACTCGGCGCGGGCATCATCCCGCTCGCCGCGCCCACCTTCTACGCGGACTTCCCCGCCTGGGCACAGACCGTCCTCGGCTCCGGCATCAGCGCCGGCGCACTGGTAGCGGTCGTACTCAACCTGTTCTTCCACCATCTCGGCACCCGCGAGCGTCGCACTCCAGCGCCGTCCGTGGCACTCAAATCCTCCTAGGGTCCTGCCGTGCCCATTCGTCACAGAGGTAAGGAAAAGTCCATGGCAGTACCGGCAGCAAAAGTTTCGCGCATCGTCATCGAAAACTGCGCGATCGCGACCGTCGACGCCAACGACACGGAATACGCGTCGGGTCACGTCGTCGTCGCGGGCAACCGGATCGAGTCCATCGGAGCGGGCGCGGCGCCCGAGGGCCTGGAGAACGTGACCCGCCGAGTCGACGGCACCGGTCACCTCGTCACTCCCGGCCTGATCAACACGCACCACCACTTCTACCAGTGGATCACCCGGGGCCTGGCCACCGACCACAACCTGTTCAACTGGCTCGTCGCCCTCTACCCGACGTGGGCGCGGATCGACGAGCAGATGGTGACGGCGGCCGCCCAGGGTTCCCTGGCGATGATGGCCCGCGGTGGTGTCACCACCGCCATGGACCACCACTACGTCTTCCCGCGCGGTTCCGGCGACCTGTCGTCGGCGATCGTCGGCGCGGCCTCGGACATGGGTGTACGTTTCACCCTCGCCCGGGGCTCCATGGACC
Source organism: Streptomyces sp. NPDC051561 (assembly GCF_044454195.1). NCBI lineage: Bacteria > Bacillati > Actinomycetota > Actinomycetes > Kitasatosporales > Streptomycetaceae > Streptomyces > Streptomyces sp. NPDC051561. The sequence goes on along the minus strand of NZ_JBITDM010000013.1, from coordinate 66,499 downwards.
GGGGCGAGTCGGACGGCGGCCTGCCGCCGGACTTCGCCATCGAGACCCTGGAAGGCGCGCTCGCCGCCACCGAGGCGACGATCGACCAGCACCACGACGCCTCCTTCGACTCGATGACCCAGATCGCGGTCGCACCGTGCTCCCCCTTCTCGGTCTCCACCGAACTCATGAAGCAGGGAGCCGAGTTGGCCCGCCGCAAGGGTGTGCGGCTGCACACCCACGGCAGCGAGACGGTCGAGGAGGAGAAGTTCTGCCACGAGCTGTTCGGCATGGGCCCCACCGACTACTTCGAGTCGACGGGCTGGCTCGGCAGCGACGTGTGGATGGCGCACTGCGTCCACATGAACGACTCCGACATCGCCGCCTTCGCCCGCACCGGCACCGGCGTCGCCCACTGCCCCTCCTCCAACGCGCGTCTCGCCGCGGGCATCGCCCGGGTCCCCGACATGCTGAAGGCCGGCGTCCCGGTCGGCCTCGGCGTCGACGGCACCGCCTCCAACGAGTCCGGCGAGCTGCACACCGAGCTGCGCAACGCGCTGCTCATCAACCGCCTCAACACCGAGCACCGCGAGCGGGCCCTCAACGCCCGCCAGGCGCTCCGCCTCGGCACCCACGGAGGCGCCCAAGTACTGGGCCGCGCGGACCAGATCGGCTCGCTCGAAGCCGGCAAGCTCGCGGACCTGGTGATGTGGAAGATCGACGGCCTCGGCCACTCCACCATCGCCGACCCGGTCACCGCCATCATCTTCGGCGCGGCGGCCCCGGTCACCCTGTCCCTCGTCAACGGCCGTGCCGTCGTCGAAGGCAACCACCTGATCACGGTGGACGAGGACGCCATCGCCCGCAGCGCGCGGGACGAGGCCCAGCGGCTGGCGCGGATCGCCGCGCAGCCCCGCTGAGCCGACCACCTCGTACCACTGAACCCCCTGCACAACAGGGGGAGTTGAAGATTCCGACCGAGGGGGACGGCCCTCGGTCGGGACCGAGCAGCCGAGCGGGCTGCTCGGGCGCCGTTCCCGGGGGCGTGGCCCAATGCTTCATGCCCCCGGGGCGGTCCGGCGTATCCGGGCGCGAACGACGGCACAGCAACACAGCAGCAACACGGGCACATAGCAACACCTCTGCACCACCAGCACCTTGCATCGCGCAACACCTCCCCGAAGCACGTGCCAATCCCGGCACTGGAAACGACAGGAGGACGCTGTGGCCAAGTCGCCCAGGTCAACCGCGCAAGGCTCCAAGGCGGACGGCACCGCCCCGGAGGCACCACTCACCAAACACCCGGTCGACCAGGGGATGCCTCCCCTGAAGCTCGCCACGACCGGACTCCAGCACGTCGCCGCCATGTACGCGGGCGTCGTCGCGCCCCCGCTGATCGTCGGCGCCGCCATCGGCCTCGACGGCAAGGAACTCACCTTCCTCACCGGCGCCAGCCTCTTCATGGCCGGTCTCGCCACGCTCCTCCAGACGCTCGGCATCTGGAACATCGGCGCCCGGCTGCCCTTCGTCAACGGCGTCACCTTCGCCGGCGTCGCCCCGATGCTCGCCATCGCGAGCGGCCAGTCGAAGGAGGACGCGCTCCCGGTCATCTTCGGCGCGATCATCGTCGCGGGCGCGATCGGATTCATCGCCGCCCCCTTCTTCTCCAAGCTGGTCCGGTTCTTCCCGCCGGTCGTCACCGGCACGGTCATCACCCTGATCGGCATATCCCTCCTCCCGGTCGCCTTCGGCTGGGCGCAGGGCCCCAACCCCAAGGCGGCGGACTACGGTTCGACGACCTTCCTGGGCCTGGCCGGTATCACGCTGGTGATCGTGCTGCTGCTCCGCCGCTTCACCCGCGGCTTCGTGAAGCAGATCGCCGTACTGCTCGGCCTGGTGATCGGCACGATCATCGCGATCCCGTTCGGCGCCACCGACTTCACCGCGGTCACCGAGGCGTCCGTCGTCGGCTTCCCGACGCCGTTCCACTTCGGCGCACCGCAGTTCGTGGCCGCCGCGATCATCTCGATGTGTGTGGTCATGCTCGTCTCGATGACCGAGTCGACCGCCGACATGCTGGCCCTCGGCGAGATCGTCGAGCGCCCGGCCGACGAGAAGACCATCGCCGCGGGACTGCGCGCCGACGCCCTCGGTTCCGCGGTCAGCCCGCTGTTCAACGGCTTCATGTGCAGCGCCTTCGCGCAGAACATCGGCCTGGTCGCGATGACCAAGATCCGCAGTCGTTTCGTGGTCGCGGCGGGCGGCGGCTTCCTGATCCTGATGGGTCTCTGCCCGATCGCCGCCTCGCTGATCGCGGTCGTACCGCGCCCGGTGCTCGGCGGCGCAGGCATCGTGCTCTTCGGCTCGGTCGCGGCCAGCGGCATCCAGACCCTCGTCAAGGCGGGCCTGGAGAAGGACAACAACGTCCTGATCGTCGCCGTCTCCCTCGCGGTCGGCATCATCCCGATCGCGGCGCCGACCTTCTACCACCACTTCCCGGAGACCGCGAAGATCATCCTGGACTCCGGAATCTCCACCGGCTGCCTCGCGGCGGTCGTCCTCAACCTCGTCTTCAACCACATCGGCAAGCGCCGTGACGACGATGAGGTCACGGCTCCGATGGAGCCGGGCGAGGAGATGTCCCACCGGGGCGAGAAGCCGGTGGCGGCAGCGCACTGATCCGGTTCCGGTACGTTCTCGGGGTCGGCCCCGGCGGTTGCGCGGACGCAGCGGCCGGGGCCTGCCCCTTTGCCTGCCTCACGACGTGGAGGGTGCGTCAACTGCGTTACGTCGACGTTGTGTTGGCCGCCACCAAGGCCTCGCTCACACTCGTCCGGGCGTACCGCACCACCCGCCCCGTCCGGTGCGCGTTCACCAGGCCGGCCGCTCGCATCGCGGTCAGGTGCTGGGAGACGCCGCCCGCGGTGATGTCCAGGCGGCGGGCTAGATCCGTGGTCGAGGCGGGGGTGGTGAGCTCGGCGAGGAGGCGGGCGCGGGTACGGCCGAGGACACCGGCCAGGGCGTCCGAGCAGGAGGCCCTGGGAGGGTCCCAGAGGGTGCCGATGCCCCGGGCCGGATAGCGCAGGGTGGGCACGGCCTCGTCGTCCGCGAGGGTGGAGAAGATGCGCGGCCAGGTGAAGGCCGACGGCACCAGCAGCAGGCCCCGGCCACCCAGCCGGCGGGGCCCGCTGGTGAAGCGGTTGGGGAGCTGCAACGTGCCGGTGTCCCAGGTGAGCTGCGGATCCAGGCTGTCCAGCAGGGCGTGGGCGCCTCCTTCCGCGAACCGGTGCGCGCGGTGCGCGATGTCCCCCTGGAGCAGTGCGCTCAGCCGGGGCCAGTACGGGGCGAGGGCCACTTCCCAGTACGCGGCGATGGTGTCCGCGAGACGGGCCAGCTCCCTTTCCGGGTCGGCCCGGAGCGCTGCCATCGCCTCCGGGAGATGGGCCGACTTCGTGGTGCTGAGCTGCGCGAGCGGGGTCGCACGGAGGGTCGTCAGCTCCACTTCCAGCGAGGGCTGCGGAGTGGTCGGCGGCGGCACCAGTACACCCGGAATGCCGACCGTCGGCACGGACACCAGGTCGAAGAGCGGTGCCGGATCCAGCTTGGCCGCCGCGAGCATCGGCCGTACCTGCTCCACCCAACTCCGGTGCAGATCATGGGAGTCGGCGGCCTTCAGTACGCGGACACTCGCCACCACCTCCCACAGCGGTGACACCGCGAACCTGGTCCGCGCCACGTCCTCCAGCGTGAACTCGATCTCCAGGGTGCCGCCCCCGCCGCCCACCGGGTGCCTGGTCGTCATGGGAACACCTGCCCTTCTCGGTATGCGGCTCTCGGCGTGCGGCTCTCGGTATGCAGCAGAGGATTCAGTGGAGGTTTTAGCAGAGGCTAAAACATTGGAACGCGCCACGTCCGCCCGGCACCGTGACGTCATGCCTTCACAGACCTCCGCCGAGGCCCGGGGCCCCTGGCGTCACGCCGGGTTCCGCACCCTCTTCACCGCCACCGCGCTCAGCCACCTCAGTACCCAGATCGGCTATGTGGCCGTGCCTCTGATCGCCGTGACCTCACTGGACGCCACGGCGGGCGAGGTCGGTCTGCTCGCCACCCTGAGCACCCTCGCCTTCCTGCTGATCGGGCTGCCCGCCGGAGCCTGGGTGGACCGGATGCGGCACCGCCGGGTGCTGATAGCCGCCGATCTGACGCGGGCCGCGCTGTTCGCCTCGGTGCCGGTGGCGTGGGCGGCGGGGGTGCTCACGCTGGAGCAGCTGTACGCGGTGGTGCTGTTCAGCGGGTGCGCGACCGTCTTCTTCGACGTGGGGTCACAGAGTGTGCTGCCGCAACTCGTCGGGCAGGAAGGGCTGTTGAGTGCCAACGCCGCCGTGGTGGGCGTGCAGGCGGCGAGCAATGTCGCGGGGCGGGGTGCGGGCGGCGGCCTGGTGGCGCTGCTCACCGCACCGGTCGCCGTGGTGGGCATGGGGATTCTCCATCTGGCCGCCGCGCTGCGACTGCTCGCCCTCGACAAGGCCCCGGCCCCCACCCGCCCGGAGCGCCCCACCGCGCTGAGAACCCAGATCGCCGAAGGCCTGCGCCACGTCCTGCACCACCCGGAACTCCGCGCGCTGGCCCTCACCGCCTCCCTCTGCAACCTCGGCACCCAGCTCGTCAACACTCTCCTTCCGATCCTCTTCACCCGCCAACTCGGCCTCTCCGCAGCATGGTTGGGGCTCTTCTGGGCGATGGGCGGCCTGGGGATCCTGCTCGGCTCCCGATGCGCCCGCCCGCTCGCGGGCCGCCTCGGGCACGGACGCGCCATCGGGCTGGCCGCGATTGTCCTGGCCCCCGCCGCACTGGTCGTCCCGTTCGTCGACCGGGGCCCCTGGCTCGCCGTCGCGGCGGTCGGCTGGATGCTCACCACCTTCGACATCGGCATCAACAACGTCCTCAGCGTCAGCCTCCGCCAGACCCTCACCCCCGCCCCGCTCCTCGGCCGCACCAACGCCACCTTCCGCTTCATGCTCAGCGGCTCCCTCGCCATCGGCTCCGCCCTGGCCGGCCTGCTCGGCGAACTCGCCGGAATTCGCACCGCGCTGTGGGTGGGCGCGGGATTCCTCGCCCTCGCCTTCCTCCCGGTCTTCCTCTCCCCGGTCCGCAAGCGGCGCCGACTCCCGCAGCCCCTCTGGGAGGCGGAGGCCCTCGTCCGTCAGCCGATCCGGTAACTGTCCCCGTACACCCTCCACCGCAGCGGTGGGGCCAGCGTGAGGTTCCCTGCCCGCACGAAGACCCGCTGGGCCGTCTCCACCCGGCTGATGTCGCCGTGCGAGCGCTCCCGGCGCATCGAGTCCGCCCGTACGTCCAGGAACGCGTTCAGATACGCCTTCTCGTCGCCGCCCTCGGCGGGCAGCGCGGCCCGCTGCCGGGCCCGCGCTCGCAGGGTGGCGAAACCGGTCGAGTTCGGGCTGTCGCCCAGACCGTGCATCACGAACGCGTCGAAGTACACGAACTGGCCCAGCGCCCCGACCCCGTCCGCCTTCCCCTGACGTACCGCGGGAGCGAAGTACTCCCGGTCCCGCTGGGTGTCCTGGGCGGCCCGGAACAGCGGATCGGTGTCGGCGGCCTCCTGCCAGGTCCCGGTGAAGTCCTCGCCGAGCCCCTCGTGCGACTCGGTGCCCCGCACCGCGCGCAGCGCGGGCAGAAACTCCTCCAGGATGTTGCCGGGGCGCGCGGCCGTGTACCGCTCGACCACCTTCAGCATGTCGCCCGTCCCCGAACAGAACCCGACGATCCCCGCCGTGTAGCCGCGCCCGTCGCCGATGTCCTGGATGTACCGGTACTGCTCGCGCCATCGCAGGGAGGAGTTCTCGGCACTGGAGATCAGCTGCATCGCGATCTCCTTCTTCGCCGGAGCGTCGAGATCCACCGGCCGCGCGGTGGACGCCTTCGGCGAGGGCCGTACCGGCGTCGGCGCGACGGACGACACCGCGGAAGAGATCCCGGACGGCAGCACGCTCCCCGCAGATCCACCACCTCCCTTTCCCCCACCCGTATCCACGCCTACGCACCCCACCAGTACCGAGACCGCGGCAATCGGTCCCAGTACACGCATCACGGACTTCACCCGACGACCCTGGCATGCGGGCACCCCCTGTACCGTCGGAGTCATGGAAGATCACTCCGTCGTCGATGTGGGCGACGTACGCATGGCGTACCGCTCCTGGGGCGACCAGCACGGCGCCCCTGTCATCCTGCTCCACGGAATCGGCAGTTCCGCGCTGAGCTGGGAGAAGGCCGGGCAGGCGCTGGGCGAGGAATGGCGGGTGTACGCCCTCGATCTGCGCGGCCACGGCGAGAGCGACTGGCCCGACGAGTACGAGCTCGAACAGATGCGGGACGACGTACTGGGCTTCATCGAGGAGTCGAAGATCGACCGCGCGGGAGTGGTCGGTCACGGCATGGGTGGCGTCGTCGCCTACCTCCTCGCGCAGGACCACCCGGACCGGGTGGAGCGTCTAGTCCTGGAGGAGACGCCCGCCCCCTTCGACGGTGCTCAGGACGTACTCCCGGCGGACGGTGTCGTCGACTACGACGAGAACGCGGTCCCGGAGATCCAGCAGCAGCTCGCCGGCCCCCCGGCCGAATGGCTGGAGCGGCTCGGCGAGATCGTCGCCCCCACCCTCATCATCACCGGCGGCCACGACAGCGAGATGGATCAGTCCGAGATCCCGGAGATGGCCGACCGTATCCCGGACTGCTCCCAGATCATGCTGCCGGGCGGCCACCGCATCCACGAGCGGAGCCCGCAGCAGTTCGCGGACAAGGTGAGCGACTTCTTCAGCAGTTGAGGAGGCGGCCGTTCGCGAAGGTGAAACGTTCTGAGGCTGACCGCCCCACCTTTGCGAACGAGCGTGCCCGGAGGCCCCGATGGAGCCGGCGGCGACCGGGGCTTCGCGCACGGCCGGGGCGAGCAGGCCGACGAGGTGCTGCTCACCCTGCGCTCCGCTGCGTAGCGTCGCGGAGCAGGGCCACGGCCAGGACCAGCCCCAGGGCCACCGCCAACGCGCCGACTGTGAAAGCAAGTTGGTAGCCGGAATTGAGGGCCGGTGCGGTGGCCGTGCCGGTGGCGGTGAGGCCCGCGGTGTGGCCGGCCGCCAGGGAGGTCAGGGCGGCGAGGCCGAACGCGCCGCCCACCACCTGGGTGGTGTTGAACAGGCCGGAGGCCAGGCCCGCGTCCTCGGGGCGGGCGTCGGACATGGCGAGACCGGTCAGTGCGGGCATCGCGATGCCGAAGCCGACGGCCAGGAGCAGGATCGCGGGCAGTACGTCGACGGCGTACGAACCCTGCACGGGGGCCCTGCCGAAGAGGACCAGGCCGGCGACGATCGCGACCAGTCCGGCACGCAGCACCGTGCGCGGCCCGAAGCGGCTGGTGAGTCGGGTGGAGAGGCCCAGCATCAGGGCGCCGATGACCAGCGGGGCGGGCAGGAAGCCGAGGCCGGTGGTCAGGCTCTCGTACCCCAGCACCTGTTGCAGATAGAGGGCGCCGATGTACTGAAAGGCGTACATGCCCGCGATCATCAGGATCTGTACGAGATTCGCGCCGGTGAGGGTGCGGGAGCGGAAGATCCGGAGCCGTACCAGCGGCTCGGCGGTACGGGTCTGACGGAAGGCGAAGGCGCCGAGCAGCGCGAGCGAGAGCGCGCCGAGGCCGAGCGTGCGGACGGATGCCCAGCCGTGGTCGGCGGCCTGGACGAGGGTGTAGACGCCGAGCATCAGAGCGGCCGTGACCAGGGCCGCGCCGAGGTAGTCGGCGCCCTTGCCGAGGCCCGCGCCGGGGTCGCGGGCCAGCACCCGCCAGGCGGCGATCAGGGAGAGCACGCCGATCGGCAGGTTGATGAGGAAGATCCAGTGCCAGGAGAGCGCACTGGTCAGCGCGCCGCCGAGGAAGGTGCCCAGCGCACCGCCCGCCGCGCCCACCGCACTGAAGACGGCGATCGCCTTGGCCCGCTCGCCGCCCTCGGGGAAGAGCGCGACGAGCATGCCGAGGACGACGGCGGTGGTCATGGCGCCACCGATGCCCTGGAGCGCGCGGGCGGCGATCAGCACACCCGGGGTGACCGCGATCCCGCACAGCAGCGAGGCCAGCGTGAAGACGCCGAGGCCCGCCGTGAACATCCGCTTGCGGCCGATCAGGTCGCCGAGCCGGCCGGAGAGCAGTAGCAGCCCGCCGAAGGGGATCAGATAGGCGTTGACGACCCAGGCGAGTCCGGCGGGGGAGAGGCCGAGGTCGTTCTGGATGGCGGGCATCGCGACGGTGACGATGTTCCCGTCGAGGATCGTCATCAGGGTGGCCGCGCAGAGAATGAGGAGCGCGGTCCAACGCGAGCGGTCCGTGGACGACTTGACGCCGACGCCGACGCCGACGCCGACGCCGACGCCCGGTCCGGCTCCGGCCCGTGCGGTCGGCTTGGGCGCCTGCCCGGTCTCTGACACTGCTGACATGCTGTCCGACCTCCAAAGGTGCACTTCTTGTAACGGGGGAGATCGTGCGTGAGCATGGGGGTTCGCCATAAGGAGGCACTTTCATGTCCCACCGGAACACCGCTGTTACCTCGCAGGCAGTGAACGCGCAGGCGTGCCCGGTGCGGGAGGTTCTTGACAGGGTGGTCGGGAAGTGGAGCGTCCCGATCCTGATCGCCGCGGCCCACGGCCCGATCCGCTTCACCGAGCTGGAGCGGTCCATCGACGGCATCAGCCGCCGGATGCTCACCCTCACGCTGCGCGGTCTGGAGCGCGACGGACTGCTGGTGCGTACCGTGCACCCGACGGTCCCGCCGAAGGTGGAGTACGAGCTGACGCCGGTCGCCCGCGAACTGCACTCCTCGCTCCTCGGGCTGACCAGCTGGGCGGAGCGCCACCGGGTGACGGTCGCGCAGGCGCGCGCCGCGTACGACGAGGAGCACGGGGCGACGGCGTAAGCCCACAGTCCGGAGGCCGGCAGTCCCCGCAGCACTCGCCCCGCCCCCCCCTCGCTGCGGATGCGGGCCCCCGGCCCCTGTGGTCCATTGGCCGAAAGGTCAGGGACGAGCCCAGGGGCCGAGCAATGAGTACAGCGACCTCACCGGACGCGGATCCGGGGGCAGCCCCAGAGCCGGACGGCAAGCGGCGCTTCACCTTCCCCAGCGCCCTCACCATCCTCGCGCTGGTCACCTTCGGCGTCTGGCTGCTCGCCTTCCTGATTCCGCCGGGCGCCTACGACCGGGACAAGAACGGTTCGCCCCTCCAGGGCACCTACCACCGCGTCCCCTCCGACCAGAGCTTCACCGATCGGCTCAACGACCTCTTCCTCTCGCCGGTCAACGGCCTGTACGGCATCCAGGAAGAGCAGACCGGCACGGTCGGCCCCGACCTCACCGGCGCCCTCTACGGCAGCGCCGGCGTCTTCCTCTTCGTGCTCGCGATCGGCGCCTTCATCACCGTGGTCTTCGCGACCGGCGCCCTCGACCGCGGCATCGGCCGCCTCGCCCACCGGCTGCGCGAGCGCGGGGTGCTGCTGATCGCGGGGGTGATGCTGATCTTCGCCCTGCTGGGCACGGTCGAGGGTTTCGCGGAGGAGACCCTCGGCTTCTACGGGCTGATCGTTCCGCTGATGCTCGCTCTCGGGTACGACCGGATGGTGGCCACCGGCACCATCATCCTCGGCGCCGGCGTCGGGGTGCTCTGCTCCACCGTCAACCCCTTCGCCACCGGGGTCGCCTCGTCCGCCGCCGGGATCTCGATCGGTGACGGCATCGTGCTGCGTGCGCTCATGTGGGTGGTGCTGACCGCGGTCACCGTCGCCTACGTCATCCGGTACGCGCGCCGCGTCCGGCGCGACCCCGACCGCTCGCTCTCCGGATTTCTGCCCGGCGACCGCGAACAGTCCGCGGCCGAGTCCCAGGAGCCGCCCGCGCTCACCTCGCTGCACAGGGTGCTGCTGGTGCTGGTCGCGCTCACCTTCGCGTTCATGATCTTCTCGGTGGTGCCGTGGTCGAGCGCGCTGACCGGGGACGCCGACGCCGCCCCGTACGGTTTCGAGCTCGGCTGGTCCTTTCCGCAGTTGGCGGCGTTGTTCCTGGTGGCGGCGGTGGTGGTCGGGATGGTCGCCCGCTTCGGTGAGCAGAAGCTGTCAGCGACGATCGCCCAGGGCGCGGCGGACTTCATCTCCCCGGCGCTGGTGATCGTGCTCGCGCGCGGAGTCACCGTGATCATGAACAACTCCCGTATCACCGACACCGTGCTGAACGCCGTCGAGGGCGTCGTCACCGGCACCTCCTCCGCCGTCTTCGCGGTGATCGTCTTCCTGGTCAACCTCCCGCTGGCCTTCCTGATCCCCTCTACCTCCGGGCACGCCACCCTCGCCATGCCGATCCTCGCCCCGCTGGCCGACTTCGCCGGGGTGCCGCGTTCGGTGGTCGTCACGGCGTGGCAGTCGGCGAGCGGACTGATGAACATGTGGGTGCCCACCACCGCCGTCACCATCGGCGGCGTCGCCCTCGCCAAGGTCGGCTACGACAAGTACCTGCGGTTCGTGATGCCGTTGCTGGTGATCCTGGCAGTGCTGATCTGTGGGTTCCTGGTGCTGGGAGCGGCCGTGGGCTAGGGGGTACGGCGGGCGGGCGGCCGTTCCCTGGGCCGCGCCCCTTGTGAGGGAGCGGGTCGCCATGGCATACAGGTCTGGACCATTGTCTCCTTCCTCCCCCACGGATGAGAGGTCCAGTCGTGCAACGCCCCACCGTGTACGCCGCGTTGACCTGTACCGCCCTGCTGCTGACCGCCACCGCGTGCAGCAACGCCAAGGCCGAGCCCCCGCTCGACCGCACCCCGCCCGCCACCCCCGCCGGGGTCACCGCCCAGGCGGGCAGCGCCACTTCGGTCCACGTCATGTGGAACCCGGCGTCCGACGACAGAGGTGTCACGGGCTACGAGGTGTACGAGAAGGGGAAGCGGGTGAAGACGGTCGTGGCCCCGGACACCATGGTCGACGTGGACCGGCTGGCCCCCGCGAAGGCGTACTCCTTCACCGTCCGCGCCCGCGACCTCGCCGGGAACCTCTCCGCCCCGAGCGCCGCCGTCCCGGCCACCACCCCGGCGCCCACCCCGGACGACCGCACCCCGCCGACCACCCCCACCGCCCTGCGCGGGAAGGTGAACGGCTCCGGTGCGGTGACCCTGAACTGGGGGCGCGCCACCGACGCCGGGGGCGGTGTCACGGCGTACGACATCTACCAGGAGAACTCCCGCATCCACAGTGCGCGCGGCACCGAGACCAGCACCCGGGTCGAGGGGCTGCGCCCCGGCACCGTCTACACCTTCACGGTCCGGGCCAGGGACGCCGCCGAGAACTCCTCCAAGGACAGCAACTCCCTCGACCTCAAGACCGCACCGGGCCCGGGGCAGGGGCCGTCCACCGCGCCCACCGCACTGACGGCCACCGCCCGCACCTCGCCGACCGGGGAGCGCACCGTCGTGCTGAGCTGGACCCAGCCCCGTACCGGCGGCGAGATCCAGGAGTACCAGCTGTACCTGAACGGCAGATTCGCCACCACCATCGCCTGGGGTGCGCCGCCGCCCGGCCCGGCGACGTACACCTTCACGGTCACCGATCCGCCCGGCACGCGCTACGCCGTCAAGCTGCGCGCGAAGCTGCCGGACGGCAAGTGGGGCGACTTCTCGGCCTCGCGGACGGTCACCACGGCGGGGTAACTGCGGGCCGGCGGCGGGTGTTTCCCGGCGGGATGCGGTGTTGCCCCTGCTCAGAGGCAACGAGGAAACGGGTCGCGACGGCCCAGGGGCGGTGCAGGGTCATCGGTACCGGCACGCATCTTCCGCAGTCGCGGAACCGTACAAGGAGAACCGTGATGAGTAACCGCATCCGCATCGCCGCCGCCACCCTCAGCGCCGGTCTGGTCCTCGCGGCCACCGGTCTGGGCGCGGTGGCCCAGGCGTCCTCCGCACCCGCCGCGCCCCTCAAGGGGCAGGCGGCGGCGCCCTGCTGGCACAGCGGCGGCAAGTGGTGGTGCAACAACAAGCGGGGCGCGGCGGTCTGGGACGCCGACAGCGTCACCATCGTCGGCTACATGAACACCAACCCGTCCTGGTTCAACTGCCGCCTGGACGCCGACTCCACCGGCGGCGGCGGCCCTCACCCCAACCGCTGGCTGCTGACCACCGCCGACAACGGGCAGGTCGGCTGGATGAAGGACAGCGACATCTACAGCGAGACCGACCCGGTGCGGGTCTGCGGGACCTGAGCGGTCTGCGGGACCTGAGGGCCGTCCGCGGGACCTGAAGGGTGGACGCGACGACTGTGAGCGCCGGGCCGGCGGGCCCGGCGCTCGCAGTCGTGCGCTCGCCCTCACATCCGGACGCGGCTCCTCAGCTCCGACTCAGCCCCTCCCCAGCTCCCGGCCCCCGAAGGCGCCCGAGCCGTCCGCGGTCTGCCACCAGGCGGTGAGGTCGGTGCCCGTCATGGTGGCCCAGAGCGGGGTTTCCTGGACCAGGGCCCGGCCCAGGGTGCGGCCCAGGTCCACCATGGTGCGGCCCGCCGGGGCGCGGTGGGCGTCGTAGGCGGCGAGGGCTTCGGTGGGGGTGGTGCAGGAGATCAGCGCGGACTGGAGGGCGGCGGCGTCCTGGAGGGCCTTGACCGCGCCCGCACCGGTGTGCGGGCGGGCCACCGTGGCGGCGTCGCCGACCAGGGCCAGGCGGCCGGTGGCGTAGTGCGGGGCGGTGAAGTCGTAGAGGGGCTGGACGAAGCGGTCGGCGGGCGGGGTGGTGTTTATCAGGGTGCGGAAGAACGGCGGGAGCTGGTGGTCGACGAGGGAGGCGAGGTGGGCGGCGAGAGCGGGGGTGAGGGTGCGCCCGCTGTCGGTGGGGAGGGTGTGGCCGGTGGGCGGGGTGGTGTAGAAGACCCAGTTGACCCGGTGGCCGCCCGCGTCGTCCGGGATGCGGTAGATGACGATGTGGCCGCCGTCGAAGACGACGTACGCGCACTCGTCGGTGGGCCAGAGGTGGGCGTCGGGGAGGTCGGACTCGGGGTAGGCGCCGCGCCAGGCGAGATAGCCCGAGTACGCGGGGTCGGTTCCGGGGCAGGCCGTCGTGCGGACCAGCGAGCGGTAGCCGTCCGCGCCGACCGCGAAGTCGTAGCTCTCGCCGTCGATTTCGACGCCCCTGGTGGTGCTGCGGAGCTGCTTGGCGGCATTGCCGGTACGGAAGTCCACCGAGGCCGGGACCCGGGCGCGCAGCTCCCGCCAGAGCGGTCCCCAGTTGTACGTGCGGAACGGGAAGGGCATCTCGGTGAGGCGACGGCCGAGGGGCGAGGACGCCGAGTCGTCCCGGACGTACCAGCCGCGCCGGGTCATCTGGACCCACGGCATCCGCGCGTCGACGAACCCGGCCGCCGCCAGCTCCGCGTACCGGCTGTCGTGCATGGCCAGCCCCACACCGCGTTCGGCCAGGCGGCCGTCGGTGCGCTCGTAGACGGTGATCTCGTCGGCGCCGCCCCGGTGCGCGGCGAGTGCCGCCGCACAGCCCGCGATCGATCCGCCGACGACTGCGACTCTGCCTCCAGTGACCATGTGGTCATTGTGGCAGTGCGGTTGGAGCGTGGTGGGGAGCGTGAGCGGGTGGCGCGGAACGGGCCGTGGGCTACGTGTGGCTGGTCAGGCGGCGGTGTTCCGACTCGTCGACCTGTTCACCGGAGGACGGCAGGAGTTGCGGGATGCCGTCGATGATCGGGTAGCGGCGGTGCAGGCGGGGGTTGTAGAGGACGTCCTCCGCCGGGAGGAGGGTGAGGGGGCCCTTGTCGAGCGGGCAGGCCAGGATCCTGAGCAGCGGGTCAGCGGGGTTCATGGCTCAATTCCTTTTCGGGGGAGGGTTGTTCGGACGTGGGAAGGGTGAGGAGTACGACGATCGCGAGGGCGGCCCCCGCCACCCGGAGGGTGAGGCGCAGGGGGTCGTGGGGGAGGGACTCGCCGAAGGCCAGGGACCCGAGGGTGGCGGTGAAGAGGCAGGAGGTGGTGGTGCAGACGGGAACCACGAGCGAGGCGCGGCAACGTTGCAGCGCGGTCTGCGAGAGGACCAGCCCGGTGGCGCCGGTGACCAGGAGGAGATAGGGGTACGGGGAGGTGAGCACGGCGGCGAGGGTGCCGGTCAGGTCGTGCGGGTCGAGGTACGCGGAGAGGCCCTTGATGGCGAGGGAGCTGACGCCGTAGACGAAGCCGACGGCCACTCCGTAGAGGACACCGCTGGTGCTGCGGGTCAGATCCACCAGCCGCGCGTCCCGGCGGTCCGCGACGACGTACACCCAGATTCCCGCACCGAGCGACAGCCCGCTGAGCAGCAGGATCAGGGCGTAGGGGGAGTGCCTGCCGATCGGTTCGGCGCTCTCGTCGAGGGAGAGCACCACCATCAGCAGGGCCACCACGATCGCCACCATGGCCCAGCGCTCGCGCGACGAGGTCCGCTCGCCGAGCGCCCGCGAGGACAGCAGCAGGAGCAGCACCAGGCCGGAGATGAACAGGGCCTGCGCGACGGTCATCGGCAGCGTCCGGTAGACCACCAGCTGCGCCACGAACCCGCCCGCCAGCGCGAGCGAACCGCCCAGCCACAGCGGACTGCCGAGCAGCAGCCGCACCGCACGGGCCGGGCGCCGGATGTCCAGCCCCGGCAGGCTCGACAGGGCCCGCTTCTCCAGCACGAAGCCGCTGCTGAAGAGGACGTTCGCGAACAGCGCCGCCGCCACGCCCCACCACATCACGCGCCCCGATCGCCGTTGTGTGAAGGAGAGTTGGTGGTACGCCGTCGGCGGGCGTGCACCAGCAGGATCGAAGCGGCGGACGGTGCGGCGCAGGCCAGCCGGTCCAGTGGGCGCAGCGGGCGCGGTACGCCGTGGAAGGGTGCGCCCGCGATCCGTACCACCTCGAAGCCGGACGCGGTCAGGAACTCGCGCAGCGCGCGGGCCGTGTACAGGCGGAGATGGCCGACGACCTCGCGTCCGGGACGCCCGTGGATGCCGCGCAGGCTCACCTCCGAGAAGACCGGCTGCACTCCGGCGAGGAGGAGGGCCCGGTTGTACCAGGCTGCCAGATTGGGGGTGGAGAGCATCAGGTGGCCGCCCGGGGCGAGCACGCGGCGGATCTCGTCCAGGGCGCTGTCCGGGTCGACGAGATGCTCGATGACCTCGCTGAAGAGGACGGCGTCGGCCGCCCCGTTCGCGAACGGCAGCCCCCCGTCGGTGAGTTCACCGCGTACGGCGTGCAGCTCGCCGGGGGCGGCGGCGAAGGAGGCGCTCGCCCGGCGCAGTGCGTCCTGCGACCAGTCGACGCCGACGAGACGGTGCCCGGTGAGCAGCGGGGCGGCGGTGACCGCCGCCCGGCCGTCGCCGCAGCCCAGGTCGAGGACGGTGGCGCCGGGGGTGGAGGCCAGCGCGCCGGCGAGCATCCGGGCCTGACGCAGGCTGCGGGCGTCTCCGGAGGCCACCGGCACGGCGGGGTTCTCGTAGAAGTCGCGGAGCTGCGGGGGGTGCTGTGGGGCGGGTGCGGTGGTGGCTTCCGCGGTGGGCTCGGCGGCCTGGGCGATTGGTTCGGTGCTGGGTTCGGTGCTGGGCCCGGTGCTGGGTTCGGTCGTGGCCGTCATGAGGAACGACCTTTCTCGGCTGTGGAGTTGAGGTGCTTCTCGAAGAGTTCCTGGAGGTGTACGCCGTCCTGCGGGCCAAGGAGCGCGCCCGACCAGCGCAGGGCGAGATGCAGTCGGCCGTTGGTGCTGGCCGTGGTCACGGTCAGCCCGCGCGGCATCCGGGCGGGCGCGGAGAACCAGACGGCGTCGGCCCGCCCCACCTCGTCGCCGAAGTCCAGCGGGTACGGCACGCGCCCGATGTTGCTGAGCAGTGTGGTGGACGTCCACGGTGCGGCGGCCCGGCGCAGCTGCCGGGTGAGCGCGGCGCGTACGGCGACGGGCACGACCGGTGCGGTGAGGAGGGTGGCACCGTGGCCGAGCTGAGGTCTGAGGAGGGCCTTGAGAGCGCGGGTGCGCTCGGCCGTGAGGCGCAGGAGATCGGGCGTCTCCAGCTTCAACTCCTCGGGCGAGTAGGGAACTTCGACGAGTCGGGTGCCGTTGCCGATGGGCATGTCCATTCCCCGGGGGCGGTCGTCCACCGGCATGGTGATGCGCATCGGGCGGCGCTGCCCGCCGTGTTCCAGGTTCCATTCGGCGATCATGCGTGCGGTGGCGACCATGAGCTGGTCGTTCACGGTGTACGGGGCTTCGCGCGGGCGGCGCGGGACGGGGAGGTCGGCGACCAGCAGGCCGTTGCCGTCGCCGCCGGGCGGCGGAGTACCCGGGGCCACTCGGGCGACCGGGGCCAACCCCGGTGAAGGGGCGGGCTGTTGGTGGTGCACCTCCGGGCGCTCAGGAGCGGCGACCGTGGCGGGGGAGTTGTCCCGGCCGCCGTACAGTTCGGCGGCGGTCGCCAGGATGCGGAGGCAGGCGGGGCCGTCCAGGGCGGTGTGGTTGATGACCAGGACGAGGACGTTGCCGATGGCTTCGAGCCGGATGGGCGGGGAGAGGGAGAGCGGCGGGGCCTGGGCGAGGGCGCGGGCCCGGGCCAGCGGGAGGGCGTCCGGGCCGGGCTCCGGGAAGCTGACGACGGCGTCGGTGTCGGGGGCGGGGGTGAGTTCCCACTGGTAGCGCCGCCGGTACCAGGGGCCCGGTGCCTCGCGCATCAGGATGCGGGGGTGGCGGCGGAGGGCCTCCAGGAAAGCGGCGCGGAGGCGGGTGGGGTCGGGGGCGGTGGGGAGGTGCACCTCGATGTGCACGGTCTCGGGTTCGTGGGGGTCCAGGCAGTGCCGGGTGATCTCGTCCACGACGGAGAAGGGGGTGGTGAGGGGGGTTCCGCGGGCGGGGCGGGAGGTGTGGGTGGCGGTCATGGCGTCCGGTCTCCCTCGGAGGGTGGGGCGGGGTGCCTGCGGGGTGCTGTGGGCGGGTGGGGGTCGGTGGGTGGAGTGCGGGTGGTCGGAGGGTTGCTCGCGCAGTTCCCCGCGCCCCCGGGAGGGGCGCGGGGATGGTTACGCCTCGTCCGTGCCGCGTCGTCGCCAGTTGTCTCCGATGGTTACCACGGCTGCTACCAGGGCGGTCAGGGCCAGGGCCTGGGCCAGGGGGCTGAAGGATCCGGAATGGGCGGCTACCGGGGAGCCGGCGCCCCAGGCTGCCGTCACGCCCGCTGCCGCCATCGCGACCAGAGCGATCGGTGGGAGCAGGGTGTGGCGGAAGTGGGCCACGGCTGCCAGGGCCGGGACCAGGAGGGCCAGTGGTCCGGCGATCAGGATCATGACCACGGTCAGTGCGGCCAGGCCAAGCACCGGGCCGGGGGCGGGGGCCGCGTCTCCCGGCACCTCGCTGCCCACCCCCGGTGCGGGATCGCGCCGTACCCACACCACCAGGCCGATCAGCGCCAGCACGGCCACCCCGCCGCCGATCAGCCCGCCGACGTACCACTTGGCCGGTTCGAACTCCAGGCGGACGGTGCCGCCCTCGCCCTCCGGGATCAACCATCCCTGCTGCCAGCCGTCGAGCCGGACCGGGGCCAGTTCCTTGCCGTTGAGGGTGGCGCTCCAGCCCGCGTTCGCGTTCTCGTACAGCTGGAGGTACGAGGCCTGGCCCGCGCCCACGGTCGCCGTGCGGTCATCCCCGGACCAGTCGGACAGGTCCAATTTCCGGGGGGCGGTGGAGGGTTCGGGTGTTCCGGCGGCGGTGCTGCCGCGCCGGAGCGTGATGTCGGTGATGGCCAGCGGCCCGGTGTCACCCGCCTCGATGCGGTGCGTTCCGGGGGACAGCTGGGCCGTACCGTCCCGCTGATCGCCCGCACAGAGCGACACCTCGATCGGGCGGCGCTCCGTCAGGTCGCGGAGGCTGCCGCCGGCACTCGTCGCGTGCAGGGTGCCGTCGATCGCGAGGACCGGGCCCTGCCCGCAGGGGAGCGAGAACCTGCGGTCCGGCTCCGGTTGCGGCACTCGGTACTCCTCCAGGGCGGGGACGTACACCTCGCTCAGCCCGACCGGAAGCTGCAACTCGCCCTCCGCGACCGGGTTGTGGATGGTCAGGGGCGCCACCTTGGTGATGGTGATGTCCAGCCGGTCGGTGGTGATCGGCTCGAACCGGGCGAGCCCGTTCGGGTCGACGGACGCGGTGGCCGCGCCGTCCGGCGAGCTGATCTCGACCTGCTCGGGGCGGGTCGAGAGCCCGCCGGCCGCCGCGAACACGATCTCGCCCACCGGACGCTTCACGGGCCACCGCAGATGCAGCACGGACTTGTTGCCGGAGATCCAGGAGGTGGTGAGGTCGCCGTCGACGAGGTTGCGGGGGCTGAGCGAGGTGCCCAGCTTGGCCGTCGAGTCGGCGGTGGCGGTCAACTGCCGCCGCTGGTCGGGGGCTTGCCGGTAGAGCAGCTGATCGAGGGCATCGCCGGGTACCGGCAGGGCCGTCGCCCGGAGCGAGTAGGCGCCGTCCTTGCGGGTGGTGAACTGGCGGTGCAGCCCGACCTCCGCGGAGACCGGCGACAGGCCGCCGGGGTCGCTGCCCCGGTGCAGGGAGAGGACGTCCGCGTCCACGTCGCCGCCCGACCGGGAGTCGGACTCCGCAGGCAGCGCGAGCAGCTTCGTCACCTGGACCCCCGGGATGTCCACGGCTGTGAACCCCGCGCCCATCAGCCCGGGCCGGCCCTGCTGGGCCTCGTCGATCGTGATGCGCAGCCAACTCGCCTCACCCACAGGCGCGTTGATGATCTGGGGAAGTCCGTTCGGCTGGAGCGGGCTGGTCGCACTGCCCTTGTCCGTCTCCACCCGCACGACGGTCGGCGCCGCCCGCACCCCGTCCGAGGGCAACGGAGTCACCCGGATGGTGGCGGGGATCGCGGTGCGCCGCTCGAAGTCGACGCGCAGCCACTGACCCTTGGGTGTGGCCGGGCTGCCCTCGGTCCACGCGGTGTCCGGGTTGCCGTCGAAGGCGTTCACCGGGTCGTACTGCGGGAGGTGGAACAGCCAGTTGCCGCTGCTGGACGCCGTCACCGACTTCGCGCCGCGCAGCACCGCCGTGGTCTGGTGCCGGGGATTGTCGGACGGAAGGATCTGGCGCGGCTGACGCCCGGGGTCCTGCACACTGCCCGGAAGATTGCGCTCGGTGGCGGTGTAGGTGTACGAGGTGTTGGTGTTGACCAGGCCGAACCGGGTGTCCGCCCGACGCAGCCCGTCGCCCGCCGTGCGCAGCGAAGGCGTGCCCAGGCCGGGGGAGTTGTCGCCGGTGAGGACGGCGGGGCGGTTGCGCATGGTCGGGTCCGCCGACAGCTGTAGCAGCGTCTCGGGGCCGCCGCTGACCACGGCGGTGTCCGCGACCGGCTTGAGACCGGCCCGCCCCGGGTCCTGTGCGCCGGCCGGGGGCTCGTACACCTCGACCGCCTGCTGCCTCGGGTAGAGACCCTCGACCTGCACCGGAGTGTCGTCCGGGATGCGCCCGCCGGTCAGTACCGGGCCGAACCCGGTGACCCGCCGGTACCCGGAGAACTCCAGCGTCCGCTTCACCGTCTGCGGTGGTACGTAGCCGATCTGGTCCGGATCGAGGTCGTTGCGCACCACCACGTAGTGCAGCCCGGCCCGCCCCAAGTAGTCCGACAGGCCCGGGACTTCACCGCCGGACATCAGTGCCTGCTCGACAGCGTCCAGCGCCCGCCGGTTGCCCGGGGTGCCGAAGGGTACGAAGTCCCGCTGGGCCCACGGTGATTCGGCAAGCACATCCAGTGGCTGGTCGATGGTCGAGCCCCACGTCTGGATGCCGTGCGCGGTCGCCGGGACGACCAGGGCCCGGGTCGCGGCGGAGTTCTCCTTCAGCCAACTCGCGGTCTGCTCCCAGTGCTTGGGGAGTTTGGTGAAAGCGCCGGGCTGCAGGATGCTGCCGTTGACGTACGGCAGCAGCAGGCCCGGCAGTACGACCAGCGCGGCGAGCAGGGGCGCGTACCGGCGCCCCGGCAGCCTTCTGGCCCCGCGCCGCTCGGCGGCGACCGCCACCGCGTGGATCAGCCCGAGCACCAGCACGAGCGCCAGACCCGACTGGAACTTGTAGATGTTGCGGAACGGCACCAGCCACCCGTTCAGCCAGTCCTGCACCGTCCCCGGGAAGAGCGCGCCGAGCGAACCCCCGAACCCGGCCAGGGTGATCAGCGCCACCGACACCACGACCAGCAGCGCCCAGCGCCGCTCGGGCACGTCCCGGCGGGCCAGTCCCGCCAGTCCGATCGCCGCCGCGCACGCCGAGCCGAGGATCGCCAGGACGGAAGCGACGACCGTCCACCCGGCGGGCAGCCAGGCGTCGCCGAAGTGCAGATACGCCGTCCAGTTGCCCGCGCCGCGCAGCAGTTCGGTGGCGGACATGGTGCCGGTGGTGGTCTCGGCCTGCTCGACGTACGGCATGAAGTTCTCGCCGTGGATGCCCAGCATCAGCAGCGGAACGATCCACCACAGGGTGGCGAGCAGCACCCCCGGCACCCACCAGAGGATCTGGGTGCGGCGGCGGGGCCCGGCCGGGCGGCTGAGCAGATAGAGCGCGACGGGGAGCAGCGCGGCCAGCGTGGAGGCCGCGTTCACACCGCCCATGAAGGGGATGACCAGGGCCGAGCGAAGTGCCGAACTGCGGGCGCTGAAACGGGGGTTGACCAGAGGCAGCAGTACCCAGGGCAGGAGCGCGCCGGGCAGCGCCGCCGCCGAGGTCGAACCGATCACGATGGTGTAGGTCGGCCAGAGCGCGTACACGGCAGCGCCGAGCAGCCGGGTCGGCGAGGTGCCGATGCCCAGCCGCTCGGCGAGTCGCAGCGCACCCCAGAACGCCACGGTGACGACCAGCGACAGCCAGAGCCGCTCGGCCAGCCAGGTGGGCAGCTGCACCAGATCGGACAGCGCGTAATAGGGGAGCATCGGGAAGGCGTAGCCCACGTACTGGTCGAAGATCCCGCCGAACCCGGCCCGCGAATGCCACAACTCACCGAGGTCCGCGAGGAACTTGAACGGGTCGGCCGCCACCCCGAGCTTCGTCTCGAAGCTCATCTTCCCCGGTGACACCGCCAGGAACGCCACCAGTACGGTCGCCCAGAACCCGAACAGCCAACGCCGCGAACGCGGTTCGTCCTCGCCGGGCCGGGGCCCGCCAGGAGGCGGCGCGGCGTGCGAGGGCGGGCGGGGCGGGGCCGGGAGCGTACTGGTCATGTGGACCGCCGGAGTATGAGGAGGAGATTCCAGGTGGTGAACTCGCGCAGCACCGGAACCTTGGGGGCGAGGGACGGCAGCAGCGGCCAGTAGCGGGCCCGCGCCGAGACGACGGAGACATCGCTGCGCGCCCGCACCTGGCGCAGCGTCGTCCCCACATGGACCTGGAAGAGGTTCTCGCCGACCGTGTGTTTCGCGGGTCTGCCGGTGCGGCGTTCGTAACGGCGGCGGCCTCGTTCGGCGCCCAGGTAGTGCCAGGGCGCCCACTCGTGGCCGCCCCAGGGGGAGTACCAGTTGGTGAAGGCGACGTAGATCAGCCCGCCTGGGCGGGTCACCCGGACCATCTCGCTGAGAAAGGTCTGGGGGTCGGCGACGTGCTCCAGCACATTGGAGGAGAAGCAGACATCGGCCGCGCCGTCGGCGAGCGGCAGCAGATAGCCGTCCGCGAGGACCGCTCCCTGGGGAGGCTTGGCCCCCTCGGGAGTCAGCTCCCTGGAGTCGGGTTCGAAGAGATAGCACTCCGCGCCGCGCCGGCGGAACTCCTCGGCGAAGTGCCCGCTGCCGCCGCCGATGTCGACGACGACCCGGTCCTTGAGCGGGACGTGGCGCTGTACCTGGTTGACGGCGTCGCGGGCGAGCAGGGTGTAGCAGTGGTCCGGGTCGTGCTGCTCGCGCAGGAACGCGCGGAACAGCGCGGCGGAGCGGCGGAACGAGGGGTCCCTGAGGGGGGTGGGCCCACGGGAGGTGGACCTGTCGTTCCTCATCGCAGGGTGGCCGCCTCTGGCTCCAC
Source organism: Streptomyces sp. NPDC051561 (assembly GCF_044454195.1). Taxonomy (NCBI): domain Bacteria; kingdom Bacillati; phylum Actinomycetota; class Actinomycetes; order Kitasatosporales; family Streptomycetaceae; genus Streptomyces; species Streptomyces sp. NPDC051561. Next base: position 44,449 of record NZ_JBITDM010000013.1, on the reverse strand, counting down.
CGGGCGCGGTGTTCTCGCGGGGGCGGGGCGCGGTGCCGCCGCCTCCGCCGCCACGGCCCGGAACTGGCTGACCGTGCTCGACCACCGGTAGGCCTCCGCCCGTACGGCGGCGGCCCGGCCCATCGCCTCACGCCGCCCGGTGCTGAGGGCGAGCGCGCACCACGCGGCGGCGAAGGAACTCTCGCCACGTGCCAGCACTCCCGTTACCCCCTCGTCGATGGAGTCCCGCAGCCCGGGTACGTCGAAGCCGATCGACGGGGTGGACCGGGTGGCCGCCTCGGTGACGACCAGCCCCCACCCCTCCACCGCGGAGGGGTGCAGCAACAGCCAGGAAGCGCAGAGCAGTTGATGCTTCTCGGCCTCCGAGACGTACCCCTTGAAGATCACGTCGGGGCCGGCCATGGCCTCCAGCCGCTGCCGCTCCGGGCCGTCGCCGACGATGACCAGCTTGCCGCCGGTCACCGGCCGGACCCGCTCCCACAGCCGAAGCAGCAGATCGATGCGCTTGTACTCGACGAGCCTGCCCATCGCCAGGAACATCGGCTCGGGGGAGCGTGGGGCCGGGACGCCGGGGTCCTCGACCCCGTTGTGGACCACGCGGATGCGGTCGCGGTCCACACCCAGGGCGCCGAGAGCGTTGGCGGTGGACGCGGACACCGCGACCAGCAGGTTGTTGCGCTGGGCGGCGGACAGCGCCCAGTGTTCGAGGCGGCGTCCGAGGCCGGCTGCGGGGCCGGGGAAGCGCATGCCCCACAGCTCGGTGTGGACGTGGTTGACCAGGCAGAGGGTGGGGCCTCGGTGCCAGAGCGGGGTCAGGTACGGCAGCCCGTTGCAGACCTCGACCATCAGGTCGCAGCCGCCGACCTGCCGGGTGAAGGCGCTGGGCGCCCGCAGGAAGTGACCGAGGTCACCGCCCGCCGACACCACCCGGTAGTTGCGGTACGCGGCGGGCCCCCCGCACAGCAGAGTGACCTGGTGGCCGAGCGTGGTGAGCCCGTCCGCCAGCCGGTCGACCAGGAGCTCCGAACCGCCGGCGGCCGGGTTTCCCAGGTCGCGGCGGGACAGGAAGACGATCCTGCGGGGGTGTGCGGGAGATTCGTGGGACGAGGGTGAGTCATGGGTCCCGGAGGGCTCGAATGCCGCCGGGGACTCATGGGTTTCCCGCGCCTCGGGGGGCCTGAGCACCCGGAGGGGTTTCGCGGTGTGCACAGTGGGGGGTACGTGCTGGGGCATCCGAGCTCCAACTCGTCTAGGGGTGCGGAACCTGGAGGAACGTCTGAGTGCGCGAGGGTGCGTGCGGTGGGGTGGATAGGTAGTTTTCGCCACGCCGTTCGACGCGGCTACTCACCTGGATGACAAGTTCCGCCCCGAAATGAGCTGATGCCTCATCACAATGTGCAGCCGGTAAGTGAGGTGGATGCCTACGGTGCTGTCGCCAGGCCCGGCTTCCGGCCCCGGACGACCAGAACCAGACCGGTCGCGGCCAGCGCCGCCCCGGCCGCTCCGCCGCCCATCGGCAGTGTTTGGCCGACCAGCTCCAGCTTGTCGCTGTCCGCCCCCGCCATGGCCACCTGGGCCCGCTGGGTGTCCGGGGTGAACTCCATCCGCCGGCTGTCCAGCAGCACCATGGAGTCCTTCTTCGAGCCCGGCGCCCGCACGGTCTTGCGCGGGCCGATCGCCGCGTTCACGATGCGCCCGGTCCGCTTGTCGACCACCAGCTCGATGCCGTGGTTGGCGTACCACTCCTCGGCGAGCACCTGCCCCCGCTCCGGCAGCCCGATCAGGCGTCCCGGGACCATCCGGGTGCCGGTCTTGGCCGCCGGGACGGTGGCGGCGAAGAGATAGCCCTCGTACCCCTGGATCTTCTTGGGGCCGACGTAGCGGAGGCTCACCGTGGAGCCCAGAGTGCTGTCCCACCAGCGGTAGGAGCGCTTCTCGACGTCGAAGGGGAACTTCAGGTAGGCCTCCCCGTCGAAGGTGGGCTGCTCCTTGCAGCAGTGCACCGGCTCGTTGGTGCGGCGGTCGGTGACCCACCGCTCCAGCGTCCACTGGAGGGAGTCGGTGGTGTCGGCCGCGGGCAGGGTGTCCGCGGTGTCGATCGAGGTGGAGACGTCCCACACGGCCCGGCCGCTGCGCTCGCTGTCGGCGACGTCGCCGCGCACTTGCCGGGTGATCGTGAGCGGCTTGCCCGAGACGGTCCGGATGGCCTTGGTGTCGAAGTAGCTGCCGGTGCCGGTGAAGACCGTGGTGGTGTTGATGTCGATCGGACTGCTTTTGGCGCGTGGGCTGACGTACCAGGTCAGCAGGGGTGCGAGCACCAGCAGGAAGACGCCGGTGCCGAGCAGGACCAGGGACAGGGGGGAAGCGGTGCGACGCATACGGGGCGCTCCAGGGGACCGTGTCGGAGAGGAGGGTTCGGGACCCCGCGGCGAGTGCTGTGCAGGGCGACTCGGGGTGGCGCGAGGGGTGACGCGGAGGCGGAACACGTGCACGGTGCGTATGGGCCGGGAACCGTAAGCGTGGTCTTGACGGACTGTCAATCTCCTGATGACACTGTGGACTTGCTGTCAGGCTGCCGGTGGGGACCAGCGTCAGAGAGGCCTCCCGCCATGCCCAGACTTCTTTCCGCGCTACTGACCTCCCTCGCTGCCGCCGCGCTCGCGGTGGGTGCGGCGTTCGGCATCGTGGCGCTGCTGAACGCCACTCCGGAACAGCCCAATGTGCCCCTGATCAGCTATGAGACGGCGACACCGCGGAAATGACGGAGATGACCCGAGCCGAGAGTTCCCCCCTGGCAAACGCGAGCGGCGGTACGGCGGCACCGGCCGCGTCCGGCACGACTGCCGCGCCTTCCTTACCCGTCGCGCCTTCCCCACCCGCTGCACCTTCCCCAGCCGTCAGGTCTGCCCCACCTGCCTCACCTGCCTCACCTGCCTCACCTGTCTCACCGACCCCACCTGCCGCATCGGTATCCGGTGACAGGCCGGGCGGTGACAGGTCGGGCGGTGACAGTCCGGCTGTCGACAGTCCGGCCGTCGACAGGCCGGTTGGCGGCTCGACGGGCTCCTCCGCCTGGGCGGACGTACCCCGCCTCCAGATCCGGCAGTTCGCCGACCGGGCCCTGGCCGAAGTCCCCTCCCTCGCCCAGCAGATCCTCGACGAGATCTGCCGCGAGCACCCCCGGATGCCCCTGCTCGTCGACGAGCACGGCGACCTGATGGCGCTGGTCGCCATCCGGCGCGCCCTGGAGGACTTCGTCCAGCACCTTCTCCACAAGGACGTTCGGCGGCTGCACCTTCACCTGGAGGTGTTCCAGGAGTTCGGACGCGGCGAGGGCCTGCACGGGCGCTCCCTCAACTCACTCCAGGCGGTGTACCGGCTGGGGGTCCGGCTGGCCTGGCGACGGCTTGCCGAGATCGGTCAGCAGGTGAGCATTCCGCCGCCCGCGATGTACGAGCTCGCAGAGGCAGGGTTCGCCTTCCTCGACGGACTGGTGGACGAGTCGGTACGCGGCTTCGCGGAGGCGGCGGCGCGCCAGGCCGGTGAACGCCTGCGTCTGCAGAGGAAGTTGGCCCAGGTGATCCTTCGCGAGCGCAAGGTCAGGGACGGTGTGAACGCCGCCGAGTCCCTTGCCGAGTTCGCTTCGCACGCGGCGCGCATCGGGTGGACGCTGCCGGAACGGGTCGCGGTGGGTGTGCTGTTGCGTCCCTCGCGGGACAGTGTCGCGCCGGCGGTCGGGGAGGAGGTGCTCCTCGACATGGAGAGCGAACAGCCACTGATGATCGTGCCGGACCCGGGGATGCCGGGCCGGCCCGAGCAACTACGGCGTGCGACGACGGGGTGGAGCGGGGCGATCGGACCGGCGGTGCCGTTGGCCGAGGCCGCGAAATCCTTGCGGTGGGCGGGGGCGGCGGTGGGGCTGATGGAGCGCGGACTGCTTCCCTCCGGCGGCCTCCTGCACTGCACCGAGCACACCGAGGCCCTCGTCCTGCTCCCTCCCGAGGAACTCATCGGCGACCTGACGGCGCGGTGCCTGGCGCCACTGGCGGGGTGCGGTCCCACGCAGGGCCGCCGCCTGGCGGAGACCCTGCTGGCATGGCTGGAGACCCGGGGCGGGGCGCCGGAGGTGGCGGCGCGGCTCGGGGTCCACCCCCAGACGGTCCGCTACCGCATGCGGCAGATCCGCGAGCTGTGGGGCGGGGAGGTGGACGACCCGGACCGCCGCTTCGAACTGGAACTGGTCCTGAGAGCCCAGCGCCTGAGGGGCGAACTGGCGGAGCCGGTGAGGTGAGCCGGCTTTCTGACCGGGGCGCGGTACCGGGGCGGGCCGGGACGGCAAGGGTGGCGACTCCGTCGGGGGCCGCCCCCTTGCCCGCCCGTTCCGCCCCCGGGGGGCGGCCCCGCCGCCCGAGCGGGCGCCGGTAGGCGGGGACGGCATCCCCGCCCCCTGGTGCCCCGCAGGGGCATTCCAGGGGCGCGGGGAACTGCGCGGGCAACCACGAAACACCCGCAGGAAGCCCCACCAGCCCCGCGGCCAGCGGTTTAGGGAAGGGGCGGGGAGGGGCCAAAGCCCGCCGCAGGCGCAAGCAACCCGCCCACACGCACCGCCCGCGCAGCGACCGCACGCACAACCCCGCCCCGCGCAACACCCCCGGCCCGCCCCAAGCAATCACCGCCTGGAACGGGCCGAAGTCGCACCCCCCGCACACCACAAGTGGCAGGAAGGACGCAAAGGGCCGAAGGGGCCCGAAAGGACTAACCCACCAGCTGCTCGTACGCCGGCAGCGTCAAGAAGTCCGCATAGTCCGCGTCCAGCGACACCGTCAGCAGCAGATCGTGCGCCTGCTGCCACTTCCCCGCGGCGAACGCCTCCTCCCCGACCTCCGCGCGGATCTTCGCCAGCTCCTCCGCCGCGATCTTCCGCGCCAGCTCCGCCGTCGCCTTCTCGCCGTTCTCGAAGACGACACCCGCGTTGATCCACTGCCAGATCTGCGACCGCGAGATCTCCGCGGTGGCCGCGTCCTCCATCAGGTTGAAGATGGCGACCGCGCCGAGGCCACGGAGCCACGCCTCGATGTAGCGGGTACCGACCTGGACGGCCGCGACCAGACCCTGGTAGGTCGGCTTGGCGTCGAGCGAGTCGATGGCGATCAGGTCCCCGGCCGCCACCGAGACGTCTTCCCGCAGCCGCTCCTTCTGGTTCGGCTTCTCGCCGAGGACCGCGTCGAAGGAGGCCATCGCGATCGGCACCAGGTCCGGGTGCGCCACCCACGACCCGTCGAAGCCGTCGCCCGCCTCGCGGTCCTTGTCCGCCTTGACCTTCTCGAAGGCGACCTTGTTGACCTCGGCGTCGCGGCGCGACGGGATGAAGGCCGCCATTCCGCCGATCGCGTGCGCCCCGCGCTTGTGGCACGTGCGCACCAGCAGCTCCGTGTACGCCCGCATGAACGGCGCCGTCATCGTCACCGCGTTCCGGTCCGGCAGCACGAACTTCGCGCCACCGTCACGGAAGTTCTTCACGATCGAGAAGAGGTAGTCCCAGCGGCCCGCGTTCAGCCCCGCCGCGTGCTCACGCAGCTCGTAGAGGATCTCCTCCATCTCGTACGCCGCCGTGATCGTCTCGATCAGCACGGTCGCGCGGACGGTGCCCTGCGGAATGCCGACGTAGTCCTGGGCGAAGACGAAGATCTCGTTCCACAGTCGCGCTTCGAGGTGCGACTCGGTCTTCGGCAGGTAGAAGTACGGGCCCTTGCCGAGCTCGATCAGCCGCTTCGCGTTGTGGAAGAAGTACAGACCGAAGTCGACCAGCGCACCCGGGACCGGCGAACCGTCCGCGTCGCGCAGGTGCCGCTCCTCCAGGTGCCAGCCGCGCGGCCGCATGACGACCGTCGCCAGCTCGGAGTTGTCCTTCAGGGCGTACGACTTGCCCGACCGCGCATCCGTGAAGTCGATGTTGCGGGTGTACGCGTCGATCAGATTGCGCTGGCCGAGGACCACGTTCTCCCAGGTGGGAGCCGATGCGTCCTCGAAGTCGGCGAGCCAGACCCGGGCGCCCGAGTTCAGGGCGTTGATGGTCATCTTCTGGTCGGTCGGACCGGTGATCTCCACCCGGCGGTCGTTCAGCGCGGCCGGGGCCGGCGCGACCTTCCAGGAGTCGTCCTCGCGGATCGCGGCCGTCTCGGGGAGGAAGTCCAGCGAGGACGTACGGGCGATCTCGGCGCGGCGCTCACCACGACGGGCCAGCAGTTCGTTGCGGCGGGGGGTGAACCGCTGGTGCAGCTCGGCCACGAACGCGAGGGCCGCGTCGGTCAGGACCTCGTCCTGCCGGGGCAGGGGCTCGGCATCGACAATGGCCAGCGGGGACGGCGCTGGTGCGGACATGAGCTGTCACTCCTTCGCGGGCGGTGCCTCACGCGGCCGCCGGGCAGCGCGCACGGCACGGGGTGCCGAGGGTGCCGAGGTACGGGCGCAGGCGCCGTCTGATGTGTTTCGGTCGAACAGGTGCTTCTGATCAGTGGATATTAGTTTCCTCATGGTGGAAGTTCAATGGTTTGTTGATGTCGAGATTCTTCGGGGCGACAGAACGTGTCCCTGAGTGCCTCGCCGCTCACTTCGCGTGCGCGGAGGATGCGGAAGTGCCTTCGCCCGCCTCCAGTCGTGCGAGGTCTTCGGGGAGATCGATGTCGTACGCCTCCGCCACATCTCCACATTCGGCGAGCGTGATCTCGCCCGCGTGCTCCTTCAGATAGACGCGTGCCCCGCGATCCCCCTCGGCAGTCCTCGCGATCTCTGTCCACCGGTCCGCCGCGAAGAGCACCGGGTGCCCGCGCTTCCCGTCGTACGCCGCGGCCGCGAGCCCCGTCGTCCCGCCCGCCGCCAGCACCCGGGCCACCGCCGCCGCCCCGATCCCCGGCTGGTCCACCAGTGACACCAGGGCGCGGCCCCAACTCCCCTGATCTGCTAGGGAGTTCAGGCCCGCGCGCAGTGAAGTGCCCATTCCCTCGGCCCAGTCCGGATTCTCCACCAGTACACAGCCGGTCAGGTCGGCCCGCGCCCGTACCTCCTGGGACGACGCGCCCAGCACGACGTACACCTGCCCACAGCCCCCCTCCCGCAGCACCCGCACCGCGTGCTCGACCAGCGGGCGGCCACGGTGTTCCAGGAGGGCCTTGGGCCGCCCGCCCAGCCGTCGGCCGCCTCCCGCGGCGAGAAGCAGCCCTACGGTGTCCGAGGTACTCGATGCGCGTGACATGGTCCCTGGATACCTCAGATACGGTCGGAACCACGTCATCAGGAGGGGTAGTCGTAGTGAGTGGGGACGGGGCTTTCGAGCCGCTGAAGGAGCAGGACCCACGGGTGGTCGGCGGATACCGGCTGGTCGCGAAGCTCGGTGCCGGCGGGATGGGGGACGTGTATCTGTCCCACACGCCGGGCGGGCGGGCCGTCGCGCTCAAGGTGATCCGGCCGCATCTCACCGGGGATCCGGAGTTCCGGCGGCGGTTCCGCCAGGAGGTGCAGGCCGCCCGGCAGGTCGCGGGGCTGCACACCGCGCCCGTCATCGACGCCGAGACGGAGGGCGAGACCCCGTGGCTGGCCACGGCGTTCGTCCCCGGGCCCTCGCTCGCCGAGGCGATCTCCGCGCACGGACCACTGCCCGTGTCCTCGGTGCTGCTGCTGGTGGCGGGGGTGGCCGAGGCACTCCAGGCGATCCACGCCTGCGGCATCGTGCACCGCGACCTCAAGCCGTCCAATGTGCTGCTCGCCAACGACGGCCCGCGCGTCATCGACTTCGGCATCGCGCACGCGGCCGGGGCGGGCTCGCTCACCGCGAGCGGTGTCGCCGTCGGCACCCCGGCGTTCATGTCCCCGGAGCAGGCGGCCGGCCGGCCGATCGGTGCGGCGACGGACATCTTCTCGCTGGGCGTCGTCGCCTCGCACGCGGCCAGTGGAAACCCGGCGTTCGGCGAGGGCACCCCGCACGGGGTGCTCTACCGCGTCGTACACGAGGAACCGCAGCTCACCGGCGTGCCACCGGAGCTGCACGACCTCATATCCCGCTGCCTCGCCAAGGACCCGGCGTCCCGGCCCACCACCGACCAGGTCATCCAGCTGTGCCGGGCGGCGGCCGGGGGCGCGGGACTGCGACGCGGCGAGAACTGGCTGCCGCCCGAGCTGAGTGCCGCGATATCCGCCAGGCCGGCGGCACCGACCGCATCGGACACGCCCGCCACTCCTGCCACGCCCGCCACTCCTGCCACGCCCGAGGCCCCCGCCGCCCCCGGCACTCCGTCTCCGCCGGTCGGGCCCTCCGCGTACGGGACACCCGCCGGAGGCCTCGGATCCGCCGTGCCGCCGGGGGCGTTCGACCCGCCGCAGCCCGCCTCCCCCTACGGGCCCGGACCGGTACAGGGCCACCCGTACGGGCAGCCGCTGCCGTACCCGCCGTCGCCGCAGCAGCAACCGCCCCAGCACGCCGCGTACGGCTACCCGCAGCCTTACGGCCAGTCCGGGCAGACCCCCGCGTCCGGCGCGCCGCAGGGCGCCGCTCCCGGCGACACCGGCGGAACGGGACGCACGGCACCCGGCGCCGCGCCGCGCCCGAAGGCCCGTCGCACCAGGGTGCTCGGAGCGGTGGCCGCCGTGCTGGTGGCCGGGGGACTGGGCGCCGGAGCAGTCCACGTGCTGAGCAAGGACGACGGGGGAGCGACGACCGGACAGCACGGGCAGACCCAGGAGCCCGAGGTCGACCGGTCGGAAGCGGACCAGATCCCGGGCCGTGAGGGCGAGACCCCGCTGCCGGGCGAACAGCTCCCGCAACCGGGAGAGACCCGGCAGCCCGGTCCCGGCCCCGGCGGCAAGACCCAGCCGCCACGGCCCGGCGGACAGACCCAGCAACCCGGTGGCGGCAAGTCCCAGCAGCCGAAGCCGCCGCAGCAGACCTACCCGCCGGGGCCGGACTCCTCCTCCGTGCCGCCGACCTCCATGGACACCCGCAAGAAGGGCACTTTGGCCCCACCGCTGAAGGTTCCGCCCGCGGCCCAGCGGCCCACCCCGGGGTAACGGGCCCCACGTGGGCCCACATCCGCACCGCCCGGCGGGAGTTGAAACCACCGGGCCCGGTCAGTCCTGGAACGAGCCGTCACCGCGCCGCTGGTGACGGCGCATCACATGGCCGCACTGCGGACAGTTCCGCAGGAAGATCGGCTTGATGAGCCAGGAGAACGTGACGACGTACAGTGCCTTGCGCCCCGTCCGCCCCAGCAGGCTTTTCGTACACGTACCGCAGTCGCGGCATCCGTCCGCCATGACAACCCCCTGAAGGTGCGGCGCACGGCTGTGCGCGCTCTCTTCCACGGTAGATCCGTCGAGGTCAACAGGGGCGCGAGGCCGCTCTGTCGTAGCCGGGCCGGGTCAGGGTCGCACCAAGGATGTGACGGCCTTCCGCTCAACCCTCCTGGAGGATTACCGTCCGTACGGTGGCGCACACGCGGCGAGAGCGTTAACGTGCCCGACGCCCGGGCTCGTTCGGAAGAGAACGACTTGGGTCCGGCACAAGGGCGTGCGAGCGTGCGAAGGGGAGAGCTTTGTTGCGAAGCGCTGAGGAGCGGTGCGTGACCATCAGTGGTGACGACCCGAGGGTGGCCGAACTCCATACGGTCGTGGCCCGCCTCCGCCGCGAACTGGCCTCGCTTCCCTTCGAGTTGATGGACCGGGCGATAGCCGAGGACGAACTGGCGGACCTGGCGGCGATGGTGCTCGGCGGCTCGCCCGAGGTGCCGAGGATGCGCCGGTCGCTGTTACTGATCGCCGGGGCGATCGGCTCGGTGAGCGCCCTGGCACCCGCGGTCGCCCGGGTCCGGGCGGCGGTCGACCGCTTCGACGAGGACCACCCGGCCCGGACCCGTACGGACTGACTCCTGGAGGTGCGGCCCTCTCGGACCCGTACAACCGGCGTAGGTTGCGGGCCCTTTGGCGGGACGCGCCGGTCCTTGACCGCTCTGTAGGCGTACGCTGGCAGCATCGAGAGCATTTCTTGACCGGCCTCCATGCCGGTATCTCTCTCGATTCGATAGCACCGGGCCGACCACGGCAGGCCCGGGGACGGGTCGACACCATGACGGTGCTCACCGCGCGACCTCCTCCGACCACCCTGGCCGCCAGGCCTTCCGGAAGTCCGCCGCCGCGGCTGTCCGTCAAACCCGCGGGCCCGCGCACCGGGCTGCTCGACGGTGCCTGGTGGCCGCACTCTCGCGACCTCGCTCGCGAACTCCCGGTCCTGGTCGACCTGTTGGGTCCCTTGTGGGGCCGCATCACGCGCGCCACGGTGAACCCGACGCACTGGCCGGTCGTACCGCGCAAGGTTTCCGTCGCCGGCCGTGTGGTCAAGGTGGGCTGGTTCCGCGCCGAGCAGGACCCACACCAACTCCTGTTGTTCTCCTACCACGTCGGGCGCTGGGACCTGCTGATCATCCCCCCGGAGACCGGTGCCGCGGCTGCCGCCCGGCTCATGGCCGCGGCCTGCGACCTTCGGACCGTCCGGACGGGCAGCGCGCTCATCGCGGACGAGCTGGAGCGCCATCCCGCAGCCCCGGCCGAGGCGGACGTGCCGACCCGAATCCAGGCGGAGGCGTGGGAGGCGGAGGGCGGCGCCGTGGCCCTGCCCGTCGGCACGACCGCCGGGTGCTGACGGGCCAACGACGTACGCACCCCGCCGAGACCGGCTGACCCCCGGTCGCGCTCCGCATGTTCCACCGGCCCGAGACCCCGGCCGTCTCCACCGAGACCGAGGGCAAGGAGCCGTGCATGCACCCCAGTTCCACCGTTGACCGCACCCGGGCCGGGCCGTGAGACGCCGCCGCCCCCGCCTTCGGCGGATCGGCGCCCCTCCCCGCCGACGACGGCCCGGCGACGACGGGCGCTCGCCCTCACGCTCCGCACGGTCACGGACCCGGGCATCACCGTCCGGGTTCCACCGCGTCCTCACTCACGGCGGCCACACCGCCGCACGCCCCGTGCGTATCGCGCCCCGCGACGGCCGCACACCGGCCGAACGGCACGTACCTCGCCTCCCGGCCGACCCGGACGTACGCGCGCCCCCGGGCCACCGGCCTGTGGCCCCTCACCCTCATCTCCTTCGGCGCATCGCCACCCGGCGTGCCCGAAGCCACAAGTAGTACCCGGACCCACGCAGGAGACCCCCGTGACCATCGCATCCGGCACCCCGGACCCGCCCCTGCTCCTCGCACGTCTGCGCCTGACCCCGTTGGACGGTGACCCCCACCGCATCGACGGCGCCTGGTGGCCCCGAACCGGCGACCTGACCGTCGAGCTGCCCGGTTTGCTCGCGGGGTTGCCGCACGCCTGGTCGCGGATCATCCACGTCACGGTGAACGGCACCCTGTGGTCCGCCTTCCCCGGGCGGATGCTCGTCGCCGGTCAGGTACTGCATCTGCATCACTCGGCCTCCTCGCAGTCCACCCCCACGGCCTGCCTGGTCGCACCCGGCATGGGCAGGTGGGACCTCGTGGTCGTACCTCCTCATACCGAAGAGGCCGAGGCACTGCACCTGATGGCCACCGCTGCCGCGAACCCGCCGCCCCCGCCGCAGCGCGACACGGCGTCGAACGCCGCCGCCTCGATGCCCATGACGCCGTGATCGCACCGCCGGCGCTGCACGCACTCCCTGGTAGTGGCACGCGATCGGGACGAGGCAGGGCGGCGGCGGGTGGCAGGACCGTGTGGGGAGCGTGGCTTCTGATCCTCTTGGAGGTGAGGCGGCAGGCCTGAGCTTGCGTGTGGGGAGCAGCTTGCGGCCGCGTTCGTCGACCTCGCCGGCACCTTGGTGCAGGACTTCGACGTCATCGCATTCCTGCACACGCTCGCCGAGCACTGTGGGGCCCTGCTGGACGTGGCCGCTGCCGGGACTGCTTCCTCACCAAGACGCAGCTCCCGGACGTCCCACCGGCGACGCGAGCAGCCGAGACGCGGTGGCCACGTTTCGCGCCCGCCCTGGTCCGGCTCCGCGGCTACGCGTTCAGCCACGAGCGCCCCCTCCTGGACGTCGCCCGGGACGTGCTGGCCCGGCGGCTGCACCTGGACGACAACGGGGACAGCGCCGCCCCGGCGCCTCCAAGAGCCTCTTGGGCACAGGCGCTACGAGGACTGCTGCCACTTCAGCGCCGCGATCTCCTCGACCTCGCCCGCCGCCAGCAGGGCGAACAGCCGGGCCGCCTCCTCCTTGTCGATCTCGTCCAGGGTCAGCGCCTCGGCGGCCTCGTCCTCGACGTTCTCCCAGAGCAGCAGCCCGCCCGCGAACGCGGTCAGCGACCAGCCGCTCTCCTGGGTCAGAGACACCTCCGGATTGGCCACCTCCGGGTCCGCCAGGCCGTCGACCACCAGGGTGCGGACGGTCGCCGCGTCCGGCTCGTCCACCGCGTCGCCGTGGACGTCGTACATGAAGTAGGTCATGGCCAGATTCCTTCTGTGCTGAACCCTTGGGTCCTCGTATGCTCACGTGCCGATCGGAGCCCGTCCGTACCGGACGGGTGTTCCGTGACAACCGACCACTATGGGGGAAAAGTGAAGCGAAGGACATTGGGCTTGGTGGGGGCGGGCGCGGCGGCCGTGCTGGCGATGGGGCTGACGGCGGCGCCGGCCCAGGCGCACAGCACCGACGACTGGATCACGACCGGGGACTGGGCCCACGTGCCCGGCAACCGCGACGCCAATCTGAACTGGGGAGGCGTCGCCAAGGGCAAGGTGATGATCAACTGGGACGGCACCTACGTCGAGGTCAAGGGCGAGATCACGGACACCAAGGTCGACGGGCTGTGCGCCATCGCGCAGATCCGCTACGAGGTGAAGACCAACGGCGCCTGGGCCGGTCACTGGCACTACCGCTCGACGGTGGTGGACTGCTCCAACGGCAACGGCGCGGCCAGCCCGATCTCCAAGGGCCGCTACCCCACCCGCAACCTCAGCGCCCGCGCCTGCGTCGGCGACGCGAAGGGCGCCACCACCCGCTGCGAGGGCACCTGGCACTGAGCGCCCTCACCCGCTGCGAGGGCTGATTTCCGGACACCGGCTCTCACCGCCTGATCAGCCTGCGGGCCGTGGCCGCCGCGACGGCCGACGTACGGGAGTCCACGCCCAGCTTCGCGTAGATGTGCACCAGGTGGGACTTCACGGTCGCCTGGCTGAGGAACAGCGCCTTGCTGATCTGCTGGTTCGACAGGCCCTCGCCGACGAGCTGGAGCACTTCCAGCTCCCGTTTGGTGAGGGCCTCGGCGGGGGTGCGCATCCGGTCCATCAGACGGTGCGCGACCGCCGGGGCGAGCGCGGACTGCCCGGCCGCCGCCGTGCGCACCGCCGCCGCCAGCTCCTCCGGCGGGGCGTCCTTGAGGAGATAACCCGAGGCGCCCGCCTCGACCGCCGCGAGGATGTCCGCGTCGGTGTCGTACGTGGTCAGGACCAGTACCCGGGGCGCCCCGGGGCGGTCGGTGATCGCGGCCGTCGCCGCCGACCCGTGCATCCGGCCGGGCCCGAACTGGAGGTCCATCAGTACGACGTCGATACCGCCACCTGCCGCCCGCCGCACCGCCTCCTCGGCGGTGGCCGTCTCCGTCACCACCACGAAGTCGGCCTCCGTGTCGAGCACCGCGCGCAGTCCCGCCCGTACCACCGGATGGTCGTCGGCGAGCAGCAGCCGGATCGGCGGGGAGGTGGGGGACGACGTGGGGGACGTCATGAACGCGCTCCTGCGGGCAGAGGAAGGGTGATGGCCACGGCGGTGCCCTGGCCGGGGGCGGACTCCACGCTGAGCGTGCCGCCCAGCGAGCGGGCCCTGGCGCGCATCGCGGGCAGCCCGAAGCCGCCCTCGTCGGTGGACGCGACGGCACGGCGCACCGCGTGCGGGTCAAAACCCTTGCCGTCGTCGACCACGTCCAGCGCCACCGAGGTGTCCATGAAGCTCAGGGTGATCTCGGCCCGGCCCGCACCCGCGTGCCGCACCGTGTTGGCGAGCGCGGACTGGGCGATGCGCAGCAGCGCGACCTCGTACGGCGTGGGCAGTTCCACCGGCGTACCGCTGACCGAGAACTGGACGGCGGGGCCGCCGGTGGTCCTGGTGCACAGCCGCTCCAGCGCGGCGGCCAGCGAGCCGTGCTCCAGGTCGGGCGGGCTCAGCGCGCGGACGAAGCGGCGGGCCTCGGCGAGATTGTCCTGGGCTGCCTCGCGGGCCTGCCGGATATGGGCGAGGGCGGGGTCCTCGGCGGGCAGGGCGCGCTCGGCGGCGCGCAGCAGGAGCTGGATGCTGGAGAGGCCCTGGGCGAGGGTGTCGTGGATCTCGCGGGCGAGGCGCTCACGCTCGGCGAGGGTGCCCGCCGACCGCTCGGCCTCCGCCAGCTCGGCGCGGGTGGACAGGAGTTCGTCGATCAGCTCGCGCCGGCGTTCGCTCTCCCGGTAGAGGGCCTGATAGCCCAGTACGGTCGCGATGGCTACCGCACCGCCGAGCAGCGGGCCGATGAAGGTGCCGGGCGATATCGGCTGCCCGTGCAGGACGAAACTGGTGATCGCGGCCGTCGCGGTGACGGCGACCGCAGCGAGCCCCCACCGCATCGGCATCAGATGCAGCTGGAGGAAGTACAGCGGGAACGCCGCCCACAGCCCGTCCGGCGACACCACGAGCAGCGCCAGCCAGGACACGCCCAGCGCGGCCAGCCACACCGTCGCCGCCCGCTGCGAGCGCCCCACGGCCGGGCTGAGGGTGCCGACGGCGTACACCCCGGCCATCAGGACGGCGGCGGCCACCACCGCGTACGCGTGCGGGCCGCCCACCGCGACGGCCTTCACGGCGGCCAGCGCGAGCAGTCCGGCGAGCAGGGCGTGCAGGCACAGGCGCAGGACGCGCAGCACCGGGGTGAGCACGAGGGGGGCGGGGGAAGACGCTGGTGAGTCCATGGTTCCAACCAGCCTAAAGGGGACACCCTCGCCGCCGGTCAATCAAAAGGTTGATATCAAAGCGAACCGCCGCCCGATGTTTTCGCGGGCCCGCGCGACCAGAGTGGGGATCATGTTCGTCGCATGGAGAGATCTCCGCTTCGCCAAGGGCCGCTTCGCCCTCATGGGTTCGGTCGTCGTCCTGATCACCCTGCTCGTCGGTCTGCTGTCGGGGCTGACCGCGGGGCTGGGCAGGGACAACACCGTCGCCCTCACTTCGCTGCCCGCCGACCGCCTCGCCTTCGCCGCGCCCCCGGACGGCCAGCAGGTGTCGTTCACCAACTCCTCCGTGGGGGAGAGCGCTTGGCGGGACTGGGCCGGGCAGCCCGGCATCGACAGTGCCCAGCCGATCGGTATACGTACCGTCAACGGCTGGGCCAAGAACCGCACGGTCGCCGTGGCCGCCTTCGGTGTCGAACCCTCGGCGAAGATCGCACCGGCGTCCGGCAAGCTCGGTCCGGGCCAGGTCGTCCTCTCCGCCAAGGCCGCCGAGGAGCTGAACGCCGGCGCCGGTGACAAGGTCCGCCTCGGCTCGGTCGAGGAGACGGTCGCCGCCGTCGAGGGCGACGCCATGTACAGCCACACCCCGGTCGTCTGGACCTCCCTGGACGACTGGCAGAAGCTCGGCCACAGCGGTACGTCGATGGAGGAGCAGGCCACCGTGGTCGCGCTGACCGGCGACGGCGCGGACTACGCAGCCGGCGACAAGGCCACCGGCACCCGGTCCGTCGCGCTCGCCGACTCCCTCTCCGCGCTCTCCTCCTACACGGCGGAGAACGGCTCGCTCCAGCTGATGCGCGGCTTCCTCTTCGCCATCTCCGCGCTCGTCGTCGGCGCCTTCTTCACGGTGTGGACGATCCAGCGCAGCGGCGACATCGCCGTACTGAAGGCGCTGGGCGCCTCCACCCCGTACCTGCTGAAGGACGCACTCGGCCAGGCGGTGGTGATGCTCTCGCTCGGCACCCTGGCCGGAACGGCGCTCGCGACCCTGCTCGGGGCGGCGATCGGCGGCGCGGTCCCCTTCGTCCTCGACGCGGCGACCCTCCTGGTCCCCGCCTTCGTCATGATCGCGCTCGGCATCGTCGGCGCCGCCCTGTCCATCCGGCGCATCACCGCCGTCGACCCCCTCACCGCGCTCGGGAGTGCCCGATGACCCTCGCCCTGCACGACGTCACCCTCACCTACCCGGACGGCGACAACTCCCGGCTCACCGCGCTGGACGCGGTGTCCCTGGAGGTCGCGGCGGGCGAACTCACGGCGGTCGTCGGCCCGTCGGGCTCCGGCAAGTCCAGCCTGCTCGCGGTCGCCGCCACCCTGGTCACACCCGACTCGGGCCGCGTCGTCGTCGACGGTACGGAGACCGGGCCGCTGACCCGCGCCGACAAGGCGGAGCTGCGGCGCGACCGGATCGGGATCGTCTTCCAGCAGCCGAACCTGCTGCCCTCGCTCACCGCGGTGGAGCAACTCCAGGTGATGGCCCACCTCTCGGGCCGCAAGCCGCGCGACGTGCGTTCCCGAGCACGTGAGTTGCTGGATTCGGTGGGCCTCGCGGACAAGGCGGACCGCCGTCCGCACCAGCTGTCCGGTGGGCAGCGGCAGCGGATCAACATCGCCAGGGCGCTGATGAACGAGCCCGCCGTGATGCTGGTCGACGAGCCGACCAGCGCGCTCGACCACGAGCGGGGAGCAGCCGTCCTGGACCTGCTGCGCACGCTGACCAGCGAGCGGGGCGTGGCCACCGTGCTGGTCACCCACGACCACTCGCACCTGGATGTGGCGGACCGGACGGCACGGATGGACGACGGGCGGCTGGCGGCGGGGGCGGTGGTGTAGGGGGGGGCGCCGTCGTGCGCTCGCGCGGGTGCGCACGGGCGGTCGTGCGGTCAGTCGGCCGTCGAACGCCCCGCTGCCGCCGCCCGGTAGCGGCCCGGGGTGGTCCCGAACTCCCGGCTGAAGGCGTGCGAGAACGCGTAGGGGGTGCCGTAGCCGACACGGCGGGCGACGGTGGCCAGCGGGTCCTCGGTGTCGCGGAGCAGAGTGGCCGCGTAGGTCAGCCGCCACCAGGTGAGGTACGCCATCGGCGGGCGGCCCACCAGGGCGGTGAACCGGCGGGCCAGCGTGGGCCGGGAGACGCCCGCCTCGGCGGCCAGTCGGTCGTTGGTCCAGGGGGCGGCAGGGTCGGAGTGCAGTGCCCGCAGGGCGGCTGACGCCACCGGGTCACCCAGCACGGCCGGCCAGGCTCCGGTCGACCCCTCGGTCAGCCAGGAGCGGATCAGGTAGACGAGGAGCAGGTCCAGCAGGCTGGGCACCGCGATGCAGGACCCGGCCCGCGGCGTTTCCAGCTCGCGGCCCAACAGGTCGATGGCGGACCGTAGTTCGGGGTGACTGCCCACCCGGTTCGGCAGGTGGACGACCGCGGGCAGCTCGGCCATGAGTGGGTGCATCCGGTTGCGGTCGAGCCGGTACTTGCCGCACAGCATCTCCGTTCCGCCGGAGCCGCCACGGTCTGCGGGGCTCTTCCGTCCGCCGAGCCGGCTCTCGATCGGGGCCGCCCGCCCCGCGGTCCCGGAGTCCACCGGAGAGTCCGCGATCACGTGTCCCGTGCCGTGCGGCAGCAGCACCGAGTCTCCCGCGCCGAGCGACACCGGGACGCCGCCGTCGGGGAGCAGCCAGCAACTCCCGCTCAGCACCACGTGGAAGCCCGCACCGTCGTACGGGTCGACGCGCGTGCACCAACTCCCCTCCGCCCACACCCGGTCGGAGGAGGGGCGGCCCATGCGCACGGCGGAGATGGCGTCACTCACTACGTCCATCGCGCCAGGGTAGCTGTCGCCTCACTGGTGAGACGCACGCGTATCCAAGTGAGCCGTTCGGGCATTGTGGCGCTCCCCGGGCCCTTCCTAGGGTCGGGGCATGAACAACGACAGCGTGCAGAGCATGGTGCTGGGAGACGTCGAGGTCATCCGGATCACCGAGTGGCGGGCGGCGTTCGCGCCCGCCCGTACCCTCGTCCCGGAGTCCACCGCCGGGATCTGGCAGAACAACGAGGACTGGCTGGCCCCCGACCACTGGGATCCTGACACCGACAGTGCGGTGGCCGCGCTGCAGACCTACGTGCTGCGCAGCGCCGGCCGGACCGTGGTGGTCGACCCCGGGGTGGGCAACGGGCGCGAACGGCCGAAGTCTCCGCACTTCCACCACTGGCAGGGCGACTTCCTGGGGCTGCTGGCCCGGGCGGGCATCGGCCCGCAGGACGTCGACGTGGTGGTCAACACCCACCTGCACGGCGACCACGTCGGCTGGAACACCATGGACGGCAACGGGGAGTGGGTACCGACGTTCCCGCACGCCCAGTACCTCGTGCCGGCCGCCGACGACTTTCACTTCGGCCCCGCCAACGCGTACGGGAACGGCCTGTCGGTGGAGGACCGGCTGATCTACGAGGACAGCATCGCACCCGTCCACCGAACCGGACAGGCCGTGCTGTGGGACGGCGGCCACCGCATCGACGAGCACCTCACCCTGGAGTCCGCCCCCGGCCACACGCCCGGATCATCCGTACTGCGGCTCGCCTCCGGGGCGGACCGGGCGGTCTTCGTCGGCGATCTGCTGCACAGCCCGGTGCAGATCCTGCGGCCCTCCTGCAACAGCTGCTTCTGCCTGGACGCCGGGCAGGCGGCGGCCGGCCGGCGCCGGGTCCTCGAACGCGCCGCCGCCGAGCGGGAACTGGTGGTCCCCGCACACTTCGGCGGCGCGGGCGCGGTGCAGGTCCGCCGGGAGGGGGAGGGATTCGCCCTCGGGGAGTGGGCGGCCTTCGGCGCGGGCCCGGCGGCTCCGGTGGGGCGGGTCCGGACGGACTAGGTCTGGAGGGGCGGGCCCGGGCAGGTCCGGTGCCGCCCGGCCGCCGCCCCGGCCGTCAGCCCTGGGCCGGTCCTGTGGTGGTCAGTGCCACCGAGAGGTCCTGGGCGACCTCCTGGAGGATCGGCACGATGCGCTCGGTGGCCGCCTCGGTCACCCGGCCGGCCGGGCCGGAGATGGAAACCGCCGCCGCCGTCGGGGAGTTGGGCACGGAGACCGCCAGGCACCGCACCCCGATCTCCTGCTCGTTGTCGTCGACGGCGTACCCCGCCCGCCGCACCTGCTCCAGCGCGTCGAGGAAGCCCTCGGGAGTGGTGATCGTCTTCTCGGTGGCGGCAGGCATTCCGGTACGGGCGAGCAGTGCCCGCACCTCGTCCGCCGGAGTGTGCGCGAGCAGCGCCTTGCCGACGCCCGTGGAGTGCGGCAGCACCCGCCGGCCCACCTCGGTGAACATCCGCATGGAGTGCTTCGACGGCACCTGCGCCACGTACACGATCTCGTCGCCGTCCAGCAGCGCCATGTTGGCGGTCTCGCCGGTCTCCTCGACCAGGCGCGCCAGGTAGGGGCGGGCCCAGGTGCCGAGCAGCCGCGAGGCGCTCTCGCCGAGGCGGATCAGCCGGGGGCCGAGCGAGTAACGCCGGTTCGGCTGCTGGCGGACGTAACCGCAGGCGACCAGCGTGCGCATCAGGCGGTGGATGGTCGGCAGCGGGAGACCGCTGCTGGCGGAGAGTTCGCTCAGTCCGACCTCACCGCCCGCGTCGGCCATCCGCTCAAGAAGGTCGAAGGCGCGCTCCAGGGACTGCACACCGCCGCTGGCGGCGGCAGGCTTGGAAGCGTCGGTGGCGCTGGCGCTGGACGTCGGCACGGAGCGGTCCTTTCGGGGCTGGCAGGCAAGGCAGCAGACTACCTGTGGTAGTTCCCGGTACCCCTCATGGCAGGAGATACATTCTACAGAGCGGAATTCTAATTCCATCCTGTGGAAACCTCCAAGGGTGGTGTCGGTGATCACATCGGACCGGCCCCGACCCGGGGACCCCTTGACGGCTCCTTTGTCCGGATGAAGACTCCGCTTCGACAGATGCTTCAACAGAACGTTGAATACAGCGTTCGGCCAGCTGGAACCCGAATGACCCGAAGGAGCCGTGAGTGTCGGACGTGACCGCCGAACCCGTACCGGACCTGGTGCTGCGCTCGCAGCGCGTCGTCACCCCCGAGGGCACCCGCCCCGCCTCGGTCGCCGTCGCCGACGGGAAGATCGTCGCGGTCCTCCCGTACGACGCCTACGGCTCCGAGGGTGAGCAGCTGCCCGCCGGTGCCCGCCTCGAAGACCTCGGCGAGCACGCGCTGCTGCCCGGCCTGGTCGACACCCATGTCCATGTGAACGACCCGGGCCGCACCGAGTGGGAGGGCTTCTGGACCGCCACCCGCGCCGCCGCGGCCGGTGGCATCACCACCCTCCTGGACATGCCGCTCAACTCGCTGCCGCCGACCACCACGGCCGGCAACCTCCTCGTGAAGCAGGACGTGGCCCGGCCCAAGGCACACGTCGACACCGGCTTCTGGGGCGGCGCGATCCCGTCCAACGTGGCCGACCTCAAGCCGCTGTACGAGGCCGGGGTGTTCGGCTTCAAGTGCTTCCTCTCGCCGTCCGGCGTCGAGGAGTTCCCGGAGCTCGACCAGGACCAGCTCGCCCGGTCCATGGCGGAGATCGCCGGCCTCGGCGGCCTGCTGATCGTGCACGCCGAGGACCCGCACCACCTCGCCGAGGCCCCGCAGAAGTCCGGGAGCAAGTACGCCGACTTCCTGGCCTCCCGCCCGCGCGACGCCGAGAACACCGCCATCGAGGGCCTGATCGCCCTCGCCAAGCGGCTCGACGCCCGGGTCCACGTACTGCACCTGTCGTCCTGTGACGCGCTGCCGCTGATCGCCGCCGCCAAGCGCGAGGGCGTCCGGATCTCCGTCGAGTCGTGCCCGCACTTCCTCACCCTCACCGCCGAGGAAGTCCCCGACGGGGCAACGGAGTTCAAGTGCTGCCCGCCGATCCGCGAGGCCGAGAACCAGGACGTGCTCTGGGCCGGCCTGGCCGACGGGACGATCGACTGCATCGTCTCCGACCACTCCCCGTGCACCACCGACCTCAAGACCCCGGACTTCGCGTCCGCCTGGGGCGGCATCTCCTCCCTCCAGCTCGGCCTGCCCGCCATCTGGAGCGAGGCCCGCAAGCGTGGCCACTCGCTGGACGACGTGGTGCGCTGGATGTCCGAGGCGCCCGCGAAGCTGGCGGGCCTGGAGCAGAAGGGCGCCATCGAGGCCGGCCGCGACGCCGACTTCGCGGTCCTCGCACCCGAGGAGACCTTCACCGTCGACCCGGTCGAGCTCTACCACCGCAACCAGGTCACCGCGTACGCCGGCAAGACCCTGCACGGCGTCGTCAAGCAGACCTGGCTGCGCGGCACCCTCATCAACCGCGAGGGCACTCTCACCGAGCCCACCGGCCACCTGCTCGAAAGGACCAAGTGACCATGACGGACACCTCGGGGATACCCTCCTTCACCGGTGACGCCAGTCCCTTCGGCGGCGGCGACCCGTACGCCGACTACCGCACGGCGGTCTTCCCCTTCACCCACCTCGCCGACCTGGCCGACCGCCGTCTCGGCGCGGGTGTGATCGCCGCCAACGACGAGTTCTTCGCCGAGCGCGAGAACATGCTCATCCCCGAGCCCGCCCACTTCGACCCGGAGCGCTTCGGGCACAAGGGCAAGATCATGGACGGCTGGGAGACCCGCCGCCGCCGTGGCGTCTCGGCCGAGCAGCCGCACCCCACCGAGGACGACCACGACTGGGCGCTGGTACGTCTCGGCGCCCCCGGCGTGGTCCGCGGCATCGTCATCGACACCGCCCACTTCCGCGGCAACTACCCGCAGGCCGTCTCCGTCCAGGGCACCGCGGTGCCCGGCTCCCCGTCGCCCGAGGACCTGCTCTCCGACGACGTGAAGTGGACGACGCTCGTCCCCCGTACCGCGATCGGCGGCCACGCCGCCAACGGCTTCGCGGTCCTCGCCGAGCAGCGCTTCACCCACCTCCGGGTCAATCAGCACCCCGACGGCGGCATCGCCCGCCTGCGGGTGTACGGCGAAGTCGTCCCCGACCCGGCCTGGCTGACCACGCTGGGCACCTTCGACCTGGTCGCCCTGGAGAACGGCGGACGCGTCGAGGACGCCTCCGACCGCTTCTACTCGCCCGCCACCAACACCATCCAGCCGGGCCGCTCCCGCAAGATGGACGACGGCTGGGAGACCAGGCGCCGCCGCGACAAGGGCAACGACTGGATCAGCTACCACCTTGTCGAGCAGGCCGAGATCCGCGCCGTCGAGATCGACACCGCCTACCTCAAGGGCAACTCGGCGGGCTGGGCGGCCCTTTCGGTCCGCGACGGCGAGGCGGGGGAGTGGGTCGAGATCCTGCCGCGCACCCGCCTCCAGCCGGACACCAACCACCGCTTCGTGCTGGCCTCCGCCCCGGCGGCCACCGAGGTCCGGGTCGACATCTACCCCGACGGCGGCATCTCCCGGCTGCGCCTCTTCGGCTCGCTGACCGAGCAGGGCGCCGCCTCGCTGGCCGCCCGCCACCACGAACTCGGTGGCTGACGAAGGTAGTTGGCGAGCAGACTTCAGTGGGGCCCACCGGCCGACACCGGTGGGCCCCACTGTCCTGCGCCCGCCCCTACCGCTCTTCGGCCGGCGAGCCGGGCCGCCCGTGCCAGTCCAGGCAGACGATCATCGCGTCGTCCTCCGCCAGGCCCTCCCCGCGGTGCCCGGCCAGTTCCAGCAGCACCGCGCGCGGCACCTGTGACGGCGGCAGCAGCCTGGTCGACTGGATCGCCCGGGCCAGGGCCCGCTCGCTGTAGCGCTCACCGGCGGGCGAGGGCGCGTCGTACACCCCGTCGCTGATGAACAGCAGCCGGTCGCCGGGCAGCACCTGCCAGGGCTGCGCCGTGTAGACGGTGTCCTCGAACATGCCCAGGGGCAGCTGGTGGTCCAGGTCGATCCGCTCCACGACGCCGTCGCGCAGCCGCCACACCTGCGGCGAACCCGCGTCGACGATCTCCACCTGGCCGGTCGGCAGATGGAAGCGCAGCAGCAGTACCGAGAGGTGCTGCACCCCCTGATGGCGGCCGTAGACCGCCTGGTCGGCCAGGCACGCCTGGTCCGTGAGGTCCAGGCCCGCCCGCCGCGCGTTGCGCAGCGCGTTGATGGCGAGGCTGGTGAGCAGCGCCGCGTCGATGCCCTCGCCCATGCCGTTGGTGAGCGTCAGGATGAGGTGGTCGGGCGAGGTGGACCAGTCGAAGTTGTCGCCGTGGATCGCGTACGCGGGCTCCAGCTGCGCACCCAGCTCGTACTCGGCGCGTGCGCAGGATCGCCCCGGCAGCAACTGCCACTGGATCTCGGCGGCCAGCGTCAGCCGCTCCGCCCTGCGGGCCTGGAGATAGAGATCGGTGTCGCGCTCGGCGACCACGATCTGATGCCCCAACACCTCTGCCACCTCGGCCAGTTCGGCCAGCACCCCGGCGTCGTACAGCTTCTCGGGCAGGGTCACGGACAGCACGCCGAGCCGGTCGCCGCGCACCGAGACCGGCAGGTGCGCCGTCACCGAATCCGGGAGGGAACCGGGGCAGGGATACGGCTGCTGCGCCCCGAAGGCCCGCCCCGGCGCACTCGTGTACGCCGATACGGGTTCGGAGGCACGGGGGAGCGCCCCGACCGGTTGCAGTATCGTCGTGGCGTAGTCGGCCATGAGCAGGTCGGCCCCGAGGGAACCGTAGTGGTCCGCGAGGACCGTGCGCACCGCTTCGAGCAGTGCGTGAGGGGCCGCGGTCCGCAGGGCGCGTTCCACGGACACGAGTCTGTCCAACGTCGGAGAATCACTTTCTCGAAGGATGTAGCGGGAGGGGCAAGCGTGAACCTCCAGGACTCACGCCGTGGTGGTGAAGGGGTTCCGGGCGAGCGGTCGGCCGGAGGGACGCCACCAGGAGGGACGCCACCAGGAGTGACGGCACCCGGAGTGACGGCTGTCGGGGCGCACGCGGGGGCGGCGTCCGCCGCAGGGATCGCCTGCGAGGTCATCGCCCTTCTCGAAGTGCTGTGGGAGCGGGGCAGGGATGCCGTGTCCCCCGCACCGGTCTCCACCTCGCAGCTGCGGGTCATGCACATTCTGGAGCGCGACGAGGGCATCAATCTGCGCACGCTCGGCGAGGTGCTGGGGGCGGCGCCGCCCTCGGTCAGCAGGCTCTGCGACCGTCTTGAGGCGCTGGGTTATGTCAAGAGGTCGGCCAGCACGGTCAGTCGGCGCGAGGTCGAGCTGCGGCTGACCGGTCCGGGCCGCACCTATCTGCGCGAGCTGCGGGCACGCCGCGAGGAGGCGCTGCTGGCGGCGGTCTCGGTGATGCCGGCCGGGGCACGCGAGGCGCTGATCCACGGGCTCGGGGAGTTCCGTACCGCCGTGGAGCAGGGGTTTCCGGTGCGTCAGTGGCAGCAGCGGGATCCGGCGGACGAAGCTGCCAGATCCGCGTAGTCGTGGACGGTGCACGACTGCTCCGTCCGCTCCACTCGCTGGGCCAGGGCTTGCGCCACCCGCCGGGCCGGGGCCCGTCGCACTTGTCACGGCCACTGCCTTTCCCGACCGGTGCGGGCCGCTGCCGGGTGACACCCCGGCCAGCCGTTCCGCGCGCGTATCGTATCGGGTGTGTGGGACCTGTGCCCAGCTGGAGGCGCAATGCACCGGTTTTGTGGGATAGTTCACCTTTTCCGTGAAGGTTCTGTGCCCCCCGCCTCGCTGTGGAGGTGGGGGGCAGAGGGCGGTCGGGCGAGGTCCGTCAGGCTGCGTGCCCGCCGTCCATGACCAGCTCCGCGCCCGTCACAAAGGCACCCTCGTCACTCGCCAGATACGCCACCAGCGACGCCGCCTCCTCCGGGCGCCCGAACCGGCCCAGTGCGGTGTTCGCCCGCTGCGGCTCCGCGTACGGACCGTCCGCCGGGTTCATGTCCGTGTCGACCGCGCCCGGGTGGATCAGATTGACGGTGATGCCCCGGTCGCCGACCTCCCGCGCGAGGGCCTTGGTCAGCCCGGTCAGGGCCGACTTGCTCATCGCGTAGAGGGAGCCGCCGGGGCCGCCCGCGTACCGGGTGAGGGCCGATCCGGTGGAGACGATCCGGCCGCCGTCCTCCAGGACGCCGGCCGCCGCCTGCGAAGCCAGGAACACCGCCCGCACATTCACCGCGAGCACCCGGTCCACATCCGCGAGCGTCAGTCCCTCGATGGGGCCCAGCACGCCGATGCCCGCATTGTTGACCAGGATGTCCAGCCGGCCGAAGTGGTCGGCCACCGTGGCGACCGCGCCGGTGACCGACTCCGCGTCCGCCGAGTCCATCCGTACCGCGAGCCCCCGCCGGCCCAGCGCCTCGATCTTGCGCACCACGTCCCGTGCCGCCTGCTCGCCCTCCACGTAGGTGACCGCGACATCGGCGCCGTCCTGCGCCAGCCGCAGCGCGATGGCCGCACCCATGCCCCGGCTGCCGCCGGTGACCAGCGCCGCCCTGGTCGTGAGGGTGGTGCCCGTGTGCGCGTCCGTGTTCGTCGTCGTAGACATCTGGAGGTCCTCTTCGTTGGCTGCTGTCGCAGGTCCGAGTGGTGGTTGCGATTTCAAGGAAACCCGCCGGGCGCATCCCGTGCTGGCGCCATTCGGACACCGACCCCGCACCCCACCGAGCCCGTCCGTACCGCCGAAATCCCTTCCCCGGAAGATCGGCCTCCCGGTACGGTGAGCGCTCCGCGTGCGAGCCGCCGAAGTCTCCACCTCAACACCCTCAGTTGGAGACCGCGCCGTGGCCGCCACCTCTTCCGCCGTGCACACCCCCGCGCCCGCCCGCGCGGCCCGCTTCGCCGATCTGCCCGTGCTGGGTGTGGCGGTGGTGTGGGGAGCCAGCTATCTCGCCGCGAAGGAGATCACCACCGCGCAGACCGTCGTGGCGGTGCTGGTGCTGCGGTTCGCGATCGTGCTGCCGGTGCTCCTGGTCGTCGGGTGGCGGAAGCTGCGGGCGCTGACCCCCGCGCAGTGGCGGAGCGCCGGACTCCTCGGGCTGGTGCTCAGCGGGATCTTCCTGCTGGAGACGTACGGCGTCGTGCACACCTCGGCCACCAACGCCGGGCTCATCATCAGCCTCACGATGATCTTCACCCCGCTCGCCGAGGCGGCCGTCACCAGGACCACGCCGCCGCGTGCGTTCCTGGCCGCCGCAGGGCTCTCGGTACTGGGGGTGGTCCTGCTGACCCAGGGCGGCGGCTTCACCGCGCCGTCGGCCGGGGACCTGCTGATGCTGCTCGCCGCGCTGGCCCGTACGGCCCACGTGCTGTTCATGGCGCGGATGAAGGGGGCGGGGGAGGCGGACGCGCTGTCGCTGACCACGGTCCAACTCGGCGCGGCGGTGGCCGTGTTCGCCGTACTGGCCACGGTTCCCGGGACCGGTCCCTCACCCTGGAGCGTGGCGGCCGGATTCGGGGCGGGGGAGTGGGCGGGGCTGCTGTTCCTGTCCGTGTTCTGCACGCTGATCGCGTTTGCCGTACAGATGTGGGCGGTACGTCGCACCTCGCCGTCCCGCGTCAGCCTGCTCCTGGGGACGGAGCCGCTGTGGGCGGCGGCGGTGGGGATCGCCATCGGGGGCGAACGGCTCGGTGCGCCGGGCCTGCTGGGCGGCGTACTGGTACTGGCGGGAACGGCATGGGGGCGACGGGCCTCCGCCGACCGGAGAACCGCTGTGGCCTGAGGGAGCCCCTCCGCTCCCCTTGCCCACCCTGTCAGCTGTCGCCGGAGCCCCTGGCGTGGGCGGCGGTGCGGCCCGAGCGTTCAGCCGCCACGACCAGGGCGAGGCCCGCCGCGGCCAGCACGATATTGGCGTAGATCTCGTAACCGTCGAACCAGCTGAGCTTGTCCACCACGGTCCACATCCTGAACCCGTCGAACCACTCGTGGACCAGCCCGCCCACGCCCCACAGCAGCAGCAGGAAACCGACAACTTCCAGGATTCGCTTCATGCGGCCCAGCCTGGACCGTCCGGGAGCGGGCCGGAATCGGCCGTAGGGCTGCCGGGCGTGGCCGGTGCCCCCGCCGAAAGTCGCGTCCTGGGCGACTTTGGTCGCTGGGGCGTCTGCGCGGGCCCCGGCACCGTTCTCACCTGCGTACTTTGGGAGGTATGAGCGAACAGGAGTACCGGTGGCTGCTGCCGTCGGCGTTGGGCCGTCCCGAAGCGCCCGGGGACGGGAGCGGGAAGGGTGGCGGCAGGGGAAAGCGGCTGCCGAGGACGCCGCGGGACTGGTTCGTGGACCTGTCGATGTTCCTGCTGGCCGCGCTCATCGGATGGGGCGCCGCCACCACCGCGTACGAGATCGGCAACCCCGGCTTTGTGCTGGTGTTCGACCAGGTCACCGGGGCGCTCGCCTGTTGCGCGCTGTGGCTGCGGCGGCGCTGGCCGACCGGACTCGCGATGGCGCTCATCGCGCTCGGGACCATCTCGCCGACGTCCTCCGGGGCCATGATCGTCGCACTGTTCAGCGTGACCATCCACCGGCCCTTCAGGGTGGTGGGCCCACTGGCCGGGGCGGCGCTGGTCAGCGGGCTGATCCAGATGGTGCTGCGGCCCGACCCGTCGGTGTCCTGGCAGGTGACCCTGATCGCCAGCGTGTTCATCACCCTGTTCGTCGTCGGCTGGGGCATGTTCGTACGTTCCCGCCGTCAGCTCGTCGAGGCCCTGCGCGACCGGGCGGTACGTGCCGAGGCCGAGGCGGCGCTCCGCGCCGAGCAGGCCCAGCGGCTGGCCCGCGAGGACATGGCCCGCGAGATGCACGACGTACTCGCCCACCGGCTCAGCCTGTTGAGCGTGCACGCCGGAGCACTGGAGTTCCGGCCCGACGCACCGCCCGCCGAGGTCGCCCGCGCGGCAGGGGTGATCCGCGACAGCGCCCATGAAGCACTCCAGGACCTCCGCGAGATCATCGGCGTGCTCCGCAGCCCGGGGTCCGGCCCCGGCGACGAGGACCGGCCGCAGCCCACCCTCGACACCCTCGACGCACTGGTCGCCGAGTCCCGCCAGGCAGGCGCCAAGGCCACCTTCGACAACCGCATCGAAGACCCGGCGGCGGTCCCCGGCGCGGTCGGCCGCACCGTCTACCGCATCGCCCAGGAAGGCCTGACCAACGCCCGCAAGCACGCCCCCGGCGCCGAGGTCTCCGTCACCGTCTCGGGCCGCGCGGGCGACGGGATCCAGGTCGAGATCCGCAACCCGGCCCCCGTCGGCGACGTACCGGAGGTCCCCGGGTCCGGACAGGGCCTCATCGGCCTCACCGAACGCGCGACCCTCGCCGGCGGCCGACTCACCCACGGCCCCCGGCCCGACGGCGGCTTCGTGATCACCGCTTGGCTACCGTGGGCCCCATGACGACGACCAGGATCACCCTCCTTCTCGTGGACGACGACCCCCTCGTGCGGGCCGGGCTCACCTTCATGCTCGGCGGCGCCGAGGACATCGAGATCATCGGCGAGGCCGCCGACGGCGCCCAAGCGCTCGACGCCGTGAGGGAGTTGCGGCCCGACGTCGTCCTGATGGACATCCGGATGCCGGTACTGGACGGACTCAGCGCCACCGAACGCCTGCGCGCGGCGCCCGACGCCCCCGAGGTCGTCGTCCTCACCACCTTCCATGCCGACGAGCAGGTTCTGCGGGCGCTGCGCGCCGGGGCAGCCGGATTCGTGCTCAAGGACACCCCGCCCGCCGAAATCGTCGCCGCGGTACGGCGGGTGGCCGCCGGTGACCCCGTACTCTCGCCCGCCGTCACCCAGCAGCTCATCACCCATGTCGCCGCCCCCGGCGGCACCGAGGACCGCAAGGGCCGCGCCCAGCAGCGGCTGGGCCAACTCGCCGAACGCGAAAGGGAAGTGGCCCTGGCGGTCGGCCGGGGCTGCTCCAACGCGGAGATCGCCGCCGAGCTGTACATGAGCGTGCCCACCGTGAAGACCCACGTCTCCCGCATCCTCGCCAAGCTGGACCTCAACAACCGGGTCCAGATCGCCCTGTTGGCCCATGACGCCGGACTGCTCGACGGGGCCGACGACGTAGGCTGACGGCGGGGGACGCCGAGCCAACGGGAGGGACACATCATGGCGGTCGTCGATCTGCGGGAACACACCGAGGAATTCACGGCGGATCCATATCCGTTCTACGCCAAGCTGCGCGAGAGCGGACCCGCCCACCTCGTCCGCACCGCCGACGTCGAGGAAATGCTGCTGATCGTCGGGTACGAGGAGGCCAGGGCGGCCCTCGCGGACCCCCGGCTCAGTAAGAACTGGCGCAACTTCGACCTGTGGTCGGGCGAGGACGGCAACGCCCTGAACGCCAACATGCTGGAAGCCGACCCGCCGCACCACACCCGGCTGCGCAAGCTGGTCACCCGGGAGTTCACCGCGCGGCGGGTGGAGGCGATGCGTCCGCGCGTCCAGCAGGTCGCCGACGAACTCCTCGACTCCATGACGGCGAAGGGACGTTCCTCCGCCGACCTGATCGACGCACTCGCCTTTCCGCTGCCGATGACGGTCATCTGCGAACTCCTCGGCGTGCCCGACCTCGACCGGGACCGCTTCCGCGCCTGGTCCAACGAGGTCGTCGCACCCACCAGTCCCGAGGCGACGGCCACCGCCGCCTCCGAGATGAGCGTCTTCCTCGCCGAGTTGATCGAGGACAAGCGGAGCTCGCCCGGCGAGGACCTGCTGAGCGGTCTGGTCAAAGCGAGGGAGGAGGACGGCGACCGGCTCACCTCCGACGAACTCGTCGGGATGGCCTTCCTGCTGCTCGTGGCGGGCCACGAGACCACCGTCAACCTGATCTCCAACGGGGTACGCGCGCTGCTCGCCCACCCCGACCAACTCGCCGCCCTGCGCGCCGACTTCGACGGCCTCATCGACGGCGCGGTGGAGGAGATGCTCCGCTACGACGGACCGGTGGAGACCTCCACCTTCCGTTTCACCGGCGAACCGGTCGAGATCGGTGGTGTCTCCGTACCGGCCGGCAAGGCGGTGCTGGTGGCGGTGGGTGCCGGTGACCGCGACCCCGCCCGCTACCCGGACCCCGACCGCTTCGACATCCGTCGACCGACCCAGGGGCACCTCGCCTTCGGCCATGGCATCCACTTCTGCCTGGGCGCTCCGCTGGCCCGGATGGAGGGGCGGATCGCGATCCGCAGCCTGCTGGAGCGCTGCCCCGACCTGGCGCCGGACCCGGAGGGCGGGCCGCTGGAGTGGCTGCCGGGGCTGCTGATCAGGGGAGTGCGGGAGCTGCCGGTGCGGTGGTGAGGCAGCTCCGGTGCGGGGGCGCCGTCGGGTCCGGTCAGGGCGCGACGGCGCTACCCCGCCGCCCCCCGGAGCGCCTCGGCCGCGCTACCCCGCCGCCCCGCCTCGCGCTGCCCCACGAAAGGCCAACGGGCTGGTCCCGGTGCGCTGCTGGAAGAACTTTCCGAAGTTCGCCGCGTCCCGGAACCCGAGCAGTCCCGCGATCCTCGACGCGCTGTGGTCGCTGTGGGCCAGCAGCCGCTGCGCCTCCAGTACGACCCGGCGGTCGATGAACTCCTTCGCACCGACCCCCGACGCGGCGAGCGTCGCCCGCGACAGGGTGCGGGGGGCGTACCCGAGCTCGCGGGCGTAGTCCTCGACACGACGGGTGCGGGCGAAGTCCCGCTCCACCGCCGCCCGGAAACGCAGATAGGTGTCGGGGCTGTCGCAGCCCCCCTGCGGCTCGTCCAGCGGGGTGAACCGCAGCAGCAGGGCGGCAAGGAGGTGGCGGAGTACGGCGAGGTGGGTCTCCGGAGGGAGTGGGCCGCCGTCCCGCAGCGACCGGAACTCATGGTCCAGGTGGTCGAGCGCACGCCGCGCCGCCACCCCGTCCGCCTCGGCCGGGCGGCGTACCGTCGGCCCGAAGGGATCGTCCAGCCGGGCCGCCGCACTGGTCGCCGGATCCGGAAAGCCCGCCTCGAAGAGTACGAGGACGCCCTCCGCCCCGTACAGCTCGTCCCAGCGGTGCACCTGCCCCGGCCGTACCCACAGCCACTCGCCCGGCAGCAGCCGGTACGACGCGAAGTCGACCATCAGCGGGAGGACGCCGCTGTCGAGGACGAGGAGATGATGGAAGTCGGGGCGGTGCGACACCGCGAGCGAACCCGCGCAGGCGCCTGCACGCAGCGTGGCCAGGGTCAGCACCTCCACGCCGGCGGGCGCCGAGCTGGGCGCGTGGAAGCGGACCTCGGGGATGGGCGCGGACCCCGCCCGTGATCCTGACCCGTTCGGCTGTCGGTTTTTCACCACCATGTGTCCGGAGCGTACCCGGCAATCAGGGCTTTCACCTCATATGTTGGTGGAAGGGCGGGATGAGACCGCAGCCCGGATCCCTAAAATCACCACCTTGGAAGGACTTCCCATGGCCAAGATCACTCTGTTCGGCGCCACCGGTACCCTCGGCAGCCGCGTCCTGCGTGAGGCCCTGTCCCGTGGCCACCAGGTCACCGCCGTCGTCCGTGACCCGTCCAAGCTCGACGCCGCCGGCCACCAGAACCTCACCGTCACCACCGGCGACGTCCTCGACCCGGCCTCGGTGAGCGCGGCCGCCAAGGGCCAGGACGTGCTGCTCAGCGCGGTCGGCGGTGGCGACGGCCCCGGCCACCTCGCGACCATCGAGCCCGCGGCGAAGTCCCTGGTCGCAGGGGTACGTGCGCTGGGTGACGAAGCGCCCCGGCTGATCGCGGTGGGCGGCGCGGGCTCGCTGCGCACCCCGGACGGCAAGCTGGTGTGGGACGCCGAGGGGCTGCCCGAGTTCCTGCTCCAGATCATGCACGCGCACGGCGACGCGCTCGACTTCTACCGCACGGTGGACGACATCGACTGGACCAACGTCAGCCCCGCCGGGACCATCGAACCCGGCGAGCGCACCGGCTCGTACCGCCAGGACACCGAGAACCTGGTGCTGGACGCGGAGGGCAACAGCCGGATCAGCGCGGAGGACTACGCGGTGGCGCTGGTGGACGAGATCGAGCGTCCGCAGCACGTGGGGGAGCGGTTCACCGTCGGGTACTGAACGCCCGCGTCCGAGGGGCCCCGGGCGGCGGGGCGGTGGGGCGGTGGCGTCAGGCCGGCTCGCCCCCGGGTATCTCCGCCACCCGAACCGCCCGCCGCTCCCGCCGTGACACCTCGCACGCCTCGGCCACCCGCAGCGCCTGAAGTGCCTCGCGCCCGTCGCAGGGGTTCGCGCGTTCACCTCGGACGACGTGCAGGAACGCGTCCAGTTCCGCTTCGTACGCGGGCGCGAACCGCTCCAGGAACCCGGCCCAAGGCTTCGCCGGAGCGGGCGGGCCCAGCGGCTGCGTGGAGGTGATCGGGGTGCGGTCGTCGAGGCCAACCGCGAGCTGGTCCAGCTCCCCGGCCAGCTCCATCCGTACGTCGTACCCGGCACCGTTGCAGCGGGTCGCGGTCGCCGTGGCCAGCGCCCCGTCGTCCAGGGTCAGCACCACCGCGGCCGTCGCCACATCGCCCGCCGCCGCGAACATCGCGGGCCCGGCCGCCGACCCGACGGCGTACACCTCCACCACCTCCCGCCCGGTGACCCAGCGCAGGATGTCGAAGTCGTGCACCAGGCAGTCCCGGTAGAGACCGCCGGAGAGCGGGAGGTAGGCGGCCGGGGGCGGGGTCGCGTCGGAGGAGACGGTCCGCACGGTGTGCAGCCGGCCCAGCTCGCCCGCCCGGACCCGGTCGCGGGCCGCCGCGTACCCGGCGTCGAAGCGGCGCATGAAGCCGAGCTGGAGCACCGTGCCCGCCGCCTCCACCGCGCGCAGGGCGGCCAGCGTGCCGGGCAGGTCGACGGCGATGGGCTTCTCGCAGAACACCGGGAGCCCGGCGTGGGCAGCGAGAGCGATCTGCCCGGCGTGCGCCGCGGTCGCCGACGCGATCACCACCGCGTCCAGTCCGGCCCCCAACAGGTCCTCGGCCGGGGCGAATTCGGCGCCCACGCGCTCCGCGAGCTCGGCGGCCCGTACCGCATCCGCATCCGCCAGTACCAGCGAGTCCACCGCCGGATGACGAGCGAGCACCTCCGCATGGAAGGATCCGATCCGGCCCGTGCCCATGAGTCCGATACGCATGCCCCCACTCGACAACAGCGCTGACACCCTGTCAAGAAGCTTGTCAGGACATCAGGACAATCCGACGCGAGGGCAACGGGCCACGTCAGCACCTGAGTTGATGACGCGCTGCCGTCGCGCGGCTACGCTCGCCACCGTGCCAAAACAAGCGACCGACCCCACCGTCGCCCTGCAGCTCGGCGTGGACCGCGCCAGCCCCGTACCCCTCTACTTCCAGCTCTCCCAGCAGCTCGAAGCCGCCATAGAGAAGGGCAGGCTCACGCCGGGGAGTCTGCTGGGCAACGAGG
Organism: Streptomyces sp. NPDC051561; assembly: GCF_044454195.1. Taxonomy (NCBI): domain Bacteria; kingdom Bacillati; phylum Actinomycetota; class Actinomycetes; order Kitasatosporales; family Streptomycetaceae; genus Streptomyces; species Streptomyces sp. NPDC051561. Next base: position 11,081 of record NZ_JBITDM010000013.1, on the reverse strand, counting down.
TCGAGCTGGCCGCCCGCCTCGGGCTTTCCCGGCCCACCGTCCGTCAGGCCATCCAGTCCCTGGTGGAAAAGGGGCTGCTGGTGCGCCGCCGGGGCATCGGAACCCAGGTAATGCACAGCCAGGTCCGCCGCCCGCTCGAACTGAGCAGCTTGTACGACGACCTGGCGGCGGCCGGACAGCACCCGGCCACCCGCGTCCTGCACAACGCCGTCGAGCAGGCCGGACCCGAGGTCGCCGCCGCCCTCGGCCTCGCGGAGGGCGCCGAGGTGCACCGCATCGACCGGCTCCGCTCCGCCCACGACGAACCCATGGCCTTCCTCCGCAACCACCTCCCCGCCGGACTGCTCCCCCTCGACAGCGCCGAACTGGAGACCACCGGCCTCTACCGGATGATGCGCACCGCCGGAATCACCCTGCACAGCGCCCGCCAGACCGTGGGGGCGCGGGCGGCGGACACCCAGGAGGGCGCCCTGCTGGGCGAGGCGGCCGGGGCGCCGCTGCTCACCATGGAGCGGCGGACGTACGACGGCACCGGGCGCGCGGTCGAGTTCGGCTCGCACCTCTACCGGGCGTCGCGGTACGCCTTCGACTTCCAGCTGCTCGTACGGGCGTGAATCCGCCCCGGACCCGCGTCCGCTGCCGCTGTGAAGGCCCGGACCGGGTGAACTCCCTTGCTCGTAAAGCCCGTTACGCTACTGGAGAATGTCCGGACAAACCATTGACGGCGTCGTACCCGCCCGGTTAAAACACCCCCAGCCGTCAACCGGGCGGCGGGGGACACGAGGCGGACTCACACACCATGCCCACCACTCGCAAGGCCCGTACGGCAACCCTGCTGGCCACCACCTGCGCAGTCGCCGCGCTCACCGTCACCGGGTGCAGCAGCTCCGGAGGCAAGGAATCCGTGGAGAAACCGGCGCAGAGCGAGGGCGCGGGCGGCAAGGCCGCCGACACGCCCCGCATCAAGATCGCGATGATCACGCACTCCGGCGAGGGCGACACCTTCTGGGACATCGTCCAGAACGGCGCCAAGGCGGCGGCCGAGAAGGACAACGTCGAGTTCCTCTACTCAGCCAACAAGGAGGGCAAGGAGCAGGCCCAGCTCATCGAGGCGGCCATCGACAAGAAGGTCCAGGGCATCGTCGTCACCCTCGCCAAGCCCGAAGCGGTGGGCGCCGCCGTGAAGAAGGCCGTCGCGGCGGGCATACCCGTGGTCACCATCAACTCCGGAGGCCAGCACTCCGCCGCCCTCGGCGCACTCAGCCACATCGGCCAGGACGAGGCCGTCGCGGGCGAGGGCGTCGGCGAGGAGCTCAACAAGCGGGGCAGGAAGAAGGCACTCTGCGTGATCCACGAACAGGGCAACGTCTCCCTGGAGGAGCGCTGCGCGGGCGTGAAGAAGACCTTCAGGGGCAGTGTCGAGAACCTCAATGTGGAGGGCACCAACATGCCCGCCTCCACCTCCTCCATCGAGGCGAAGCTCCAGACCGCCAAGGACATCGACGCCGTCGTCACCCTGGGCGCACCGTTCGCGGACGCGACGGTGAAGGCGAAGGAGGGCTCCGGCAGCAAGGCCGAGGTGGACACCTTCGACCTCAACGCGGCCGTCGTGAAGAGCCTCAAGGACCGGCAGGTCGGCTTCGCCGTCGACCAGCAGCCGTACCTCCAGGGCTACCTCGCCATCGACGAGATCTGGCTGAATCGCACCAACGGAAACGTCCTGGGCGGCGGCAAGCCGGTCCTCACCGGACCCGCGATCGTGACCGTGAAGGACGTCCAGGCCCTGGAGAAGTACACCGCCCGCGGCACCCGGTGACCTGCCCCATGACCTGCCCGACGGCCCGCCCCACCACCGCACGCCCGGCCCCCGGACCCGCTGCGCCGCCCCGGGGGAGGACCCCCGGCCGCCCGGCGGGAAGGCTCCCGGCTCGCCCGGCCCCTGATGAGTGCCCGCACCTGGGCTTCAGGGATACTTGGCCAGCCGGGGTCTGGCTCAATACCGCCCCGACGCACCGAGGAGTACAGCGAGAAGGGCACCACGTCGTGGCAAGGGTTCGGACAGAGGTACGTGTGCTGGGCGCCGTGCTGGCGGCGGTACTCGGGGCTTCCCTCGCCGGTTGCAGCAGCACGGGCGGCAAGCGGGCCGAGGAGCGCGCGGCCGAGTCCGCCGCCCGGGGCAAGGCCGCGGTGAGCACCCCCAGGTGGACCTTCGCCATGGTCACCCACTCGGGTGCAGGGGACACGTTCTGGGACATCGTCCAGAAGGGCGCCAAGCAGGCGGCCGACAAGGACAACATCGAATTCCTTTACGCAAACAACGCGGAGGCCCAGCAGCAGGCCCAGCTGGTCGACACCTACATCGACAAGAAGGTCGACGGGCTGATCGTCTCGCTCGCCAAGCCGGACGCCATGAAGGACGTCGTCGCGAAGGCCACCAGGGCCGGCATCCCGGTGATCACCATCAACTCCGGCACCGCCGAGTCCAAGGCCTTCGGCGCGCTCACCCACATCGGCCAGGACGAGGCCATCGCGGGCGAGGCGGTCGGCGAGGAGCTGGACAAGCGCGACCGGAAGAAGGCCCTCTGCGTCCTGCACGAGCGGGGCAACGTCGGCCACGAGCAGCGCTGCGAAGGCGTGAAGAAGGCCTTCGGGGGCAGCGTCGAGAACCTCTATGTCGACGGCACCAACATGCCCGACGTACAGGCGTCCATCGAGGCCAAGCTGCAGACCTCCAAGGACATCGACTCCGTCGTCACCCTCGGCGCGCCCTTCGCGGACGCCGCCGTACAGGCCAAGCAGCAGTCCGGGAGCAAGGCCGAGATCGACACCTTCGACCTCAACGCCAAGGTCGCGGGACTGCTGGCCGACGGCACCCTCGGCTTCGCCGTGGACCAGCAGCCGTACCTCCAGGGCTACGAGGCCGTGGACCTGCTCTGGCTCTACCGCTACAACGCGAACGTGCTCGGCGGCGGCAGGCCGGTACTGACCGGCCCGCAGATCATCTCCAAGGACAGTGCGGCGGAGCTGCAGGCGTACACGAAGCGGGGGACCCGATGACAGCGACAGCACCAGCGCCCGCACCAGGGGCGGGCCACGACGAACGGCTGATCCACACCTCGCCGCTGCGCAAACTGATGGGCCGCCCCGAACTGGGCTCGGTCGTCGGCGCGATCGCCGTCTTCCTCTTCTTCTCGATCGCGGCGGACAGCTTCCTGCGCGCGTCGAGCTTCGGGACCGTGCTGTACGCGGCCTCCACCATCGGCATCATGGCGGTGCCCGTCGCGCTCCTGATGATCGGCGGCGAGTTCGACCTGTCGGCCGGTGTGATGGTGACCAGCTCGGCGCTGATCTCCTCCATGTTCAGCTACCAGATGACCGCCAACGTCTGGGTCGGCGTCTTCGTCTCGCTGCTGGTCACGCTCCTCATCGGCGTGTTCAACGGCTTCATGCTGACCCGCACCCAACTGCCCAGCTTCATCATCACGCTGGGCACCTTCCTGATGCTGACCGGTCTGAACCTCGGCTTCACCAAGCTCATCAGCGGCACCGTGTCCACCAAGAGCATCGGCGACATGGAGGGCTTCGAGTCCGCCAAGGCCGTCTTCGCCTCCCAGATCACCATCGGCTCGGTGAACCTCAAAATCACCATCCTCTGGTGGTTCGTGCTGATCGCCCTGGCCACCTGGATCCTGCTGCGCACCCGCGCCGGAAACTGGATCTTCGCGGTGGGCGGCGAGAAGGACGCGGCGCGCGCGACCGGCGTCCCGGTCAACAAGACCCGCATCGGCCTCTACATGGGGGTCGCCTTCGCCGCCTGGATCTCCGGCCAGCACCTGCTCTTCTCCTACGACGTCGTGCAGTCCGGCGAGGGCGTCGGCAACGAGCTGACGTACATCATCGCGGCGGTCATCGGCGGCTGTCTGATCACCGGCGGGTACGGTTCCGCGATCGGCTCGGCGGTCGGGGCGTTCATCTTCGGCATGACGAGCAAGGGCATCGTCTACGCCGAGTGGAATCCGGACTGGTTCAAGTTCTTCCTCGGAGCGATGCTCCTTCTGGCCACCCTGCTGAACGCATGGGTACGCAAGCGTGCGGAGGCAAGGTCATGAGCGCACCGGTCGATGCCGGACCCCGGGTTCCGCTGGTCGAACTCGATCACGTCAGCAAGTACTACGGGAACATCAAGGCCCTCGAAGACGTCTCGCTGGAGGTCCACGCGGGCGAGATCACCTGTGTGCTCGGCGACAACGGCGCCGGCAAGTCCACCCTGATCAAGATCATCGCCGGGCTGCACCAGCACAACGCGGGCACCTTCCGCATCGAGGGCGCGGACACCACCCTGGTCAATCCGCGCGACGCCCTGGACCGGGGCATCGCGACGGTCTTCCAGGACCTGGCGGTCGTCCCCCTGATGCCGGTCTGGCGGAACTTCTTCCTCGGCTCCGAGCCGACGAAGGGCCGCGGCCCGTTCCGTCGCCTCGATGTCGACCTGATGCGCCGGACGACCCGCTCGGAACTGCTCCGTATGGGCATCGACCTGCGCGACGTCGACCAGCCGATCGGCACCCTCTCCGGTGGTGAGCGGCAGTGCGTGGCCATCGCCCGCGCCGTCTACTTCGGCGCCAAGGTCCTCGTCCTGGACGAGCCGACGGCCGCGCTGGGCGTCAAGCAGTCCGGCGTCGTCCTGAAGTACGTCGCGGCCGCGCGCGACGCGGGCCTGGGCGTCGTCCTGATCACCCACAACCCGCACCACGCCTACCTGGTCGGCGACCGCTTCGTCCTGCTCAAGCGCGGTGCCATGTCGGGGAGCCACCTCAAGGCGGAGATCACCCTCGACGAACTGACCCGTCAGATGGCCGGGGGCTCGGAGCTGGATGATCTGCGTCATGAGCTGGAGCGGGCACCGGCACCGAACCTGCACGGGGTGACGGACTAGCGGGGAGAGGCGGGCCCGTGCCCCTGCCAGGGGCACGGGCCCGCCCCTACATCAGCATCTCCAGCCGCACCGGCAGCCTCCGTGCCCTCCTGCCCACCGCCCCGTAGACCGCGTTGGCGACCGCCGCCGCCACCCCCGTGATCCCGACCTCGCCGGCTCCCACCACGCCGCCCGGCATGGTCGGATCCGCGTCGTTCAGAAAGTGCACGTCCAGGGACGGCACGTCCGCGTGGACCGGCACGTGGTACTCCGAGAGGGTCGCGTTCGTGATCCGCCCGGTACGAGGATCGACCAGCGTCTCCTCGCCCAGCGCCATCCCCAGCCCCATCACGATCCCGCCGCGCAGCTGACTCGCCGCCAGCTTCGCGTTGACCACCGTGCCGATGTCGAAGACGCCGACCCACCGGGAGACCCGTACCTCTCCCGTCTCCGGATCCACCCGCACCTCGCAGAAGTGCGCACCGGTGGCCGCCCTCACCCAGGTCCGCCGGTCCCGGAGGAACTCGGCCGCGAAGCGCGCCTGTGTCATTCCGCGCCCCAGCCGCGAGTCCGAGCCCACCGACACCTCCACCGGCCCGCGCCGCCGTCTCCGGCGCAACGCGTCCAGCACCGGCTCCCCGGGACGCGCCCCCGCCTTCGCCCGGGCCTTCTCGCACGCGGTGAGCAGCGCCGCCGCCACACTCGCGGTCTGGGTCGAACCGCCCGCACCCGGCCCCCACGGCAGATCCGTGTCGCCGTACTCGACCCGAACGTCCCCGACCGCGATCCCCAGCGCATCGGCCGCGATCTGGGCCTGCGCGGTCGCCGCACCCACCCCGATCTCGTGGAACGCGCACCGCACCAGCGCCCCCTCGCCCGCCGCCACCCGCACCGACACGTGGGCCGGCTGCATCAGCGCCGGATGCAGTGCCGCCGCCACACCCCGGCCGATCAGCCACCGGCCGTCGCGCACCGAGCCGGGCGCGACCGGCCCCGGCTGCCAGCCGAAGCGGCGGGCGCCCTCCTCGTACACCTCGCGCATCGCGCGGTGGGAGAACTTCCGGCGCTCGTCGAGGGGGTTGAGGGCGGGCTCGTTGCGGACGCGCAGGGCGACCGGGTCCATGGAGAGCCGTTCGGCGAGCTCGTCCATCGCGGACTCCAGGGCGAACGAGCCGATCGACTCGCCGGGCGCCCGCATCCAGGTGTTGGGGACGACATCCATCCGGACGACGTGCTGCCGCAGATGGATGTTCTCGGCGGCGTAGGCGTGGTGCGAGAGCGAGGTGATCTGCTCGGCGTATCCGCCCGCGTTGCCCAGGTGGGCGACGCTGGTGTGCAGCAGTGCGGTGAGGGTGCCGTCCGCGCGGGCGCCGAGGGCGACCCGCTGGGTGGACGGGGTGCGTCCGCCGACCGTGCGGTAGACGCCCTCGCGGGTCAGCTGCAACCGGACCGGACGACAAGTGACACGCGCGGCCAGCACCGCCAGGACCGTCCCCGGCCAGACCATCGCCTTGCCGCCGAACGCCCCGCCCACGAACTCGGCCCGCGCCCGCACCTGCTTCACCGGCACATCGAACTTGTACGCCAGGTGCTGCCGCAGCTGGTCCAGGTTCTGCGTCGTGTCGTGCACGGTGAGACGGTCGCCGTCCCAGACCGCCGTGGTGCCGTGCGGCTCGATCGCGCTGTGGTGGTGCACCGGCGTCTCGTAGTGCAGGTCCACGGTGAACTCGGCCTCCGCCAGGGCGAGTTCGGTATCCCCCTTGTCGCCCTCCGCCTCCTGCAGCAGGCCGCTCTTCTGCGGTACGGCGTCGTGGCGCGCGGCCGCGAAGTCGACGACGGCCGGCCGGGTGTCGTACACGACCTCGACGAGTGACGCCGCGTGCCGGGCGGCCTCGACGCTCGACGCGACGACGACCGCGACCGGCTGCCCGTTCCAGTGCACCTCGTCGGTGCCCAGGTAGTTCACCGAGGAGCCGGCTGCCTCGCCGGCCGGACTGAGCACGCCCGCCGGTTTGGTCGGCTTGAGGGCGGGCGCGTTGTGGTGGGTGAGGACGGTGACCACGCCGGGCTCGGCCACCGCCTTCGCCGTGTCGATGCGGGAGATACGTCCACGGGTCACCGTCGCGTGCACCAGGGCCGCGTGCAGCAGCCCCGGATACGGCTGCTCGGCCGGATACCGGGCGCTGCCCATCACCTTCGCCGGACCGTCGAAGCGGTCCACCGGCAGCCCGACATACCGGGGTCCGGGACGCGGCGGCACCTGCTCCCGCCCCCGCTCCCGTACCTCCTGAGCAGCCTCCCGCGTCTGCCTGCGGAATCCCTTCATCCGGCACCACCTTCCGTAAGCCCGCACAGCGTGGACACCAGCACCCGCCGCACCAGCTCGACCTTGAACGCGTTCTGCGGACGCCCGCCGGCCGGGGCCAGCTCCGTGTGCGCCGCCCGCCGGTACGACTCCTCGCCCGCCGTCGCCCCCAACAGCACCCGTTCCGCGCCGCGCGCCCGCCACGGCACCGTGCCGATCCCGCCGAGCCCGATCCGTACCTCCGAGACCATTCCCCGGTCCACCTCCAGCGCCACCGCGACGGACACCAGCGCGAAGGCGTACGACGCCCGGTCGCGCACCTTGCGGTAGCGCGAGTTCGCGGCGGCGGACAGCGCGGGCAGCTCGACGGCGGTGATCAGCTCGTCGGGGGCCAGTTCGGTCTCCTCGTGCGGGGTGCGGCCCGGCAGCCGGTGGAAGCCTGCCAGCGGCAGGTACCGGGTGCCGCGCACACTCACCGCCTCGACCACGGCGTCCAGCGCCACCAGCGCCACCGCCATGTCGGAAGGGTGCGCGGCGATGCAGTGTGCGCTGGTGCCGAGTACCGCGTGCGTCCGGTGGAAGCCGTCGATGGCGTCGCAGCCGGAGCCGGGGGAGCGCTTGTTGCACCGGGTGGCGTGATCGGTGAAGTAGCTGCAGCGGGTGCGCTGGAGGAGATTGCCCCCGACCGTCGCCATGTTGCGCAGCTGGCCGGAGGCGCCGCTCAGCACTGCCTGCGCGAGCACCGGGTAGCGCGTGCGGACCAGGGGGTGCGCGGCGAGCTGGCTGTTACTGGTGAGCGCGCCGATCCGCAGACCGCCGCCGGGCAGTGCGTCGATGCCGGTGAGCGGCAGGCGCGATACGTCGATCAGTGCGTCCGGGGTCTCGACGCCCTCGCGCATCAGGTCGACCAGATTGGTGCCGCCCGCGAGGAACTTGGTGCCCGGCCCGACGGCGGCCACCGCCGCCGCCACGTCCGCGGCCCGCTGGTACCCGAAGTCCTTCACGCGGACCGCCCCCGCACGCCCTCGGCGCCGGACTGCTCCGCCACGTCCCGGATCGCCGCCACGATCCCGTTGTACGCACCGCACCGGCACAGGTTGCCGCTCATCCGCTCCCGGATCTCCTCGTCACTCAGCGCCGCGGGCCCGTGCGCCAGGTCCTCGGTGACCACACTGGGCGCCCCGGCCCCGTACTCCTGGAGCATGCCGAGCGCCGAGCAGAGCTGGCCGGGCGTGCAGTAACCGCACTGGAAGCCGTCATGGGCGACGAAGGCCCGCTGCAACGGGTGGTCGATGCCCTCGACCGTGGTGATCTCGCGCCCTTCGCACTGGACCGCAAGGGTGAGACACGCCACGATCCGCGTCCCGTCCACCAGCACCGTGCACGCCCCGCACGCCCCCTGGTCGCAGCCCTTCTTGGTGCCCGTCATGCCCAGTCGGTCGCGCAGCGCGTCCAGCAGACTGACCCGGGGTTCCAGGGCCAGTACGGTGTCCACACCGTTGACCCGCATCGTCACGTCGACCACGGCCGCTCCACTCTCCCGCTCGGCACTCTGCGCACCCGTATGTGAACCGAAGGTAACGGCGGCCGCGTCCGGCCGCCCCTCCGGACAAGTCCGGCACCCGCCGGGGTGGCAGAATCGGCCCCGAGCGGGCGCCGTCCGCCGTCGGCCCGTTCCGGCCGGCTCCCCGAGACCCCGCAGGGACGATTCCAGTCGTGCGTTTCCCCCGCCGCCCCGCCCGGTTCCCCGGGACAGCGCCCACCGCGGAAGGCCTTGGCCGATGAGCAGCACCTACCGCGACTTCGCCACCCGAGGCACCGCCCGGGCCACCGTGCTGCGTACCGTCGGCCCCCGCGAACGCCGCTCCCACCTCACCGCCCCGCGGGTGCCCACCGTCGGCATCGACATCGGCGGTACGAAGGTGATGGCGGGCGTCGTCGACGCCGACGGCACCATCCTGGAGACCCTCCGTACCGAGACCCCGGACAAGTCCAAGAGCCCCAAGGTCGTCGAGGACACCATCGTCGAGCTGGTCCTGGACCTCTCCGACCGGCACGACGTCCACGCGGTGGGCATCGGTGCGGCCGGCTGGGTCGACGCGGACCGCAGCAAGGTCCTCTTCGCCCCCCACCTGGCCTGGCGCAACGAGCCGCTGCGCGACGCGATCACCGCCCGTCTGGCGGTCCCGGTCCTCGTCGACAACGACGCCAACACCGCCGCCTGGGCCGAGTGGCGCTTCGGTGCCGGACGCGGCGAGGACCACCTCGTCATGATCACTCTCGGCACCGGGATCGGCGGGGCGATCCTGGAGGACGGGCAGGTCAAGCGCGGCAAGTACGGCGTCGCCGGCGAGTTCGGCCATATGCAGGTCGTCCCCGGCGGACACCGCTGCCCGTGCGGCAACCGGGGCTGCTGGGAGCAGTACAGCTCCGGCAACGCCCTGGTCCGCGAGGCCCGGGAGCTGGCCGCCGCCGACTCCCCTGTCGCCTACCACCTGATCGAGCGGGTCGGCGGCAACATCCACGAGATCACCGGACCGCTCATCACCGAGCTGGCCCGTGAGGGCGACGCCATGTGCGTCGAACTCCTCCAGGACATCGGCCAGTGGCTCGGCGTCGGCATCGCCAATCTGGCCGCCGCGCTCGACCCCTCCTGCTTCGTCATCGGTGGCGGCGTCAGCGCCGCCGACGACCTGCTGATCGGCCCCGCCCGCGACGCCTTCCGCCGTCAGCTCACCGGACGCGGCTACCGCCCCGAGGCCCGTATCGCCAAGGCCCAGCTCGGCCCCGAGGCCGGTATGGTCGGCGCCGCCGACCTGGCCCGGCTGGTCGCCCGCCGCTTCCGCCGCACCAATCGCCGCCGTGTCGAGCGGCACGAACGCTACGAGCGCTACGCCCAGGCCCTGCGCACCGCCGGCATCCCCGGCGCTGTACTCCCCGACCCCCCGGCCGGCGCCACCTCCAGTACCTCCAGCACCAGCGGCAACACCCCGGAGCCGACGAACACCCCCGAAACCCCCCGCTCCGAACCCCCCCACGCCGAAACCCGCCGCCCCGAGGACCGCACGACCCGCGCCGACGGCGCACAGGGAACCACCGAATGACCTCCGCGATCCCACGCCAGAGCCCCCCGCACGGAAGCCGCCGGAACCGGCCGCCGGAGACCCGCCGGCACATGATCGTCCGTCGCACCCTCACCCTGGTCGTCATCGTCCTGCTGATCGGCGTACCGGCCGGCTATCTGCTGATCTCCGCCGAGCAGAGCCGAGACAGTGGCCGCAACAAGGAGGCCGAGGCCTCCGCCGCCGGCCTCACCGTCGGCTGGCCGTCCCAGGTGCAGCGCCGCATCTACCACCTCCCGATCCCGCTGATGGCGCAGAACCTCGCCTACTACGAGACCAACAACTGGAAGACCAGCCGGATGTACGTCCGGTTCGCCACCACCCCCGCCGACCTCGACACCTTCCTCAGGGACGTGGGCACCTCCACCGCCGCCCTCAAGGACGGCGACATCACCATCCACGAACGCGACCAGCGCACCGTCAACTGGCACTTCAGCCCCCACCTCAAGTGGTCCGGCCTGACCTACCAGCAGAAGGAACCGCTGCCCACCCTGAACATCACCGTGGACCGCACGGTTCCGGAACGTCCCTGGGTGTACGCGGTCTCCACCGCCAGCCCCTGACGGTCAGGCACCGGGCTCCTCGTCCCGCCCCGGCACGGCAGGGACGAGCAGCGCCGGGTTCGACGGCACCCGGCGGAGCGAGGGTGCCGGGTAGGAGAGGTGTGCGAGGCGTGCCTGTTCCTGGCGCATGTGGGCGAGGGATTCCAGGATGTAGCCGACCAGGAGGACGAGCATCG
>NZ_JBITDM010000012.1:207464-264952 GCF_044454195.1 Streptomyces sp. NPDC051561 | reverse complement strand
GGGGACCCTGTGGGAGAGTAGGACGCCGCCGAACAATTATTGTGGGAAAGCCCCGCACCAGGAAACTGGTGCGGGGCTTTTCTGCGTTCACGGCATTGAGCTCGGCCGTGCGCATACCGGCCGGCAGGGTGGAGAGCGCGGAGCCCGCGTCGGCGTCATCGGTGGTCATCACGTAGACGTCGTAGTCGGGATGGACCCTAGGTCCAGGCCACCGGCCCACTCGCGTGTTTCGTAGACTGTGCGCGCAGTACGTCATGGACACAGCCCTTGACCCGTGGATGCGGGCAGGGAGCCGAGATTCAGGAGTACCTCAGTGCAGCGCACCATGTTCAAGTCGAAGATTCATCGGGCCACCGTCACTCAGGCCGATCTGCACTACGTGGGGTCGGTGACTGTCGACGTGGAGCTGATGGAGGCCGCCGATCTGTTGCCCGGCGAGCTGGTGCACATCGTGGACATCACCAACGGTGCCAGGCTGGAGACGTACGTCATCGAGGGCGAGCGGGGGTCCGGGGTCATCGGGATCAACGGGGCCGCCGCCCATCTCGTACACCCCGGCGATCTGGTGATTCTGATCAGTTACGCGCAAGTGGAGGACGCGGAGGCGCGGGCGTTGAAGCCGCGCATCGTGCATGTGGGGGAGGGGAACCGGATCGTGGGAACGGGCGGTGACCTGGCCGAGCCGGTGCCCGGGGGCGAAGGGGAGGGCGGCCAGGTGCGGAATCCGATGGCGGTGAGCGGTAGCGCGGCTTCCGCCGGGCGTGTGGACTGAGCAGGCGTGGGCAGCCGCACCGGGAGAGAGTGGGGTGAGCCGCACCACCGGTCGCGGCTTCCCGTACTCGACCAGACTCCGCAACCTGGAGGTCGATCAGGCATGACCCAGCCGTACCCCGACCCCGTTCCGCCCGCGCCCACACCGCCGCCGGGACCCACCGGGCCCGACCCCGGCCCGCTGCCGGGACCGCTTCCCGGGCCGTCCCCGGTGCCGCCGATGCCGGCGCCGGACCCGGTTCCGCCGGGGCCACTGCCGGATCCCGTGCCGCCGGGGCCCGACCCCGATCCGGCCCCGGAGCCGGCACCCGGGCCCGCGCGGTGACATCGGTGCGGACCATCGGTTCGGACCGGGACAGCTGACAGGGAAACCCGTGGGAGCCCAGTGATGGACCAGGTCCACTGGTGGGCAAGCGGGAAAAGGGATGGACGCGGGACGCACTGCTTCGTAGGGTGCGTCCCGTGTCCAGTCCCGAGGCGTCAAGACTCTAGCCACCGGCCGTCCGGTGGCTTTTTCGCGTGGTCGTGCGAGTGCGTATGTACGGAGACAAGTTCCCGCGTACGCCGATGACCGCTGCCCGCCACCGGACCGCCGGCGTCGTCAGGCTGTTGTTCGATCATGACGTCGTTGTGGGGTCCTGCTGTGCCATTTGCTCTGTATCTGCTCGGGCTTGCCGTCTTCGCCCAGGGCACTTCGGAATTCATGCTGTCCGGACTCGGTCCGGAGATCGCCGCCGAGATGGGAGTGTCGCTGGCCGCGGCCGGGGCGCTGACCTCGGCGTTCGCGGTGGGGATGGTGGTGGGAGCGCCGCTGATGGCGGCGCTGAGTCTGCGCTGGTCGCGGCGGGGGGCCCTGTTGGGGTTCCTCGGGGTTTTCCTGGCCGTGCATGTGGTGGGTGCGGTCACCGGAAGTTTCACGGTGCTGCTGGTGAGCCGGGCGGTCGGGGCGCTGGCGAATGCCGGATTCCTGGCCGTGGCGCTCGCGACGGCCACCGGGATGGTCGCGTCGGACGCGAAGGGGCGGGCCACCTCGGCCCTGCTCGGCGGGGTCACGCTCGCCTGCATCGTGGGGGTGCCTGCCGGAGCGGTGATCGGTCAGCTCTGGGGGTGGCGTGCGGCGTTCTGGGCGGTGGCGCTGCTGTCGCTGCCCGCGTTCGCCGGGATCCTGCACTCCGTTCCCAAGGGAGCGGCCGGTGGGCCCGGGGTGCGGGGCGAACTGGCGGCGCTGCGCAGTGGGCGGCTGCGGCTGACTCTGCTGTGGGGCGCGCTGGTCAACGGGGCGACGTTCTGCACCTTCACCTACCTGGCGCCGTTGGCCACCGAGGTGGCCGGGCTGGGGACGGGAGGGGTGCCCGTCGTGCTGGCGCTGTTCGGGGTGGGGTCGTTCGTGGGTGTCGCGATGGGAGGGCGGATCGCGGACGTACGGCCTGTTCCGCTGCTGGTCGGTGGTGGGGTGGCGCTGTGTGCGGGGTGGGTGCTGTTCGCGTTGGCCGCCGGGGAGCCGGCGGTGGCGCTGGTGCTCGTCCTCGTACAGGGGGCGCTGTCGTTCGGGGTGGGATCGACGCTGATTTCGCAGGCGCTGTACGCGGCGCCCGGAGCGCCGGCCCTTGCCGGGGGATTCGCCACCGCGGCCTTCAACGTCGGGGCCGCGCTCGGGCCCTGGGCGGGTGGGGTGGCGATCGGAGCCGGGCTGGGGTTCCGTTCCCCGCCCGTGGTGAGTGCGGGGCTGGTGGCGATTGCGCTCGTCACGGCGGGCATGGGACGGCGGGTGTGGCGGGAGCGAGTGGGTTCCGTTTCAACCGGCGCACAGGACAAGTGAGTTGATGCTCTTGTCATGGACTGTGCCGTCACCGTAGCTTTGCCGATTGCTATGTGTCGTGAAGTGCGAGTGGAGGAAGCGACATGGCCTCAACCGGTCGTCACCGTCGGTACCAGCCCAGCCGTATCAACAACGTCTCGTTGACGGCCGCGGCGGGCGGCGTCGGCATGGCGCTTCCGCTCGTCGCCGCAGGATCGGCCGGGGCGGCCCCGGTGGATGTCTGGGAGAAGGTCGCCGCCTGCGAGTCCACGAACAACTGGAAGATCAATACCGGCAACGGTTACTACGGCGGCCTCCAGTTCCGCCAGTCCACCTGGAACGCCTTCGGAGGCAAGGACTACGCCCAGCGCGCCGACCTGGCAACCAAGGACCAGCAAATAGCCGTGGCCGAAAGAGTGTTGAAGGGGCAGGGGCCCACCGCCTGGCCGGTCTGCTCGGTCAAGGCGGGACTGGTACGGGGTGGAGACGCGCCGGACATCACCATCACCACCCAGAACAAGGGGCAGGGCACGGACCAGGCGCGCAAGGCGACCCCGCCGCCCGAGCGCAAGGATCCCGCGCCGCCCACCCGGAAGACGCCCCCGCCGCGGACCGACCCGGCACCGACCCGGCCCGCGCCCGACGCCGTCGGCACCAAGGACACCTACACCGTCGTCAGCGGGGACACCCTCTCCGGCATCGCCCAGACCGAGCGGGTAAGCGGCGGTTGGCAGCGGATGTACGAGCGCAACCGGCAGGTCATCGGCAACGACCCGGACGTCATCAAGCCGGGACAACGACTGTTGGTGCGCATCGGCGTACCGACCCAGCCCGAGCGGACCGGCGGCACGGAAAAGGCGGGCACGGACAAGGCGGATACCGGCAAGGCGGGACAGGAAACCCGGCAGCCGACCGGAGCCGACCGGGCCAAGGCCGCCACCGAGCGGGCGAAGAAGGCCGATGAGGCCCGCAAGGCGGAGCAGGCCCGGAAGGCCGAACAGGCCCGCAAGGCCGAGCAGGGCAAGAAGCGCGAGGCGGAGCAGAAGCGCGCGGCCGAGCAGAAGAAGTCCCGTACCGACACCGTTTCCTCCCGCTCCACCCGCCGCAGCGGTCTCAGCGCTCCCGTGGACGCGGGCCCCAGCACCCCCTACCGCGCGGCCGGTTCATCCTGGTCGAAGGGGTACCACACGGGGGTCGACTTCCCGGTGCCCACCGGCACCACCGTGAAGGCCGTCGGTGCGGGCAGCGTCGTCTCCGCCGGGTACGCCGGCTCGTACGGCTACCAGGTGGTGCTCCGGCACACGGACGGCAAATACACCCAGTACGCGCACCTGTCCGCGCTCACCGTCCGCGAAGGCCAGCAGGTCACCTCCGGACAGCGCATCGGACGCTCCGGATCCACCGGCAACAGCACCGGTCCCCACCTGCACTTCGAGGTGCGGACCGGCCCGGGCTTCGGGTCGGACGTCGACCCGGTCGCCTACTTGAGGGCAGGCGGAGTGACCGTCTGATCCGACCCCGGCGGGCAACGGACCGGACCGGCCGCCCGGTCCACCTGACCGGGCAGGCCGGAAACCTGCCCTGGTACACCGGGCTCTTGAGGCGGCATGCCCGGAACCTGAGCCGGTACGCCGGAAGCCTGCGCCGGTACGCCGGGGAGGAGACCCGCCGTGGACTCCTCCCCGGCATCCTGCCGCGCGTGCCCCGCCGTGAGCAGGGCCAGCCCCGTGCCCGCGACCAGTGCCGAGCCGCAGGCGAGGAGGACGCCGGTCGTCCCGTACCGGAAGGACTCGTCGAAGAGGGTGAGGCCGACAGCGGAGGCGACCACCGGGTTGGTCACGGTCACCGTGGCCAGGGGTGCGGTCAGGCCCGCGCCCCGGTACGCCGCCTGCGACAGCAGCAGCCCCGTCGCCGCGAAGGCCGCGACCGTCGGAACCGTCTGCCAGTGACCGGCCGGACCACCCGAACTCCAGCCCACAGCCAGTGACTTGATGAACACCGAGGCGATGCCGAAGGAGACCCCGGCCGCCCCGGCCAGCAGCACACTGCGCAGCACGCGCCGCCCCGCCCCGCGTGCCCCCGCGAACAGCACGGCCATGGCGCCCGCCGCCGAACCCGCCACCACCAACTGCTCGCCGCCCGCCAGCGCCTGGGCATGAGCCGTCTCCGTGAGCGACAGCAGCCCTGCCAGACCGACCGTCGCCATCAGCGCACCGCGCCAGGCCATGGCGCCCGCCCTGCGCCGTACGAACACCGCCGCGATCGGCAGCGCGAACACTATGGTCAGCGCACCCAGCGGCTGTACCAGGCTCAACGGGCCCCAGGCCAGGGCCCCGACGTGCAGCAGCGCCCCGACGCCGTTCAGCCCGGCGGCGGCCCACCAGGCGGGCTGTCGCACCGGGAGGTACTGGCTGCCGGTGCGGCCGGCGGCCGCGACACCTTCCTGGAGTACCGCACCCACCGCATAGGCCACCGCCGACACCAGGGCGAGCAGCACGGAAAGCGCAAGAGGACTCATGGACTCCACGATGAACCGCAGGAGCGTTCACGTCATCGTCCGCAAGCAGGCATGGGACGCTACTGCGGGTGCAGTACGTGAGCGCAGCGCGTGCGGTACGCCCTGCACGCGCTGGGGCGGGAGCACCCTGCGGGTAATCGCTTTTCGTATCAACCCCGTCATGGATACGGTGATCAGGAAACGGGCACGCCGCATCCGCGGAAGAACTGGTCCCTGTGGGTGGAAGGCGGAATGGTGGATTTCGAGGAGCTCGGTACGGTGAACGGGTTCTTCGCGCTCCGGGCGGGGGAGTCGCCGGGGGCCAGCGGCCATGTTCCGCTGTCGCGTGTGTACGCGGGCGAGCAGGGCCCCCTGGCGTTCCGTATCGACAAGGTCGCCGCCCGGCTGAAGGCGCCCGAGCGGCGGGTCGCCGCCTCCATCGCCCACCTCGGAATGGTGGCCCGGCTCTGGTCGGTGGCGCTGGGATCGGCCGCGCTGTACGGCGAGGTGCCCGACCTGGCCCCCGAGGGCCTGTCCTGGGACCCGGACGGCAGCAGCCCCGACGACCTGCTGCTCGCCCCCGGCGGCCGTACGTTGCCCGCGTCGGCCGAGAGCCTGCGCGAGAGCGTCCAGGAAGGCCACCTCGTCCCCCTCGCCGAGGCCTTCCAGCGGGACGGCAGTATCTCCGCGCAGCTGCTGTGGGGGAACGCCGGGTCCGCACTCGCCGCCGCCGTTACCCAACTCCGTCTCTGGGCGCGCGACATGGAGCGGCCGGAGGTCGGCAAGCGGGCCGCGGTGATCGCCCACGGACTCTTCAGCCACCCGGACCTGAACTCCACCGGCGCCCTCAAGGCCGGAGCGTTCCGCCGCAACAGCTGCTGCCTCTACTACCGCTGCCCGGCCGGCGGACTGTGCGGCGACTGCGTCTTCGACACCCCGCCACGGACCTCACCGAGAGCCCCGGCCGGCACTCCGTCCTGACGAAGCTCGCGGCACTCTTCCCCACAGCCCGTATCTGAGTGACCATCAAGGGGTGAAGGTGGGGCTGATCACTCGCGAGTATCCGCCGGACGTCTACGGAGGCGCCGGCGTCCATGTGGAGTTCCTGGCCCGGGAGTTACGGGCCCTGGCCGAGGTCGAGGTGCACTGCTGGGGCACCGGCGGGGTTGGCACCGGTACTGAAGCCGGGGTCACCCGGCACGCCTTCGACGCCACTCTCGGCAGCGCCAACGACGCCCTGCGCGCCTTCTCCATCGACCTCTCCATGGCCGCTGCCCTCCAGGGCCGCGACCTCGTCCACTCGCACACCTGGTACGCCAACCTGGCCGGCCACTTCGCCAAACTCCTGTACGGCATCCCCCATGTGATGACCTGTCACTCACTGGAGCCGCTGCGCCCGTGGAAGGCCGAGCAGCTCGGCGGCGGCTACGCGCTCTCCTCCTGGGCCGAGCGCACCGCCGTGGAATCCGCCGACGCGGTCATCGCCGTCTCCCGGGGAATGCGCACCGACATCCTCGACTGCTACCCGGCGCTCGACCCCGCGAGGGTCCGCGTCGTGCACAACGGCATCGACACCTCCCTCTACCGACCCGACGAACAGACCGACGTGCTGGAGCGCATCGGCATCGATCCCGAGCGCCCGTACGTACTGTTCGTCGGACGCATCACCCGCCAGAAGGGCGTCCCGCACCTGCTGCGGGCCGCCCGCGCCCTCGACCCCGACGCCCAGCTCGTGCTGTGCGCCGGCGCGCCGGACACCCCGGAGATCGGGCGTGAATTCCGGGAGCTGTTCCAGGAGTTGGAGCGAGCGCGGGACGGGGTGTTCTGGATTCCGGAGATGCTGCCGCGCCCTGACGTGGTGCAACTCCTCACCCATGCGACGGTGTTCGCGTGCCCTTCGGTGTACGAGCCGCTGGGCATCGTCAATCTGGAGGCCATGGCGTGCGGCACCGCCGTGGTCGCCTCCTCGGTCGGCGGAATCCCGGAGGTCGTCGACGACGGACGCACCGGACTGCTCGTACCGTACGAGAAGAAGCGCGCGCAGCGGCACCCGGAGGAATTCGAGGACGGCCTCACCGAAGCGCTGAACCGGGTGCTCGACGAACCGGAAGAAGCACGGCGGATGGGTGTGGCCGGGCGTCAGCGGGTAGTCGATGAGTTCGGGTGGGACGCCGTGGCACGGCGGACCGCCGAGGTGTACGCGGAGTTGGTCAAGTGACCTTTGCTGGTTGACCCTTGGGGGCGGCGATGCGCGGTGGACCTTCGGTGCTCGGGATCGTGCTGGCAGGCGGGGAGGGCAAGCGGCTGATGCCGCTGACCGCCGACCGGGCCAAACCGGCGGTGGTGTTCGGAGGCACCTACCGCTTGGTGGACTTCGTTCTGTCGAACCTCGTCAACGGTGACATCCTGCGCAACTGCGTGCTCACCCAGTACAAGTCGCACTCCCTCGACCGGCACATCACCACCACCTGGCGGATGTCCAGCCTGCTCGGGAACTACGTCACCCCGGTACCCGCCCAGCAGCGGCTCGGGCCGCGCTGGTACCAGGGCAGTGCCGACGCCATCTTCCAGTCGCTCAACCTGGTGCACGACGAGCAGCCGGACTTCATCGCGGTGTTCGGCGCCGACCACGTGTACCGGATGGACCCGCGGCAGATGCTCCAGCAGCACATCGACAGCGGGGCGGGCGTCACGGTGGCGGGGATTAGGGTGCCCAAGCGTGAGGCACCGCAGTTCGGGGTGATCACCCCGTCGTCCGACGGCACCCGCATCGAGGCGTTCCTGGAGAAGCCGAAGAACCCGCCGGGGCTGCCCGGCGACCCGCAGCGCGTCTTCGCCTCCATGGGCAACTACATCTTCACCACCAAAGTGCTCATCGACGCCCTGATCAGGGACGCCGAGGACGAGGACTCGGTGCACGACATGGGCGGCAGCATCGTCCCCCAGCTCACCGAGCGCGGCACCGCCCAGGTCTACGACTTCGACGACAACCACGTGCCCGGCGAGACCGCCCGTGACCACGGCTACTGGCGGGACGTCGGCACCCTCGACACGTACTACGAGTCCCACATGGACCTGGTCGCCGAGCAGCCCGAGTTCAACCTCTTCAACCGGCGCTGGCCGATCTACACCCACTTCGGGCAGCTGCCGCCCGCCCGCTTCTGCTCGGCGGGCATCGCCAGCGAATCCATCGTCGGGCCCGGCTGCGTGATCAGTGGGCAGGTCACCGGGTCGGTGCTCTCGCCCGGTGTGGTCGTCGAGCCGGGCGCCGTGGTCCAGGGCTCCGTGCTGCACGACAACGTGCGGATAGGGCGCGGGGCGGTGGTGCGCGGCGCGATTCTCGACAAGAACGTGGACGTACCTCCCGGAGCGACCATCGGCGTCAATCCGGAGCGTGACGCCGAGCTGTACACGATGTCGAAGAACGGGGTGATCGCCCTGGGCAAGGGGCAGCAGGTGACCTGAGAGCCTGGGTCTCAACCCCGGCCGGGCGCCCGCACCGGTCCGTCACGCTCCGTGGTCGTCCACCTCGCGGTTTGTCGCACTCGCCCCTGCCTCCGTACGATTCCGCTTTTGAGGACTTCCAGCAGGCACCCGCGGGCTCTTCCGGTCGGCGGGGTGTGAACGAGAGACGGCAGCGGCGATGACGGCGACATCAGAGGACAGCCCGGTGCACGGCGGCGACGGGCCCACCGGGCAGGACGCCCCGACGCAGGACACCCCCGTGGAGTTCGGCCCGGGCATCGACCCCGAGCGCATGAAGCTGGTGCTCGACGTCCTCGCCGAGCTGGACGAACTCGATGTCGACCACCCCGACGCCATCACGGTCCGCCGGGCGACCGCGGGCATCTACCGCACGGTGAAGCAGCGCCGTCGCCAGGAGCGCCGGGCCGCCAAGACCGCCAACGACAAGGCCGTCACCGAGGCCACCGCCACTGGTTCCGCCGTGCGCATCGACGACGAGACCGAAGGCCTGCTGCCTACCTCGGAGACGGCGGAGGGCCGGATCGCCGGGATACTCCAGCGGCCCCGCTCCTGCTACATCTGCAAGACCAGGTACGTCGAGGTCGACTACTTCTACCACCAGCTCTGCCAGCCCTGTGCCGCGCAGAACCGGTCCAAGCGCGACGCTCGCGCCGACCTCACCGGCAAGCGCGCCCTGCTCACCGGCGGCCGCGCCAAGATCGGCATGTACATCGCGCTCAGGCTGCTGCGCGACGGCGCGCACACCACCATCACCACCCGCTTCCCCAAGGACGCCATCCGCCGCTTCAAGGCGATGGAGGACTCCGCTGACTGGATGCACCGGCTGGAGGTCGTCGGCATCGACCTGCGCGACCCCGCGCAGGCGGTGGAGCTGGCCGGGCGGATGACCGAGGCCGGCCCGCTGGACATCCTGATCAACAACGCCACCCAGACCGTGCGCCGACTGCCCTCCGCCTACGCCGCCCTGGTCGACGGTGAGAACGCCCCGCTGCCCCCCGGTGAGCTGCCCGCCCACCAGGTGATCGGCGCGTTCAACTCCGGAGCGGTCGACGGCCTCACCGCACTGCCGCTCGGCGTCAGCGGTCTGGACGCCCAGCAGGTCGCCGACCTGGCACTGGTCGCGGGCAACGCCAGCGTCGAGCGGCACCGCGACGGCAGCGCCATCGACGCCGGCGGGCTCGTCCCCGATGTCGTCGACACCAACACCTGGGTGCAGACCATCGAGCAGATCTCCCCGGTGGAACTGCTCGAAACCCAGCTGTGCAACTACACCTCGCCGTTCATCCTGATCAGCCAGCTGCGCCCGGCGATGGCGGACGCCGCCCGCAAGGCGGCCAGCGGGCGCGCCCACATCGTCAACGTCTCCGCCATGGAGGGCGTCTTCGGCCGTGGCTACAAGGGTGCCGGACACCCCAACACCAATGCCGCCAAGGCCGCGATGAACATGGTGACCCGGACCAGCGCCCAGGAGATGTTCCAGACCGACGGCATCCTGATGACCTCCGTCGACACCGGGTGGATCACCGACGAACGCCCGCACTTCGACAAGCTGCGCCTCGCCGAGGAGGGTTTCCACGCCCCCCTCGACCTGGTGGACGGTGCCGCACGTGTGTACGACCCGGTCGTAAGGGGCGAAGCGGGCGAAGACCTCTATGGAGTCTTCCTCAAGGACTACGCGCCTGCCAACTGGTAGACAGGCAGGGCTTGTTGAGGTCCGTGGGGCCGACCGTGGCCCCTGGGTGGCGGGAGTGCTGCTCAGGGGCAGGCCGAAAGTCGACGAAATCCATCGAGCGCAGGGGCGCTCATATGGGTACTCTGTTCGTCACGGACAGAGCGACACCCTCGGCCCGTAACGGGAAGCGGCCCACCACCACGGCCGCTCCCCAACGAGTTGCACCGGCGCCACCGCGACCGAATAGTCCTTTCCTTCCTGCCCGTCAGGACGGTCCGGCGGCCCGGCCAGAGGGTCGCTCGGCATCGTCCGATCGGGTTACGCGACACAAAGGAGTGCGCGGTGACACCAAAGGTGACCCACCAGGACCAGCGACGGTCGGAGCGGTCTTCGAGCTACAAGGCCGGCACCGACGGCCGGGCGGGCAAGCCCAAGAAGATCGGCAATCTCGAAGTGTGGGCCAGGTCTGCGCCGATCCGGCTCGCCGGGTACGAGGACGACCTGGCGGAGCCGCACATCCTGCCCGGCATCGACTGAGCCGTTCGCGGTACTGGTACGTGACGCAGGGAGCCGTGCCCCCCTCGCCTAGGGGGTACGGCTCGTCGCCTCTCCGGCGCCCGCCGCGCCCGAGCCGCTCGCGTCGCCCGAGGTGCTTCCCTCGTGCGAGCCGCTCCCGACAGCGACCAGCACGCCCCGCTCCGACAGCTCCCCGCCGCACTCCCCGCACACCAGCCGGGCGGTGAACTCCCGCCCGCAGTCACGGTGTTCGGAGACCAGTGCCGGGCCCTCCGGGGACTCGTACCACCGCTGACCCCAGTCGATCAGCGTCATCACGACGGGGAAGAACGCACGTCCCTTGCGAGTGAGGCGGTACGTCCCCGAGTCGGCGGCCAGCACCCCCAGCGTGGTGAACGTCCGCAGCCGGTCCGCGATCATCGACGGCGGCGCACCGAGCCGCTGCTGGAACTCCCCGAACCGGTGCGTCCCCAGGAACGCCGCACCCAGCAGCGCCACCGACCAGCGGTTGCCGAGCAGCGACATCGTCTCCGGAAACAGCCCGGCGGCCGCACCCCCGTCGCCGTCCCCGCCCGCCGTGCTGCGCCTGCGTGTCGCCGACGACGGAATCGACCGGCCGGCGTCACCGCTGGGCCCCAACTCGCTTCGTACGTCGCGGGGTTGGACCGCTTCCCCGCACCCGCCGCACACCAGCAGCGGCTCCATGTGCCGCCCGCACTCCGCGTGACGCATCCACGGCAGTTCCTCGCGGTGGGTGTCCACCCACCGGTACTCCCAGCCCCAGATGGCGACCAGTACCGGCCAAACCGTGCGCCCCCGACCGGTCAGCCGGTACTCGTAGCGCACCGGGCGTTCCTGGTACGCGACCCGCTCCAGCAGCCCGTGATCGGCGAGCCTGGCCAGCCGGGCGGTGAGGACCGCGTCCGAGATCGGCAGAGCGGCCCGCCAGTCGCCGTACCGGCGCACACCCTGGAGGGCGTACCGCAGGATCAGCAGTGCCCACTCGTCGCCGAGGAGGCCGAAGGCGGCGGCGATGGCGTTGGGGCCCCCGGCGGGCAGTGCGGTGGCGGGCCGCTCACCGGCGCTCACCGGTCCCACGGGTTCAGCAGGCACCGGTCTCCTACAGGTTCGGCGGCCCGTCGTGCCAGTTCCGGAGCGCCGAGCCCGGGGCCCAGGTCGCGTGGGTGCCGCTGGAGATCCGCTCGGGGAGCCGGATGCGGGCGAGAGGTCCGTCGGACAGGCGCGCCGCGTCGAAGACCAGGCACTCGGAGCGGTCGGCGTTGATGTCGGACGTCAGCGTAACAAGGTAGCCGTCGTCCTCCGCCTGCCCGCCCGCGCGCGGCGCGAAGGTGGCCTCGCTGCCGAACACGCCGTCGCCGTACGCGTAGCGCTCCTCGGAGCCGGTACGCAGATCGTGCTTGACGATGCCGTCCATCAGGAACCAGCCCGGCTGCTGGGTCGCCGCGTAGGTGTAGCGGTACGGGCGGGCCGCGGCCTCCGGGCTGATCACCCCGAACTCCGTGTAACGGCCGCTGAGCTGCTCCTCCCGCACCTTTCCGGTGACCAGGTTGAGCCGCCACCGCCACAGCGTGGTCTGCATCCGTTCCAGCGCCAGAAAGCGGAACATCCGCTGGTAGACGCCCTCGCCGCGCGGGTCGGGCGGTTCCGGGCAGCCCTGCCGGAAGCCGTCGAGAACGATCTCGTCGCCCTCCTCGTACGCGTTGGTGAAGTGCAGGACGTACGTCGGATCGGCCTCGAACCAGCGGATCTCCGAGCCCAGGCGCGGGACGACCGCGAAGCGGGACGGGATGTCCGGGTGGAAGCGGGAGGCGTACTTGCCCTGGGCGATCAGCTCCTGGTCCCAGAAGAGCGGGAAGTCGTTGAGGATCGCGTAGTTCTCGGTGAACGCCATGTCGTGCGGCAGGCGCGGTCCTGGCAGCGGGATGTCGGTGAGGTGCTTGAGCCGGTTGTCGGGGCCGACGACGCCGTAACGGAGGTAGGGGGCCTCGGTGGCGTAGGAGAAGAAGAGGAGTTCGCCCGTCCGCTCGTCCACCTTGGTGTGCGCGGAGACTCCCCAGTCGGGGGCCCAGGCGGACTTGCCGAGGGTGTCCAGGGTGAGCGGGTCCAGGCGGTAGAGGTCGCCGCACTGCCAGAAGCTGGACAGGGCCCGGCCCGCGTGGACGACGATGTCGGTGCTGGAGGCGTCCTTCATCCGGGTGCGCGCGCCCCAGCCGTCCTCTCGCTTGGCGACGGTCGGGCGCTCCGCGATGCCCGCCCACAGTGACTCGCCCGCCTCCTGCTCGGCGAGGAAACCGTCGGTGCGCACGAAGCGGTTGCGGTAGAAGGCCTTCCCGTCGCGGAAACCGACGACATGGACCATGCCGTCGCCGTCGAAGGGGTGGTAGAGCCTGGTCGCCGGGTGGACCGGGTTCTCGGTGTTGCGGAGATACACGCCGTCCAGGTCGGCCGGGATCTCGCCGGTCACCTCCAGGTCGTCCGCGTTCCACTCGGTGGTCTGCGGGCGCCAGGGGCCGGTGCGGTACGGGTGGTCGTCGTCCTCCGGGAGTGTGGACAGGGCGCGTCCGACGATCTCAACGTCCATGGGTGTCCTCCCTCTCCACGACGAAGCCGACCGTGGTGGTCGTGCTGCCGCCGATGTTCAGCGTGGCGAACCTGCGGGCGCCCTCCACCTGGAAGTCCCCGGCGGTGCCGGTGACCTGGCGACTCGCGTCGAGCAGCATACGTACCCCGGTCGCCCCGACCGGATGGCCGCCGCCGATCAGACCGCCGGACGGATTCACCGGCAGCCGTCCGCCGATTTCGAGGTCCCCGGCCTCCACCGCCCGCCAGCTCTCGCCGGGCGCGGTGAGGCCGACGTGGTCGATCGCCAGGTACTCGGACATGGCGAAGCAGTCGTGGGTCTCAAGACCGTCGACGTCGGCGATACCGCCGATACCGGCACGGCCGAAGGCGTCCTGGACGGCCTCGCGGACATGGGGGAGTACGTACGGGTCGTTCTTGCTGCGCTCCGTCTTGCGGGCGAGGGGAAGGCCGGCGGTGCGGTGGCCCCAGCCGGCGATCCTTGCGAGACGGGCCGGTGTGGTGCTACGTCGCTCCAGCCAGCGGTCGGAGACCAGGACCACGCCGCTGGCGCCGTCCGTCATCTGACTGCACTCCTGGCGGCGGACCCGGCCCTCGACGAGGGGATTCGCCTCGTCGTCGGCGGTGAAGCTCGCCTCGGTGAGCTTCCAGTCGCGGGTCTGGGCGAGGGGGTTGGCACGGGCGTTGCGGTAGTTCAGCTCCGCGATCGCGCGCAGGTGGGAGTCGTCGAGTCCGTACCGTGCGTCGTACTCGTCGGCCAGCGCGGAGAACATGTACGGCCACATGAAGCGGGCGTCCTGCCCCTCGTGGCCCGTCCAGGCGGCCGCACCCAGATGGCGGGCGGCCTCGTCGCCCGGCACGGTCTTCTCCAGCTCGGCGCCGAGGACCAGTGCGCAGTCGTAGCGCCCCGATTCGAGGTCGGCCATCGCGGCGAGCACCGCGATGGAGCCCGACGCGCACGCCGCCTCGTGCCGTGAGGCGGGGACGCCCCACAGCCCCTCCTCGACCGTCGCGGGCATGCCGCCCAACTGGCCCTGCCCGGTGAAGAGCTGACCGAAGGCGTTGCCGACGTGGATCACGCCGATGTCCTGCGGACCGACTCCGGACGCCGCCAGGGTGCCGTGCACCGTTTCCCGTACGAGATCCGCGAACTCCAGTCCCTCTCGGCGGAAGTTGCGCGCGAAGTCGGTCTGGAAGCCGCCCAGTACCCACGTATTCATGAAGCACCTCCATCTGGATGCTACAACTAACAGAGTTACTCGGTGAAGGGAAGCGACCGTGGGGAATGCGACCGTGACGAACGCAGGCGCCGACGTCCTTGTGCTCGACTACGTGCGGACCCCCCGGGGGAGGGGCTCCCGGCGGGGCGCGCTGCACGGCACTTCCCCGGTGAACTTGGTCGTTGCTCTTCAACGGGCTCTGGTGGAGAGGGGTTTGGACCCTTCGCATGTGGAGGACGTGATGCTCGGCACCGCCTCCCAGGTCGACGAGCAGGGCGCCAATGTGGCCCGTACCGCGAACCTCCTGGCGGGCTGGGGGTACGAGGTCCCCGGTGGCACCCTCAACCGCTTCTGTGCCTCCGGCATCGACGCCGTCGCGCAGACGGCCGCCCGGCTCAGATCGGGGGACCTCGGGCGGCTCGCGGTGGCCGGGGGAGTGGAGTCGACCTCGCGAGTGCCGATGTTCAGCGACCGGGGGCCGCTGTTCTGCGATCCGGCGACGGTACGGGCGGTGGGCTCGGTACACATGGGGATCGCCGCCGACCTGAATGCCACGCTGGAGGGTTTCGGCCGGGCCGAGTTGGACGCGTACGGGCTGGAGACCCAGCAGAAGGCGGTCACCGCCCGCGCCGAGGGCCGGTCCGCCGGCAGTCTGGTGCCCGTGGCAGGGCTCGACCACGATGAACTGGTGCGCCCCGGCACCACCCCCGCATCCCTCGCCGCACTGGAACCTGCCTTCGCGGGCCTCGGCGCGGAGGGCCAGGATGCCCTCGCTCTCGCGGGGCACCCCGAGGCCGGAAAGGTCAACCACCTGCACACGGTGGGGACTTCACCGGCGTTGGCGGACGGGGCGGCGCTGCTCGTGCTCGGCGCGGGCGACCTTGCGGGGCGCCGGCCCCGGGCCCGCATCGTCGCGTCCGCGACCGCGAGCACCGACCCGGTGATCATGCTGACGGCCGGTCAGATCGCGATCGAGCGCGTGGTGTCGAAGGCCGGACTGACCCCTGACGACATCGACGTCTACCAGTTCGCGGAGGCCTTCGCCGCACTGTGCCTCCGGCTGCGGCGCGACCTCGGCGTGGGGCCGGAACGGCTCAATCCGAGCGGCGGGACGATCGCCACCGGACACGCCTTCGGGGCCACCGGGGCGATCATGGTGGGCGACTGTGTGGAGGAGCTGGAACGCACGGGCGGGCGGTACGGGGTGGCGGCGGTGAGCGGGGCGGCCGGTCTGGGTGTCGCGGTGCTGGTGGAGCGGGTCGAGTAGGGCCGATGGCCTGGCGCGGGGGGCGTAGGCGCTCGTGGGGGCGGGAGTTCGCCCGGGGCGTACGTCCGATAATCGGTAATCCCTTGTTGGTGCCTCCACCCAGCGGGCAGGATGATCCGCATGGTTGAAACCCCTCGCGAATCCACCACTTTTCATGACTTGTCGGCCTTCTTCGCCTCGCCGCGGCTGGGCTCTCTCGCTCTCTCGCCCGACGGAAGCCGCCTCGTCGCCGCAGTGCAGCAGCTCAACGCCGAAGGCACCGGATATGTCTCCGGGCTCTGGGAGCTCGACCCGGCGGGCGAGGCCGAACCGCACCGTCTGACCCGGTCGGGCAAGGGCGAGTCCGCGCCCGCGTTCGCTCCCGACGGCACGCTGTTCTTCCTCTCCGGCCGTGAGGACACCGACCCGGCCGCCGAGAAGAGCGAGGGCAGGGGCGCCACCCTCTGGGCGCTGCCCGAGCGTGGCGAGGCCGAGCAGGTCGCCTGGCACGGGGGCGGCATCGGCGGCTACTCGATCGCCCGCGAGGCCGGCGTACTCGCCTACAGCGGCGGACTGCTGCCGGGGGCCCAGGACGCGGAGGCGCACGAGAAGCTCCGCAAGGAGCGGGAGAAGGCGAAGGTCACGGCGATCCTGTACGAGGCGGGGCCGACCCGCTTCTGGGACCACGACCTCGGGCCGGAGGAGGAGCACATCTTCGTGCGCGCCCGGGGAAAGGACGCCGCGAGCGTGGTCGCCGGTGGCCTGGGTTTCGGCGGCGAAGGCGGCGTCGCGCTGTCCCCCGACGGCTCCAGGGTCGCCTTCGACCGTGCCGTGGCGGGCCGGGTGCCCGCCGAGAACCGCGACACCGTGGTGATCGCGGACGCGGCGACCGGTGAGGAAGTGGTGGTCGTCGACCGGCCGGGCTTCCAGTACCTGAGCCCGCGTTTCACCGCCGACGGCACGGCCCTGGTCTGCAACCGGATGCTCACGGAGTCCTACGAGGCCCCGTACGACATGACGCTCGTCCGGATCGACGCGGCCACCGGTGAGGAGAGCGACCTGCTCCCGGAGTTCGACAACTGGCCCGGTGACTTCGTGCTCTCGCCCGTCGTGGGCGACGACACCCTGTGGTTCTCCGGCGACGAGCAGGGCCACTGCCCGGTCTTCCGCCGCGACGCCGACGGGACCGTGACGCGGCTGACGGCCACCGGGACGTACGGCTCCCTCGTGCTCTCGCCCGACGCGCGCACCCTGTACGCCGTCGCGGGACCCATCGACGCCGCGCCCCGGCCGGTACGGATCGACGCGGCCGGTGGCGCCGACGGGACGCCGACGCCGCTGCGGGCGCCCGGCGACGACCTGGGCGCACTGCCCGGCGTGCTGAGCGAGGTGCGGACCACCGGCGACGACGGGTTCGAGCTTCGGTCCTGGCTGGCGGTGCCGGAGGGGGCGTCGGCCGACAACCCCGCGCCGCTGCTGGTCTTCGTGCACGGCGGGCCGCAGGGCTCGTGGAACGGGTGGACCTGGCGCTGGAACCCGTGGCCGTTCGTGGCCCGGGGATACGCCGTGCTGCTGCCGGACCCGGCGCTGTCGACCGGCTACGGGCAGCAGATGCACGAGCGGGGCTGGGGTCAGTGGGGCGGGCAGCCGTACCGCGACCTGATGGACCTCACCGACGTCACCGTGGCGCGCCCGGACATCGACGAGACCCGCACCGGCCTCGCGGGCGGCTCCTACGGCGGCTACATGGCCAACCGGGTGGCTACCAGCACCGACCGCTTCAGGGCGATCGTGTCGCATGCGGGGCTGTGGGACCTGGGGTCCTTCGCCCGGGACACCGACGCGCCGTGGTTCTTCCAGCGGATCTTCGGAGACCCGCTGACCCAGCCGGAGCGGTACACCGAGAACTCGCCGTCGCTGGGGGTGGACCGGGTGCGTACGCCCATGCTGATCATCCACGGGGCGAAGGACTACCGGGTCCCGGTGGGGCAGGGGATGTCGCTCTTCCAGGACCTGCAGAAGTTCGAGACACCGGCGAAGTATCTGTACTTCCCGGACGAGAACCACTGGATCCTGAAGCCGAACCACGCGAAGGTCTGGTACTCGGCGGTGCTGAACTTCTTCGACCAGCATGTGCGGGGCGAGGAGTGGGTGCGGCCGGAGATGCTCTGACGGACAGGGCGGTCGGGGAGGCCGCCGCGATGCGGTGGCCTCCCCGCCCTGCTCGCTCCGCGCGTCAGCTCAACTCCCCCCGCAGCTCCCGCTTCAGCACTTTTCCCACCGGGTTCCGTGGCAGCTCTCCCCGCACCTCCAGCCGCTCCGGCAGCTTGTACGAAGCGATGTGCAGCGACTGCAGATGCGCGACCACCTCCCCGAGCGACACCTCCGTTCCGGGCCGGGGCACCACCACCGCACACACCCGCTCGCCCAGCACCGCGTCCGGGTACCCGACCACAGCCACCTCCGCCACCGCCGGATGGCCGGACAGCAAGTGCTCCAGCTCCGCCGGAGCGATGTTCATGCCGCCCCGGATGATCAGGTCCTTCGCACGGTCGACATAGCGCAGAAACTGCCCCTGCTCACCCGCGATCTCGAAGAGGTCACCGGTTTTGAGGTACCCCAACTCGTCGAAGGGGCTGGGGAGTTCCTCACCCTTCAGATAGCCCGCGAACACCTGCGGACTCTTGATGCGCAACTCGCCCGCCACCCCCGGCTCCTCGATGTCCGCCCCCGTCGACGGATCGACGATCCGCAGCGACGTCCAGGTCGCCGCGAGCGTCGACCACCGCACGCCCGAGGAATCCCCGTAGCGCGGGAAGAAGCGGGCACGGTCCGCCGGATCGGGGACGTCGTACGGGTCGGTGAGCATCCCCGTGCCCTCGTTGGAGCCGAAGAAGTTGATGACGCCGATGCCGTGCCGCTCCTGCCAGCCGGTCACCATCGCCACCGACAGCGGGGCGGAACCCGAGCCGATCCGGGTGAGCGAGGAGAGGTCGGTGACGGCCAGCAGGTCCTCGCGGGCCAGCAGCATGGTCAGCAGGGCGGGCGGTGCCACCGTGTACGTGGCGCGCTCCTCGGCGATCTGGCGGAGAAAGACCGGCAGGTCGAAGGGATGGTGCTGGACGAGGACGCAGCCGACCCGCAGCCAGGGAAGGAACAGGCCTGCGAATCCTGCCATGTTGACCATCGGGAAGGGATTGAGGAGGACGTCGTCGGCCGTCATCCGGGGCGCTTCCGCGCAGGTGCGGGCGATGGCCAGCCAGTCGTTGTGACAGCGCGGCACGCCCTTGGGGGTCGCCTCGGTGCCGGACGTCCAGCAGATGGTGATGCAGTCGTTCGGGTCGGCGGAATGCTTCTCGATGTACGAGGAGACCTCGGCCGGGTCGTACGGCAGGGCCGCCTCGGCGGCGAGCGACACCGCGCCTTCCGGGACGCCCTCCCCGTACGCGAACAGCAGGCGCAGCGAGGGGATGCGGTCGCGCAGGGACAGCACCTCGGCGGCGACCCGCCGGGTGCCGATCCTACTGGCCGTCAGAAAGGCATCGAAGGAGGCAAGTTGGCCCAGCTGAACGGTTTCGTGCTCCCGGTACTGCACCGGCAGCGGTGAGACGATCACCCCGATGCGCCAGCACGCCAGATAGACGCACACCTGCTCCGCCGTGTTCGGCAACTGCACACCGAGTACGTCGCCCTGCCCGAGCCCGTGCCGCAGCAGTACGGCGGCCAGCCGGTCCGCCTCCGCGTCGACCCCGGCCCAGCTCAGCCTGAGAGGCGGGGAGTCGACGAGGTCCGTTTTGTTCAGCGGGTCCACCAGCGCGAGGCGGTCAGGATGCTCCCGGACCCGCGCCCGCAGCAGTGAGTCCGTCGTCTCACCGTCCCACCAGCCGGCCTCCGTGTACTCGGCGACCCGCTCCGGCGGATGCAGCCGCCGCGCCCCCGTGCCTGACCCAGCCCCCATGTGCCGTCTCCCTTTGCGCTGTTGGAAAGAGTTACCGCAAACACTGCTTCGGTGACGCGAAGTGGTGAAGTGCCCCCCCCGCACGCGGTGGGTGGGGTGCTACTGCTCGCGCAGTGCGGACAGGGTCCGCTCCCCGCCCGGGTCGGCGTCCGTGCTCGACGCGACCAGGGCCACCTCGTCGATACCCGCCGCCGCGTACTCGGCGAGCCGGGACCTTGCCGTCGCCAGGTCGCCGACCAGGCCCACCGCCGAGGTGATCTCCGGCGGTACGGCCGCCAGGAGTTCCTTCGGGTGAGGCCCGGTCCGTGCGTACGCCACCACCTCACCGAAGCCCGCCGCCTCGAACATGGCGTCGTACCCCGGCGCCGCCAGATACCCCACCAGGCCGCGCCGCAACTGCTCCACGGCCTGCGGCGACGGATCGACCGCCGCTGTGATCCAGGCCGCCACCTTCGGCGTCGGCCGTCCCAACTCCGCTGCCGCTGACCGCACTTGACGTACGAGAGAGGCCGCCGAATCCGGTGTCAGCAGATTGAGCACCATCCGGTCCGCGTGCGCCGCCGCCGTCCGGACCGCCGTCGGCCCGAACGCCGCCACCGTCAGTTCCGACTTCGGGGCCGGCAGGCGCAGGCGGTAGCCACGGGTGCGTACGACGGTCCCTTGCATGGTCGTCCGCTCGCCGTCCAGGAGCGCGCGCAGTGCGGTCGCCGACTCGCGCAGCGCCGTGCCCGCCCGGCGGTGCTCCCTGCCGTGCCAGTCGCGGACCACCACCGGGCTCGAACTTCCCAGGGCGACCGCGATAGGACGGCCGCTCAGGTCCGCGACCGAGGCGACTCCGCGCGCGATCGTCATCGGGTCCCGCACGCCGACCGCGAGCGGGCCGAGCGTCAGCGGGATGCGTTCGGTGCGGGCCGCGACGGTGGTGGCGAGCGAGAAGACGTCGTACGTCGCCATCTCGCCCAGCCACAGTCCCGCATAGCCCAACCGCTCGGCGGCCACGGCCGTGGTCAGGGCCTCCTGCGGCGGGCGGTCCTGCCAATACCCCAGTGAGACGGAGAGCTTGAGGTCCCCGACAGGGTCCCCCCGGAGGTTCGCGACATGGTTCACGAACCGGAAACTACAATAAGCAGAGTTACTTGGCCAGGTGCTGGGCGGCAGTTCGTTCCCACGGCTTCAGTGCCTCGATGCGCGCCGCCAGGGCGAGCAACCGGTACTCGCCGCCGGGCCGGGTCACCAGCTGTACGGCGCAGGGCGCGGAGGTGCCGGGCAGGGTGCCGAGGGGGAGCGTGAGGGCGGGCCAGCCGGCCAGGTTCCAGGGTGGAGTGGTGGGCGCGTAGGCGGTGTTGACCAGCACGTTGCGCAACCAGCCGCGCTCGTGCCAGGGCGCGGCGGCCGGACCTCGCCGGGCCAGGGCGGGCATCAGCAGGACGTCGTACCGCTCGAAGAACGGGGTGAGACGCCGGCGCAGCAGCTCCCGGTGGTCGGTGCGCAGCAGCGGCGTACGGGCGAAGAGGCGGCCGGCGGCGGCGTGGCGGCGGGTGCGCGGGGCGAGCAGCTTCGGGTCCAGCGGGGCCGCGTCCTTGGCGGTGCCGGCGGTCCAGCGGGCGAGGGAGGTGGTGGCGAGGGAGAGGGGATAGGGAGGGTCGTCGTGGGTGACCGTGTGGCCGTCGTCGACGAGAAGGCGGGCGGCCGCGCGGACGGCGTCGGCGTAGGGGCGGCTGAGGGGGGTGCCGGCCAGCGGGGAGCGGCTGGAGGCGGCGATGCGCAGGGTGTGGGTGCCGGGCGATTCGCTCGGGGGCTCCTCCCCGGCGAGGATCGCGAACATCAGGCGGGCGTCGTCGGCCGTGGTGGCGAGCGGGCCGTTCTCCGACATGCCGTACCAGTCGCCGTCGCCGATACCGGCGGGCACCCGGCCGTAACCCGGCTTCAGGCCGAGCACGCCGCAGTTCGCGGCGGGTATCCGCAGCGAGCCCATGCCGTCGTTGCCGAGGGCGATCGGCACCATGCCGGAGGCGACGGCCGCCGCGCTGCCGCCGGACGAGCCGCCCGCCGTACGGGAGAGGTCCCACGGGTTGCGGGCGATGCCGTGCACCGAGTCCGACGTACCGAAGACGCACAGCTCGGGGACCTGGGTCAGCCCGACGACGATCGCCCCTGCGGCACGCAGCCGGGCCACCGTCTCGTGATCGGCCGCCGCAGGGGCGGTGGAAGTGGCGGCGGAACCGATACGGGTGGACTCGCCGCGCACCGAAAGATTGTCCTTGACTGCCAACGGCACACCTGCGAGCGGGAGTTGATCGAGATCCGGCCGCTCCGCGAGGGCGTCGGCCTCGGCCAGGGCCTGCTGCGTCCGTATGACGCGGAAGGCGCCGACCCGGGAATCGAGGGCGTCGATACGGGCGAGTGAGGCGGCCACCGCCTCGCGCGGCGTGAGCCGCTTGCCCCGCACGGCAGCGGCGAGGGTCGTCGCGGGGGCGGCGGCGATGGCGGAGGTGTCGGTCATGCGGGCCACTGTGCCGGGCGGGGGCGGCATAGTCGAGGGGTCTCTCCTGGTTGCGGCACCCGCACTCGATCGCGGAGGGGGCGGGGCCGGGTTCGCGACCCCTGTCGGAGGGGACCCCCGCACGCTCTCCCGAGCCGTCCCGGCTCTTCGCTGCTCCGGTTGCGGGATGCCCGGATGTGCGTCAGACATGAAGAACAAAAGCGAAGAACCGCACGAATCGGCGAGCCGGGCGAGAACGAGAACGAGGACGGGAGAGCCGCGTGCACCCAGAGCCTGTGTCTGATCCCCGGCCGGGCGAGCGCCGCCCGGCACGCACCGTGCGACCTTCGCCGATCCCGCCGGGACCCCGGCACGGGTTCTCCCGCACGCGTCGCCGCACCGTGGCGGCAGCCGTCTCCGTCGTCTCCCTGGGGCTGCTGGCCGCCGGGTGCGGGAGCGGCGGGAGCGGGCAGGAGACCGGGGCGGCCGGGAGCCAGGACGTACTCCTGCAGCCGGTCGCGGCACAGGGGCCCGATCCGTTCACCGAGTCGACCGCGAAGTCGGGCAACCCGCTGCCTTCGACGTCCTCGCCCGCCCCGAGCCGGACCGCGGCCTCCACGTCCTCCACGCCCTCCGCGTCGGCGCGCACCACCCACCGGATCTCCGGCGGCACTCCCGGCCTGTACGGCGGAACGCGGTCCCTCTCCAGCTGTGACGTCGAGCAGCAGGTCCGCTATCTCACGGGCAGTGCTGCCGACGGCGCGAAGGCGGATGCCTTCGCGCAGGCCAGCCGTATCGACCGGGCGGCGATCCCGGGCTTCCTGCGCGGCCTCACCCCGGTGGTGCTGCGGGTGGACACCCGGGTCACCAACCACGGCTTCGGCGGCGGCTCGCTTACCTCCTTCCAGTCCGTGCTCCAGGCGGGCACCGCCGTGCTGGTCGACTCCAACGGAATGCCCCGGGTGCGCTGTGCCTGCGGCAACCCGCTGCTGCCGCCGTCCGTCGTCCGCGGCACGGTCACGCACCAGGGGCAGCCCTGGACGGGCTACCGCCCGGCCAACGTCATCGTCGTCACCCCCGCGCCGGTCGTCGTCAACAACCTGACCATCGTCAACATCGTCAACAACACCTGGATCGAGCGCGAAACCGGTACCGAGGGCGAACGCGACAAGACCCCGTCGCCCGGCACCGAGCTGCCGCCCCCGCCCTCCCCCGACGCACTCCACGAACGCGCGACGGTCGTGGAGCCGGGGGACGGACAGGAGCGGGAACCCGGGGACGAGGAGCAGACCTCGCCCGGCAGCGACACGGGCACCAGCGAGACCCCAGGCACTCCGTCGGACGACGGCACCACGCCCGGCAGCACGGACTCCGGCACGGCCGATCCCGACACGGCCGACCCCGGCACCACGGACCCCACCGCGACGGAACCCGACGACACGGACACCGCCCCCTCCACCAGCCCCGACGACACCTCCAGCAATCCCTCCGGAACCACCCCCGAGAACAGCAGCGGCATCGTCCCCCCGGCCACCTCCCCCTGCCCCACCCTCACCCCCGGCGTCCCCGTCACCACCCTGACCCCGAACAGCCCCGTACCGCCCGGCTGCCCGACGCCCACCCCGAGCCGGCCCGGTCCCCCCGACCCCCAGCTCCCCTCCGGCCCGGACACGGTGCCGGACGGGGAGACGGGACCCGGACCGGACGGTGGCTGACCCGATCGACGGCGGTCCTGGCCGGCCGGCCGACGACCACCCGACCGGGCACCGGGCCGCCGAGGACCGGACGGGCGAGGGCTGGCCGGTCCGGCCCGAACGTGGCCTCGCGCTCAACCGGATGGGCATCTTCGACTGGGACCTCGACCAGGCGCACCTCTACCTCGACGCGTCCGCCCTGGACCTGTTCGACGTGCTGCCCGACGAGTACGACGGCAGCCCTCGCAACCTGTCCGCCAACGTCGCCCCGGCGGAGGGTGCGCGGATGGACGGCGTCGTCTCGCGGGCGCTGAAGAGCGGCGAGTCGTCGTACGGCATCTACTTCCGGGTCCGCAGGCGCGACGGCGAACTGCGCTGGACCCACACCCAGGGCTCCATCCGGCGCGACGCCACCGGACGCCCGTACCGGATCATCGGGGTGGTCCGCGACGCCGCCCAGGAGATCGAGGACTTCACCGCCCGCAGCCGGTACGACACCGGCAACCGGGGCGGAACCGGGGTGGTGGCCCAGACCACGGCCGCGCTCGCGCACGCCCGCAGTGTCCGCGATGTCATCGACGTCCTCCGCGACACCCATGACCTCGGCAGCTTCGAGTCGTCGTCGCTGGTGATGGGCCTGGTGGAGGCCGGGCGGATCCGTCTGGTCGCGGAGGGACCCGAGTTCATGCCGGGCTCGCGGTACACCCGGGTCGACGACCCCGAGTTCCCGATGAGCGATGTGGTGCGGAGCCTGAGGCCCCGCTTCATCGAATCGGCTCAGGAGTTCGCCGCCTCGTACCCCCGGCTGTGGGACCACGTCCGCAAGTTCGGCAGCACCTCGGCCGCGTATCTGCCGCTGATCGCCCAGGGCAGGGCGATCGGCGCGCTCGGTCTGCTCTACAGCGGCCGCACCGGCTTCAGTTCGGACGAGCGCAACCTCCTGATCGCGCTCGGCAGCAGCATCGCGCAGAGTGTCCAGCGGGCCATGCTCTACGAACAGGAGAAGGACCTCGCCGAGGGGCTCCAGCAGGCGATGCTGCCGCGCCGGGTCCCCGTGATCCCCGGCGCACACGTCGCGGTCCGCTACAGCTCGGCGCGCGACGGGCAGAGCGTCGGCGGCGACTGGTACGACGTGATCCCGCTGCCAGGCGGCCGGGTGGGCGCCGTCGTCGGCGACGTCCAGGGGCACGACACCCATGCCGCGGCCGTGATGGGCCAGCTGCGGATCGCGCTGCGCGCGTACGCCGCCGAAGGGCACGCGCCCGCGACGGTGATGGCGCGCGCCTCCGCCTTCCTCCACGATCTCGACACCGAACGCTTCGCCACCTGCACCTACGCGGAGGTCGAACTGACCACCGGGGCAGTGCAGTTGGTGCGGGCCGGGCACATGGAGCCGCTGGTACGGCTCGCGGACGGCAGCTGTCGGCGGATGCCGGTCGAAGGCGGGCTGCCGCTCGGCCTGTCCGCCGAGTTCGCCAAGCTCGAATACCCGGTCACCAGCGGGGAGTTGGACCCCGGCCAGACCCTGCTGCTCTACTCGGATGGACTCGTCGAGCAGCCGGGCTGCGACCTCGACGAGGGGCTCGACACCCTGATCGGCCTGATCACCGACGCGCCCCGCGACATTCAGCAACTGGCCGACCGGCTCTGCGCGTCGGCCGACGAACGGGGCGGCGCGGACGATGTGGCACTGCTGCTCCTGTGCCGCCGCGCCGCCGCCGACGCGCCCCGCGCGGGCGGGCGCCTCCAGCAGCACGTCGCCCCGAACGATCCCGAGGCACTCTCCGAGGCCCGCCGGACGATCCGTGCCGCGGTACGGGCCTGGGGTGCCGGGGGCCGCGCGGACGAGATCGAACTCGTCGCCGACGAAATGATGGTGAACGCGCTGATGCACACCGACGGCGGTGCGGTCCTCACCCTGCGGATGCTGACCGCCCCCGAGCGCCGACTGCGCGTGGAGGTGGCGGACTCCTCCAGTGCGCTGCCGCGCCGCCGGGAGGCGGGGGACGCGGCGGTGTCCGGACGGGGGCTGCTGCTGGTGGACAGGCTGGCGGACGTGTGGGGCGTGGAGCCGCGAGGGGCGGGCAAGGCGCTGTGGTGCGAATTCGGCGTCCCGTTGTCGAGCAAGGCGGCCAGGGAGCCCGAAAATCCGTGAAGCGCAGGGCAGTTGAAGTGAGAAGTCGGTAACTGTCCGCACACTGGACGTACTTGACCGTAACCGACCGAGCGCGATTGACTGCGAGCTCCGCTGGCCACCGACGACGTGAGGGCTCCTTGAGCACCGAGCTTCTGGCACCTCTTGACCTGGCGTTCTGGCACCTCGAATCCACCGCGCATCCCATGCATCTGGGGGCGCTGGCCTTCTTCGGCGGTGGAGAGGGCTCCCCGGACGGGGAGGACCTCCTCGGCCTGCTCGCCGAGCGCGCCGCCGCGATACCCCGGCTCCATCTGGTGGTACGGGACGTCTGGCTTCCCGTGGGCGGTTGCGTGTGGGCCGCGGCGGAGGACTTCGACGTACGCCGGCATGTGCGCCGCATCCTGCTCCCGGCCGACGGTTTCGCGGCCGAAGCCACCCTGTTGGCAGGGGAGCTGATGGAGCGTCCGCTGGCACGGGGGCTGCCGCCCTGGGAGATGTACGTCCTGAGCGCGGACGGCGGCGGCGAGTGCGCCGTGCTCGTCAAACTGCACCATGCGCTGGCCGACGGGATGCGCGCCGTGGCGATCGGCGCCGGGATCTTCGACCAGATCGCGGGGGCGCGTCCAACGGGCGTACGGAACAAGCGTGTTGAAGCCGACCGGTCGAAGTTCCCCGGGCCGGGGCGTGCGGTGGGGATCGCCAGGGAGCGACTCGGGGAGGTCGGTCAGGTCCTGGGGATCGGTGCCTCGGTCGTACGGGCCGGCAGGCTGCGCACCCTGCTGCCGCTGCCCGGCACCCCCGACGCGCTCCGTGCCGACTCCAGCGGGACCCGGCGGCTCGCCACGGCGGTGCTGGCGCTCGACGAGGTTCAACTGGTGCGCCGGGCGACCGGCGGTACCGCCAACGATGTGCTGCTCGCGGTGGTGGCGGGGGCGCTGCGCCGCTGGACGGAGGGGCGCGGGGACCCGGTGAACGGGGATCCGCGGGCACTGGTGCCGGTGTCGCGGCGGCGGCCGGGCGGGGCCTCACCGGGCAACAAGCTGTCGGCGTATCTGCTGGACCTGCCCGTGTCCGAGGAGGATCCGCTGGTGCGGTTGGCCGCGGTGCGCGACGCGATGGCACGGAACAAGGCGGCGGGGCCGTCGCGGGGGGCCGGGGCGGTGGCGCTGCTCGCGGACCAGTTGCCGGCGTTCGCCAGTAAGTGGGGGGCGCCGTTGGCCGGTGGGGCGGCGCGGGTGCTGTTCGATGTGCTGGTGACGAGTGTGCCGTTGCCGCGTACGGCGTTGTCGTTGGGTGGGCGGCCGTTGCGGGCGGTCTATCCGATGGCTCCGTTGGCACGGGGGCAGTCGCTGGCGGTCGCGCTGTCGACGTACGGGGGGCAGGTCAATGTGGGCCTGGTCGCCGACGGGAAGGCGGTGCCGGACGTGGAGGGGCTGGCGGAGGCGGTGGGGGAGGAAGTGGGGGAGTTGGTGCGTGAGGTCCGGGGGGCGCGGGGCTGAGGGGCCGCCGCGCGGGGCTGTCCCCCTGCCCGCCCCGTAACCTCTCCCCATGCTTCGTGTACTTGCCGTCGACGATGAGAAGCCCGCTCTGGAGGAACTTCTCTACCTCCTGCGCGCCGATTCCCGTGTCCGCACCGCGGAAGGCGCCACCGACGCCACCGAAGCGCTGCTCCGTATCAACCGGGCGCTCGACGCGGGGCCCGACGGGGACGAGGCCATCGATGTGGTCTTCCTCGACATCCACATGGCGGGTCTGACCGGTCTGGACGTCGCGCGCCTGCTCGCCGGGTTCGCCCGGCCGCCGTTGATCGTCTTCGTTACCGCGCACGAGGGCTTCGCTGTCCAGGCGTTCGACCTCAAGGCCGTCGACTATGTCCTCAAGCCGGTCCGCCGCGAACGCCTCGCCGAAGCGGTCCGTCGCGTGGCCGAGGGCGTCGCCGGGGCACGGGAAACCACCTCCGAGACCCGGACCGGACCCGCAACCGCCCTCCCCGTACCGGCCCCCGCGCCGGAGCAGATCCCCGTCGAGCTCGGCGGCATCACCCGCTTCGTGTCCATCGCCGACATCGCCTACGTCGAGGCCCATGGCGACTACGCCCGTCTGCACACCGCCGCCCCCGGCCCCTCCGGTGGCACCGGACACCTCGTCCGGATACCCCTCTCCACCCTGGAGGAGCGCTGGGCGTCCCACGGTTTCGTCCGGATACACCGCCGCCACCTCGTCGCGCTCAACCGGATCGAGGAACTCCGCCTCGACGCGGGTACCACCACGGTCCGGGTCGCCGACGCCCAACTCGTGGTGAGCCGCCGCCACGCACGCGAACTGCGTGACCTGCTGATGCGCCAGGCCTCGGGAAGCTGACCGCGCCGAACGCCGGGGGAGCCGGAGGAGCCGGGACAGCCCGGGAACGGTGACCGCCCGGCGCGCCCCGCCCACCGTTCGGCGACGTAACCCCGCCGCAGGGCGACCGGTCACCGGCCCGCGCCGTACCGGCAACTCCCCGGCCCTACCCTGGCCCTGAACCGGAGTGGCCGCAAGGGCCGGAGGAGCCGGAGGGCCACGGGAGAGGAGGGCGGGCCGGATGAGCGAAGTGGAAGCACTGCTTGCGGAACTCCGTGCGCTGCCCACGATCCGCCCCACCGCCCCGGGCGATCTCGACGATCTCCTGCACCGCCTCAAGAGCGCCGCCGCCCGCTGGGCCGATGTCCTCTACGAGGTCCAGGAATCCGCGCAGCCCTACGCGAGCCCCCGCGCCGCGGCCGCCCTGGAGGTGGCCTTCCGGCGGGCCGAGGAGTCGTACGTGGAACTGGAGATCGCGCTCAACGACACCGTCCGCGGCTGATCAGGCCGAGGCCCGGGCGGGGCAGGCCCTACCCTCCGACCGGCGCCGCTGCGTAGACTCCAGCCTCCGTACGAGATCAGTCAGGCGTACGGGTTCCACCCCGACGTACGCGATCTGCCCGAGCACCACCCCCAGGCGAACGACCCCCGGAGCGCACCTCGATGTCCGCAGCCCCGCGCCCCCGTCGCGAGACCGTGACCGGAGTGCCCCGCCGGGCCATTGGCAGTGGGGTGCGCGGGTCGAGGGCTCCCCAGTACGCGCCCGCGCGCTCCGAGATCAGCGAGCAGACCTCGCTCGGCGCCACCTATGTGCGGTCCCTGATGCGCAGCCAGCTGCGTACCGCGCTGCTCGGACTCGGGGCGCTCGCACTGCTGGTGGGGACGCTTCCGCTGCTGTTCCTGCTGCCGCGGGTGCTCACCGGTGCGCTGCCCGCACCCGGTCCGTTCGTGTGGGCGGCACTCGGTGTGGTCGTGTACCCGGTGATGTGGCTGATCGCCCGGTGGTACGTGTGCCGGGCCGAGCGCAACGAGCGCGACTTCCGCGGGCTCGTGGAAGGCCGCTGACCACACGTCCATGAACCAGCTGTACGCCGTCGCGGCCGTCACCGTCGTCGTCCTCGTCACCCTCCTCATTGGCGCTCTCGGGCTGCGCATATCCCGC
Source organism: Streptomyces sp. NPDC051561 (assembly GCF_044454195.1). NCBI lineage: Bacteria > Bacillati > Actinomycetota > Actinomycetes > Kitasatosporales > Streptomycetaceae > Streptomyces > Streptomyces sp. NPDC051561. Next base: position 235,372 of record NZ_JBITDM010000012.1, on the reverse strand, counting down.
ACCACCTCCGACTTCTACGTCGCCTCCCGCACGGTCGGGCCGCGCCTGAACGCCGCCGCGATCAGCGGCGAGTACCTCTCAGCGGCCTCCTTCCTCGGCGTCGCGGGGCTGGTCCTGGTGCAGGGCCCGGAGATGCTCTGGTACCCGGTCGGGTACACCGCCGGATATCTGGTCCTGCTGCTCCTGGTCGCCGCCCCGCTGCGCCGTTCCGGGGCGTACACCCTCTCCGACTTCGCCGAGGCCCGGCTCGAATCCATACCGGTGCGGCGGCTAGCGAGCCTCTTCGTGGTCGGGATCGGGTGGCTGTACCTGCTGCCCCAGCTGCAGGGCGCGGGGCTGACGCTGGAGATCCTGACCGGGGCGCCCGAGTGGGTGGGGGCGCTGGTGGTGGCGGTGGTGGTCACCGGGGCGGTCGCCGCGGGGGGCATGCGCAGCATTACGTTCGTGCAGGCCTTCCAGTACTGGCTGAAGCTGACCGCGCTGCTGGTGCCCGTGCTCTTCCTGCTCGGCGCCTGGTTCGCCGACGACGCCCCGCGCGCCCGGTTCGACGCCCCGGCGACCTTCCGCGAGCACACCGCGGTGCGGTTCCAGGACAGCGTACGGATCGACCTGGAGCAGCCCCTCACCCTGGCCGTCACCGGCACCGTCGACGGCCGCGCGTACCAGAACCGCGAACTCGCCCTGACCGAGGGCCCGCACCGCGTCACGGGCGGTACCACCCTCCGCTTCCCGGCCGGCGCCGCGGTCCCGGAGAAGAACGGCACCGAGCAGCCGGGTTCCGGTACGGCGGGTGCCCCGAACGGCGCCTCGACCTGGTCCGAGCCGCTCGCCGACAGCCGCGAGGAGCACCCGCTCTACGCCACCTACGGCCTGATCCTCGCCACCTTCCTCGGCACCATGGGCCTGCCCCATGTCGCCGTCCGCTTCTACACCAGCCCCAACGGCACGGCCGCCCGCCGCACCACGCTGGTGGTGCTGGGCCTCATCGGAGCGTTCTATCTGCTGCCGCCCGTGTACGGGGTACTCGGCCGGATCTACGCCCCCGAGTTGGCCCTCACCGGGCACGCGGACGCCGCCGTACTCGTCCTGCCGGAGCGGCTGATCGGCGGGGTCGGCGGCGATCTGCTGGGCGCGCTGCTCGCGGGCGGGGCGTTCGCCGCGTTCCTGTCGACCGCGTCCGGGGTGACCATGGCGGTCGCCGGGGTGCTCACCCAGGACGTGCTTCCGGCGCGCGGGGTACGGCACTTCAGACTGGCGACGCTGCTCGCGATAGCGGTGCCGCTCGCCTTCAGCGCACTGGTCTCGACGGTGCCGGTGGCGGATGCGGTCGGGCTCGCGTTCGCGGTGTCCGCGTCGTCGTTCTGCCCGCTGCTGGTGCTGGGGATCTGGTGGCGGGGGCTGACTCCGCCGGGGGCGGTGGCAGGGCTGGTCGTCGGGGGAGGGGCGGCGCTGACGGCGGTGATGGCGACCCGGGCCGGACTGCCGGTCTCCGGATGGGCGCACACCTTGCTGGCGTGGCCCGCCGTGTGGTCCGTACCGCTCGGCTTCCTGACGATGGTGCTGGTCTCGCTCGGCACCAGGGACCGGATACCGGCGGGAACGGCGGCCCTGCTCGCCCGACTCCACCTGCCTGAGGAACTGACCGAGCGGACCGGCGGAGCCGGTACCACCGGCGGTACCCATGCCACCGGCGGAACCAGCGGAGCCGAGCAGCGATGACCACCGCCGGAATGACGACCACCCCCGGAATGACGACCACCCCGGACGGAGCCCAGTGACCACCTTGGAGATCGCCGTCCTCGCGGCCACCGGAGCCCTGCTCCTCGCCGCGGGCACCGCGCTCGGCCGCCTCACCGCACGCCGCGACGGCAAGAACCTCGACCTCGGTACGCCGGTGGAGCGGGCCACCTTCCTCACCCTGCACACCGCCTCACTCGCCGCACCCCCACTGCGGGCCGGACTCACCGAGGACACCGCCCGCAAGGCCGCCCGCCGCCTGCGCTCCCTCCTCGGTACCGAGACGCTCTGCCTCACCGACCGCACCACCGTCCTCGCCTGGGACGGGCCCGGCGCCGGCCATCACCAGAAGAAGGTGATGCTCAAGGTCGCCGAGATACTCGAATCGGGCCGCAGCCTGAGCGTCCACACCGAGTGTGACGATCCGTCATGTCCCTTGCGCTGGGCGGTGATCGCGCCGCTCACCGACGAGGACGGCGTGCTCGGCGCGCTGGTCGCCTACGGCTCCCGCGAGTCGGCGGTGCTGGTACGGGCCGCCACCGAGGTCGCCCGCTGGGTCTCCGTACAGCTGGAACTCGCCGAACTCGACCGCTCCCGCACCCGGATCGTCGAGGCCGAGATCCGCGCCCTGCGCGCCCAGATCTCCCCGCACTTCATCTTCAACTCGCTCGCCGCCATCGCCTCATTCGTCCGCACCGACCCGGAGCGAGCCCGTGAACTCCTCCTGGAATTCGCCGACTTCACCCGCTACTCCTTCCGCAGGCACGGTGACTTCACCCAGCTGGCCGACGAACTGAGGTGCATCGAGCAGTACTTGGCCCTCGCCGGCGCCCGGTTCGGTGACCGCCTCAAGGTCACACTCCAGATCGCCCCCGAGGTGCTGCCCGTCGCACTCCCCTTCCTCTGCCTGCAACCCCTGGTCGAGAACGCCGTCAAGCACGGTCTGGAGGACTCCAGGGAGGACTGCCGGATCACCCTCGCCGCCCAGGACGCGGGTGCCGAGGCGATCGTCACCATCGAGGACGACGGCGTCGGCATGGACCCCGACCGGCTCCGCCGCATCCTCGCCGGACAGGAACCCGCCTCTACGGGCATCGGCCTCTCCAACGTCGACGAGCGGCTGCGCCAGGTGTACGGCGACGACTACGGCCTGGTCATCGAGACGGGAGTCGGCGCGGGTATGAAGATCACCGTGCGGCTCCCCAAGTACCGGGCGGGCGTGCACAGTTCGGGGCGCACCTGAGGGGAATGGCGCAGCTGAGGGCAGGGGCACTCTCAGAAGAGGTGCACGGAGAGATGCCCCAGCGGCAGCCCCAGCTGCCACGCCGGGAGCCACACCTGGGCGCTCTCGTCCACCCGGTCCATCGCCTCGGGGGCCACCGGGGACTCGTCCTCGTCCTCGTCGCCCTCCACCCCTGTCCCGCCCAGGTCCGTCGCCAGCAGCTCCGTGGACTCCAGCCACTGCCAGGACGCCCGGGCGAGAACCAGATCCGGGCCACCGGCGTCACCGCGGGCCGCGAACCGCTCCCGTACCCACTGCTCCCACGGATGTCCGTACGCGGTCAGCGACAGCCACTCGTCGAGCTGGGAGATCACCCCGACCCCGGACAGCTCGTCCGTCGAGTCCGACAGGTACACGGTCAGTGCGAGGGCCTCCCGTCCGGCGCGGAACTCCAGCGTGCCGGGCGGAATCAACTGCCCCGTGCGCAGCAACTCGTCGGCGATGTACTCGGCGTACAGCCATGCCATCGGTACGGCCAGACTGCTTCCACCGGTGCCATTGGCGCTCTCGGGCAGCACAGCATTCCACCTTCTCCGGTCGTGCATGCGGTAAGCGGGACTCCGGTCCGGAGGTCCCAGGCGAAGAGCTTTCACGCTACGAGGGGTTTATCGGGCCATCTTTACTGAACTGGCCGCCCTGGTTTCGAAATCGTCGCGTCAGACCCGTGCCGGGGGAGAAAAGGGGCTACCGGCGGTACGTGTGTGACTCAGGCGGTTTCCGGCCGAGAGGAAAATCACTCAGGCGGCGCCGCGTCCGACGCCCTCTTCGTATCCCGGGAGCACCCCGCGCAATGCCCGAAGCGCGTAATACGTGCGGGACTTGACGGTTCCTTCCGGAATGCCCAGCGCGGTCGAGGCCTCCGCGACCGAACGCCCCCGGAAGTACACCTGCACCAGCACCTCCCGGTGCTCGCTGCGCAGTGCTCGCAGCGCTTGGCGCACATCGAGCTCGGTGGCCGAGCGCTCCGCGAGGTCCTCCGGCGTGGCTGACTGTGCCAGCACCTCGGCGCCGACCTCGCTGGGCCGGGCCTTGCGCGCCCGCCGCGCGTCGATCGCGAGCCGCCTGCCGACCGTGAACAGCCAGGGCCGCATCGAGTCGTGGTCGCTGTCCAGCGCCTCCGGGTGCTGCCACGCCCGCACCAGGGTCTCCTGGACCAGGTCCTCGGCGCGCTGCCGGTCGCCGTGGGTCAGGCCGAGCAGAAAGCCGAGGAGTGCCGTGCCGTGCTCCTGCTGGAGTGCGGCCAGGGCGCGTTCGTCGGTGCGGGGGGCGAGGGGGAGGGAGGTGGTCACCGGTGACGCTCCTTCGGGCGGGAGGGTGCAGCTCCGGACGGGTGACGGCGGTCACAGCCGGTCGAGTTCAGGGGCGAAGATAACCGTCCGTACCGGGATCTGCTGACAGGCGGCACGCCACGCAGCCGCGGGCGGGCGGTGCGTGCGACGAACGGTCGAGCCGTGCGACGAGCGGCACGACGAACGGTCGGCGGCCGACGGTCCGGCGTGCGCGGAACCGGACGGGGCCGTTGGGGCGGGCTTGTCCCGAGTTGGCGGTAAAGGTCCTTGACTTCACGGTCTCTCCCGGATGGATTCTCTTTGCGTATATCCAGCGCATGTTCGAGACATATCCACCACGAGGGAAGCCGGTTCGATGACTTCGACGACGAAGCGCACGGTGAATCCGCAGAGGTTCGGGCAGGCGTACGGGCGGAGGCCCGGCCAGGGGCACGGTCGGAGGTACGGAGTTTCGGCTGTCGCCGCACTGCTGATCGCCGCCGCCTCCGCCTGCTCCGCCGGGCCGGACGGCCCCACCACCCGTACTGCCGGCCCCGTCGCCGTGCCGAAGGCCGCCGTGCCGAAGGCCGGTGCCCCGGCGGCCCCGCAGCGCGGTTTCACGCTGGTCGCCACCGGTGACGTACTCCCGCACGACTCGATCATCCGGCAGGGCAGCGCCGACGCGGGCGGCGAAGGGTACGACTTCGCGCCGATGCTCGCGGGCGTCAAGTCGGTGATCTCCAAGGCCGACCTGGCGATCTGCCACATGGAGACGGTCTACGGCCCCGCGGGCGGACCCTTCAGCGGCTACCCGGCCTTCGTCTCACCGCCGCAGGTCGCCGCCGGACTCAAGGCCACCGGATACGACTCCTGCTCCACCGCTTCCAACCACACCCTCGACGCGGGCCGCGCCGGAATCCGGCGTACCCTCGCGGCCTTCGACAAGGCGGGCCTCGCCCACGCGGGCTCGGCCCGCAGCGCGGCGGAAGCCGCCCGCCCGCCCCTCCTCAAGGCGGGCACCGCCAAGGTCGCCCAACTCGCCTACACCTACGGCACCAACGGCTATCCGCTCCCGGACGGACAGCCCTGGGCGGTCAACCTCATCGACCGCGAGAAGATCGTCGCCGACGCGCGTGCCGCCAGGAAGGCAGGCGCGGACGTCGTGGTGGTCAGCCTCCACTGGGGTACCGAATGGGAGGAAGCGCCGGATGCCCAGCAGCTCTCCCTCGGGCGCGCGCTGACCGGCTCGACCACCGCCGGGCGCCCGGATATCGACCTCATTCTGGGCACCCATGCCCACGTCCCCCAGCCCTACGAGAAGGTCAACGGCACCTACATCGTCTACGGGATGGGCGACCAGATCGCCGGCACCATGTTCAACCACTCCGGCGCCCAGGACGAACGCGGCAACATGAGCAGCATCGGCCGCTTCACCTTCGCCCCGCCCGCCGCGCCCGGCAAGCGGTGGGAGGTGAGCAAGGCGGAATTCATCCCGCAGTTCTTCGACCTCGGGGCCAACCGGGTGCGCAACCTCGGTGCGAAGGGCGGAGGCCACGAGGAGATTCGCGACCAGATCCGGCGCGTGGTCCTCAGCCGCGGCGCCGCCAGGTCGGGCCTCACCATGGCGCGTTGAGTCCATGGCGCGTTGAGCGGCACGGGCACGGACAGGCTCCGAGGCGGCCGGTTACGGCACGACCGTGACCGGCCACCGCCCCGCCTTCACCAGACGTACCGCCACCGACCCCACGAACCGGTGCCCGGCCGACTCCGAAGCACCCACCACGACCGCGTCCGCCGTCAGCTGGTCGGCCGCGGTCACCAGACCGTTGTACGGGTCGCCCCGGAAGGTGTGGAACTCCCACCGCACATCGAAGATCCCCTTGACCCGCTCCGCCGCACGCCTTATCTCCTCGATCAGGTCCTCGGCGATCTCCTCCGAGGACCCGGTGACCGGCGCGCCGAGCGCCGCGCCCGACGGGATCAGCGGCTGTACGTAGACCAGGGCGAGCAGCGCGTTCTGCCGCCTGGCCAGCCCTCCCGCGTACGCCGCCGCGCGCAGGGACGAAGCGGAACCATCCAGTCCGGCGACGATCACCTTGGGGCCGTCGGTACCTCGCTCGAAGGTGGGGCGCTGCTGTTCGGGCTGTTCGGTCACAAAGCGGAGGTTATCCCGAGCGACGCGCAGGCCGAAACGAGCGCCCCGGAGGGCCCGGAACCCGCCAGGAATGCGGTCTCGCGCAGGTGAAAGGCGTTACCCCGGGAAGCATCCGCGCCCGGTGCTCCCTAGAGTTCCCTTCATGAGTGTCAGCGTGGAGGAGACTCCCACCACCCGCAACCGTTTCCTCGCAAGGGTGCCCGACGGCTTCGCGACCTTCTTCGGTCTGCTCGGTCTGTACTGTGCCCTGCTCGCGATCAGCATGCCGCTGCGCAGACTGCTGCGTCCCGTCACCAATGTGCTGGAGTTCCTCACCGTCCCGGTGAGCGCGAACCTGGCGTACGCCGTGTTCTTCTTCCTGCTCGCCGCTGCGGTCGGCGCGCGCAAGAAGGTCGCCTGGTGGCTGGTCGTCGGCTATCTGATCCTGCTGCTGGTTGGCGATGTCCTCTACATCGTGCTGGAGGACTGGGAGGCGCTGGCCTCCACGGTCGTGTGCCTGGCGGCGCTGGCGGTGCTCGTCCTCGCCCGCAAGGAGTTCTACGCGGCCTCCCGGCACGGTGCGGTCCGCAAGGCGCTCGGGGTGCTGGTCGCCTCGCTCGCGGCCGCGGTGCTCGTCGGCTGGGGGCTGATCTCACTGTTCCCCGGCACCCTGGTGGCGGGCGACCGGCTGCCCTGGGTGATCGTCCGGGTCTTCGGCGGTGTGCTGTACGGCGAGTTCGACGGCCACGGCCCCCGCTTCCTGTACTTCCTCTTCGGCCTCTTCGGCGCGCTCGCCCTGCTGGCCGCCGCCGCCACCCTGTTCCGCTCGCAGCGCATGGAAGCCTCCCTGCACGGTGACGAGGAGCCCCGCATCCGGGCGCTGCTCGCCGCGTACGGGGCGCAGGACTCGCTCGGCTACTTCGCCACCCGCCGCGACAAGGCCGTCGTCTTCGCTCCCAGCGGCAAGGCAGCCGTCACCTACCGCGTCGAGGCCGGTGTCTCGCTCGCCTCCGGCGACCCGGTCGGCGACAAGGAGGCCTGGCCGCAGGCCATCGAAGCCTGGCTGGAGATGGCCAAGCGGTACGCCTGGGCCCCCGCCGTGATGGGCGCCTCCGAAGAGGCCGCGACCGCGTTCGCCCGCGCCGGACTCAGTGCCATCCAGCTCGGTGACGAAGCCATCCTCGACGTCGCCGCCTTTGACCTCGACGGCCGGGACATGCGCGTCACCCGCCAGGCCGTCAACCGGGTCCGCCGTACCGGAGCCACCACCCGCATCCGCCGCCACTCCGCACTCTCCGACGCGGAGATGGAGCAGATCATCGACCGTGCGGACGCCTGGCGCGGCACCGAGACCGAGCGCGGCTTCTCCATGGCGCTGGACCGGCTCGGCGACCCCGAGGACGGCGACTGCCTGCTCGCCGAGGCCTTCGACGCCGACGGCAAGCTGATCGCGCTGCTGTCCTTCGTCCCCTGGGGCAAGGACGGCATCTCGCTCGACCTGATGCGCCGCGACCGCAGTGCGCCCAACGGCGTCATGGAGTTCATGGTCGCCGAGATCTGCGCCCAGGTCCCCAAGCTGGGCATCCGCCGGATCTCCCTCAACTTCGCGGTGTTCCGCTCCGCCTTCGAGGAGGGTGCGCGGATCGGCGCCGGACCTGTGCTGCGGCTGTGGCGCAGGCTGCTGCTGTTCTTCTCCAAGTGGTGGCAGCTGGAGGCGCTCTACCGCTCCAACGTCAAGTACCAGCCCGCCTGGTACCCCCGCTTCCTCTGCTACGGCGACGCCGGTTCGCTCGCCCGGGTCTCGCTCGCCTCCGGCATCGCGGAGGGCTTCGTCGCCGTCCCCAGCCTGCGCAAGCTCTGGGGCCGCGGGCACGCCCCACGACGTACCTTCACCAACCCGGCCAGCACCGCCGGCCTCCCCTCCCTCGAAGCACTCGGCCTGCTCGGCACCACGACCGACGCCGACGCCGACCCCACCGCGCACCTGCCCGAGCAGATCCGCATCCGCCACCGCAAGCTCACCAAGCTGCGCGCCGAGGGCACCGACCCGTACCCCGTCGGTGTCCCGGCCGCCACCCACACGCTGGCCGCGATCCGCACCGCCCACCCGGCGGCCGCCCCCGGCACCCGCAGCGGCGAACGGGCCACCGTCAACGGCCGCGTCATGGTCGTCCGGGACTTCGGCGGCGTCGTCTTCGCCGATCTGCGCGACTGGTCGGGCGACCTCCAGATCGCCTTCACCCGCGACGGCTCCGGCAGCGACCTGCTGGGCCGGTTCACCGCCCACGTCGACTTCGGCGACCTGGTCTCGGTCACCGGCGAGGTCGGCACCACCGACCTCGGCGAGCTGACCCTCTTCGTCACCGACTGGCAGCTCACCGGCAAGTGCCTGCGCCCGCTGCCCGACAAGCGCCTTGGCCTCACCGACCCCGAGGCGAAGGTGCGGCGCCGTTACGTCGACCTGGTGGCCAGCCCGGACGCCCGCGACGTGCTGCGGGCCCGCTCGGCCGTCGTCCAGGGGCTGCGCCAGGGCCTGCTGGGCCGGGACTACCTGGAGGTCGAGACCCCGATGCTCCAGCAGATCCACGGCGGCGCCAACGCCCGCCCCTTCACCACCCACATCAATGCCTACGACCTCGACCTCTACCTGCGCATCGCCCCCGAGCTGTACCTCAAGCGGCTCTGCGTCGGCGGCATGGAGAAGGTCTTCGAAATGGGCCGCACCTTCCGCAACGAAGGCGTCTCCTACAAGCACAACCCCGAATTCACCATGCTGGAGGCCTACCAGGCCTACGCCGACTACGACGTGATGCTCGACCTCACCCGCGAGCTGATCCAGGGCGCCGCGACCGCCGCCTTCGGCTCGCCGATCGCCCGCAAGCAGGACACCGACGGCAAGATCGTCGAGCACGACATCTCCGGCCCCTGGCCTGTCAAGACCGTCTACGGCGCCCTCTCCGAAGCCCTCGGCGAGGAGATCGACGCCGACACCGAGGAACCCGAGCTGCGCCGGCTCTGCGACCGCTCCGGCGTCCCGCACACCCCGGAGAAGACCCGCGGCGACCTCGTCCTGGAAATGTACGAACGACTCGTCGAGGAGCAGACCAAGCTGCCCACCTTCTACAAGGACTTCCCCACCGACGTCTCGCCCCTCACCCGCCAGCACCGCAAGGACCCGCGCCTCGCCGAGCGCTGGGACCTGGTCGCGTTCGGGACCGAACTGGGCACCGCCTACTCGGAGTTGACCGACCCGGTCGAGCAGCGCCGCCGGCTGATGGCCCAGTCGCTGCTCGCGGCCGGGGGCGACCCGGAGGCCATGGAGGTCGACGAGGACTTCCTGGACGCGCTGGAGTACGCGATGCCGCCCACCGGAGGCCTCGGCATCGGCGTGGACCGCACGGTCATGTTCCTGACCGGCCGCACCATCCGCGAGACGCTGCCGTTCCCGCTGGTGCGCCGCTGACGGACGGGCCCGCCCCCGCGCACGGGGGTGGGCCCGGTAGTTCCATCGGGTGCAATAGGGCCCCTGCCAAGTGTTGATCAATGCCTCGCGCGCCTCCGCGTGCGAGGCATTAGTCATGAAAGAAGACAAGCAGTCGATTCCGGGTCGCCGGGCGATGCTGCGGCTCGCCGCCTGCCTCGGAGCAGCTGCCACCGTGCACCTGGTGACCGCCGACCCCGCGGAGTCACCGGTCGGTCCCACCCCCGCGAAACCCCGGCCCGCGGCCGGCCCGCCGCAGGCGTCGGCGCCGCTCAAGCCGTCCGCCTACCGGCTGCGCCCGATGACCGCCCACGCACCGCCGAAGTCCGTACCCGCCAGGCCACCGGTGCGGCGCAAACCGTTCCTCACCATGGCCGCCCCCGGCCGCACCATGGTCCTCACCTTCGACGACGGCCCCGACCCGAACTACACCCCGGACATCCTGAAGACCCTGCGCCGGCACGGGGTGCGCGCCATGTTCTTCGTCTGCGGCGAGATGGCCGTCGACAACCCCGACCTGCTGCGCGAAATGGCCGACGACGGTCATGTCATCGGCAACCACTCCTGGTCGCACCCCCTGATCCCCAAGCTCTCCCGCTCCCGGATCCGCTCCCAGCTGGGCTCCACCAGCGAGATCGTCGAGAAGACGGTGGGCGAGCCGCCCTGCTGGTACCGGGCCCCCTACGGAGCCTGGAACCGGGCCTCCTTCGAGATCGGCGCCGACCTCGGGATGGAACCGCTCGGCTGGACCGTCGACACCCTCGACTGGACCGAACCGGGCACCTCCACCATCGTCAGGCGGGTCCGGGCGGGCGCGGGACCCGGGGTGGTCGTCCTCTCGCACGACGCGGGCGGCAACCGCTCCCAGAGTGTCCGCGCCCTGCGCACGTACCTCCCCGAACTCCTCGACCAGGGCTACCGGATCACCGTTCCGAACGCCTGAGCCGCGCCGGCCACCCGCCCGGCCCGTGCACACGGCGGGTGGCCGCCCGCGACCCGTGCCGGGGCACGTGCTCTCAGCGGGTGGCCACCAGCCTGCCGAAGACCACCACGTTCCCCTCGTACCCGCTGTCCTTGGAGTAGCCGCCGCCGCAGGTGATCACCCGCAGCTCGGGGCGTCCGGTGTCGCCGTAGACCCGGGCGCCGGGGAAGTCCTCCTTGGCGTACACCTCCACCCCGTACACCTCGAAGACCGCGGTACGTCCGTCGAAGCGTTCCACCTCCACCCGCTGGCCCTTCTTCACCGAGCCCAGCCCGAAGAAGACGGCCGGGCCCGTGGAGTTGTCGACATGGCCGACGACCACGGAGGTGCCGCGCTGACCGGGGGCGATGCCGTTCTGGTACCAGCCGGCCAGGTTGGCGTCCTGCGGGGGAGGAGCCTCGATCCAGCCCTCCTGGTCGAGACCGACGTCCACCATGGGGGCGTCGATCTTCACCGAGGGGATACGCACCCGGGCGGCGGGGGCGTAGGGGAGTGCGGCCACCTGGGCGGTTTGCCGGGGGGCGGCCGGGCCGTCGGAACCGGTGTCCCTGGCGGCCGCGGACGCGGGCTGCGGGGGGCCGAAGCCGACGTCACTGCCGTTGCGCATGAGGGCGAGCCCGGTGAGCATCGCCAGCGCCAGCGCTCCCCAGGGCGAGCGTTTCCTCGGGTGCGCGCCGCGCCATTCCTGCCGCATTCTGCCGATCCCTTCATCGCGCCTGGCCCGCTGGTCGTGCACGGAGGGGCCCGTCTGTTACGGACGCTAAGCGCGCGACGATGCGGCGGCGAGGCACGGAGGGCGAACGGGTGGCGTCCGCGATTTCTGACGCCCCCTCAAAAGCCGTACCGGGGGCCGCCCGAGACCCTCCGTGACCCATCCGCGCCAAGGCCCCGCAAAATCTTCGGCACGCCATCTGACGCCCCGTGACCTGCGGGTCCGTCAGATTCGAGGCCACCGGAACGGTGTGTGGCGTCACCGGTCCGGCCCAGTGCGAAATGCGGTATTTGCAGGGCCAAGTGAGGGTTCGTCATGGGAGGCGTACTCGTCGATTTCGCCGGAGCACCGCCCCGGAGCGTCTTCCCATGGAGGTTCTACGATGCGTGCTTCACGCGCCTACGCGGCGACCGCGGTCGCCTGCGCCGCGGTCGGACTCACCGCCCCCACCGCCTTCGCCACCAACGGCCCCGGCAATGTCACGGTCAACCCGTACTCGGTTCACCAGGGCAGCACGATCTCGATCGCGGCGACCGGCTGCGGCCACGGCGGAACGGTGACGTCCAACGCCTTCCCCCAGGCCAGCCTGTCGGCGGGCTCAAAGGGGTATGCGTCGGCCCGGATCAACAACCACGCCACCCCCGGCCACTACAACCTGGCCGTGAAGTGCAACGACAACGCCATGGTGGCCACCCACCAGTTCACCGTGCTCGCCGGGCGCGGCGCGCACGGCGGCCTCGGCGGCTCGCTCGGCCCCAGTGACACGGACGTGGCGGTCGGCGCCGGCCTGGTCGCCTCAGCGGCACTCGGCGGCGCCCTCTTCGTCGCCCGCCGCCGCCACGCGGCGAGCGGCCGTAGCTGACCCGTCCCCCCTCACACACCGCGGGGTGCAACGCCGGTGGGCCCGAGTCCCTCCACAGGACTCGGGCCCACCGGCGTGCGTGGTGTCCGCTCGGACACGGTTCTCAGTGGCGGCGGCTGCTCGCCGCCCTGCGGCGTACCGCATAGAACGCACCGCCCGCGGCGATCGCCACCAGCGCCGCTCCACCGGCCACCCGGGTGCCGTCCGCCTCGCCGATGCTCCCGCCGAGGCCACCCCGCACCCCTCGCACCGGTGAGGCGGAAGTGACGGGAGAGGCGGATGTGACGGGGGAGGCGGATGTCGTCCGGGAGGGAAGCGAGGTCGAACTGGTCGTCGGGAGGCTGCCGCCCGCGACCGTCAGCGCGACCGACCCCTTGGTGCCGTTGCAGCTGAACGCCACGTCGTACAGCGCACCCGGACTGGCCTGCCGGTTAACCGTCGCCCTGGCGGACTGCCCCGGCTGCACGACCATGGTGCCGAAGGCGGCCGAGGAGACCGTGGCGGCTCCCGGACATCCGGTGGCCGCAAGGGTGACCTGACCACCGGCGGCAGTGGTGGAGGGCGTCACGGTGAATCCGTACGAGGTGCCCGCCCCCGCCCCCGCGCGGCCGCTGTCACCGTCCGCAGCCCAGGCCGATGTGCCGGTGAGGGTGGTGAATCCCAGAGTGGCCACTGTCGCGGCGGTGGCCGCCAGCCGTATCGCGCTCATGATGCTCCTTCGGGTCCCCGAGGAGCACAGCGGCGGAACGAATTTCCCCACATATCGGAAAAATGCACCTCGATACCCGAAACGCTAGGAGCGCCGGGTGAGCCCCGCGATCACAGTCGCGCGAACGGGGTACCGATGTCCCTCGGTTGGCCCTCCACGAAAGCCGGCCGGTGGAGCGTCGCCAGGACCAGCTCGCGGAGCAGCTCCTACGCGTCGCGGAGCCGGCGCCACTCGGCCACCGGCGGGCCGGGAACGACCGTGCCTCCGGTGACGATCTCCTCCGGCCCGAACTGCTCACGGGCGAGGTCGATCTCGGCACGCAGGCACCAGACGGTTCCACCAGTGGTGGCCCACCCGCGTGCCGCCGGCATGAACCTCTCCCGGAGCAGTTCACCGCCGAGCAGGTCGTTCACCACTACGGCGGTCACTCCTCCGGCAGTTCCACGATCACCAGCGCGCCCCGGCTTCCGGGGCGAACCGCGTGCGGAGTTCCCGCCGCCACCATGAACAGCTCGCCCGCCCGAACCGACACCGGCATGCCGTCCACCTCCAGCTCCAGTCGTCCTTCGAGGACCAGGAGAGCTTCGGCAGCCCCGTGTCTCTCTTCCGCCACCGGCAGCTCGTCCATGCGCAGTACCTTCACGCAGGCCGCCCCCACCGTGCCCAGCCCCCGGGAACTCCATGCCGCCGGCAGATTGGCCGCCGTTTCCGTCAAGTTGACCGCAGTCATGGCACACCCCTCCTCCGGGACCCGGTCGGTCTTGCCTGAACGGGCCCCGCACACAGATCAATGGATGCCCCGAAAGCTACCCGGCCGGAAACAGCCCGTGGTCGACCGTTCGGCAAAAGCTGGAATCAGAGGCACGTCGCGGAGGAGCGCTGCCGATTCCCGGCGGATGGTGCGGGGAATCGGCAGCGCTCCTCGGCCGGTGTCTCAGGTGCCGGTGGCTCAGTCGCCGGTGTCCGGGAGGAGGTCGGCCAGGGGGTCCGGGGTGGCGGCGATGCCGTGTCCGAAGGGGGCGTCGAGGTCCCAGATGAGGAAGAGGAGGAAGGCGATCATGACGCTGAAGAGCCCGGCGAGGAGCAACTCTCTCGGGGTGCGGCGGATTTGGAGGGTGAAGATCAGGCCGATGGTGATGAGGGCGCCGGTGATGAGACCGAACCAGACGATCAGCGGCATGGTGGCTTCGGTGTTCTCGGCGCGGGTGTTGCGGGCGTCGTCGGCGGCGGCCACCTGGTCGACGAGTGGCTGGTACGCCTGGCCTTCGAGGTCGGTCCTGGGGGCGTAGAGGGTGACGTCGTGGCGGACGCGGTCGAGGAGTTCGTCGCCGCGGTCGGAGACGGCGCCGTGGTCGGCCATGTACTGCCACTCGGTGTCGACGACATAGGTGACGTAGGCGTCGATGTCGGAGCGGATGCGCGTGCGGACGTCGGCCGGGTAGACCTCGGCGCGGGCGCTGACCTCGTGGAGCGCCTGGGCTTCCTGGCGTACGGATTCCTGGGCGGCGCCGCGTCCTTCCCAGACGCCCGCGATGGCGAGGCCGAGGACGATGGCGTAGATCACGCCGATCATCATCGTCATGTATTCGAGGACGTCAGGCGTTTCGGTGGGGTCGTCGTCCTCTCCGACTCTGCGGTTGTTGATGACGACGATGGTGAGGACGATCGCGCAGGCAGCGGCCATCGCGATGCTCAGAACTAGCCATTCCGACATGGGAACCTCCGTCGGTGGGACCGCATCAGCGGGAGGAACGGGGACGCAGTACCGCGACGGCGAAGACCGCGGGTGCTGTGATCAGGAGAGTGAGGGTGAGCATCGAGGTGCGGCCCTTGGGGGGTTTGCGGGCGGGCTTGCGGTAGGTGGGGAGGGCGATTGCTCTCGGGGGAGGGGGAGTGGAGTGCGTTGAGGGGGAGGGGGGCGGAGGTGGTGGTGGAGTCGGGGGCGGGGACGGGGGCGGGGGTGAGGGCGGCAAGGGAGCTGCTGGGGGTTGTGGCGCCGGTGGTGCTGGGGGTGCGGGATGTGCTTGTACGGGGTCGGGGGCGGGCGGGGCCGGTTTCGGCGGCGGGGGCTTCGGTTTCGGTTCGGGGTCCGGTGGCTTCGGGTCCGAGGGGGGCGGAGGGGAAGGGGGAGGCGGGGGAGGCGGGGTGGGGTCGGGCCGGCAGAGGGCGTTGTCGCCGCCCGCCACCGCGACCGCCGCCGTCCCGCCGTCCTCGCCGAGGTTGGCGTAGGCACAGCTGTCGGCCGAGGCGGGCACCGAGCCGGCCAGCAGCCAGCACAGGGCGGCCGAGAACAGCAGCCGCACGAGGAGCGGACCGGGTTTCCGGCGTGATCCGTACACGAGGGGCATCATGAGTCTGCTCAACGAGCGGCACGCGGGAGAAGTATGGGATTCCCCTGATGGGTGAGACTTTCCCGAATTTGCGTTCGGGATGGGATCGAATGTCCTCGCTGATGGGCCCGGAGAGGGGAGCCGGAGGGGGAGGGGCCGGCGAAAGAATTTTCCGCACGTGTTGAACACGGCGGTGTCCCCCGCACGTACCTAGGGCCATGAGCGACGCGCACCGCGTCGTACACGGTCCTTCGGGAACTTCGGGAAACGGGAGTCGACATGAACAGCTGGCGGAACGCCTCGCTCGTGGTGACGGCGGCAGCAGTGCTGGCACTGACCACGGCATGCGGGCAGGACAACGGATCCGGCACCCCCGGCTCCCGGTCCGTCGGCGACGCGGCCCCCGCCGGGCAACCCGCGGACGGTGGGTACGGCAGTGGCGACGGGTACGGCGACCCGAACGCCGCCGCACCCAAGGCCGGCGGACGACTCGCCGTACGGGACACCGAGAAGCTCGGCAGGATCGTCACCGACGGCGCGGGCAGGACCCTCTACCGGTTCGACAAGGACACCGCGAAACCGCCGCAGTCGAATTGCGACGGCGACTGTGCGAAGGCCTGGCCGGTGGTACCCGCCGACGGGACCACCGCCCCCTCCGGAACGGATGCCTCCGCCCTTGGGTCGGTCACCCGCGGCGACGGCACCAAGCAGCTCACCCTCGGCGGCTGGCCGATGTACCGCTTCGCCAAGGACACCAAGGCCGGAGACCTCAACGGGCAGGGAGTGGGCGGCACTTGGTTCGCCTCGGCGCCGTACGGCAAGAAGGCCGCACCCGGTGCGGCGGCGCCCGAGGCCGGCGCCCCCGATGCCCCCGATGCCCCGGCCGGTCTGCCAGGGATGTCCGTGCGCGAGGACCCCGAGCTCGGCCAGATCGTCGTCGACTCCCAGGGACGTACCGTCTACCGCTTCAAGAAGGACTCCGCCTGGCCCATGAGGTCCGCGTGCACCGGCGCCTGCCTGAAGAAGTGGCCGGCCGTCGCACCGGTGGCGAAGAACGACACCCGGGGCATCCTCAAGAAGGGCTTCGTCGTCTTCAACCGCCCCGACGGGATCAAGCAGCAGACCATCGACTGCTGGCCGGTGTACACCTTCGCCGGTGACAGCAAGGCCGGGGACACCAACGGGCAGGGAGTGGGAGGCACTTGGTACGCCGTCTCCCCGCAGGGAAAGCTGGTGGGCGCCCCGAAGTAGCGGCCCGGACCCACAGCGGCCCGCCCCCGGGCCCCGCGCCCGCCCGCCGGCGGCCCCGCAGCGGCCCCCGAGTAGGAGCCCGGGGTAAGTTGCTCATAAAGTTCGGCCCGTCGTTCCCGTACCTCTTCGGGAATGACGGGCCGGGCGCATGTGTGGACGCACTTGCCACCGGGGTGTGACGGAGAACGGACGCCCAATTTCCGTTTTCGCTCGCCCCGCTGGCGGCGGATCAGTAGCCTCGGCTCGAACAAACACCGGGCACGGTCATGGACCGTGCCCGCATTCGGCGCGGCGAGTTGTGGGAGACATTGATGGAGCGTCCCGCCTGGGCACCACCGGGCATCGACATCTCGATGCCCAGTGTGTCCCGCATCTACGACTATTACCTGGGCGGTTCGCACAACTTCGAGGTCGACCGGGAAGCGGCCCGCCGGGCCATGGAGTTCATGCCGGGGCTTCCCAAGATCATGCAGGCCAACCGGGCGGTGATGCGCCGCGCCGTGCGTCACGCCCTGTCCGAGGGCATCACGCAGTTCCTCGACATCGGCTCCGGCATCCCCACCTTCGGCAGCGTCCACGAGATCGCCAGGACCGGCGAACCCGGCGCCCGAGTGGTGTACGTCGACCACGACCCGGTGGCCGTCGCGCACAGCCGGGCCGTGCTGGAGGGCGACGAACTGAGCGCCGTCGTCGCCGCCGACCTGCGCAAGCCCCAGGACATCGTCGAAAGCCCCGAGGTCGGTCAACTCCTCGACCTGGAAAGGCCGGTGGCGCTGCTGCTGGTCGCCGTGCTGCACTTCATCGAGGACGCCGAAGACCCGTACGCCGCCGTCGCCGCCCTGCGCGACGCCCTTGCTCCCGGCAGCATGCTGATCGTCACTCACGCCTCGTACGAGGGAGTGCCGGTCACCGCCGACCGGGCGGGCGGCGCCGTCGAGGTGTACGAACAGATCAAGAACCCGCTGATCATGCGCTCGCACGCCGAGGTCGCCCGGTTCTTCGAGGGGTACGAGATGGTCGCCCCCGGCCTGGTGCCGATGGCCGAGTGGCGGCCCGAGACCCCGGTGGCGCAGGAGGACCCGTACGCGTTCTCGGGCTTCGCAGGGGTGGGGCGCAAGGCGTGAGTGCTCAGGCGCAGGCACCGGACGGGGAACGCGAGAGCGGACCGGCCGGCCTGACGGGTACGGCACGGGGCCTCGGCTCCGGAGCGGTCCCCCAGCAGAGCAAGGGGCCCCAGCAGGGCAAGGGCCTTCAGCAGGGCAAGGGCCCCGGGCCTGAGGCCGATGCCGCCGGCACTCCGCCGCAACGGCAACCGGCCGAGGGCCCGCCGGACGGCCCCGAGGACCGGATCCGGCGGTTCGCCCGGATCTGGAGCCGGGCGATCTTCCCGGCCACCGCCACCTCCCTCACCCGCCCCGAGTTCGAGGAGCTCCTGCTGCCGCTGGCCCGGCGGCTGGGTACGGCCCTGAACGCGCGGCCCTTCGATCCGGCGCCCGCGCACGGGGTGGGGGCCACCCTGGTCGACGCGCACTGCACCGACCCCGACGCGCTGATCCGTACGCTCGGCGTCGTCGAGTCGTACCTGGTGCTCTACTGCACGCCCGACGACCCGACGGCGTACGACGCCGAGGAGTACCGGGCCCGCTGCGCCCGCCTCCAGCACCAGCTCTCCGCCGGGTTCGCCCGGCAGCTGCGCGAGCGCACCCTGCGCGAGCAGGAGGCCATCGCCAACTCCGCACTGAGCGCCCGCAGCTCCGCCCAGCAGGCCCTGCACGCCACCGAGGAACGCTTCCGCGCGGTCTTCGAGGGAGCCGCCGTCGGCATCGGTATCGCCGCCCTCGACGGCACCATCCTTGAGGTCAACGAGACCCTGACCCGGATGTTCGGCGGGCTCGACCCGCAGGTCCGCGGACGCAAGGTCAGCGACTGGGACCACCCCGAGGACACCGCCCAACTCTGGCGGATGTACGAGGAGTTGGTGCGCGGCGAGCGCGACCACTACCGCTGCGAGAAGGCCTTCTACCGGGGCGACGGCACCGTCCTGTGGACCAACCTCACCGTTTCGCTGCTGCGCGACGCCGAGGGCCGCCCCGAGTACCAGCTCGCGCTCATGGAGGACACCACCGAGCGCCGCCTGCTCAATCTGCGGCTGCGGTACGAGGCCACCCACGACGCACTCACCGGCTTGCCCAACCGCACCCTGTTCTTCGAGCGCCTGGAGAAGGCACTCTCGGCCGGCGGGGCCACTCGCTTCGGCCTCTGCTACCTCGACCTGGACGGCTTCAAGGCGGTCAACGACAGCCTCGGCCACTCCGCGGGCGACCGCCTCCTGGTCGAGGTCGCCGACCGCCTCCAGTCCTGCGCCACCGCCCCCGGCGAGATGGTCGCCCGGCTCGGCGGCGACGAGTTCGTCGCCCTCACCACCGGACCCGACACCCGCGCCGAGGTCGACGATCTGGCCGCCCGGATAATGTCCGCGCTGTCCACCCCCATCCACCTGGAGGGCCGCGAGATCACCGTGCGCGGCTCCATCGGCATCGTCGAGGGACCCGCCGCCGACCGCGGCCCCGCCGACGTGCTGCGCAGCGCCGACATCACCATGTACCGGGCCAAGTCCGCGGGCGGCAACCGTTTCGAGTTCGCCGACGCCGAGGCCGATCAGCGGGCCATCACCCGCCACGGCCTCACCCACGCCCTGCCCGCCGCCCTGGAGCGCGGCGAGTTCTTCATCGAGTACCAGCCACTGGTCCACCTCGGCGACGGCAGCGTCCACGGCGCCGAGGCCCTGGTCCGCTGGAGCCACCCCCAGCACGGTGTCCTGGGCCCGGACCGCTTCATCCCGCTCGCCGAGCACACCGGCCTGATCGTGCCGCTCGGCAAGTGGGTCCTTGAGGAGTCCGTACGCCAGGCCCGCTTCTGGCAGCAGAAGCACGCCGACGGCGGCCCGCTGCGCATCAACGTCAACCTCTCGCCCACCCAGCTCCACCACCCCGGCCTCGTCGCCGACACGGTGGAGGTCCTGGAACGAGCCGGCCTCGCACCCGGCGCGCTGTGCCTCGAAGTCACCGAGTCCGCTCTGATAGGAGCCGACGAGGACCTCCTCAAGCCACTGCGCCAGCTCGCCGAGATGGGCGTCGACATCGCCCTCGACGACTTCGGCACCGGCTACTCCAACCTCGCCAACCTGCGCCGCCTCCCGGTGAGCGTCCTCAAGCTCGACCGGTCCTTCACCCTCGGCATGCAGCGACTGCCCGCCGACCCGGTCGACGTCAAGATCGTCGAAGGGATCGTCTCCCTCGCCCACAGCCTGGAACTCGCGGTCACCGTCGAGGGCGTCGAAACCGCCGCCCAGGCCGACCAGCTCCGCGAGCTGGGCTGCGACACCGCACAGGGCTGGTACTACGCCAGGCCGGGCGCCCCGGACCGGATCCACGCGCTGGCGCTGACGGACGCGATCTGAGAGGTACGGCCACGGAGGGGCCGGGGCCACACGGTCCCGGTCCCTCCGAGCCTGTCCGGTCCTGTCGGCCGGGCACTCTCAGGCGTGCGCCTCCACCAGCACCCGCTGCAGCTCCCGCGCGGCCCGGGGCGGCGCCACATCGCTCCGGTGGGCCAGTGCGATGGTCCGGCGCAGCCCCGGCCTGGCCAGCGGGGTCACCCGCAGTCCCGTCCCGGTGCGCTCGGCCACCATGCGCGGCACCACCGCCACCCCGAGCCCGGCCCGGACGAATCCCAGGACCGCGTCCATTTCGCCGCCCTCCACCGTGAAGGTCGGCTCGAAGCCCTCGTTGCGGCAGGCGGCGACGGTCAGTTCGCGCAGGTCGTAGCCGTGGCGGAACATCACCATCGGGGTGTCGCGCAGGTCGGTGACGCGGACCGGGTGGCGCGGGGCGCGGGCGGCCGGGGAGGAGACCACGACCAGGTCCTCGTGGAGGAGTTCGACGGTGGTGAGGGCCGGGGAGGGGGTGGGGAGCGGGAGGACCACCAGGGCGAGGTCGAGTGCGCCGCGGGCCAGCTCGCGTACCAGGTCGTGGGAACCGCTCTCCTCGATCAGGAGATGGATGCCGGGATGGGCGTCGTGGAAGGTGCGCAGCACCTCGGGCAGCAGGCCGGTGCAGAGGCTGGGGGTGGCGCCCAGCCGGACCCGGCCGCGGCGGAGCTGGGCGAGCTCCTGGACCTCGTGGCGGGCGGTGTCGGTGTCGGCGAGGATGCGGCGGGCGAGGGGAAGGAGGGCCTCGCCGGCGTCGGTCAGGGCGATGTTGCCGCGGGCGCGGGTGAAGAGGTCGGCACCCAGTTCCCGTTCGAGCGCGCGAATCTGCTGGGAGAGCGAGGGCTGCGCCACATGCAGCTCCTCGGCGGCGCGGGTGAAGTGCCGGGACTCGGCGACGGCGACGAAATAGCGGAGCTGTTGGAACTGCATGATCCCAGGATAAGCGGGGTCGATAGGAAACACCTATGGACTTGAGCCGCACCATGTCTTGGACCTCTGGGGTCTTTCGGCCCTAGCGTCTTGATTCATGGCTCTGGCAACGCGGCAGGACAGCGATCGAAAACCGCCCGTGGGGCGTGCACGGCGGCCCCGGCACAGCTTCTGGGGATCGACCGTCGGCAAGAAGACGGTGATGGCCGTCAGCGGGCTGATCATGCTCGGCTACCTGGTGGCCCACATGATCGGGAACCTGAAGATCTTCTTCGGGACGGACGAGTTCAACGGCTACGCGCACTGGCTGCGCACCATGGGCGAACCGGTGCTGCACTACGAGTGGGCGCTGTGGATCGTGCGCGTGGTGCTGGTCGCCGCCGTCGTACTGCACGCGGTCTCCGCGTACCAGCTCAGCCGCCGCGACATCCGGGCCAGGCCGACGGCGTACGTCCACAAGCGCAAGCGCGCCGGCTATGCGACGCGCACCATGCGCTGGGGCGGCGTCATCCTGCTGCTGTTCATCGTCTGGCACCTGCTGGACCTGACCCTGCTCACGGTCAACGACAACGCGCAGACCGGGAAGCCGTACGAGAACGTCGTCGCGACCTTCTCCAACTGGTACGGCAACACCATCTACATCGTGGCGATGCTCGCCGTCGGCCTGCACGTACGGCACGGCTTCTGGAGCGCCGCACAGACCCTCGGCGTCGGCAACGCCACCCGCGAGCGCCTGCTGAAGGCGCTGGCCAACCTCCTCGCCCTGGCGCTGACCGTGGGCTTCCTCTCCGTACCGGTCGCGGTCATGACCGGATTGGTGGGCTGAGTGATGAGTTCGTACGTGGATTACGCGGTCGGCGACCCGCTCGCCGACACCAAGGCCCCGTCGGGCCCGGTCGCCGAACGCTGGGACACCCGCCGCTTCGAGGCCAAACTCGTCAACCCGGCCAACCGCCGCAAGCACACCGTCATCGTCGTCGGCACCGGCCTGGCGGGCGGCGCTGCGGGTGCCACGCTCGCCGAACAGGGCTATCACGTCGTCCAGTTCTGCTACCAGGACTCGCCGCGCCGTGCGCATTCCATCGCCGCCCAGGGCGGCATCAACGCCGCCAAGAACTACCGCAACGACGGCGACTCCATCCACCGCCTCTTCTACGACACGGTCAAGGGCGGCGACTTCCGGGCACGGGAGTCGAACGTGCACCGGCTCGCGCAGATCTCGGTGGAGATCATCGACCAGTGCGTGGCGCAGGGAGTGCCCTTCGCGCGGGAGTACGGCGGCCTGCTCGACACCCGCTCCTTCGGCGGCGTACAGGTGTCGCGGACCTTCTACGCACGCGGCCAGACCGGGCAGCAGCTCCTGCTCGGGGCCTACCAGGCGCTGTCGCGGCAGATCGCCGCCGGGAACGTGGAGATGCATCCGCGCACCGAGATGCTGGATCTCGTCGTGGTGGACGGGAAGGCGCGCGGCATCGTGGCCCGCGACCTGATCACCGGGAAGATCGACACGTACTTCGCGGACGCCGTCGTCCTCGCCTCGGGCGGGTACGGCAACGTCTTCTACCTGTCGACGAACGCCATGAACTCCAACGCCACCGCGATCTGGCGCGCCCACCGGCGCGGCGCGTACTTCGCCAACCCCTGCTTCACCCAGATCCACCCCACCTGCATCCCGCGCACCGGCGACCACCAGTCCAAGCTGACCCTGATGAGCGAGTCGCTGCGCAACGACGGCCGCATCTGGGTACCCAGGGCCCAGGGCGACACCCGGCCCGCCCGCGAGATCCCCGAGGCGGAGCGCGACTACTACCTGGAGCGCATCTACCCCTCCTTCGGCAACCTCGTCCCCCGTGACATCGCCTCGCGCGCCGCCAAGAACGTCTGCGACGAGGGCAGGGGAGTGGGCCCCGGCGGGCAGGGGGTCTACCTGGACTTCGCGGACGCCATCGCCCGGATGGGCCGGGGCGCCGTCGAGGAGAAGTACGGCAACCTCTTCGACATGTACGCGCGGATCACCGCCGAGGACCCGTACGAGACGCCCATGCGGATCTACCCCGCCGTGCACTACACGATGGGCGGACTGTGGGTCGACTACGACCTCCAGACCACGGTCCCGGGCCTGTTCGCCGTCGGCGAGGCCAACTTCTCCGACCACGGGGCGAACCGACTCGGCGCCTCCGCGCTGATGCAGGGTCTGGCCGACGGGTACTTCGTCCTCCCGGCCACCATCAACGACTACCTGGCCCGGCACGCCGCACAGGACCCGGTCGACGCCTCCCACCCGGCGGCGATCGAGGTCGTACGGGAGACGGAGCAGCGCATCGAGCGGCTGCTGGCCGTCGACGGCGACCGCACTCCCGACTCCTTCCACCGCGAACTCGGTGAGCTGATGTGGGAGTTCTGCGGCATGGCCCGCACCGAGGAGGGTCTGCGCAAGGCCCTCGACCGGATTCCGGAGATCCGCGAGGAGTTCTGGCGGCGGATCAAGGTCCCCGGTGCGGGGGAGGAGTTCAACCAGTCCCTGGAGAAGGCGAACCGCATCGTCGACTACCTGGAACTCGCCGAGCTGATGTGCCTCGACGCCCTGCACCGCGAGGAGTCCTGCGGCGGCCACTTCCGCGAGGAGTCCCAGACCCCGGACGGCGAGGCCGCCCGCGACGACGAACGCTTCTCGTACGCCGCCGCCTGGGAGCACACCGCCACCGGAAGCGCTCCGGTCCTGCACAAGGAAGACCTCGTCTTCGAGTACGTCCACCCCACCCAGCGGAGCTACGCATGAGGCTCACCCTGCGCGTCTGGCGCCAGAAGAACCCCGACACCCCCGGGGAGATGGCGCGTTACGACGTCGACGGCATCTCCGAGGACATGTCGTTCCTCGAAATGCTCGACACCCTCAACGAGGAGCTGATCCTGAAGGGCGACGACCCCGTCGCCTTCGACCACGACTGCCGCGAAGGCATCTGCGGAGCCTGCTCCCTGGTCATCAACGGCGACGCCCACGGCCCCGAACGCACCACCACCTGTCAGCTCCACATGCGGTCCTTCTCCGACGGCGACACCATCGACGTCGAGCCGTGGCGGGCCTCCGCCTTCCCCGTCGTCAAGGACCTCGTGGTGGATCGGTCCGCGTTCGACCGGATCATCCAGGCCGGCGGATACGTCAGCGTGCCGACCGGCGCCGCACCCGAGGCCCACGCCACGCCCGTGCCCAAGGCCGACGCCGACTTCGCCTTCGAGCACGCCGAGTGCATCGGCTGCGGGGCCTGCGTCGCCGCCTGCCCCAACGGCTCGGCGATGCTGTTCACCTCGGCGAAGATCAACCATCTCAACGTCCTGCCGCAGGGGGCTCCCGAACGCGAGACCCGCGTCCTGGACATGGTCGCGCAGATGGACGACGAGGGCTTCGGCGGCTGCACCCTGGCGGGGGAGTGCGCCACCGCCTGCCCGAAGGGGATCCCGCTGCCGTCCATCGCGGCCATGAACAAGGAATGGCTGCGGGCCAGCCGGAAGTCCGGGCGCTGAACAGGGAGTCCGCGCAAGCCTCCTGACGTACCGTCAAAACCCGGGTATTTTCCCCTTCATGTATCCGGGAGCGTACGACCCAGCGCATCCGGCCGTCGTCACGGCAGACGGCGGCCGGACCCTCACGTACGGACAACTCGAAGAGCGCTCACTGCGGCTGGCGAACCACCTGCACGCCGCCGGGCTGCGCCGGGGCGACCACCTCGCCCTCCTCTCCGGCAACGACCCGCGCATGCTGGAGGTCTACTGGGCGGCCATGCGCTCGGGGCTCTACCTCACCGCCGTCAACCACCACCTCACCGCCGAGGAAGCCGCGTACATCGTCGAGGACTGCGGGGCGACCGCTCTCATCACCTCGACGGAGCTCGGGCAGCTCGCCGTCGACGTCAACAGACTGGTGACACGTGCCACGCTTCGGCTGGAGTACGGGCAGGAACTCGGCTCCTACGAGAAGGCCCTCGCCGGGGCGTCGCCCGAGCCTCCGGCCCACCAGCCCATCGGCGCCGACATGCTCTACTCCTCCGGAACCACCGGCCGCCCCAAGGGCATCCAGGGCGATCTCTCCGACGGCGACGTACGCCGGTCGCCCGCCCTCTACGTCCCGCTGTTCACCGCCATGTACGGCTTCGCCGCCGATTCCGTCTACCTCTGCCCCGCGCCCCTCTACCATGCGGCCCCGCTCCGCTTCTGCGGCGTGGTCACCGCCACCGGCGGCACCGTCGTGCTGATGGACGCCTTTGACGCCGAGGGCGCGCTCGCCGCGATCGAGAAGCACCGGGTGACGCACGCACAGTGGGTGCCGACCATGTTCGTACGGCTGCTGAAGCTCCCGCCCGAGGTGCGGGAGCGCTACGACCTGTCGTCCCTGAAGGTCGCCGTGCACGCCGCCGCACCGTGTCCCGTCGAGGTCAAGCGGCGGATGATGGAGTGGTGGGGGCCTGTCCTGTACGAGTACTACAGCTCGACCGAAGGCAACGGCATCACCTTCATCGGCCCCGAGGAATGGCTCGCCAAACCCGGCTCCGTCGGCCGCGCCGGACTCCTCGGTGAACTGCGCGTCTGCGGCCCGGACGGCGGGCTGCTGCCCGCCGGCGAGACCGGGACGATCTACTTCGAGCGCGAGGAACTCCCCTTCCGCTACCACAACGACGACGGCCGCACCCGCGAGGCCCAGCACCCCGATCACCCGAACTGGACCACCACGGGGGACATCGGGCACGTCGACGAGGACGGCTACCTCTTCCTCACCGACCGCAGGGCATTCATGATCATCTCGGGTGGGGTGAACGTCTACCCGCAGGAGGCCGAGGACTGCCTCGTCCTCCACCCGAAGGTCGCGGACGCGGCCGTGATCGGGGTGCCTGACGCCGAGATGGGCGAGGCGGTCAAGGCGATCGTCCAGGTGGAGGAGGGGGTGCGGTCGGGCCCCGAACTCGCCGCCGAGATACTGGAGTTCGTACGGGCGCGGATCGCGCGCTACAAAGCGCCGCGCACCGTCGACTTCACGGAGGCACTGCCGCGCACTCCGACCGGGAAACTGGCCAAGTCGGCACTCAGGCAGGCCTATTGGCCCTGATGGGCAGAGTCAGCCGTTCACCGCGCGCAGCGCACCCGGCCTGCGCCCGGTGAGCCGGTCCAGGGACGCCGCCGTGGTCTCGTCGCCCGGCAGGTGGACCAGCAGCCGCTGACCGTCGGCGTCGGGCAGGTCCAGGGTCTCGTACGCCAGGCGCAGCTCGCCCGAGTCCGGGTGGACGAAGCGCTCGACCCCGCTGCGGACGGGGAGTCGGGGCGACGCGGCCAGCCGGTCCGTGAACTCCGTTCCGGCGGTCACCGTCAACTCGTCGGCCAGGTGCGAGACATGGGGGTCGTCGCGCGCCAGGTCGAAGCCGGCCATGGCGAACTGCGTGTCGGCGACCCGGCTCCAGTCGGGGTAGGTCTCACGGGCGCGGGGGTCGGTGAACACGTACCGCAGGAGGCTCGGCCGCTCCCCGTCGAGCAGGCCCACCGGGCCCGCCAGACGCTCGTAGCCAAAAGTGCAGGCGATGACCTCGCTCAGCCGGTTGACCAGGACGGCCGGCGCGGGGTCCAGCTGGTCCAGGAGCGCCTGCACGGTGGGCCGGACATGACGCACGGGGGTCTCCGCGGCCGGGCACAGGAGCTTGTGGTCGTTGGTGTGCTTGAGCAGTCGGCCCAGATGGAGGCGGGTCTCGCCGGAGAGCCGCAACGCGTCGGCGAGTGCGGCCAGGACCTGCGGGGACGGGTTGCGGTCCCGGCCCTGTTCGAGGCGGGTGAGGTACTCGATGCTGATGCCCGAGAGGGTGGCCAGCTCGGACCGGCGCAGGCCTGGCGTGCGGCGCCGTGGGCCCTCGGGCAGCCCGACCTCGGAGGGGGTCACCGCTTCCCGACGGGCGCGCAGGAAGGCGCCCAGTTCGTTGTCGCTCACCCCCGGATCGTATCCCCAGGCCCGGACCGGAGGGTGGCCCTCCCACTACTACCCTCGGGCCGGTCTTCCTCCGCCGCGGCGCATCCCTCAGGTTGGAGACATGACCACTGATGCACAGACCACGCCCCTCGCCCCGCTCCTCCCGCTGACCACCGGCCGCTGGGAGCTCGACACCGCTCACTCCTCCGTCTCCTTCACCATCCGCCACCTGGGCATCTCCAAGGTGCGGGGCCGCTTCGCCGAGGTGGAATCGGCGCTCGTCGTCGGTACGACGCTGAAGGAGAGCGCCGTGCACGCAACCGTGGCCCTCGCCTCCATCGACACCGGCAACGAGACCCGCGACGCCCACGTGCGGGCCTCCGACCTGCTGGACGTCGAGAAGCGTCCGACCATGACCTTCCGTTCGACCGGTGCGCACGGCGAGGGCGAGGAGTGGACCCTGGAGGGCGAACTGACCATCGGGGACGTCACCCGGGAGGTGTCGTTCGAGGTGGAGTTCGGTGGCCTGGTGGAGACTCCGTTCGGGAGCAGGCACGCCGGGTTCGAGGCGCAGGGGCAGATCCGGCGCAGCGACTTCGGGCTGAACTTCGGGGCGGCGGACGCGATGCTCGGCGATGCGGTGAAGATCCAGATCGACGCGCAGTTCGTGGAGCCGCAGGCGGGGGAGTAAGGGCACTGACGGGGGAGGGGGGGGGGGGGGGGGGGGGGGGGGGGGGGGCGCCCCCCGGGGCCGCCCGCCCCCCGCGCGCCCGGGCGGGCGGCGCGAGGCGAGCGC
>NZ_JBITDM010000012.1:0-207454 GCF_044454195.1 Streptomyces sp. NPDC051561 | reverse complement strand
TGCTGTGCCTGGTGGTCACCTGGGGCGTGTATCTGCGGCGGCGCCAGGTGTGACAGCCGAGTGGGGGGGGGGGGGGGGGGGGGGGGGGGCCCCCCCCCCCCCCCCCCCCCCCCCCGGCCCTGTGTCCGTACGCCGATGGGCCGTCCGGCCCTTTGCGCCTGCGCGGTCAGGCCCTGCCCGCGAACTCCCTCGCCAGGTAGGGGGCGGTCCGGCTCTCCCGGGCCCCGGCGACCTCGCGCGGCGGGCCCGCCGCCACGATGCGGCCGCCCGCGTCGCCGCCGCCCGGCCCGAGATCGAGCACCCAGTCGGCGCCCGCGACCACGGCCATGTCGTGCTCGACGACCACCACGGTGTTGCCCGCGTCGACGAGACCGTGAAGTTGGCGCATCAGCACCTCGACATCGGCCGGGTGCAGCCCCGTCGTCGGCTCGTCCAGTACGTAGAGGGTGTGCCCGCGCCGGGTGGTGGCGCGCTGCAACTCCGTGGCGAGCTTGATCCGCTGGGCCTCGCCACCGGACAGTTCGGTCGCGGGCTGACCGAGCGTCGGGTAGCCGAGGCCCACGTCCAGCAGTGCGCGCAGGCTACGGGCCGCCGCGGGGGAGTCGGCGAAGAACTCCGCCGCCTTCTCCACCGTCAGGTCCAGCACCTGCGCGATGTTCAGTCCCTGATGCGTGACCTGGAGGGTCTCCGGGTTGTACCGCGCTCCGTGGCAGTCCGGGCACGGCGTGTACGTACTCGGCAGGAAGAGCAGCTCCACGGAGACGAACCCCTCGCCCTGGCAGGTCTCGCACCGCCCGCCCGCCACGTTGAAGGAGAACCGCCCGGCCTTGTACCCCCGGGCCCGGGCCTGGGGAGTCTGCGTGAACAGCTTGCGCACCACGTCGAACAGGCCTGTGTACGTGGCCAGATTGGAGCGCGGTGTGCGTCCGATCGGCTTCTGATCAACCGTCACGAGCCTTTGCACGCCCGGCAGTTCCTCCGATACGGAGGCGGCGAGTGTGGACTTGCCGGAACCGGAGACGCCGGTCACCGCGGTGAACGTGCCGAGCGGCAACTCGGCCTCCAGTGCGTGGAGGTTGTGCCGCGTGAGGGGGCCCAGCTTCAGCCACCCGGAGGGCTCGCGGACCTCTCGTACGGGCAGCGGAGAGTGGTCGAAGAGGTAGGGCCGGGTGGCCGACTCCGCCACCTCGGCGAGGCCGGCGGGCGGGCCGCTGTGCAGCACCCGGCCGCCGTGCACGCCCGCCGCCGGCCCCACGTCGACCAGCCAGTCCGCACGCCGTACGACGTCGAGGTGGTGCTCGACCACGAACACCGAGTTCCCCGTCGTCCTGAGCCTGTCCAGTACCACCAGGAGGGCCTCGGTGTCCGCTGGGTGCAGTCCGGCGGACGGCTCGTCCAGGACGTACACGACGCCGAACAGGCCCGACCTCAACTGGGTTGCCAGACGGAGCCGTTGAAGCTCCCCGCCGGAAAGGGTGGGGGTTGTGCGGTCCAGGCCCAGGTAGCCGAGGCCGAGTTCGGTGACGACCGCGATCCGGGCGCGCAGGTCCTCGGTCAGGACGCGGGCGGTCTCGGTGCCGTTCGCACCCGCGGCCAGGACGTCGTCCAGCCCGGAGAGCGGGAGCGCGGCCAGCTCCGCGATCGTACGGCCCGCGAAGGTGACCGCCAGGGATTCGGGCCGCAGCCTGCTGCCGCCGCACGCCGGGCACGGCTCACTCGTCAGGAACCGTTCGGCCTTCGCGCGCAGCGACTGGCTCTTGGTGTCGGCGAAGGTGTGCAGGACATAGTGCCGGGCGCTCATGTAGGTGCCCTGGTAAGGGCGTTGGATGCGGCCCGCGTCGCGCACCGGGTGCACGGTGACCACCGGCTGCTCGTCGGTGAACAGGATCCAGTCGCGGTCGGCCTGTGCCAGCTCCCGCCACGGCCGGTCCACGTCGTACCCGAGGGTGTCCAGGACGTCGCGCAGGTTCTTGCCCTGCCAGGCGCCCGGCCAGGCGGCGATCGCGCCCTCCCGGATCGACAGCGAAGGATCGGGGACCAGCAGTGCCTCGTCGGTGCGGTGGATCAGGCCGAGCCCGTGGCACGAGGGGCAGGCCCCGGCGGCCGTGTTCGGCGAGAAGGAGTCCGAGTCGAGGCGTTCGGCCCCTGGCGGGTAGCTGCCCGCCCGGGAGAACAGCATCCTGAGCGAGTTCGACAGGGTGGTGACCGTACCGACGGAGGACCGCGAGGACGGCGCCGACCTGCGCTGTTCCAGCGAGACGGCGGGCGGCAGCCCACTGATCTCGCCGACCTTCGGCGCACCCACCTGGTGGATCAGACGGCGGGCGTACGGGGCGACGGACTCGAAGTAGCGGCGCTGGGCCTCCGCGTAGACCGTGCCGAAGGCCAGCGACGACTTCCCGGAGCCGGAGACACCGGTGAAGACCACCAGGGAGTCGCGCGGAATGTCCACATCGACGTTACGGAGGTTGTGCTCGCGGGCGCCACGGACGCGGACGTACGGGTCGTGGGGGCTGTGCATGGGGACTCCGTACGGCGCGACGGTGGGGACGGGCGAAGGGACAAACAGTTCGATACTAGGCGGCGGGCCCCGGTCGGCCCACCTGAGCGGTCACGGTCCGCAGGGGTCCAGCTCAGGCTCGGGCGGCCCGCGGGGCGGGGGCCGTCCGCGCCGGGGTCCCTCCGTGGGCCGTAGCGTCCGGGGCCGTCCGCGACGGGGCCGTCCCGCCCGGAACCGCCCCGTCCGGTGTCGTCAGCCCCGCCAGCCCCGCCAGCCGGCGGAACGAGTCGCGCAGGCCCTCGCGGTCGTACGAGCTGGTGGTGATCAGCACCTCGTCCGCGCCGGTGGCGCCGATGACCTCCTCCAGGTCCGCCGCCACCTGGTCCGCGGTGCCGTGCAGGTGCCCCTGCAGGCCGCTCTCGTAGAAGCCGCGCTCCTTGTCCGTCATGCCGCCCGAGCCGCTGCCCGCCGCCGCGAGGCGTTCGATGCGGTCGGCGGGCAGGAGCGGCGGGAAGGTGCCGTGGGTGCGGGAGTACGCCATGGACCAGGCCTCCGGTACCAGCAGGCGGCGGGCCGCCTCTTCGGTGCCGGCCACCGCCACCGTCCCGGCGATCACCACATACGGCTCGGCCGCCCACACCGACGGCCGGAACCCGTCCCGGTAGCGCTCCACGGCGGCCAGCAGCTTCTCCCGGCCGCGCAGATCCCCGACCACCACCGGCAGCCCCGCCTCGGCGGCGATGGTGGCGCCCTCCCCGGTGGCCAGCACGAACGGCGGCACCCGCAGTCCCTCCGCCGGATATGCGTGGACCGGCCCGCCGCCGGTGAACCACGCCAGAAGTTCCGCGAGTTGACCGGCGAACCGGTCGGCGTCGTCCTTGTCCCGGCCCAGCGCCCTGCGCACCCCGTTGGTGAAGCCCACCGACCGGCCGAGCCCCATGTCGATCCGGCCGGGGAACAGCGCCTCCAGCACTCCGAACTGCTCCGCCACCACCAGCGACTGGTGATTGGGCAGCATCACCCCGCCCGTACCCACCCGGATGGTGGACGTCGCCGCGGCCACCGCGGCCGCCAGCACGGTCGGCGCGGAACCCGCCACTCCGGGCACGCTGTGGTGCTCGGAGACCCAGAAGCGGTGGTAGCCCAGCGCTTCGAGCTCCTGCGCCAGCGCCACCGAGTCGCGCAGCGCCTGTGGCCCCTCCTGCCCCTCGCGGGTGCGGGAACGGTCGAGTACCGAGAACCTGGTCCGCTTCATCACTGTGCTCACACAGGGTTCAACGCACACCCGGCGACAAGATTCCCGGACCGCGCGAGGGCCAGGTGGTCGGCGGACGTTCCGGCGCGAGCCGGGGGTTGCGGCACACACTCCCTAGGCTGGGCCCATGACCGACGACCGCAGACCCCTTGCCGTGTTCGACCTCGACGGCACCCTCGCCGACAGCTCCCACCGTCAGCACCTCCTGGAGCGCACGCCGCGCGACTGGGACGCCTTCTTCGCCGGGGCCCCGAAGGACCCGCCGCTCACCGAGGGCGTGGCCATGGTGCTGCGCAGCGCCGAGGAGTGCGAGGTCGTCTACCTCACCGGGCGGCCGGAGCGGTGCCGCCGCGACACCGTGGCCTGGCTCGCCGCGCAGGGGCTGCCCGAGGGGCGGCTTTGGATGCGCGGCGACAACGACCGGCGGCCGGCCAGGCTGACCAAGCTGGAGGTGCTCAGGAAGCTGGCGCGCGACGGTGAGGTGCGGGTGCTGGTCGACGACGACCCCAAGGTGTGCGAGGCCGCCCAGAAGGCCGGTTTCACCGTCGTACGGGCTCGCTGGGTCGCCTCCTCGCCCGCGATGAAGGACGCCCAGGAGCGCCAGGGGCGTACCTGATCCCGCCGTTACCGGAAGTTCTCCGTCCCAAGGTCCTGGACAACCCTTGACCCGCCGATTGGTTCATGCCAATTTCTTGATTCGTGAACCTAGTACAGAGACGCTCCATAGCTGTTTCCACCGCACTTGCCGCCTGTGGAGCCCTGCTCACCGGCTGCGGACTACTCCCCGGCTCCTCCTCCGCGGACGAGACCAAGACCGTCACGATCTGGCTGATGAAGGACAGTGCGTCCCGCGAGTTCATCAAGAGGTTCACGGAAGAGTTCGAGAAGGACAACAAGAACATCAAGCTGGACATCCAGATCCAGGCCTGGGCGGGCATCGGCCCCAAGGTCAACAAGGCCCTGGACAGCACCGATCCGCCGGACGTCATCGAGGTCGGCAACACCCATGTCGCCCAGTACGCCGAGCGCGGCGGCCTGGAGAACCTCACCCTGGAGGCGGTCCGCGACTTCGGCAGTGACGACTGGCTCCCCGGCCTGGCCGCCCCCGGCAGCATCGACAAGGCCCAGTACGGCATCCCCTGGTACGCCGCCAACCGTGTCGTCGTCTACCGCAAGGACCTCTTCGAGAAGGCGGGCATCAAGCAGCCGCCGCGCGACCGCACGGAGTGGCTGAACGCCACCAAGAGGGTCAACGCGGGCGGGAACCAGGGCATTTACCTGGCCGGGCAGGACTGGTACACGCTCGCCGGGTTCATCTGGGACGAGGGCGGCGAGCTCGCCACCGAGACGAACGGCAAGTGGTCCGGCACGCTGGACACCCCGAGGGCCCTGGCCGGGATGGCGTTCTACCAGGAGCTCCAGGAGCTCGGCGACGGCCCCAAGGACGCGGACGAGGAGAAGCCGCCGCAGGCGGGTCAGTTCGCGCAGGGTGACATCGCGCAGATCATCGCGACTCCCGGAACCGCGAAGCTCATCGAGGAGAAGAACCCTGAGATGCGCGGCAAGCTCGGGTTCTTTCCGCTGCCGGGCAAGAAGCGGGGTGCCCCGGGCTCGGTCTTCATCGGCGGCTCCGACCTGGTGGTCCCGCAGAACTCCGACCAGCGGCGGTCCGCGATCAAGGTGATCGAGGCGCTGTCCGGCGAGAAGTGGCAGGTCGAGCTCGCCCGCGCCATGAACTACGTCCCCAACAAGGTGTCACTGTCCTCCGCGGTCGGAAACGGTGACGAGGGCATGGTGGCGATGACGCAGGGTTCCTTCGCTGGACGGGCCACCCCCGCCTCGCCGAAGTGGGGCCAGGTCGAGGCGGACAACCCCATCAAGGCGTACATGACCGAGGTGCTGAACGGCGCCAACCCGAGGACGGCCGCCAAGAAGGCGTCGGACAGCATTTCCGCGACGCTCCAGCGGATCGGCAACGGCGAGGAGTAGAGGCTGCGGGCCTCACCCTCCGGCCCGGGGGGGCCACTCCTGCCCGTGCGGTGGCAGGAGTGGCGCGAACCCGGTGGCCGCGAGCGGCCCGGATCAACCCGGAGGACGTGGGCGCCCCAGCTCTACGCAGGGGTCGAGAGCGACAGTGCGAAGCGGCCCGTGTCGTCCGTCCACCAGTGGCTCAACTCCATCGCGGCCGCTGCGAGTTCGTTCCGTATCCCCTCCTCGCGGAACTTCGCGGAGACCTCGGTCCGTAGCTCCTCGCCCGCCTCGAAGGTCACCACGAGGTCCAGCTCCCGCACCTTCACCGTCAGGGCGCGGCGGGCCCGCAGCCGCATCTCTATCCACTCGTGGGCGGGGTCCCAGCGCGCGACATGGCTGAAGTCGTCCGGGTCGAAGTCCGCGTCGAGTTCACGGTTGAGCACGGACAGTACGTTCTTGTCGAAGGCGGCG
The DNA here is from genome assembly GCF_044454195.1 of Streptomyces sp. NPDC051561. Taxonomy (NCBI): domain Bacteria; kingdom Bacillati; phylum Actinomycetota; class Actinomycetes; order Kitasatosporales; family Streptomycetaceae; genus Streptomyces; species Streptomyces sp. NPDC051561. Next base: position 201,257 of record NZ_JBITDM010000012.1, on the reverse strand, counting down.
GTCACCCCCGCCGCGTCGTCGTATGCCGCCACCAGCGTGCCTTGGTCCTTCACCAAATCCGTGCCCAGCAGCAGAGCGTCGCCGGGCTGCAACAGTGACCGTACGGACTTCAGGAACACGGCTCGCTCGTCCGGCAGCAGATTGCCGAGGGTCCCGCCGAGGAACGCCACGAGGCGCGGACCCGGAGTGCCGGGCAGTGCCAGACCGCGGGTGAAATCGGCGATCAGCGCGTGCACATTCAGCTCCGGACGTTCCGCGAGCAGCGCTTCCGCGGCGCCGGTCAGCGCACTCTCGCTCACATCCACCGGCAGGTAACTGTGCAGGTCGGGGAGGGTGTCGAGGAGGATACGGGTCTTCTCGGACGACCCCGAGCCCAGCTCGACCAGCGTCCGGGCCCCGGTGGCGGCCGCGATCTGCCCGGCCCGGGCGAGCAGGATCTCCCGCTCCGCGCGGGTCGGGTAGTACTCGGGCAGCCGGGTGATCTCCTCGAAGAGTTCGCTGCCGCGTGCGTCGTAGAACCATTTGGGCGGCAGCGACTTGGGGTCGCGGCCGAGTCCTTGCAGGACGTCGGTGCGCAGATCGGCACCGGTCGCGTCGAGGGGAAGAATGCGGGTGAGGCGGTACGGGCTCACGCGACGGGCTCCTTGAGAGGGGTCAGCAGGACATCGGTGCGGGTGGCGGCGAGCAGGGTGCGGTCGGGGACCTCGGCCCAGTGCGGGTCGTCGTCATAGGGCTCGGAGGCGACCACGGTGCGACGGCCCGGCTCCGCCAGGTACCAGAGGGTGTCGCCCCAGGCGGTCGCGGTGACCGTCTCACCGTCGGTGAGCAGCAGATTCAGTCGTGAGGCGGGCGCCGCGGCAGCCACCTGGAGGACGGTTTCGGCCAGTGCCTGCCCCATGTCGTCGCCGTCGCGCAGCCGGTGCAGCACGAGCGCCCAGACGAGCGCCGAGTCACACCGGGCCTCCAGGGCGAGCAGGTCGGCGGCGGGCAGGCCCGCGGCGAGCTGCGCCAGGGTGCCCGGCCAGCCACGCACGGCCCCGTTGTGGCTGAACAGCCAGGGGCCGGAGCCGAACGGGGCCGCTGCCGCCTCCCCGTCCGCCCCGGGCCTGGTGGCGTCCCGTACGGCGGCGAGCAGGGCTCCGGTACGGACGACCCGGGCGAGGTCGGCGAAGTTCGCGTCCGCCCACATCGGTCCGGTACGCCGGTACCGGCCGGGCACCGGATCCCCGTCGGCGTACCAGCCCACGCCGAACCCGTCCGCGTTGACCGTGCCGTACTTCTGCAACCGGGGCTCCCACGCCTGCCGGTACAGCCCGTACGCCGGAGTGACCACCACCTCGCCGAGCGTCGACTCGGGCCCGAGGTAAGCCAGATGACGGCACATCAGAGGTCACCCTCCGCCGCGTCGCGTGCCGTCCGGAACCCGGCGAAGATCTGCCGCCGCACCGGAAGGTCCCAGTTGCGGAACGTGCCCCGGCAGGCCACCGGGTCCACGGCGAAGGAGCCGCCGCGCAGCACCTTGTGCTCAGGACCGAAGAAGACTTCCGAGTACTCGCGGTAGGGGAACGCGGCGAACCCCGGATAGGGCAGGAAGTCGCTGGACGTCCACTCCCACACATCGCCGATCAACTGCCGTACACCCAAGGGAGACTGCCCCCTCGGATACGCACCCACCGGAGCCGGCCGCAGATGCCGCTGCCCCAGATTGGCGTGCTCCGGCGTCGGGTCCGCGTCGCCCCACGGGTAGCGCGTCGAGCGGCCCGACGCCGGGTCGAACCGGGCCGCCTTCTCCCACTCCGCCTCCGACGGCAGCCGCCGCCCCGCCCACCGGGCGTAAGCGTCGGCCTCGTACCAACTGACGTGCAGCACCGGCTCGTCGACCGCGACCGGCTCCGTCACCCCGAACCGCCTGCGCAGCCACTGGCCGCCCTCCCTGCGCCAGAAGAGCGGCGCCCTGAGGCCGTGTTCGCGGACCATGCGCCAGCCCGCCGGGTCCCACCAGCGGGAGTCGCGGTAGCCGCCGTCCTCGATGAAGTGGAGATACGCCCCGTTGGCGACCGGCGTGGTGTCGAGGAGGAACGGCGGGACGGTGACGGTGTGCGCGGGCCGCTCGTTGTCCAGAGCCCACGGCTCCACGGAAGTGCCCTGACTGAACGGGCCGCCGGGGACAAGGACTTCGGCCGCAATCGCGTCGGCGGTGACGGGTGCGGCGGGCGGCGGGGGAGCGGTCAGGGCGGTCGGGCCGTGCCGCAGCTGATGGGTGATCAGCATCGTCTCGTCGTGCTGCTGCTCGTGCTGGGCGACCATCCCGAAGGCGAACCCGGCGTCCAGCAGCGGCTCGCCGTGCAGCGGGGCCCGCTCCAGTACGTCCATGGCCCGGCCGCGCACCTCGGCGGCGTACGTCCGCGCCTCGGCCGGGGTGAGCAGCGGCAGCGTCGGCCGCTCCGCACGCGGGTGCTCGAAGGCGTCGTACACCTTGTCGATCTCCGGGCGCATCGGGTCCCGGCCGCCGACGACCCGCAGGAGCCACAGCTCCTCCTGGTTGCCGATGTGCGCCAGGTCCCAGACCAGTGGCGACATCAACGGGGAGTGCTGGGCGGTGAGTTCACCGTCCTCGACGCACGAGGTCAGCAGTGCGGTGCGCCACCGGGCGCGGGCCAGGGCCTCGACGGCGTGGCTGCGAAGCCCCTCGGAATCCACGTCCGGGGGCTGAGTGGTCTCGGTCATGCGGAAGGGTCCTCTCCGGGGCGCGGGGGGATGCCGGGGACGGGCGACGGGGCGGGCGCGGGCGGCCCGCCGAGGAGGTCGTCGGCGGGACTGCGGCCGGGGACGACGTACCGTTCGGTGAACGCGGCGACCGCCCGCTGCACCTCGTGGTCCGCGCCCAGCCGGGGCAGCGCCTCGCGCGCCGCCGCGAAGCAGGTCACGGCGGCGGCGTGCAGCTCCGGATCGGCGAGGCCGGTGCGCGCCGCGGACTCCCACAGCGGATTGCGGGGCGCCGGCTCGCCGCAGGCCAGCTCCGCGAGGGGCTTGACGGTGCGCCAGGCCAGCTCGGCGGCGGCCGGATCGTCGAACAGGGCGGCCGTCACCGCCACCGGCACCATCCACCCGTCCTGGCCGGGCTGTGCGTCGATCATCCGCAGCTCCAGATGGCCCTGCGGGCGTACCGGCGGAAACAGCGTCGTCAGGTGGTACTCCAGGTCGGCCCGGGTCGGCAGCCGGCCGAGCCGGGCACTTCCCCGGCACCACTCCCGGAACGACAGCCCCTCGGGTGCCTGACGCAGCACACCGCCCCTGTCTCGTACGCACAACACCGTTGCCTCCAAGGCCAGTTCGGCCCAGGCGGCCCGGGGTTCCGCGTCGGGTGGCGGGGCCTGGCTGCGGGCCCGCTCGATGCCCGCCCACAGGGCCTGCCGGTGCGAACGCCACCCGGTGTCGGCGCCGGCGGCGAGCGGCGAGTGGGCGAACGCGGCCACCAGTACCGCGCCGAGCAGATGTGCCAGCGCCCAGCGCCGGGCGAGACCGAGCGGCCCCGGCTCCTCGACCCCCGCGTCCAGGCACACCTGGATCGACGCGGAGGTGCACATCATGGCCAGCCCCGAGGGGCCGGTCCGCCCGAGATGGGCCTCCATGGCGTCGTACCGCGGTTCGCGCAGGAAGCGGCGGGGTGCCTGCCAGGGATCCTGACCGTACCCGGCGAGTTCGAGGCCCAGCGGGCGCAGCGCCCCGCGCAGCACGGCCAGGTCGGTGGAGACGGTGTGCAGGCAGTCGGTGAGGGAAGCGGCGGGCAGCGAGCTGAGCTCCAGCTGTCCGCCTGGTTCGACGGTGACCTTCGACCGCAGGGCCAGTGCCCTGGCCGCGGCGTGCGCGGCGGCGAGGCGGTCGGGCGGGACGGGGAGTTGAGGGTGGTGGACATCGTGGACGAGCCATTCGAGTTCGACCCCGAGAGAGCGGGGCGGGCCCGTCTTGAAGCAGATACATCGGAGCAGATCCTCCGCGTCCGACTCGGAGATCGGCGTTCCGCCGACCCTCGCGGTGTCCTGTGGCAAGGCTGAACCTCCTGTTCGGGACCGCGCCGGGGCGGGTCGTTCCCGGACCGCTCGGCCGGGGCACAGCAGACCACCTAAGCGGCAGCCCCCGCGCCGCACAAGGGTGCCTTTGAGCCGCGTCGGGAACACGGCCCGAAGCACCGCAGGCCCAAGCCCCGCCACCGGTAAAAGAGTTTGCGCGCGCATGGTGGTGAGGGTGAACATCTGCCCCGTGAGCGCACGACTACGCGGTATCGCGAAAGAGACCGAAGCATTCGTCCGGGACGGGCGGTACACCGCCCCCGACGGGCGGACGATCGCACTGGCCGACGCCCGCGACGCCGCCCTGGCCGGCACCCGGATGTACGGGCCGGGCCCGGTACCGGCCGCCCCCTCGGCAGACCGGGAGACCCGGATCGAGGTCACCCCCGAGAGCAGCACGGAAGCGGCCCGGCGGATGACCACGCAGAGCCCCGACCCGGTGGCGGTGCTCGTCTTCGCGTCCGCCCGCAACCCCGGCGGCGGCTACCTCAACGGCGCCCAGGCGCAGGAGGAAGCACTCTGCCGGGCCTCCGCGCTGTACGCCTGTCTGCTGCGGGTGCCGGACTTCTACGCCCATCACCGCGCGGACCGCGACGTGTTCTACACCGACCGGGTCATCCACGCCCCCGCCGTGCCCGTGTTCCGCGACGACCGTGGCGCCCTCCTGAACGCCCCGTACGCCGTCGGCTTCCTCACCTCGCCCGCCCCCAACACCGGTGTGATCCGGAAGAGTTCGCCCGAGGAGGCGCATCGGGTCCCCGACGTGCTCGCCGCCCGCGCCGAACGCGTCCTGGAGACCGCGGTGGCCTGCGGATACCGGCGAATGGTGCTCGGCGCCTGGGGGTGCGGGGTGTTCCGGAACGACCCGGCGACGGTGGCCGGGGCGTTCCGTCAGCACCTCACCGGGCGGGGCCGGTTCGCCGGACACTTCGACGAGGTGGTCTTCGCGATTCTCGACCGCACGGGCCACACGCTCGCCGCGTTCCGGGAGGCCTTCCGCACGGTTCCGGCGACCCCGGCGACGTACACCCGGCTATGACCAGCCGTACAACTCCCTGAGCCTTGCCACCACGTGACCGAACCGCTCAAGCTCCAGGGCGCACGCCTCACGCCTCATCCCCGCCTCGTGCACCCGCAGCACCCGGTCCAGGTCCACCCAGGACTCCCGGCCCGCACTGTCCCAGGGGCCCGACCCGATGGCCAGCCACTCCCGGTCGTGATCGTGCCGCTTGCTGGACAGCCGGACGGCGAGCAGCGTGCCGGCCTCCTCGCGGGCCACCACCAGCACCGGACGGTCCTTGCCGCGCCCGTCGTTCTCCTCGAACGGCACCCAGGTCCAGACGATTTCCCCCGGATCCGGGTCGCCGTCGTGCTCCGGCGCGTACTCGGTGCGGACCGGGCCGATGTCGCGCGGCTCCGTCTCGGTGGTCATGGTCGGGCCGGAACTGCCCGGCAGGTCCCTGTGGTCGTCGAGTTCAGTCGTCACACCGGCCAGCGTAGGGGGAGACGCCCGCCGCACCCGGCACCCCTCCGGTCGGCCCAGTCCGCGCGGCGCTCCGGCGCGGGTCGCCGCAGGCTCGGACCATGCGCCACACCAGCTTCCTCAGCGCCCTGACCGCCGCCGCACTCATAGCCGCGCCGGGCACCTCCCTCATCGCCGCACCGACCGCCGCCCACGCCGGCCGGGACAGCGTGAAACCCGCCCGCACCGTCTCCGCCTGGCTGCCCCACTGGGACCAGGACACCGGCTACCGGGACGCCCTCGCCCACGCGAGCCAACTGCACACCGTCAGCCCCTTCTGGTACGAACTCAAGGCCGACGACCGGGTCGACCGGCACGACGGCGCCGAACGCAAGGACATCGTCGACGGCCTCCACAGGGCCGGCCTCAAGGTCGTCCCCACCGTCAACGAAGCACTCCCCGCAGGCCGCCTCGCCGCCCTCGTCACCAGCCCCGCCCGGCGCGCCACGCACCTGCGCACCCTGCTGGCGGTCGCCGCACGCGGCGACTACGACGGGCTCGAACTCGACTACGAGTCCATCGCCCCCACCGGCGAAGCCACCTACCGGCAGGTCCGCGCCGGATACGCCGCCCTCGTCACCGACCTGTGCACGGCACTCCACCGCCGCTCACAGACCTGCGCCGTCGCGGTGTCGCCGCAGGCCGACGGCAGCGGCCGCATCTGGGACTACCCGGCACTCGGCCGGGCCGCGGACCGGGTCCGCATCATGGGTTACGACCTGCACTGGCGCGGCGGCGGGGCGGGCCCCCTGTCCACCCCCGACTGGTACGACCGCACCCTCGCCCACGCCACCCGCCTGATCCCGCCCGCGAAGATCGAGATGGCTCTGCCGGGATACGGGTGGGACTGGGCGCCCGGCACCCCGACCCGGCACGTCACCTGGAAGGAGGCCGAGGCGCTGCGCAAGCGCAAGGGACGCCCGTACGCCTTCGACAAGAAGGCGGGCTCGCCCCACTTCACGTACCGCGAAGGCCGCACCACGCGCACCGTCTGGTACCAGGACGCCCGCGGCGTCGCCGCCCATCTGCCCGCCCTGCGCAAGCACGGGGTGACCGGAACGGGGCTGTGGGCACTGGGCTTCGAGGACCCGGCGATGTGGGACGTGCTGGCCCGCGGCTGACCGCGGAAGGCATCGTTCCACCCGCACCGCACAACCCGGCGGCCGGACCCCCGAGCAGGGGTCCGGCCGCCGGGACCATGCGTGTTCCGAGCCTGATAGACGCCCGGATCACGCATGGATCAGGGATTAGATCCAGCCATCCAGCGACGCCATGAAACCGTCGAGGTCGTCGCGCTGGATCGTGTGGCCCGCGCCCTTGACCGTGCGGACCTCGAAGCCGCGCTCGCGCAGCAGCGCGGCCCGCTCCTCGTTGATGAGCATGCTCGGGTCGGCCAGCTGGACCAGCGACGGAACGACCGGCTTCTGGGGCAGCAGGTCCTGACCGGCCAGCGGGGACAGGCCGAGCGCCGAGGTCTCGTCCCAGAGCGCGAGGGTCGCCACCTCGATGTCGACGTCCGCGGCGTCCCAGCGCGGGTTCAGCGCCGCGATCTGCTCCCGTGGGAAGGCCTTGAACTGGGCGAAGACCTCCGGACCGAAGCCCTCCGGCAGCTCCAGGTGCCACGCCGGGTCGGAGTACACCGCGCGCTGCGGACGCAGCCGGTCCACGGCGAGCGAGAGCGTCAGACCGCCGAGCGAGTGCCCGATCGCCAGCTCCGCGCCGGCCGGCAAGGTCTCCACCAGGTCGTCGGCGTAGCTCTCCAGGGTGTATTCGCCGCGCTCGCTGAGGCCGTGGCCGCGAAGGTCGACGGCGATAACGCGGTAGCCCTTGTCGGCCAGTGCGGGGCCGACGGTCCGCCAGGCGCGGTGGTCGGCCATGATGCCGTGGATCAGGAGGGCGATGCGGTCGCCTTCGCCCCAGGTGTGGGTGTTCAGCTGCACGACGGTGCCTTTCCGGGTGGTGCGAACGGTGGCCTCGTGGGCCGTGGGTGCCGGACCCGACCTTGTGGGGCCGGGCCCGGCGGGTCAAGTGCGCCCGCGGCTCAGCGGACGGTGCGGATCGGCCGGACCGCGAGCGCCCCGAGTACCGAGAGGACCGCGGCCGCCAGGAAGAGTGCGGTGTACCCGCCACTCAGCTGGACGATGAGGCCGGCGACGAACGGGGCTGCGATCTGCGGACCCGCGTTGGCGACGTTGAGGATGCCCATGTCGCGGGCGGCGTCCTCGGACTTGGGCAACACCATCGTCACCAGGGCGGTGTCCACGGCCATGTAGCAGCCGAAGCCCAGGCCGTTGACGGCGCCGAAGAGCAGCATCGCGGTCCAGCTGGTGGACGCGGCCGGGAAGACCATGGCGAGCGCGGCCAGCAGCGCCGAGACGCCGACGAACAGCTTGCGGCGGTTGTACTTGTCCGAGAGCCAGCCGCCCAGAACGGTCGAGACCACCGAGGCGGCAGAGTTGACCATGGTGAGGATCGCGGCGGCGGCCTCCGGCTTGAGACCGGCGGGCAGCTTGGTGTGGTCCTGAAGGATGTACAACTGGAAGCCGAGGACCGCGAAGTAACCGAGGACCAGCAGCGCGCGGCCGATGAAGGCCCATCGGAAGTCGTGGTTGGCCAGCGCGCTCGCGAAGGACTTGAACTGCTCCTTGAGCGGCAGCGGAGCCTTGCCGGGGCGGCGCTCCTCCTTGGCGCAGGTGGTGAACAGCACCGCGGTGGCGGCCACCAGCGCACCGAACACCAGGTAGCCGGTGCGGTAGCTGTCCGAGAAGGCGGCGCCGACCAGCGCGCCGATGGTCGAACCGATCGGAATGCCGAGCCCGACGGCCGCGGAGGCCTTGCCGCGCGAGGCGAGCGGGATGCGGTCCGGGACCACCGAGGTGAGGGCCGCCTGGTAGAAGTTCATCGCGGCCTGGCCGAGACACCAGATGATCGTCACCAGCAGGACGGTGTTGACGCTGCCCAGCAGTGCCATCACCACCAGCGCGCCGATGCCGCCGCCGAGGATCCACGGGTTGCGCCGTCCGGAGCGGTCGGACAGCGCGCCGGCTATCGGGTTGAACAGCGTCGCGAAGATCGCGGAGACACCGGAGACGATGGTCATGTTGCTGACCTTGTTCGCCGGGTCGATGTTGGCGACCTGAAGCGCCAGTACGAAACCGGGAACACCGATGTACAGGGCGTACATAACGGTGTTGCCGACGAGCAGCAGCGGAAGCAGCCCACGGGTGGGGCCGGGCGCCTGGGCGGAGTCGGTAGCGGCGGTGGAGCCTGCCGTGCCGGGGGAGGAAAGGGCCACGCTGCCCTCCAGTGTCAGTAAGGAGACCAATGGGATGAGGGGAGAGCTCTGGCCCGGAATCCTGTGAAGGGGTTTTGGGGCGGGAGCTCCGAAAGCTAAGGTGACACGTGTCAGTGACCCGTGTAAACGCTTTGTAGCACCGAAATCCGGCCAACCGCTAGACCCTGTGACCCACTCGTCTGGAAAGATGCCGAACGCGATGAGCCAGACACCGAAGAAGTCAGCCGAACAACCCGTCCCCACCAGCACCGATGTGGCACGCCTGGCCGGAGTTTCGCGCGCCACCGTGTCGTACGTCCTGAACAACACCTCGGCGGTGCGGATCAGTGAGCCCACCCGCCGCCGCGTCCGCGAGGCGGCCGAGGAGCTCGGCTATGTACCGCACGCGGCCGCGCGCAGCCTGCGCGCGGGCCATACGCGCATGGTCCTGCTGCCCACGGCGCACATCCCCGTCGGCCCGCTCTACGGCAAGTTCTTCAACGAACTGCACTGGGCGCTGCGCAATCTCGACTACACCGTCGTCCAGTACGGCAGCCTCGGCCTCACCGGCGACGAGGCGGCCCGCGCCTGGGCCGAACTGCGCCCGGTCGCCGTGGTCTCGCTCGGCGAGATCACCCTGAACGCCCGCGGCGTCGAGCTGCTGAAGCGCTCCGGTGCCAAGGCGGTCATCACCATGGGCCCGCAGCGCGTCGAGGGCGCCCACTCGCTGGTCATGGACCAGCGGGAGGTCGGCATCGCCGCCGCCGGGCACCTCCTGGAACGCGGCTACCGCCGGATCGGCGCGATCGTCCCCGAGGAACCGGGCCTGGACCTCTTCGCCAAGCCCCGCCTGGCCGGGCTGCGCAAGGCCGCGGCCGGCACGGAGGCGACCGTCGAACCGCTGGGCATGCGGTACGACGAGGAGTCGGCCGCCACCCTGGCTGCGCGCTGGCGGGAGCTGGGCCTGGACGCGGTGTTCGCGTACAACGACGAGTACGCGCAGCTCCTCATGCGGGCCCTCCAGGACGCCGGAATCGACGTACCCGGCGAGACCGCCGTCATGGGCGCCGACGACCTGCTGATGGGCAAGCTGCTGCGCCCGAGCCTCAGCACGGTGCACATGGAGCTCACCCCCGGCCAGCACCTCGCCGACCTGGTCGACAGGCTCGTGCAGAACCCGGAGCAGGCCTCGATGGAGAACCACGACCTCATGGGCGCGCACGCGGTGGGGCGGGAGTCGAGCTGAGAGCTTGAGCCGGGCTGGAGGGCTGGAGGGGGCGTTGCCGGCAGGGGTCCCGGTTCGGCAGGGCCCCGGTGCGGCGTCCCGGCGGCCGTTGACAGCCGACGGGACGCGGAACAGACTCGGGCGCGGGTGATCAAGGGCGATCACAGGCGGTCGTCCGGACGGAGACGCGGGTACGGGCGCAGGTGGCCGACCCCGCCCCAACGCCCGCCACCCCAAGGAGAGTTCCGATGCCCACCAGCATCCGCGACGTGTACGTCGTCGACGCCGTCCGTACCCCGATCGGCAAGTTCGGGGGTGCGCTCTCGGGCGTACGTCCCGACGACCTCGCCGCACATGTGGTGCGGTCACTGGTCGGCCGCAGCCCGGACCTCGACCCCGCGCTGATCGACGATGTGTACTTCGGTGATGCCAACGGGGCCGGCGAGGACAACCGGGACGTGGCGCGGATGGCGGTGCTGCTCGCCGGACTGCCGGTGACCGTGCCCGGGGTGACGGTGAACAGGCTCTGCGGGTCCGGCCTGGAAGCCGTGGTGCAGGCGGCGCGCGCGATCGCCGTGGGGGACGCCTCGGTGGCGATCGCGGGCGGAGTGGAGTCGATGTCCCGGGCCCCGTACGTCCTGCAGAAGCCCGAGCGGGCCTTCCCCGCCGGGCACCAGCAGATGTACTCCACGACGCTTGGCTGGCGGATGACCAACCCGGCGATGCCCGCCGAGTGGACCGTCTCGCTCGGCGAGGGCGCCGAACTCGTCGCCGACAAGCACAGGATCGGCCGCGAGGAGCAGGACGCCTTCGCCCTCGCCAGCCACCACAAGGCGGCCGCCGCCTGGGCCGAGGGGCTCTACGACGGCGAGGTGGTGCCGTACGACGGGGTGGCGCTGCTGCGCGACGAGTGCATCCGGGAGGCCTCGACGCCCGAGACCCTGGCCAAGCTGAAGCCGGTGTTCCGTCCGGACGGCACGGTCACCGCGGGCAACTCCTCGCCGCTCAACGACGGGGCGGCGGCCCTGCTGCTCGTCGACGAGACGGGGCTGCGGGCCACCGGCCGCGAACCGCTGGCCCGGATCCGTACCTCCGCCGTCACCGGCACCGAGCCGCAGCTCTTCGGGCTCGGTCCGGTGGAGGCCGTCCACCGGGCGCTGGCGAAGGCCGGACGCGTCTTCGCCGACCTCACCACCTTCGAGCTGAACGAGGCGTTCGCCGCCCAGTCGCTGGGCTGCCTCGCCGAGTGGCCCGGCCTGGACCCCGCGGTGGTCAACCCGCGCGGCGGGGCGCTCGCGCTCGGCCACCCGCTGGGCGCCTCCGGGGCGCGCCTGGCGGGTTCGGTCGCCCACCAGCTGGCGGCGGCGGGCTCGGGCACCGGGCTGGCCGCGCTGTGCATCGGGGTGGGGCAGGGGATCGCGGTGGTCCTGGAGCGCTGAGCGTCCGTGCGGGGGCGCGGGGGCGGGGACACAGGCCCACGCGACGTAATCCGCGACGTAACCGCTGACGGAAAAAGACGTCACCACGGAAAGAAAAACCGGTGGGCGCCGCCTCGAACGAGGTGGCGCCCACCGGGCAGTGCGGGGGTGGAGGCGAGTCAGCCGGCTTCCTGCTGGTCGCCCGCCGCCTCCGGCTGAGCCTTCTCGATCGACTTGCGGACCTCGTCCATGTCCAGGTTGCGGGCCTGGCCGATGACGTCCTCAAGGGCCGCTTCGGGCAGCGCGCCGGGCTGCGCGAACACCGCGACGTTCTCCCGGACGATCATCAGGGTCGGGATCGACTGGATCTCGAACGCGGCGGCCAGCTCCTGCTGGGCCTCGGTGTCCACCTTGGCGAAGACCAGGTCCGAGTGACGGTCGGAAGCGCCCTCGTAGACCGGCGCGAACTGACGGCACGGGCCGCACCACTCCGCCCAGAAGTCGATCAGGACGAAGTCATTGTCGGTGACGACCGAATCGAAATTCTCTTTGGTCAGCTCGACAGTGGCCATTTTGTGCTCCTCTTCCGTCATTCCGGACGATTCCGTCACCGCACAACGATGCACGGAGCCGCCCTATTCCGAGGATGCGCCTTCCCCTGTGGTCGCGTCGCACACCACCCGACAGACTGGGTTTCATGACAGCTGACGAAGGAACCGAAGTGTCCGGCGAGAACCTCGTGTACGACGTGGTGGTACTGGGCGCGGGCCCGGTCGGGGAGAACGTCGCGGACCGGGCCAGGGCGGCCGGGCTGAGCGTGGCGGTCGTCGAGTCGGAGCTGATCGGCGGCGAGTGCTCCTACTGGGCGTGCATGCCCAGCAAGGCGCTGCTGCGGCCGGTCACCGCACGGGCCGACGCGCGCAGGGTGCCGGGGCTCAGCCAGGCGGTGCAGGGCCCGCTGGACGTGCCCGCGGTCCTCGCCCACCGCGACTACTACACCTCGAACTGGCAGGACGACGGCCAGGTCGGCTGGCTGGAGTCGATCGATGTGGCGATCCACCGGGGCCACGGCCGCCTGGACGGCCCCCGCAAGGTCACCGTGGAAGCCCCCGACGGCACCCGCACCACCCTCACCGCACGCCACGCCGTCGCCGTGTGCACGGGCACCGGGGCGGTCGTCCCCGACCTGCCAGGCGTCGCCGACGCCAAGCCCTGGACCAGCCGCGAGGCCACCAGCGCCAAGGCCGCGCCCGGCCGCCTGGTGGTCGTGGGCGGGGGAGTGGTCGGCGTGGAGATGGCGACCGCCTGGCAGGCCCTCGGCTCGCAGGTCACCGTCCTGGTACGGGGCGAGGGGCTGCTGCCGCGCATGGAGCCCTTCGCGGGCGAGCACGTGACCGAGGCCCTTGAGGAGGCGGGAGCGACGGTACGTACCGGAGTGTCGGTGTCCGCCGTCGAGCGGGACGGCGCCACCCTGACCGTCACCCTGGAGGGCGGCGGCACGATCGAGGCCGACGAGATCCTCTTCGCGGTGGGCCGCGCCCCCAGGACCGACGACATCGGCCTGGAGACCGTCGGGCTCAAGTCCGGGTCCTGGCTGGACGTGGACGACAGCTGCCGGGTCACCGACTCGGACTGGCTCTACGCCGTCGGCGACGTCAACCACCGCGCCCTGCTCACCCACCAGGGCAAGTACCAGGCCCGCATCGCGGGGAACGCGATCGGCGCCCGCGCCCTCGGCAAGCCCGTCGACGACGCCCCCTGGGGCGAGCACGCCGCCACCGCGGACCACCACTCCGTCCCCCAGGTCGTCTTCAGCGACCCCGAGGCGGGCTCGGTCGGCCTCACCCTCGCGGAGGCCGAGGCCACCGGACGGCGGGTGCGTGCGGTCGACCACGACCTGGCGTCGGTCGCCGGGTCGGGCCTCTACGCCCACGGCTACAAGGGACACGCCCGGATGGTCGTCGACCTCGACACCGAGACCCTCCTCGGCGTCACCTTCGTGGGCCCCGCCGTCAGTGAACTGGTGCACTCGGCGACGGTCGCGGTGGTCGGCCAGGTGCCGCTGTCACGCCTGTGGCACGCGGTCCCCTCGTACCCCACGATCAGCGAGATCTGGCTGCGGCTGCTGGAAACGTACAGGTCATGACGGTGCGCGGGCGGACCGGCCGAACGTGCGAATGAAGCTCGCCTTGGGGTCCACTTAAGAAAACCTCGATGGACGCGGCCCGCCGGGATCGGCAGATTGGAGGCCACAAGCGATCACCATGGCAGCAGTCGCCGTGGGCAGGCGCGCCCCCGTACGTCCTCGATCCTGGAGCCACAGCCATGAGAGCACTCGTCAAGCACAAGGCCGAGCCGGGGCTGTGGCTCATGGACGTGCCGGAGCCGGAGACCGGCCCCGGGGACGTACTGATCAAGGTGCTGCGTACCGGCATCTGCGGCACCGACCTGCACATCCGCAACTGGGACGGCTGGGCGCAGCAGGCCGTCACCACGCCCCGGGTGCTCGGCCACGAGTTCGTCGGCGAGGTCGCGCACATCGGCGGCGACGTCCAGGACATCAAGGTCGGCGACATCGTCAGCGGTGAGGGCCACCTGGTGTGCGGCAAGTGCCGCAACTGTCTGGCCGGCCGCCGTCACCTCTGCCGCGCCACCGTCGGTCTCGGTGTCGGCGTCGATGGTGCCTTCGCCGAGTACGTCGCGCTGCCCGCCTCCAACGTGTGGGTCCACCGCACCAAGGTCGACCTCGATGTCGCGGCGATCTTCGACCCGTTCGGCAACGCCGTGCACACCGCGCTGTCGTTCCCGCTGGTCGGTGAGGACGTGCTGATCACCGGCGCGGGCCCGATCGGCATCATGGCGGCCGCCGTCGCCAAGCACGCCGGCGCCCGCAGCGTCGTCATCACCGACGTCAGCGAGCCCCGCCTGGAACTGGCCCGCAAGGTCGGCGCCACCCTCGCCGTCAATGTCGCGCAGTCCTCCATCGCCGAGGCCCAGCAGAAGATGGGCCTCAAGGAGGGCTTCGACATCGGCCTGGAAATGTCCGGCCGCCCCGAGGCCATGCGCGACATGGTCGCCAACATGACGCACGGTGGCCGCATCGCCATGCTGGGCCTGCCCGCGGAGGAGTTCGCGGTCGACTGGTCGAAAATCGTCACCTCGATGATCACCGTCAAGGGCATCTACGGCCGGGAGATGTTCGAGACCTGGTACGCGATGACCGTCCTGATCGAGGCCGGACTCGACCTGAGCCCCGTCATCACGGGCTCCTACGGCTACCAGGACTTCGAGGCGGCCTTCGACGAGGCCGCCACCGCCCGCAGCGGCAAGATCATCCTCGACTGGACAGTCTGACCAAGCCTCGTCCGCCCGTCCCCTCGACCGCATCTTCCGCAAGGAGCCCCTCATGTACGCGTCCGTCCGCGACGAACTCCGCGCCACCCTCGAAGAGATCCGCGAGGCCGGTCTCTTCAAGCCCGAGCGTGTGATCAGCAGCCCGCAGAACGCCACCGTCGGCGTCACCACCGACGGAACGCCCGCCGAGGTCCTCAACTTCTGCGCCAACAACTACCTCGGCCTGGCCGACCACCCCGAGGTCGTCACCGCCGCCAAGGAAGCCCTGGACCGCTGGGGCTACGGCATGGCCTCGGTCCGCTTCATCTGCGGCACCCAGGACGTCCACAAGGAGCTGGAGGCGCGGCTGTCGACGTTCCTCGGCCAGGAGGACACGATCCTCTACTCCTCCTGCTTCGACGCCAACGGCGGCGTCTTCGAGACGCTGCTCGGCCCCGAGGACGCGGTCATCTCCGACGCCCTCAACCACGCCAGCATCATCGACGGCATCCGCCTCTCCAAGGCAGCCCGCCACCGCTACGCCAACCGCGACATGGCCGAGCTTGAGGCCAAGCTCAAGGAGACCGCCGGCTCGCGCCGCCGTCTGATCGTCACCGACGGCGTCTTCTCCATGGACGGTTACGTCGCCCCGCTCCAGGAGATCTGCGACCTCGCCGACCGCTACGACGCCATGGTCATGGTCGACGACTCGCACGCGGTGGGCTTCGTCGGCGAAGGCGGCCGCGGCACCCCCGAGCTGCACGGCGTGATGGACCGCGTCGACATCATCACCGGCACCCTCGGCAAGGCCCTCGGCGGTGCCTCGGGCGGCTACGTCGCCGCCCGCGCCGAGATCGTCGCCCTGCTGCGCCAGCGCTCGCGCCCGTACCTCTTCTCCAACTCCCTCGCCCCGGTCATCGCCGCCGCCTCCCTCAAGGTCCTCGACCTGCTGGAGTCGGCCGGTGACCTGCGTGAGAAGCTGCGCGCCAACACCGAGCTGTTCCGTACGAAGATGACCGAGGCGGGCTTCGACATCCTGCCCGGCGACCACGCCATCGCCCCCGTCATGATCGGCGACGCCGCCGAGGCCGGCCGGATGGCCGAGCTGCTCCTGGAGCGCGGCGTCTACGTCATCGGCTTCTCCTACCCGGTGGTCCCGATGGGCAAGGCCCGCATCCGCGTGCAGCTCTCCGCCGCGCACTCCACCGCCGATGTCGAGAGGGCGATTGCGGCGTTCGTCGACGCACGGGCGACACTGGCTGGGTGATCGACCCCAGACGGCTCCGCATTCTGAGGGCCGTGGCGGACCACCGTACGGTGACCGCCGCGGCCCATGTGCTGTATCTGACCCCCTCCGCCGTGTCCCAGCAGCTCAACGCCCTGGAGCAGGAGACCGGCCATGCCCTGCTCATCCGCAGCGGCAAGGGGGTCGAACTGACCGCGGCGGGCGAGATCCTGCTCGCCCACACCCACGCCGTCCTGGCCCAGCTGGAGCGTGCCGAGGCCGAGCTCGCGGACTACGCGGGCGGGGTGGCCGGTGAGGTCACGGTCGCCTCCTTCGCCACCGGGATCGCCGAGGTCGTCGCCCCCGCCGTGGGCCGCCTGGCGGGCGAGCACCCGGGCATCCGGATGCGGGTGTGGGACGCGGAGGGGGACGAGAGCCTGCCGCTGGTGCTGGGCGGCAAGGCGGATGTGGCGGTCGCCGTGGAGTACCGGGGCGCACCCCGCGAGGACGACCTGCGGCTCGCCCGGGTACCCCTGTACGCCGAGCCCTTCGACGCCGTACTGCCCGCGGGCCACCCCCTGTGCGAGGACCCGCACGTGGCGCTCGCCGGGCTCGCCGACAGCGACTGGATCGGCCCCTACCCGGGCAACCCCTGCCACGACATGGTCCTCCTCGCCTGCGAACTCGCGGGCTTCGAGCCCCGCCTCCAGCACTCCTCCGACGACTTCCACGCCGTGGTCGCCCTCGCCGGAGCGGGGGCGGGGGTGGCGCTGGTGCCGCGTTCCGCGCTGCGCGGGATGGAGCTGAAGGGCACCGTCGTACGACCGGTGACGGGTCATGCGGCGACCCGGCGGGTCTTCGCCGCGGTACGTCGCGGAGCCGAGCAGCATCCGCTGATCCGGCCGGTGCTGGACGCACTGGTCAGCTCGGCGGGCGAACTCCCTACGGGTGGTCTCGGGGGAAGTGTTTGACCCCAAGTCCGGTTGAGGTCATAGCGTGCTCAATGCTCCCCGGGCCCCCTGGCCGACGGGATTTCGAGCGTCGGACCAGTCTCCCGGAGGCACCCCGTGGACATGGAAGTCACCGCCTGGACGTCGATGCACAGCGTGATGACCGCGCAGGAGGACACACGTCCGTTCTCCCGCGCCACTCTGCGCCGCATCGCCGCTTTCGCCCGGCCGCACCGCACCAAACTCCTCCAGTTCCTGGTGCTCAGCGTCATCACCGCCCTGCTCGCGGTCGCCACACCCGTCCTCGCCGGTCGGGTCGTCGACGCCATCGTCAAGGGCAACGACACCGGCACCATCACCTGGCTCGCCCTGCTCATCGCGCTGATCGCCGTCGTCGAGGCGGCGCTCGCGCTGGCCACCCGCTTTCTGTCGTCGACCCTCGGCGAAGGGCTGATCCTGGACCTCCGTACCGCCGTGTTCGACCACGTCCAGCGGATGCCGGTCGCCTTCTTCACCCGGACCCGCACCGGGGCCCTCGTCAGCCGGCTCAACAACGACGTCATCGGCGCCCAGCGCGCCTTCTCCAACACGCTCTCCGGGGTCGCCTCCAACCTCGTCACGCTGCTGCTCACCCTCGTGGTGATGCTCAGCATCTCCTGGCAGATCACCCTGCTCGCCCTGGTACTGCTGCCGGTGTTCGTGGTGCCCGCGAGGCGGATGGGATCGCGGATGGCCAGGCTCCAACGGGAGGCCGCCGGGCACAACGCCACCATGGGCACCCAGATGACCGAACGGTTCTCCGCCCCCGGCGCCACCCTCATCAAGCTCTTCGGCCGCCCCGCCGACGAGTCCGCCGAATTCGCCGCCCGCGCCAGCCGGGTGCGTGACATCGGCGTCCGTACGGCGATGGTGCAGTCCACCTTCATCACCGCCCTCACCCTCGTCTCCGCCCTCGCCCTCGCGCTGGTCTACGGACTCGGCGGGTACTACGCCCTGCGCGGCAGCCTCGAACCGGGAGCCGTCGTCGCACTGGCCCTGCTGCTCACCCGGCTGTACGCCCCGCTGACCGCGCTGGCGGGTGCCCGCGTCGAGGTGATGAGCGCGCTGGTCAGCTTCGAGCGGGTCTTCGAAATCCTGGACCTCAAGCCGCTGATCGCCGAGAAGCCGGACGCCCGTGCGGTCCCCGAGGGTCCCGTCGCCGTCGAGTTCGAGAACGTCACCTTCGCCTACCCGTCCGCCGACAAGGTCTCCCTCGCCTCCCTCGAAGACGTCGCCACCCTCGACAACCGGGGCGGCACCGACGTCCTGCACGACGTGTCCTTCCGCGCCGAACCAGGCCACATGGTCGCCCTCGTCGGCTCCTCCGGCGCCGGGAAGTCCACCATCGCGCAACTGCTTCCCCGGCTGTACGACGCCGACGCGGGCGCGGTACGGATCGGCGGCGTCGACGTTCGCGACCTGAGCGCCGACTCGGTGCGCCAGACCCTCGGCATGGTCACCCAGGACGGCCACCTCTTCCACGAATCCGTCAGGTCGAACCTGCTGCTGGCGCGCCCCGACGCCACCGAGGAGGACGTGTGGGACGCCCTGCGGCGCTCCCGCCTCGACGGACTCGTCGCCTCGCTGCCCGACGGCCTCGACACGGTGGTGGGGGAGCGCGGCTACCGGCTCTCCGGCGGCGAGCGCCAGCGCCTCACCATCGCCCGGCTGCTCCTCGCCCAGCAGCGCGTCGTCATCCTCGACGAGGCCACCGCGCACCTGGAC
Organism: Streptomyces sp. NPDC051561; assembly: GCF_044454195.1. NCBI lineage: Bacteria > Bacillati > Actinomycetota > Actinomycetes > Kitasatosporales > Streptomycetaceae > Streptomyces > Streptomyces sp. NPDC051561. Next base: position 182,476 of record NZ_JBITDM010000012.1, on the reverse strand, counting down.
TCCACCTCGGAGGCAGCCGTCCAGGAAGCACTAGCGGAAGCGCTGGACGGACGCACCGCCGTGGTCATCGCCCACCGGCTGTCGACGGTTCGGGCAGCCGATCTGATCCTGGTCGTGGAGGACGGGAGGATCGTTGAACGAGGGACCCACACGGAACTGCTCGCGGCGGGCGGGCGGTACGAGGAGCTGTACCGGACCCAGTTCGAGCGGCCGGGTACCGAGACTGCGCGTCCAGAAACCGAGGTCCCCCGTACACAAACCGAGGTCGCCCGTACAGAAAAGGAACCTACTATGGGCGGATGACCCCGCCCCACCACCCGGAAGCAGACCGATGACGCGCAGGCACCAGGCCGACGAAACCTGTGGCATCGCCATGGCCGCGGGAGTCGTCGGCGACTGGTGGACGCTGCTCGTCCTGCGCGAGATCGCCCGTGGGTACGTCCGGTTCGACCAGCTCGCCCAGGAGTTGGGACTGTCGCGCAAGGTGCTCTCCGAGCGGCTGGCCGCGCTCACGGACAACGGGGTGCTGGCGAAGCGCCCGTACCAGGAGCGGCCGGTGCGTCACGAGTACGTGCTCACCGAGCGGGGGCGCGGCCTGCTGCCGGTCCTGGTGTCCCTCCAGGACTGGGCGGACCGATGGCTGCTCGGTGACGGCACCCTGACCGGGACCGCCGGCGGCGAGGGCGGCGAGAGTGCCCGGATGCGGCAGCTCGTCGGCACCCGCGTCCCGGCGGAACCGGAACTGGTCGGCACGGACGGTGCGCCGCACTCCCCGCTCGCACCCGACGCCCGCGCCACCGTCCTCTTCGCCTACCCGGCGACCGGTATCCCCGGCGGCCCGGCGGGTATCCCCGGGGCCGCCGGATGCACCCTGGAGAACCGGCTCTTCCGCGACTCCTGGCCGCAGTTCGAGGCCGCCGGGATCGCCGTACGCGGGGTGAGCACCCAGCTCCCGCACGAGCAGGCCGACTTCGCGCAGGCCGAGGACCTGCCCTTCCTCCTGCTCTCCGACGAACAGCTCCAACTGGCCGCAGCGCTGCGCCTGCCCACCTTCCGGTCGGCCCAGAACCTCCGCCTCAAACGGCTGATCCTGGTCGTCGACGCGCAGCGCACCGTGCGGCACGTGCTGTTCCCCGTCACTGACATCCCTGCGGCGGTCGACGAAGCACTCGCACTGGGGCGCGACCTGTAGGGGCCCGGAGGCATGTGCAGGGATCTGGCGGGGGGATCTGGCGGGGGGTCTACTCCCCGATGTCCTCGTTCCACAGCTCCGGCCTGGCCGCGATGAAGTCCTTCATCATCGCCACGCATTCGGGGTCGTCCAGCTGAATGATCTCCACGCCGTGCTCGGCCAGCCAGTCGTGCCCGCCGTGGAAGGTCTCCGACTCGCCGACGATCACCCGGGAGATGCCGAACTGCCGTACCAGGCCGGAGCAGTACCAGCACGGGGACAGCGTCGTCACCATGGTGGTGCCCCGGTACGAGCGCTGCCGGCCGGCGTTGCGGAAGGCGGAGGTCTCCGCGTGCATCGACGGGTCGCCGTCCTGGACGCGGAGGTTGTGGCCGCGCCCGAGCAGGGTGCCGTCGCCGCCGTACAGCGCGGCGCCGATCGGGATGCCGCCCTCGGCCAGCGAGGCCCTGGCCTCCTCGACGGCGGTCGCCAGCCACTGACGGGCCTGTGCCTGATCCATGATTTCTGCTCCTTGACGTTCGGCGATGGGGTGAGGGAGTCGATGGGGTGAGGGAGCCGATGTGGTGAGGGAGTCGATGTGGTGAGGAGGGGTGCTCAGAGAGACTTGCGGCGGCGCAGCCCCACGTACAGCAGCGCACCCACGAAGAAGCCGACCAGACAGGTCAGGTCGCCGACGGCGGGCCACGTCGCGGGCACCAGGCCGACGTACACCGTCTGGTTCGAGAACAGCGGGACCGACACCGCGAAGCCCACCAGCAGCGCGATGATTCCGGCTTTCTCGCGGTACGTCGGGTCCTGCATCCGGCGCATCAGCTCGCTGTCCGGGGTGCGGCCGCGCAGCCACTGCTCGGCCAGCACCACGCCCAGCCAGGGGGCGATCCAGTACGCGATGACCAGCAGGAAGTGCTCGAAGGCGGCGCCCGCGTCGGCCAGCGACAGCCAGCCCGCGACCGTACCGACGGCGCCGACCAGGGCGACCAGGGTGGCCCGGCCCATCCAGCGCGGCAGCCGCAGCGACAGGGAGGAGATCGAGACGGCGGCGGAGTAGACGTTCAGGGTGCTGGCGGCCATCGCGCCCAGGATGATCGCCACCAGGGTCAGGTTGGCGAGCCACCCGGGCAACTGGCCGGTGAACGCACCGGTGGGGGTGGATCCGGCGGGTGCCAGCATCGTGCCGGACGCGGCGCCGATCACGGACACCACCGCGACCGACACGAAGAGGCCCAGCCCGGAGAACAGCCGGGTGCGGGCGGCCGGGGTGTCGGCGGGCAGATAGCGTGAGTAGTCGGAGGCGCACGGGTTCCAGCCCGCGGTGAAACCGAAGCAGGCGCTGAAGGCCAGGAGGAAACCGCCGAAGCTGCCACCGCCCCCGGCCGGGGTGCTCAGGTTCGCCCCGCTGAAGATCCACACTCCGGCGAGCAGGAAGATCACCGCGAGCACCGGGAAGGCGTACCGCTCGAAGCGGTGGACCAGGTCGTGACCGACATACCCGATCACGATCTCCAGCACCACCAGGATCAGCAGGCTGGGCAGCGGGGGCAGTCCGGTCAGCGAGTTGAGCGCGAAGGCGCCGCCGACGCTGTTGACGGCGAACCAGCCGATGCCCGCGACCGCCGCGTTGACCCCGGACGGCAGGGAATTGCCCCGGTAGCCGAAGGACAGCCGGCCGAGCACCATCTGCGGAACGCCGAAGCGCGGTCCGTCCGCCGACAGCACCCCGTGCGCCAGCGAACCGAGCCCCGCGCCGAGCACCAGGGCCGCCACCGCCTGCCAGAAACTCAGCCCGAAGGCGACGACAGAGAGCACCCCGATGTAGAGGGTCGCGAAGCCGACCTGCGGCGACGCCCAGGTCCACAGCAGCTGAACGGGGCTGCCGTGTCGCTGTTCGAGGGGGACGGGATCGGCGCCGTGCGCCTCGACGGCGAGCACGGCCGCCGCGGTGGGGGAACTGGACATGAGCCTTTGGGGGTACGGGGGCCAGTGGGAGACGGGCGCGCGTACGGGGCGGCCCGTACCAGTGTGCGGTACACGCAGAGCTGGTTCCGGCGCGGGATCCCTCACGGAATGTGAGATTCCGTGAGGTCTGGTGCCGTTCTACGGGACTGACCTGCCGATCCGTACGTCCATCGGCTGCCGGACCCGGCAGGGGGGAGCCGACCCCGAGGCCGGTGGGCCGGGTTAGCCTGAACCCACGATGAACAGTTTGACGACGTCATGGGGCGTGTCCGAGCTCGCTCGCTTCCCGGAGGACCCCCGCGACACGCTGCGCGCGTGGGACGCAGCCGACGAGTACCTGCTGCGACACCTGGCGGGCGGAGAGGACCGTCCCGCGACGGATCTGTCGGGCGCCGTCGTCGTCCTGGGCGACCGGTGGGGAGCGCTGGTCACCGCACTGGCCGTGCACCACCCCGTGCAGATCACCGACTCCTACCTCGGCCGCGAAGCCACCCGCGCCAACCTGGCCCGCAACGGCACGGACCCGGACACCCTCCGGCTGCTGTCCACCCAGGACGCCCCTCCCGAGCGCATCGACGTCCTCCTGGTCCGGGTGCCCAAGAGCCTCGCCCTCCTGGAGGACCAACTGCACCGGCTCGCTCCCGCGCTGCACGCGGACTCCGTCGTCATCGGCACCGGCATGGTCAAGGAGATCCACACCTCCACACTGCGCCTCTTCGAGCGGCTCGTGGGCGCCACGCGCACTTCCCTCGCGGAGAAGAAGGCCCGCCTGATCTTCGGCACGACAGGGACCGCGGCCGCGTCCTCGCCCGACCGCGGTGGCGACCCGTGGCCGCTGACATACACGGTGGACGACGACGCGGGAGCGGGCAGCGGTGTCACCGTCACCAACCATGCCGGGATCTTCTGTGCCGAGCGGCTCGACATCGGCACCCGCTTCTTCCTCAAGCACCTGCCGGGCCGGCTGCCCGAGGGAGCCGACGGGCCGGCCAGGATCCTCGACCTGGGCTGCGGGAACGGAGTCGTCGGTACGGCGGCCGCGCTCGCCCACCGGGGGACGGAGGTGCTGTTCGTGGACGAGTCTTACCAGGCGGTTGCCTCGGCGGAAGCGACGTACCGGGCCAATGTTCCCGAGGGGGACGGCCGGGCGAAGTTCTTGGTGGGCGATGGAACAGCGGGACTGCCCCACGATTCGATCGATCTCGTGTTGAACAATCCTCCGTTTCACTCGCACCAGGCGACCACCGACGCCACGGCCCGGCGGATGTTCGCCGGAGCGCGCGACGTGCTGCGTCCGGGTGGGGAACTCCTGGTCGTGGGCAACCGGCATCTCGGCTATCACGTACGGCTGCGCAGACTCTTCGGGAACTGCGAGACCGTCGCGAGCGACCCGAAGTTCGTGGTGTTGCGCGCAGTGAAGCGCTGACGGGCGGGGGCGCCCGTCAGCGCTTGAATGACAGAATCTGAAATCTGTCATCTGTTATCTGTCAGTCGATATCTGACCGCTGGCATCTGTTATCCGTCGGCTGACATCTGACATCTGACACCGGGCATCCGTCTCCCGGCATCCGTCAGCTGTCGGACGGCGTCTCCAGTGAGTCGAAGTCGCCCGACATCGCCGCCGCCGTCCGCAGGTACGGCGCCGCCTCGCCGTGCCGCCCCTGGCGCTCCAGGGTGCGGCCCAGCATCAGCTGCGCGTAGTGCTCCACGGGCCAGCTCTCCAGCACCGTCCGGAGCTCCTTCTCCGCCTTGGTGAGCTGGGCGGAGTGGTAGTACGCACGGGCCAGCAGCAGTCGCGGCGACGCCAGCTCCGGGGCCTCCTCGACCAGCGGGCCCAGGATGCGCGCCGCCTTGTCGTACTCCTTGGCATCGAAGAACAGCTGCGCACGGTCCCAGCGCTCGGCGGCGCTGCCCTGCTGGTAGTACGCGTCGTTGAGGTTGGCCTGGACGTTCACTGTGCGCTCCTGCCTTCACATGTGGCGCGGATCCCGGTGCGGGAGGTGTGCCGTTCACCCCCTCCAACACACCGGCATGGTTGAACATTCCACAACTGTTCCGGGGTGCCGGGTGAACCCGGCCGGCCGACCCCGCACTACGTTGTCGCCATGAGCAATCTCGATCGCCGGCCGGTGCCCTCCCTCTGCGGTGGGCGCGGATTCGTCGCCGCGGAACCCGTACGCGAACTCCTCTCGCCCCGCAAGGTGCAGCTCGGCGGATCCACCGAGGTCCGGCGCCTGTTGCCGAACCTCGGCCGCCGTATGGTCGGCGCTTGGGCCTTCGTCGACCACTACGGTCCCGACGACATCGCCGACGAGCCCGGCATGCAGGTCGCCCCCCACCCCCACATGGGCCTGCAGACCGTGAGCTGGCTGCACCAGGGCGAGGTCCTGCACCGCGACAGCACAGGCAGCCTCGCCACCATCCGGCCCCGCGAACTCGGACTGATGACCTCCGGCCGTGCCATCAGCCACTCCGAGGAATCCCCCCGCTCCCACGCCCGCTTCCTGCACGGCGCACAGCTCTGGGTCGCACTCCCCGACGCCCACCGCCACACCGAACCGCACTTCCAGCACCACGCCGACCTGCCCCGGGTCACCGCCCCCGGCCTCACCGCCACCGTGATCCTCGGCGAACTCGACGGCGCTGCCTCACCCGGCACCACCTACACCCCGCTCGTCGGCGCCGACCTCACCCTTGCCCACGGCGCCCAGGTCTCCGTCCCGCTCGACCCGGACTTCGAGTACGCCGTCCTCTCCATGTCCGGCGAGGCGCACGTCGACGGAGTCCCGCTCCTCCCCGGCTCGATGCTCTACCTGGGCTGCGGCCGCACCGAACTCCCGCTGCGCGCCGAGTCCGACGCCGGCCTGATGCTCCTCGGCGGCGAGCCCTTCGAGGAGGAGCTGGTGATGTTCTGGAACTGGATCGGCCGCTCCCAGGAGGAGATCGCCCAGGCCCGCGAAGACTGGATGAACGGCACCCGCTTCGGCGAGGTCAAGGGGTACGACGGGGCGCCGATTCCCGCACCGGAACTCCCGGCGACTCGGCTGAAGCCCAGGGGGAGGACGCGCTGAGCGCGGTGGGGCCCGGTCGTTCCGGCCGCCGGGATCCCGCTCAGGCGGGGGACTGCGTCCAGGTTGCCGGGTCCCACACCCCGCTGCGCCGCAGCGAGTTCGAGCAGTGCCTGAAGATCTCGTCCAGTTCGATGACCAGGGCGAGCTGCGGACGCTGCCCCTTGACGGTCATCAGGTCGAAGAACGGTGCGTCGGTCAGGATGCGCGCCCGGCCGTTGACGCGCAGCACGTCGGCGCTCCCCGGCACCAGGTGCAGCACCCCCACATGAGGGTTGCGGAGTATGTTCCGGAAGCTGTCGCTGCGCCGGTTGCCCGGCCGGTCGGGAATGGCGACGGTGTGCGGGTCGATGACATGGACGAAGCCCGGGGCGTCCCCGCGCGGGGAGGTGTCGCAGTTCCCTTCCTCGTCCGAGGTGGAGAGCACGCAGAGCGAGGAACGGGAGAGTATCCCCAGGTCGTCCTCGGTGAGCTCGGCATGGACCTTGTCGATGACGATCGGGTGCGGATCGCCGAGCAGCTCGGTCAGCTGGTCCGCCGAGCGCAGCTCCTCCCAGGGACGTGGCCTCCCGTGGCGGTCGACGGCGGGCGAGAGGGCGACGGGGGTCACGGCGTGGGACACAGGGAGCCTTACGGAGCGGGCGGAGCACGGGAATCCAGGCGGGAACGCGCTGTTAGGGTCACCTTAGTTCAGAGGAGAACCCCAGGTGAGAGGCAGGGGGTGGAAGCACCTGCCGCCACCTCCACCTCCTGCCCTGCCACCCCTGCCCTGCCGGATCCGCGGAGATCCCCAGGGTCAGGACGCGGGCAGTTCCCCGCGGACGGTGCGAGCCGCCGCGACCAGGTTCTCCAGCGACGCCTTCGTCTCCGGCCAGCCGCGGGTCTTCAGCCCGCAGTCGGGATTGACCCACAGCCGCCGCGGCCCGATCGCCTCAAGTCCCTCGCGCAGCAGCGCCGCAGCCTCGGCGGCGGACGGTACGCGCGGGGAGTGGATGTCGTACACACCGGGTCCCGCCTCGCGCGGGTAACCGTGGGAGGCGAGTTCGCGGGCCACCTGCATGTGGGAGCGGGCGGCCTCCAGGCTGATCACATCGGCGTCGAGATCGTCGATGGCCTGCACAATGTCACCGAACTCGGCGTAGCACATATGGGTGTGGATCTGGGTCCGGGGCTGTACGCCGCCGGTGGTCAGCCGGAAGGACTCGGTGGCCCAGTCGAGGTAGCCGGGGCGCCCCGCGGCGCGCAGCGGCAGGGTCTCACGCAGCGCGGGCTCGTCGACCTGGATCACGCAAGTACCCGCCGACTCAAGGTCGTTGACCTCGTCCCGCAGGGCCAGGGCGACCTGACGCGCGGTGTCGCCGAGCGGCTGGTCGTCCCGTACGAACGACCAGGCGAGCATCGTCACCGGCCCGGTCAGCATCCCCTTGACCGGGCGGTCGGTGAGCGAGTTCGCGAACGACGTCCAGCGCACCGTCATCGGCTCGGGCCGGGAGATGTCGCCTGCCAGGACCGGCGGGCGCACATAACGGGTGCCGTACGACTGGACCCAGCCGTGCCGGGTGGCGAGGTAGCCCGTGAGCCGCTCGGCGAAGTACTGCACCATGTCGTTGCGTTCGGGCTCGCCGTGCACCAGGACGTCGAGCCCGGCCTTCTCCTGGAAGGCCAGTACCTCGCGGATCTCAGCCTCGATGCGTTCCTCGTAGCCCGCCGTGTTGATGCGTCCGGCGCGCAGGTCGGCGCGGGCCGTGCGGAGTTCGGCTGTCTGCGGGAAGGAGCCGATGGTGGTGGTCGGCAGGAGCGGCAGCCGCAGCCGGGCCCGCTGGGCGACGGCCCGCTGTGCGTACGGTGCCGAGCGGCGGCTGTCCGCCTCGGTGACGGCGGTGGCCCGCTCCCGTACCGCTGGGTCGTGGGTGATCGGGGAGTGGGCGCGGGAGGCCAGGTCGGCCCGGTTGGCGGCGAGTTCGCCGGTGATCGCACCGGTGCCCCGTTCCAGGCCGCGGGCGAGGGTGACGACCTCCGTGGCCTTCTGCCGGGCGAAGGCCAGCCAGCGCAGGATCTGCGGTGCGACGTCCCGTTCGGCGGCCGTGTCGAGCGGGACGTGCAGCAGCGAGCAGGAGGTTGCCACATCGATCCGGTCGGCCAGGCCGAGCAGGGTGCCCAGGGTGGCGAGGGACTTCTCGAAGTCGTTGATCCAGATGTTGCGGCCGTTGACCACGCCCGCGACCAACCGCTTGCCGGGCAGCCCGCCGACGGCGGCGAGGTCGGCCAGATTCGCCGCGGCGGCCTCGGTGAAGTCCAGGGCCAGGCCCTCCACCGGGGCCTTGGCGAGCACCGGGAGGGCTTCGCCCAGCCGGTCGAAGTAGGAGGCCACCAGCAGCTTCGGACGGCTCGGCAGGGCGCCGAGGTCGCGGTAGGCGCGGGCGGTGGCGTTCAGTTCGGCAGGCGTCCGGTCCTGGACCAGGGCGGGCTCGTCCAGCTGCACCCACTCGGCGCCCGCCGCACGCAGATCGCCCAGCACCTCGGCGTACACCGGAAGCAGCCGGTCCAGCAGCGTCAGCGGCTCGAAACCCGGGTCGACGCCGGGGGCGGGCTTGGCCAGCAGGAGATAGGTGAGCGGGCCGACCAGGACGGGGCGCGGGGTGTGGCCGAGCGCGAGGGCCTCCTTCAGCTCGGCGACCTGCTTGGCCGAGTCCGCCGAGAAGACGGTGTCCGGGCCCAACTCGGGCACCAGATAGTGGTAGTTGGTGTCGAACCACTTGGTCATCTCAAGAGGCGCCACGTCCTGGTTGCCGCGGGCCATGGCGAAGTAGCCGTCGAGCGGATCGGCATCGACGTCGGCGCGGTGCCTGGCCGGGACGGCGCCGACCATGACGCTGGTGTCCAGCACGTGGTCGTAGTACGAGAAGTCACCGGTCGGCACCTCATGGACGCCGGCCTCGGCCAACTGCTGCCAGTTCGCCCGGCGCAGGTCCCGCGCGGTCGACTCCAGGGCTTCGGCGGTGACCCGGCCCTTCCAGTACCCCTCGACGGCCTTCTTCAGTTCCCGGTTCGGGCCCTGGCGGGGGTAGCCGTACACGGTGGCGCGTACTGCCGCGGGTGCGGACTTCGGTGTCACGGAAATCTCCTTCGCGAGATGACTCCTGAGAATCCCGGCAACGGGACACGGACGCGAAGGGATGACGAACCGGGCGGACCGGACGTGCCGACGGGCACGGTCCTTCGCCTGGTAGGTACGCCGACCCGCCCACGAGGTCACCGGAATTTCCGTACGCGAGCGGTCGCGTACGGGCAGCGGGCAGGTCTTCGGACTCGTGGGCGCACCTACCGGGCCTCCGGCAGACACCTACTGGCCGTCGCTTCCCAAATCCGTCCGGATCCAGTGCGTATGACGGCGGTCGTTCCCACTCACCGCTGCGGGGCAGTCCCGGATTCCCACCGGGTTCCCTCTTACGACGCTCCCGCCTGGCGGACGGGTGCGAACCAGCTGCACCGGCCAGCGTAGGGGGCAACAGGCCCTTGCGGGCCGGGCTGTTCACATTCCGGAACGTGAAATGAGACACCACCTCCGGGCATGGGCAGCCGGGACCGCATCAGGGCGGCAGCCGGATCTCGCGCAGCGGATCGCCGCCGTCGACGAAGAGCCGTCCGCCGGGTGCGGGCACGGCGGCGATACGGGGCATGGCGCGCAGCCCGAGTTCCGGGTGGCGCCCGTCGAGCGCGCCCACCCGGAGGGCGAGGACGAGGTCGAAGGGCCCCTCTGCGGGGGCGGGTTCGAAGGTCTCGATGGCACCCTGTCGCAGCCGCGGCCGCCCGGAGGCGATCTCCTCGGCGCAGGCCGCGGCCGCCAGGGTCACGGCACGTTCCGACCGGTCGATGGCGACGAGGTGACCGGAATCCGGGCGTGCGGCCACCGCCCGGGCCGCCGCACCGGGACCGCACCCGATCTCCAGGACCTTCATATCGGGTGCGAGGGGCAGGGACTCCACGCATGCGGCGATGCGGCGCGAGAGCGGCATGGGCCGAGAGTCCCACGGGGAGCGGGGTCGGGTGAACTGTGCTGTTGCGTCAGGGAGTTCGAGCGGGCCATTGGATCGGCGCTGTCACGAATCTGCCCGTGCTCCGGGAAGCACCTTGGCCAGCAAGTGCCGAAGGCGCACGCCGGACGCGACGGCGTCGATACGGGTGTCGGACGGCCGGAGCGGCGCCGCGGCGACCAGGGTCTGGCCGGACACGGCCAACAGCAGCGGACCGGCGGGAGCGGGGGAGGCGTGGAGAGGCATGACCTCTACGTTCGTCGGCCGCCCCCTCCCCGGTCCAACACCTGTCCCGCGTTGATCCACACACTTGCGTTGTCAATCGCCGTAGGGTGACGGGGTGCCCCACGATGTCGACCCCCGGCTCCTCCGCGCCCTCGTCACCACTGCCGAGGAACTCCACTTCACCCGCGCCGCCGCCCGCCTCTACCTCGCCCAGCAGGCGCTGAGCCGCGACATCCGCCGCCTGGAACGCCGGCTGGGCACGGAGTTGTTCGTCCGCACCACCCGCCACGTCCGCCTCACCGATGAGGCCACCCGGCTGCTGCCCCACGCCCGCCGGGTGCTCGCCGCCCACGACGCCTTCAACACCGCGGTCTCGGTACGGGACGAGCGGCCGCTGCTCGTCGATGTGGGCACCCGGATCGGCACCGGCTTCACCGCCCTGGAGGAGACCAGACGCACCTACCCCCGGCTGGAACTCGTCGCCCGCTTCCACACCGGCCTCACCGGTGCGGCCAGGGAGATCCTCGACGGCCGGCTCGATGTCTCCTTCGGCCGGTTCGCGGGGCTCGCTCCGGCGGTGGCCGAGCAACTCGCCCACTGCCCGGTCCGCTACGAGCGGATGACCGTCCTGCTGCCCGAGGACCATCCGCTCTGCGCACAGGACCGTGTCCCGCTGGACGCGCTGCGCGGAAAGACCCTCTACGTGGCGGCCGGGAACCCGGACGCCGCCGAGTGGACCGACCTCGCCGGGCGTCTGTTCGCCACACACGGCATCCATCCGGCCGAGCCGTTCCCGCAGATCGAAGGCCCGGAGGAGTTCATCCGGGTCGTACGCAAGCGGGGCTGGTGGGTTCTGGCCAACACCGAATTCGTCGAGGTGCCCGGCATGGTGCTGCGGCCGCTCAGCGACCCCGCCCCCCTCTCGCCCGTCTCGCTCGTCTGGCGCAAGGGACTGCACCATCCCGCCCTCCAGGCCCTCGCGGCCACCGCCCGCAGCCTCGCGCGGGAGCACCGGTGGCTCGTACGGCCGCCGCACACCTGGCTTCCCCAGGAGGACGAAGCGGTGATGGCCCCCGCGCGGACACCGCCCCCGACGACCAGCAGCTGACCTACCCGGCCATCCACCCGGCCGACCCGGCCGGAAGGGGGCGCCGCCCCCCCCGGGGGGGGGGGGGCCCCCCCGGGGGGGGGCGGGGCCCCCGCCCCGATGGTGCGGTGAGTGGCGGTCAGCGGGTGGAGCCGTTGTCGTCGCCGTCATGCGGATGGGTCGAATCCTCCGGCTTCTGCCAGGAGTCGGCGCCCGCCTGCGGATCGCGGGGGAGGTTCGCCTGGTGGCGGGAGGAGCGCCTGCTGCCGTACCAGAAGGCGATCAGCAGGACGAGGGCGACAACGAGGCCGACCACCATGATCCACAGCACGGGGGATGCCTCTGCGGCGAGTGGGCTCAGGGCTGCACGGCGCGGAATGTTCATGCCGTGCGCCTACCACCCGGGCCGCCTCCCATCCCGCTCACCGGCCATTGTCGCCCGGATGGCGCACCCGTCGGCTCTCAGCGCTCGTGCTTCTGGGCGAGGTCCGGCGACCCGGCCCGGTCGGCCTCCGTGTGCTCCGTGTCCGCGGGCCGCTCGCGGCTCAGTGCCCCCGGCCACCATGCCCGGCGACCGATGTCGCGCACCAGCGCCGGTACGAGCAGGGAACGTACGACCAAGGTGTCGAGCAGCACGCCGAACGCCACGATGAACGCGATCTGCAGCAGGAACGCCAGCGGAATGACACCCAGCGCCGCGAACGTCGCCGCCAGGACCACCCCCGCCGAGGTGATCACCCCACCGGTGGCGGTCAGCCCGCGCAGGATGCCCGCACGGACACCGTGCGCCAGGGACTCCTCCCGCACCCGGGACATCAGGAAGATGTTGTAGTCCACGCCGAGGGCCACCAGAAACACGAACCCGTACAGCGGAACCGAGGAGTCCGTGCCGTTCATGCCGAAGACATGGCGGAAGACCAGCGCCGAAACTCCCAGCGTGGCAAGGAAGTTGAGTGCCACGGTGACCACCAGCAGCACCGGCATGAGCAGCGACCGCAGGAGCAGCGACAGGATCACCAGGATGATCGCGAGGACCACGGGCACGATCACGAGCCGGTCACGTGCGGCCGTCTGCTGGGTGTCGTACTGCTGCGCCGTGTACCCGCCGACGAGTGCCTGCCCGCCGGGTACCGCGCGCACCGCGTCCCGCAGCCTGGACACGGTGTCCTTCGCCGCGTCGCTGTCGGCCGGATCCGCCAGGGTCGCGTCGATGCGCACACGGCCGTCCGCGACCAGCGGCGGCCCGCCACCGGGGCGGCCCGACGCGGACACCGCCTCGGCGGACGACACCCCCTGGGTGTCCTCGGCGGCGGACCGCACCTCGGCGACCCGGTCCGCGTCGGCGATGATCACCGTGGGATTGCCGGAGCCGCCGGGGAAGTGCTTGCCGAGGGTCTGCTGTGCGGCGACGGAGGGGGCGTCGTTGACGAAGATCTCGTCGAGCGGTACGCCCCGGGAGGTGAGCATCGGGGAGAACGCGGCGCAGACGAGCAGCCCGGCGAGGCAGAGCGACCACACCTTGCGCGGCGCCCGGTCCACGAGCGCGGCCACCCGCTGCCAGAGGCGGTCCGCGCCCGCTCCCTTCCCTGCGCCCTTCTCGGTGGCCGGCTTCGGCCTGGCGGGCCAGTAGGCGGCCCGGCCCAGCAGGGCCAGCACGGCGGGCAGGAAGCTGAGCGCGCTCAGCACCGCACAGACGATGCCGATCGCCCCCACCGGGCCCAGCGCACGGTTGTTGGTGAGGTCGCTGAACAGCAGTGCCAGCAGCCCGAGGGCGACCGTCGCCGCGCTCGCCGTCACCGGCCCCACCGACTGCCGCCAGGCGGCCCGTACCGCGGTGAAACGACTGTGGCCCGCCGCGAGCTCCTCCCGGAACCTGGCGGTGAGCAGCAACGCGTAGTCGGTCGCCGCACCGATCACCAGGATCGACAGGATGCCCTGCACCTGCCCGTCCACCCGCACCACGTCGTGGTCGGCGAGCACGTAGACCACCGCACTGGCCAGGCCGAGCGCGAAGACCGCACCGAGGATGATGATCAGCGGCAGCAGCACACTGCGGTACACCAGCAGCAGGATCAGCAGCACGGCCAGCAGCGCCACGCCCAGCAACAGGCCGTCGATCCCGGCGAAGGCCTCCTTCAGATCGGCCTGACTGGCCGCGGGACCGGCCAGCTGCACCTGTGTACCCGGCACCTCGGCACCGGCGGCCCTGATCCGGTCAAGAGTGGTGGGCAGCTCGTCGCCGAGGTCGGGGCGCAGCTGCACCACACCCTGGAGGGCCTGTGCGTCCTTCGAGGCGAAGGCGGGAGAGGGGCGGCCCGTGATGCCCTCGGACCCGTTCAGGGAAGCGAGGGCGCGGGTGGCGGCGGCCCGTTGCTCCTCGCCCAGTTTCTCTCCGGCGCTCGATCCCGAACCGGTCCAGATGAGGATCGCGGGCAGTGTCTCGTCCTGACGGAACGCCTTCTGGGCCTCGATGACCTGGGTGGACTCGGCGTTCTGCGGCAGGAAGGCGGCCTGGTCGTTGGTGGCGACCTCACCGAGCTTTCCGGCGTAGGGGCCCAGGCCCGCGCCGATTCCCAGCCAGGCGATCAGCAGCACCAGGGGGATCAACAGGCGGACGGAACGTGCGGGGGTGGACATCGCGCTCCCGGCTTCACTAGGAAGTATCTCAAGCAGAAACAATCTCAATCATTGAAATATATTACGGGAGCGGCGGAGCCGGCGTCGCGGTGGGGCCTGGGTCAGCGTGGCGGCGGGCGCAGCTCACCGAGTTCGGAGTTGAGCTCGCTCAGGAACCGCAGCACCAGGGCGAGTTCCTCGGCGCTGAAGCGTGCGCGTGCGCGCTCGGTGGCCTCGGCGAGCGGCAGGAAGTGCCGACGGGCGGCCGACCGCGCGCTCGGTTCGTAGTGCAGGTGCACCACCCGGCGGTCCTGGCTCTCCCGGGAGCGCCTGATGTGCCCGGCGCGCTCCAGCCGGTCGAGGCAGGCGGTCACTGCCCCGGAGGTCAGACCGAGATGCTCGCGGAGCCTGCCCGGGGTCAGCGGAGTGTCGGAGTCCAGAATCGCGGCCAGGGCCTGGATGTCGGTCGAATGGAGGCCCTGGCCCGCGGCGAAGGCGTGTGCCAGCCGGTTGATCTCGCCATTCATGTGCCGCAACTGCACCGCGAACGCCTGAAGGTCCACAAGACCTTCCGGGGATCCGGCTTCCGCGGTGCGGGCCTGCCGCGCGGCGCTTCGTTCATCTGTACCAGCCACGGGCTCAGCCTATAGATCCCGCAATTCGCTCGCCCGTGCCGTCCGCCCGGCCGGGGCCTGTCGCACCCGTCAGACGCGCCGGGCCAGCAGATAGGCCCGACGGGTGTCGGCCTCGTGGGGGTAGTTCCGGCGTTCCATGCACATCTCCACGGTGAAACCCGAACTTTCGAGCAGCGCGGCGACCTGCTCGGGCGCGTGGAAGTGGAAGTCGATGTCCACCTGGTGGCCCCACCACTCGTCCAGGTGCCGGAGGGCCTCACCGATGTGGAAGGCGATCAGGAACATGCCGGTGGGGCGCACCACCCGCGCCACCTCGGCGACGGCGCGGGGCAGCTCGTCGGGAGAGAGGTGGATGAGCGAGTAGAGGGCCACCGCCGCACCGAACTCTCCTGCGTCCGCGGGGATGCGGAGCAGATCACCGATGCGGAACTCAACCCCGGGGAACCTCTGGCGGCCGGACTCCACCATCCCTTCGGACAGATCGATGCCGACCGTCCGGGCCCCGCCCGCCACGAGATGGGCCGCGATGTGCCCCGGCCCGCAACCCAGATCGGCGACCACCGCACCCGGCTCCGTCTGCTCCAGGAGGGCGGCGAGGAGCGCCCGGTCCAGCGGCTTGCCGGCCAGCTCGTCGTGCAGTCGCTTCACGTACTCCTCGGCGACCGTGTCATAGCTCCGGCGCACCGCGTGGTGATGTGCGTGCTCACCCATGCGGGTCAGCTTGCCACGACGGCGCGGACCGTTCCGGCGTACGGACACAACCGGCCGGAGTGCTTCCCCGTGGCCACCGCTCGGTGCCGGGGCACCCGTACGGTCCACCAGGACGCGCGGTCGCCCGCGTCCCGGGGCTGACTGGACAGGTGATCGCGCCTCCGGACGACTGCCTCGCGCGCAACGAGTGGATCTGCGGTGCCTACCTCTCCAGCCGCCGGGAGATCCTCTGGGAAGCGGTGCTCCAGCATCTCCAGCTCACGGTGGTGTCCGTGCTGCTCGGACTGGTCATCGCCGTCCCGCTGGCCATCGCGGCCCGCCGCTGGCGCTGGGCCTCCGCGCCGGTCCTCGGACTGACGACCGTGCTCTACACGATTCCCTCGCTGGCCATGTTCTCGCTGCTGCTGCCGGTGTACGGGCTCTCCGCCTCGCTGGTGATCGCGGGGCTCGTCCTGTACTCACTGACCCTGCTCGTACGCAATCTCCTGGCCGGCCTGCGTGCGGTGCCCGAGGAGACCCGGCGGGCCGCCCTGGGAATGGGGTACGGGCCCGTCCGGCTGCTGCTGGGTGTGGAGCTGCCGCTCGCCCTCCCCGCCGCGATGGCCGGGCTCCGGATCGCCACCGTCTCCGCCGTCTCGCTGGTCACCGTCGGCGCGATCGTCGGCCACGGCGGACTCGGCAATCTCATCTACGCCGGGATGAACACCTACTTCAAGGCCCAGGTCCTCACCGCCTCCGTGCTCTGTGTGGTCATCGCCATCGCCGCCGACCTCCTGCTGCTCGGTGTGCAACGCCTGCTCACCCCCTGGACGCGCGTATGAACACCCTCACCGCAGCCTGGGACTGGCTCACCGACGCCACGCACTGGAGCGGCGACGGCGGCATCTGGGACCGTCTCGGCCAGCACCTCTTCCTCACCGTCGTCTGCCTGCTGCTGAGCTGTCTGATCGCACTGCCGATCGCCCTGGTGCTCGGCCACCTCGGCAAGGGCGGGGCACTGGCGATCAACATCTCCAACGTCGGCCGGGCGGTCCCCACCTTCGCCGTGCTGGTCCTGCTGCTGCTCACCCCGCTGGGGACCATGGGGGAATGGCCGACGATCATCGCGCTGGTGCTCTTCGCCGTGCCCCCGCTGCTCACCAACGCGTACGTCGGGATGCGCGGGGTGGACCAGGACATCGTCCGGGCCGCCAAGGGAATGGGCATGACCGGAAAACAGGTGATGTTTCACGTGGAACTTCCCCTCGCCCTGCCACTGATCCTGACCGGTGTACGCATCGCGGCCGTTCAGCTCGTGGCCACCGCGACGCTGGCCGCGCTGGCGGGCGGCGGCGGCCTCGGCCGGATCATCACCGCGGGCTTCAACCTGGCCAGTACGCCGCAGGTGGTCGCGGGAGCGGTCCTGGTGGCCGTGTTCGCGCTGCTGGTGGAAGGGCT
Organism: Streptomyces sp. NPDC051561; assembly: GCF_044454195.1. Taxonomy (NCBI): domain Bacteria; kingdom Bacillati; phylum Actinomycetota; class Actinomycetes; order Kitasatosporales; family Streptomycetaceae; genus Streptomyces; species Streptomyces sp. NPDC051561. The sequence goes on along the minus strand of NZ_JBITDM010000012.1, from coordinate 165,515 downwards.
CTTCGAAGTGGCGCAGAAGTTCGCTCCCGAGTGGGCGAGGGGGCGAGCCGGATGAAGAGCCGACCGCTGGGGCGTTACGTGGCCGGGCTGCTCCTCCTCGCCGCCACCGCCTGCACCACCGGGCCGTCCCTGGAGCACCAGGGCGAGATCACCGCCGAGCCCGGCGACAGCCACGAACTGACCATCGGCTCGGCCGGATTCACCGAGAGCGATGTGCTCGCCCAGATGTACGCCCTGCTTCTGGACAGGGCCGGATACTCCACCACCATCCTCTCCGTCACCAACCGGGAGCTCTACGAACCGGCCCTGGAGAGCGGCCAGATCGATGTCGTCCCGGAGTACGCGGCCACCTTCGCCGACTGGCTCAACGCCAAGAAGAACGGCCCAAACGCCACCCCCGTCGGCTCGCCCGACCTCGACGCCACCATGACGGCGCTGCGGAAACTGGCGGTGCCGCGCGGCCTCACCGTCCTGGACCCCGGCCGCGCCGTCGACCAGAACGCCTTCGCCGTCACCGCGGCGTACGCGCGGCAGCATCAGCTGGGGACCCTCACCGATCTGGGGAAGTCGGGGCTCCCGGTACGGCTGGCGGCGGGTGACGAGTGCGTCCAGCGGCCCTACTGCGAGCCCGGCCTGAAGAAGACGTACGGCATCGACATCACCGCCGTCGACCCCAAGGGCGTCGGCACCACCCCCGCCAAACAGGCCGTGCAGAGCGGCCAGGACCAGATGGTGCTCACCACGACCACCGACGCCACCCTGGACGCCTTCGGTCTGGTGCTGCTCGCGGACGACAAGCACCTTCAGAACGCCGACTACATCGTGCCCGTGGTGAACAGGGCGCAGGCGGGATCGCCCGGTGTGATCAAGGCGCTGGGCAAGCTGAACACCGTACTGACGACCCAGGACCTGGCTTCGCTCAACCAGCAGGTGGACAGCTGGCGGCGGCTGCCGCAGGACGTGGCGCGGGCCTACCTGGAGTCCAAGCGGCTCATCTGAAGGAGCCGTTCCGCGTCGTCCAGAGCCAGCCGGGCGGCCAGAATGCGGTCGCGGACCCCGAAGGCGTCCAATGGGTCGGCGTCCGTCTGCGGCTGCGCCGGCGGCTCCTGCGCGTCGGCCCTCTTCTCCGGCAGATCCGAGTCCCGGGCCTGCTCAAGGGAGTTGATCACCACTCCGATCAGCAGGTTCACCAGCAGGAACGAGCTGAGCAGGACGTACGAGCCGTAGTAGGCAAGCGACCACGGCGAGATGAGCAGCCCGGCGTGCACCGCGTCACCCAGACCGTCCAGGGACATCAGGATGAACAGGGTGACCACCGCCCGCCCCAGCGACCCGTAGTGCTGCGGGTCGGCGGCGGCGAAGCACAGCCACCCCACCATCGCGTACACGTACAGCAGCAGCGTGCCGACCATGACGAAGCTGACCGTGCCCGGCAGGCACTTGCCCAGCGCCGTCACGATGACCCGCAGTTGGGGCAGGAAGCGGGCGGTGCGCAGCACCCGGAAGAGCCGCAGCAGGCGCAGCAGGGTGGTGTTGTCGCCGGTGAGCGGGAGGAAGGCGAAAAGGACCACGGCGGCGTCGAAGACGTTCCACGGATTGCGGAAGAAGTCCCGGGGGCGGTCGGCGTGGGCGGCCAACCGCAGCAGGCTCTCGCAGGTGAACACCGCGAGGAAGCAGCTCTCCAGCGTCGACAGGGTCCCCTGCCAGCGCTCCGCGAGTCCGGAGTACGTCTCCACGCCCAGCAGCACGGCGTTGGCGAGGATCGCGGCCATCACCACGACGGCGAACCAGGGCGCCTCCACCAGCAGGCCGGCCCTTGCCGCCAGCTCCTTCCTCCACCCCGCGCGCACGGTGGAGGAAACGCGAATACTGCGATGCATGTGGTTCATGAGGTCGAATCCACCCGGCGTGAGGTAGCGGAACGTGCGGTAGCGAAACGTGAGGGTGCGGAGCATGAAGGTGCGGAGCAGAACAACGCGAATGCTGCCCGCAGCCCTGTCCGGTCGCCCCACGCTTCACACCTGACTCAGCAGTTCTCACCACTGGGGCGGACAGATCGCACACTTGCGCGAGTCGCACCCGGCCGGGTCGTCGTCACGCGTCCGGGTCGTCGTCACGCGTCCGCGACGGAGTCGAACTCGACGGCGTCGCGCGGGACCCCCAGCTCGTCCGCGTCCACCGAGCGGCGCAGCGCCTCGTGCAGCTTCCCCGGGGTGAGTACGCCGACCAGGCGGGCCCCGTCGAGGACCGCGACCCACCCGGCGTCCCACTGGAGCATCTCGCTGAACGCGTGCTTCAGCGGGGAGCCGACCGAAACCCAGGCGTCCATCCGGCGGGCCAGTTCACCGACGGTGCCGGCGGAGCCCGCCAGCGCCAGATCCTCCGTGGAGACCCAGCCGTGCAGCTCTCCGCGCTCGTTCAGCACGACCGCCCAGCGGGCCCCCTCCGCCCGCAGTCTGACCGCCGCCGAGGCCACCGGCTCGTCCAGCCTGGCGCGCGGCGGCTCCTGAAGGTCGTCCGGCTCGATGGTGGTGACCGACAGCCGCTTCAACCCCCGGTCCGCGCCCACGAACTGCGCCACATACGGGGTGGCGGGGGCGCCGAGCACGGCCGCCGGGGTGTCGAACTGCTCGATGCGGCCCTGCCCGTACACCGCGATCCGGTCGCCCATCCGGACGGCCTCCTCGATGTCGTGGGTGACCAGCAGGACCGTTTTGCGGACCGTCGCCTGAAGGGTGAGGAACTCGTCCTGGAGGCGCTCGCGGACCACCGGGTCGACCGCGCCGAAGGGCTCGTCCATCAGCAGTACGGGCGGGTCGGCGGCCAGCGCCCTTGCCACTCCGACGCGCTGGCGCTGGCCGCCGGAGAGCTGCTCGGGATAGCGGGAGCCGTAGACGGACGGATCCAGGCCGACCAGATCGAGGAGTTCGGCCGCCCTGGTCCGCGCCTTGTCCTTCTTCCAGCCGGTCAGGAAGGGGACCGTGGCGGTGTTGTCGAGGATCGTGCGGTGAGGGAAGAGGCCCACCTGCTGGATGACGTAGCCGATCCTGCGGCGCAGCTTCACCGGGTCGATCCGGGAGATGTCCTCGCCGGCCATCAGGATCCGGCCCGAGGTCGGCTCGATCAGCCGGTTCACCATCATCATCGTGGTCGTCTTGCCGCAGCCGGAGGGCCCCACCAGCGTGACCAGCTCGCCCTCCGCGACCTCGAAGGACAGGCCGTCGACGGCGGTCGTGCCGTCCGGGTACACCTTGCTGACCTGCTCGAACCGGATCATGCGTCCACGCTAGGAGCGCCCGGGGCCCGGCGCACACGGGCCGGGACTGTCCGGGTGGGCGTCGGAGTCGACCTGTCCTGTCCGATTTCGGCGGGAGGGTACGTAACCATGCGTAATCCGGGTGTGCTGAACTGGCCGACAACGACCGCAACAGGAGCAAGCAGGAGCAAGTGTGACCAGTTACCGTCAGCCCGGCACCGTCCTCACCGACCACCGCTTCACCGTGCCCCTCGACCACGCCCATCCCGGGGGCGAACAGATCGAGCTGTACGCCCGCGAGGTCGTGGCGGCGGACCGGGCCGGCAGCGAGCTGCCCTGGCTGATCTATCTGGAGGGCGGCCCCGGCTTCGGCGCCCGCCGCTTCGTCGGACAGCAGGCCTGGCTCGGCCGGGCTCTCAAGGAGTTCCGCGTCCTGCTGCTCGACCAGCGCGGCACCGGCCTCTCCAGCCCGGTCAACCGGCAGACCCTCCCGCTGCGTGGTGGCCCCCGCGAACAGGCGGACTACCTGGCCCACTTCCGAGCCGACTCCATCGTCCGGGACTGCGAGGCCATCCGCCCGCAGCTGACCGGCGGTGCCCCCTGGACCGTGCTGGGGCAGAGCTTCGGTGGCTTCTGCGCCACCCACTACCTCTCCATCGCCCCCGAAGGGCTGCGCACCGTCCTGATCACCGGCGGCCTGCCCTCGCTCCACGCGAGCGCGGCGGACGTCTACCGGGCGGCGTACCCCCGTATGGAGCGCAAGGTCGCCGCGCACTACGCCCGCTACCCGCAGGACGTCGAGCGGGCCCGGGAGATCGCCGCCCACCTGGCCGATCACGAGACCGTCACCCCCGGCGGCCACCTCCTCACCCCCGAGGCCTTCCAGTCCCTCGGCATCGCCCTCGGCGGCGGTGACGGCACTCATTCCCTGCACTATCTCCTGGAGAACGCCTTCGTCCGCACCCCGCAGGGGCCGGCGCTCTCGGACGCGTTCCTGGAGGCGGCGCAGTCCGCGCTTTCCTTTGCGGGCCACCCGCTGTTCGCCCTGGTGCACGAGTCCATCTACGGGCAGGGGAAGGAAGCCACCGGGTGGGCGGCCGAGCGGATCCGCGCCGAGTTCCCGCGCTTCGACGCGCGGCGGACCCTCGCCGGGAGCGGGCCGCTGCTGTTCACCGGGGAGACCATCCACCCCTGGCACTTCGAGACCGATCCCGCACTGCGCCCGTTGCGCGAGACCGCGGAACTCCTCGCGGCCCGCACCAACTGGCCGGTTCTCTACGACACCGCCCGGCTGGCGGCCAACGAGGTTCCGGTCGCCGCCGCCGTCTATCACGACGACATGTACGTCGACACCGCTCACTCCTTGGAGACCGCTCGCTCCATCCGGGGGCTGCGTACCTGGGTCACCGACGAGTTCGAGCACGACGGCCTGCGGGCGGGCGGGCCGCGGGTACTGGACCGGCTGTTGGCGCTGGCGCGTGGTGAGGTCTGAGCCCGGGGGATCCTGAACTCGCGGGAGGAGCGGAGGCCTGAACTCCGCTGCACGGGAAGGGGGTTGTTGTCAGAGGAGGCACCTATCCTGCCGGTATGACCACAGAAGCGTCGTTCCATCAGTTGCAGCCCATGCCGGTCGACTGGCAGCGGGCGCTGGCCGTCGTGGCACACCCCGACGACCTGGAGTACGGCTGCGCGGCGGCGGTCGCCGCGTGGACGGATGCCGGGCGCGAGGTGACGTATGTCCTCGCCAGTCGGGGCGAGGCGGGTATCGACACCCTGGAGCCGGCCAAGTGCGGCCCGCTGCGTGAGCAGGAGCAGCGGGCCAGTGCGGCTGTCGTCGGGGTCGCGGCGGTCGAGTTTCTCGATCATCGGGACGGTGTGATCGAGTACGGGCCCGCGCTGCGCAGGGACATCGCCGCGGCGATCCGCAGGCATCGGCCCGAGCTGGTGATCACTCTCAATCACCGTGACACCTGGGGCACGAGTGTCTGGAACACCCCTGACCATCTCGCGGTCGGCCGCGCCACGCTGGACGCGGCGGGGGACGCGGGTAATCGCTGGATCTTCCCGGAGCTGGCCGAGGAGGGCTTGCAGCCTTGGGACGGGGTGCGGTGGGTGGCCGTGGCGGGGACTCTCTCGCCGACACACGCGGTGGACGCGCGGCCGGGGCTGGAGCGGTCGGTGCGGTCGTTGCTGCAACACCGGGCGTACATCGAGGCGTTGACGGATGAGGATCCGGAGGCGTACTGCCGGAGCTTCCTGACGGCGAATGTGGTGGCGGCGGGGGAGAGGTTCGGGGGGATTCCGGCGGTTTCCTTTGAGGTGTTCGGCCGCTGAGGGGTGACGGGTTGGCGGGTGCGTCTTGGTTGCTCGCGCAGTTCCCCGCGTCCCTGGAGGGGTGCTCCTGGCTCGGTGTCACGGGTTGCTGCCGGCGCGTTCGCGCACCTTGGCGCGACGTGCCAACCAGGCGTAGGTTGGCGTCACTTCAGTCTCGAAGAGCCAGGGAGCGGCCCGTGTCTCGTACCTACCTCGTCACCGGGACGTCCTCCGGCATCGGGAAGGCGACCGCCGAGCGCCTTCGTGCGCGCGGGCACACCGTCATCGGTGCCGACCTCAAGGGCGCGGACATCGAGGCCGACCTCTCCACCGCCGAGGGGCGCGTCACGCTGGTCGCGCGGGCGGCCGAGCTCACCGGCGGGCGTCTTGACGCTGTCGTCGCTTGTGCCGGGACGGCCGCGTTCGACCCGGTGACGATCAAGGTCAACCACTTCGGCGCGGTCGCCACCCTGGAGGGCCTGCGGCCGCTGCTCGCCGCCGCCGAGGCTCCGCGCGCCGTCGTCATCTCCTCGGTCGCCTCCGTGCACCCGGCCGACGACGCCCTCGTCGAGGCCGCACTGTCCGGTGACGAGGACGCGGCCGTGGCCACGGCGCAGGCGGCCGTGGACCGGGGTGAGGGGCGTGTCATCTACGGCTCGTCGAAGCAGTCGATTGCCCGCTGGGTGCGGCGTACGGCGATCACCGAGGACTGGGCCGCCGTCGGAATCACTCTCAACGCCATCGCCCCCGGCACCATCGTCACGCCGATGACCCGGCCGATGATCGACAACCCGGAGATGCGGGCGGTCGTCGACAGCGCCGTACCCATGCCGCTCAACGGGCATGCCGCCCCCGAGCAGGTCGCCCCGCTCCTGGAGTGGCTGACCGGTGCCGAGAACACGCATGTCACCGGGCAGGTCGTCTTCATCGACGGCGGCGCGGACGCTGTCCTGCGCGGCGAGGGCTCCTGGTGAGCCCGGTGAGGGAGAAGAGAGGGGCGAGGGACAAGGTGATCACAGCATGACGGCGCGGAAGCACCGCCTCGTTCGCACCGCCGTCGTCGCCGCCGGTCCCGCCGAGGTCTGGGAGCTGATCGGCGGCTTCGCGGGGCTCGGTGACTGGCATCCGCATCTTCCGCCGTCGACGGCGGAAGGAGAGGGCGACCCGGCACTTCCGGGTGCGGTACGGGTGTTCGCGATCGACGGCAAGGTGGTGGCCCGCGAGCGCCTGCTCGCCCGGGACGAGGACACCAGGGCGTACACGTACACCGTGCTCGACCCGATGCTGCCGATCGGCGACTACATCGCCACGCTCGCCGTGCACCCGCACGAAAACGGGCGCGCGGACGGCACCGAGATCGTCTGGTCCGCCGAGTACTCGGGTGCGGACGAGGTCGTTCCGCAGGTTGAGGCGCTCTTCGGTGACGGCACGTACGGCACTGGACTCGCGGCTCTCCGGGAGAAGTTCGGCCGGGCCCAGGTCTAGGCCCAGGCTCTCCGGCGCAAGCGCCGTGGCTGCCACGCCCCCGCTCACCACACGCCCCCACCCACCCGCGCGGCAGCCCTCACTTCAGGAGGGGGCTGCCGCGCTTCCGTGTTCGCGTACCCCTCGGCCGCCGCCCTCCGGCGACGGCTTCGTGCCGGAACCCTTCCAGGGCTCTTCCCGACCTGGCAAGCGACCGCTTAGTATGCGGTGGCACGGTACTGCCGACGACAGCGCGTGGAGGCCCTTGATGCAGGCATGGCGAGTGCACGAGAACGGTGAGCCCGGCGAGGTGATGCGCCTCGAAGAGGTGGACCGGCCGGTTCCCGGTGACGGCCAGGTGCTGCTCAGGGTGCGGGCCGCGAACATCAACTTTCCCGATGCGCTGCTCTGCCGGGGCGAGTACCAGGTCCGTCCGCCGCTGCCCTTCACTCCGGGCGTCGAGATCTGCGGCGAGACCGAGGACGGGCGCCGGGTGATCGCCAACCCGGCGCTGCCGTTCGGCGGCTTCGCGGAGCACGTGGTCGCGGACGCGGCGGCCCTGCTGCCCGCCCCGGACTCGCTCGACGACGCCGAAGCGGCCGCACTGCACATCGGCTACCAGACAGGGTGGTTCGGACTGCACCGGCGCGCGCACCTCCAGGCGGGGGAGACCCTCCTGGTGCACGCGGCGGCGGGCGGCGTCGGCAGCGCCGCCGTCCAGCTCGGCAAGGCCGCCGGGGCCAAGGTCATCGGCGTCGTCGGGGGAGCCGAAAAGGCCGAGGTGGCCCGGCAACTGGGGTGTGACCTGGTGATCGACCGGCACAGTGAGAACGTCATCGGCGCGGTGAAGGAAGCCACCGGCGGGCGCGGCGCGGACGTGGTCTACGACCCGGTCGGCGGCGAGGCGTACACCCAATCCACCAAGTGCATCGCCTTCGAGGGCCGGATCGTCGTCGTCGGCTTCGCGAGCGGCAGCATTCCGGCGCCGGCGCTGAATCACGCGCTGGTGAAGAACTACGCCGTCCTCGGACTGCACTGGGGCCTCTACAACGTCAAGGACCCGGCCGCGGTCGCCGCCTGCCACGGCGAGCTGACCCGGCTGGCCGCCGAGGGCGCCATCAAGCCGCTGATCAGCGAACGCGTCCCGCTCAAGGACGCCGCCGACGCCGTGCAGCGAGTCGCCGACGGGCGCAGCACCGGCCGTATCACCGTCATCCCGGAAGGGGCGGGCCGATGACGACCGCCGCGGAACTCCGCACCCGTACACAGGAACTCCTCGCCGCGCACCCGCCGGCCACCACCGACCGCACCGACTTCCTGGGGGCCCGCTTCGACGCCGGTCTCGCCTGGGTGCACTACCCCGTCGGCCTCGGCGGGCTCGACGCCCCGCGAGACCTCCAGGCCGTGGTGGACGCCGAGCTCGCGGCGGCGGACGCCCCCGACAACGACCCGCGCCGCATCGGTATCGGTCTCGGCATGGCCGCGCCGACCGTCCTCAAGTACGGCACGGACGAGCAGAAGCAGCGTCTGCTCAGGCCGTTGTGGGTCGGCGAGGAGGTCTGGTGCCAGTTGTTCAGTGAGCCCGGGGCCGGCTCGGACCTCGCCGCGCTCGGGACCCGCGCTGTGCGCGACGGGGACCACTGGGTGGTCAACGGCCAGAAGGTGTGGACGTCCAGTGCGCACCTGGCCCGTTGGGCGATCCTGGTCACCCGTACCGACCCCGACCAGCCCAAGCACCGTGGCATGACGTACTTCGTGTGCGACATGAGCGACCCCGGTGTCGAGGTGCGGCCGCTGCGGCAGATCACCGGCGAGGCCGAGTTCAACGAGGTCTTCCTGAGTGACGTCAAGATCCCCGACAGTATGCGTCTGGGGGAGGTGGGGGACGGCTGGAAGGTCGCCCAGACCACCCTCATGAACGAGCGCGTCTCCATCGGCGGCTCCCGCATCCCCCGCGAGGGCGGCATGATCGGGCCCGTCGCCGCCACCTGGCGCGAGCGTCCCGATCTGCGTACCCACGACCTGCACCAGCGCCTCCTCACCCTCTGGGTGGAGGCCGAGGTCGCCCGCCTCACCGGGGAACGCCTGCGCCAGCAGATGGTTGTCGGCCAGCCGGGGCCCGAGGGCTCCGGCATGAAGCTCACCTTCGCCCGCCTCAACCAGGAGATCAGCGGCCTGGAGGTCGAACTCCGGGGCGAGGAAGGGCTGTTGTACGACGACTGGACGATGCGCCGGCCGGAACTCGTCGACTTCACCGGACGGGACGCCGGTTACCGCTATCTGCGGTCCAAGGGCAATTCGATCGAGGGCGGCACCAGCGAGGTGCTGCTGAACATCGTGGCCGAGCGCGTCCTCGGTCTGCCCTCCGAGCCCCGCACCGACAAGGACGTCGCCTGGAAGGACCTGGCCCGATGACCGACCTGCTGTACTCCGAGGCCGAGGAAGACCTCCGGTCGGCCGTACGTGCCCTGCTCACCGACCGCAACGACCCCGCCCGGGTGGTCGTGCGCGCGGAGGAGGGTGCCCCGTACGACGCCGGGCTGTGGAAGGCACTCGCCGCCGACATGGGCGTCGCCGGACTGCTCGTACCGGAAGACCTCGGCGGGCAGGGGGCCTCGCACCGTGAGGTCGCGGTGGTGCTGGAGGAGCTGGGCCGGGGAGTCGTTCCCGCGCCGTATCTCACCAGTGCGGTCGTCGCGACCCAGGTGCTGCTCGCCTGTGACGTGGAGAAGGCCGAAGTGGCGTCCCTGCTCGGGGAGCTGGCGTCGGGGCGGCGGACTGCCGCGCTGGTGGCCCGGTTCGCCGCAGGCCCCGACGGGTTCCGCCCGCGGCAGGGGCTCGACGGGGTGCTGGCCGGGGTGGCGGACGCCGCGACCGCCGACGTACTCCTGGTTCCCACCACCGAGGGCCTGTACGCCGTCGAGCGGGCCGGTGCCGGAGTGCGTGTCGAACCGCAGATTCCGCTCGACCTCACCCGCCCCCTCGCCAGCGTCACCCTGGCCGGGGCCCCGGCCACCCTGCTCGCCGGTCCGGAACAGGCCGAGGCAGCCGTGCGGCAGGGGCTGCTCGCCGGAGCCGGACTGCTCGCCTCCGAGCAACTCGGCCTCGCCGAATGGTGCTTGGAGGAGACGGTGCGCTACACCAAGGAGCGCCACCAGTTCAACCGGCCGGTCGGCTCCTTCCAGGCGCTCAAGCACCGCATGGCGCAGGTGTGGCTGGAGGTCGTCTCGGCCAGGGCCGCCGCCCGCAACGCCGCCGACGCGCTGGCCACCGGCAGCGACGAGGCGCCGCTTGCCGTGGCCATCGCCCAGGCGTACTGCGCCCGGGTCGCGGTGCACGCCGCCGAGGAATGCGTACAGCTGCACGGCGGAATCGGGATGACCTGGGAGCACCCGGCGCATCTCTATCTGAAGCGGGCCAAGGCCGACCAGATCGCCTTCGGATCCGCCGGTGCGCACCGGGAGTCGATCGGACGACTGGTCGGGCTTGTGGCCCCCCAATAACCGTGTGACCTGCGGCGCTTCCTTGGGCGCTGTCCCGCTCCCGGGAGGGGTGGGGCAGCGCTCTCCCCTTTACATACTGTTTAATTGCACACCGCTTGCAATAACAGTTGATCTTTAAGAGGGGTGTGGGGAGCCATGACAGCCCGATCCATACGTACGGCGACACGCACGGCGACCGCCGCGGCACTGGCCGGAACACTGGCCATCGGCGCGGCGGCCTGCTCCAAGCCGGGTGGATCCGCCGCCGGTTCCGGCACCGGCGCCAAGGACTCCGCGGTCGTCGGCATCGCGTACGAGCCCGAGACCCTCAGCCCGCTCCTCGGCTACGGCAAGGACGGCAACTCCAAGATCTTCGACGGCCTGCTCTCCTTCGACGGCGACATGCGGCTCAAGCCGGCCCTCGCCGCCGAACTGCCCAAGGTGAGCGCCGACGGACTGACGTACACCTACAAGCTGCGCCCCGGCGTGAAGTTCACCGACGGGCAGCCCTTCGGAGCCAAGGACGTCGTCTTCACCTACGAGACGATCCTCGACAAGAAGACCAACAACGCCGCCAAGTCGGAACTCGACGCGATCAAGAGCGTCAAGGCCGAGGGCGCGGACACGGTCGTCTTCACGCTGAAGTACCCGTACGCGCCGTTCGCCGAGCGCACCGTCCTGCCGATCGCCCCCCAGCACGTCGCGGGCAAGCAGGACGTGAACACGGGCGCCTTCACCACCAAGCCGATCGGCACCGGCCCCTACGTCCTGACCAACTGGTCCAAGGGCGAGAAGCTCAGCTTCAAGGCCAACCCCGCCTACTGGGGCGGCGCCCCCGCGGTGAAGAAGTTCACCATGGCGATCATCAAGGACGACGACGTGCGCGCCACCCGGCTGCGCTCCGGCGACCTCGACGGCGCGATCCTGCCGCCCAACCTCGCCAAGTCCTTCAAGGCGGAGGGCAACAGGAAGACCTACGAGGCGAAGTCCTTCGACTACCGCACCGTCACCCTGCCCACCCACAACAAGGTCACGGGCGACACCGCGGTCCGCCGGGCGCTGGACGTCGCGGTCGATCGCAGGACCATGGTCGACAAGATCCTCGAAGGCGCCGGCAAGCCCGCCTACGGCCCGGTCCCCACCGACAGCCCGTGGTTCGCCAAGGGCACCGAACGCACCCACGACCTGGCCAAGGCCAAGAAGATCCTCGACGACGCCGGGTGGAAGCCGGGCGCCGACGGCGTCCGCGTCAAGGACGGGGTGCGCGCGGAGTTCCCGCTCTGGTACCTCTCCGGCGACAAGCTCCGCCAGGACCACGCCCTCGCCTACGCCTCCGACGCCAAGAAGGCCGGCCTCGACATCAAGACCCAGGCCGGCACCTGGGAGGTCATCGAGCCGCGCATGAAGAGCGACGCGGTGCTCGCGGGCGGCGGCTCGCCCGGCGACCCCGACTTCGACCAGTACCTGCTGCTCAAGTCCTCCCTCGCGGGCGACGGCTTCAACAACATGGCCTGGTACGACAACAAGGCCGTCGACACCGCCCTGGACGCCGGCCGCCGGAGTGGCAAGGACGCCGAGCGCAAGGCCGCCTACGCCACGGTCCAGCAGGAACTGGTGAAGAACCCCGGCTACACCTTCCTCACCCACATCGACCACCTCTACGTCGTCAACGACAAGTGGGACGGCCTCTCCACCCAGATCGAGCCGCACGACCACGGCCTGGCCTCCGGCCCCTGGTGGAACGTCGAGGACTGGACGCCGAAGAAGTGAGTCCGGCAACGGTTGAGGGAGCGACCGCGCGGCGGACGCTCCCCTGGGGCCCCATGGCACGGATGGCGGGGCGGCGGATCCTGTTCGCCGTACCCGTCCTCCTCCTGGTGACCTTCGGCGTCTTCGCCGTCGCCGCGGCCTCGCCCTTCGACCCGGTCAAGGCGTACGCGGGCACCGCGGGGCTCACCTCCTCGCAGGCCAATCTGGACCAGTTGCGCGCCAACCTCGGGGTCGACGACCCGCTCACCACCCGCTGGTGGCACTGGCTCACCTCGGCCCTCTCCGGGGACTTCGGCGACTCCAGCGTGATGCGCCAGCCCGTCGCCGACGTCATCGTCGAACGGCTGGGCTGGTCCACACTGCTGGCCGCCACCGCCTTCCTGATCGCGATCGTCCTCGGCACCACGCTGGGCGTACTGGCCGCCCGCCGCCCCGGCGGCTGGCTCGACCGCTGCGTCAGCCCGGCCGCGTACACCCTGGAAGCCGCACCGGCCTTCTGGCTCGGACTGCTCGCCATGTGGTTCTTCGCGCTCAAGCTCGGCGTGCTGCCCGCCGGCGGGCTCACCGACACCGACAGCGACGTGATCACCTTCGGACAGGTCGCCTCGCACCTGGTGCTGCCCGCCGTCGTCCTCGGCGTGACCCAGCTGCCCTGGTTCTTCCTGTACGTCCGCCAGGGCGTCGCCGACGCCCTGGAAGAGGACCCGGTACGCGGGGCTCGCGCCCGCGGCACCAGCGAACGCACCGTGCTCCTCGGCCACGCCCTGCGCTCCGGAATGCTGCCGATGCTCACCCTGATCGGCTCCCGCGTCCCCGAACTCATCACCGGCGCCCTCCTCATCGAGACCGTCTTCAGCTGGCCCGGCATCGCCGCCGCCACCGTGCAGGCCGCCACCGCCGTGGACTTCCCGCTGCTCGCCGCGCTGACCGTGCTCGCCACGGCCGCCGTCCTCGCGGGCAACCTGCTCTCCGACCTCCTGTACGGACTCGCCGACCCGAGGGTGGGCTTCGATGGCTGACCTGACCACCTCCGACCTGACCACCTCTGACTCGACCACCTCCACCGCGGTCGAGTGGCGCGCCCACGGCCGCACCCGCCGCTCCACCCGCACGCTGCGCGTACGCACCTCCGCCGTGATCGTCACGGCGGTGGCGCTCGCGGTCCTCCTCGTACCGCCGCTGGTGAACCTGGACGAGCAGGCCGTCGATCTCGCGCTGAAGCTCCAACCGCCTTCCCCGGCGCACCCGTTCGGCACCGACGACGTCGGCCGTGACCTGCTGCTGCGATGCGTCTACGGGCTGCGCGTCTCGCTGCTCGTGGGCCTGGTCGCCGCCCTGGTCGCCACCGTCATCGGTACGGCGGTGGGCGCGGCGGCAGCCACCTTCGGCGGATGGACCGACCGGGTCGTGATGCGGCTGGTCGACACTTTCTCGTCCGTACCGCACCTGCTGCTCGGCATCTTCATCGTCGCCATGTTCCGGCCGGGGGTGTGGCCGGTGATCGTGTCCGTCGCGCTCACCCACTGGCTGTCGACGGCGCGCATCGTCCGCTCCGAAGTGCTGTCGTTGCGGGCACGCCCGTACGTGGACGCCGCGGTGTCCGGGGGCGCCTCCCGGTGGCGGGTCGCCGTACGGCACCTGCTGCCCGGTGTCATGCCGCAGGCGGCGCTGGCCGCCGTGCTGATGGTGCCGCACGCCATGTGGCACGAGTCGGCACTGTCGTTCCTCGGCCTCGGACTGCCCAGCCACCAGGCCAGCCTCGGCAACCTCATCCAGTCCGCACGCAGTTCCCTTCTCGCGGGCGACTGGTGGCCGACGCTCTTCCCCGGCCTCTTCCTGATCATCCCCACCCTGGCCATCGCGGGCCTCGCCGGAGCCTGGCGCGAGCGGATCAACCCGCGCCGCCGATCGGAGCTGATGCTGTGAGCCTCCAGAAGACCGAGCCGGTGCCCGTGGCGGTTTCCGCCGCCGCGCCCGTGCTCTCGGTGCGCGATCTGTCGGTACGTTTCCGGATGCGTGGCGGACACCACGTCGCCGCCGTCACCGGAGCCTCCTTCGACCTGGCGGCGGGGGAGTGCCTGGCACTTGTGGGCGAGAGCGGCTGCGGAAAGTCCGTGCTGGCCTCCGCCCTCCTCGGCCTGCTGCCCGGCAACGCGCAGACCGCGGGCCGCGCCCTGATGGGCGAAACGGATCTGCTCACCGCCGACGAGAAGACCCTCGCGCGTACGGTACGGGGCCGTCGCATCGGACTGGTGCCGCAGAGCCCGGCCGCGCACCTGACCCCGGTACGCACCGTCGGCTCGCAGCTCGCGGAGACCCTGCGCACCTTGACCGGGATCCGCAAACCGGACCTGCCGAAGGCGATACGCAGCGCGGCGGAGCGAGCCGCCTTCCCCGCCGACCACCTCACCCGCTACCCGCACGAACTCTCCGGCGGGCTCGCCCAGCGCGCGGCCACCGCCCTCGCCCTCATCGGGGACGCCCCGCTGCTGCTCGCCGACGAACCCACCACCGGGCTCGACCGCGACCTGGTCAACCGCACGGTCGACGAATTGCGCCAGCACATCGACGCACCGCGCGCGGAGGGCGCCCCGGCAGCGGAGGGCGCCCAAGCGGGGGACGCTCCGGCAGCGGACGGCGCCGTGGCACGGCGGGAGGAAGCTCCGGCACCAGGCACCACCGGGCGCGCCCTCCTGATGATCACCCACGACCTCTCGGCCGCCGAGCGCATCGCCGACCGCATCGCGGTCATGTACGCCGGACGCATCGTCGAACTCGCCGACGCCAAAGCCTTCTTCGGGACCCCCGGCCCCCGCCATCCCTACGCGCGCGGTCTGCTGAACGCCCTCCCCGAGCGGGACTTCGCCCCGATCCCGGGGATGCCCCCGGAGCTGGGCGATCTCCCCGACGGCTGTGCTTTCGCGCCCCGCTGCCCGTACGCCGGCGAAGCCTGCACCGTCATCCCGCGGTTCGCCGACCGGATCGCCTGCCACTACCCGCCGGACGACGAGGAGCCCGCCCGTGCTTGAACTCGAAGCGATCACCGCGGGCTACGAGCGCGGGAAGCCGGTCTTCAGGGACGCGCGGCTCGTCGTCGCGGCCGGTGAGTCGGTCGGGCTGCTCGGCCCCAGCGGCTGCGGGAAGTCGACGCTCGCGAAGGTCGCCGCCCTGCTGCACCGGCCCGACGCGGGCACGGTCACCCTCGACGGGGCCCGGGTGCAGGGGTGGCGGCACCGTGCTCCGCGCACCCAACGGACCGCGATCGGGGTCGTGTTCCAGCAGCCGCGTCTCTCCGCCGACCCGCGCCTCAGGCTGCGCGACCTCATCGGTGAGCCGCTGCGGGCGAACGGACGCCGGGGCGAAGTGGCCGTACGGGTGGGGGAGTTGAGCGACGCTGTCGGCCTCGGTGACGATCTGCTGGGCCGTCGCCCGCACGAGGTGAGCGACGGACAGCTCCAACGTGCCTGCCTGGCACGGGCGTTGGTGCTCCGGCCACGCTGGCTGGTCTGCGACGAGATGACGGCGATGCTGGACGCCTCGACCACGGCGGCCCTGGTCGCGGTCGTCGAGGACTACCGCAGCGCCGAGGGCGCGGGGCTGCTCGTCGTGGGGCACGACAGGGTGCTGCTGGAGCGCTGGTGCGACCGGACGGTGCGCTGGGAGGACGTGGCGGGTACGCGAACCGCTGTGTGACGTGCGGTGCTGACGCCGGGCCGCGTGCGCCGGAGTCCGGCGGGTGTGCAGCGTCGGGCTCCGTGCGCCGGAGTCAGGCTTCGTTGGGGTTGCTCGCCAGCCCGCGTACGGCGTCCAGGCAGCCCCGTACCCAATGCTCGGGCGAGTCGTCCGCCTTCTTCCCCGCGGTGGTCGAGGCGGTCCGGCAGCCTCCGGCGACGGCCTTGGCCACCACCTCGCCGGTGCGGTCCGTCTTGCGGAGCTGGATGCCGTGGTAGTAACCGGCGTCGTAGCCGACGTTGTCCACCCACACCGGCTTCTCGTTGAACTTGGTGGTGAGGGCCCAGGCGGCCGCGCCGAGCAGCGCCACGACGAGGATGGCCACGATCAGCAGGTTCTTCCGGCGCGGACCGGGGACATGGGTGGAGATTTCTCCTGTGAGGACCATGTGAACACCCTGCCAGACGCGTCGCATGCCCGAGCCACCGGGCCCCCGTTGACCGTCCGTTGATGACCCACGGCGGAACACGGAACGAACCTGCCTACGCACCCTGCCGGTTGGGGACGCATTCGACGGATACTCGCTCCAGTCCAGGTGCCGTCGCACCGACCCACCGACCCCGGAGCCCCCATGTCCCTCACCACTCGACGTGCCGCCGCCGCCACCTTCGCGGGAGCACTCGTCGGAGCGGCCGGCTGGGCGAGCACCCTCCCGGCCGCCGCCACCGCCGCCAAGCCCGGGGCCGAACAGAAGCACCGCCCCCGTCCGCTGCGGCGTGCCCACGCCCACAACGACTACGAGCACCCGCGCCCCCTGCTGGACGCCCTCTCGCACGGCTTCACCAGCGTCGAGGCCGACATCTACCTCGTCGACGGGCAGCTCCTGGTCGCCCACGACCCGGTCGACCTCGACCCGGCCCGCACCCTCGAAGCCCTCTACCTGAAGCCCCTCGCCGCCCTGGTGCGCGCACACCACGGCAGCGTCCACCCCGGCCGCCACCGCCCCGTGCAACTCCTTGTCGACATCAAGACCCAGGGCGTGGACACCTATCTCGAACTGCACCGAAGGCTGCGCCCCTACCGCCGGATGCTCAGCACCTGTACCGACGGCCGGACCCGGCTCGGCGCGGTCACCCCGGTGATCTCCGGCGACCGCGCGGCCCGCGTCCCGATGGAGGCCCAGCGCACCCGGTACGCCTTCTACGACGGCCGCCTGGAAGACCTCACCGCTCCGAAGCCCGCCCCCTCCTCCTTCATCCCGCTGATCAGCAGCAACTGGACGGCAAGCTTCGGCTGGCTCGGCGTCGGCCCCTTCCCCGAGGACGAGCGCGACCGCCTGCACGCCCTCGTCCGCACCGCCCACCAGCGCGGCCAGCGGGTGCGCTTCTGGGGCACCCCCGACCTGCCCGGCCCCGCCCGCGACGCCATGTGGCGCGAACTCCTGGCCGCCGACGTCGATCACCTCAACACGGACGACCTGGCCGCGCTGGAGAGGTTCCTCAGGAGGTACGACCGGAAGGGCTCGTAGCGCGGTGGGCTGAGGCACAGGCCTTCAAGCGCGGGCGGGTTCAGATGATGCGCGACCTGATCAGGAACCGCACTCCCTCCGGGGCCTCCAGCGAGAACCCGCTGCCGCGGCCCTCGACCACGTCCACGATCAGGCGGGTGTGCCGCCACACCTCGTACTGGCTCGTCGACATCCAGAACGGCACGGGGCCCTTCACGCCGTCCACGTCGAGGGAGGCGAGCAGTACATCGGAGCCGCCGGTACGGAACTCACCCTCCGGGTAGCACATGGGCGCGCTCCCGTCGCAGCAGCCACCCGACTGATGGAACATCAGAGGGCCGTGGGCGTCGGTCAGTTGACGCAGCAGTCCGGCGGCTGCCGGGGTCAGTTCGACGAGCGGACTCTCGGGGACGGTGGTCATGGTGTGCGGCCCCTCTCACGTGCGGGCGAAACCGGTGGGTGTAGTGCGTAGCGCACAGTTTCTCTCCTGTGCGCCACGGCCGACACCCCGCCTGTCCGAGGGCTGGACCGGTGGGGTCCTCAGCCCGCGCGCCCCCGGTGGGTGCCGGCCAGTGCGCCGACCTCGTCGGAGATGCGTCGCCAGGAGGACTCCGGGAGTTCATGGCCGACCTGGGGCAGCAGGACCAGGCGGGAGTCCGGGACGCGGGAGGCGATCGCCCGCGCCGCGCTCGGCTTGATCAGCGGGTCGTCGGCCCCGTGGAGCACCAGGGTGGGCCGGTCGATGGCCTCGATGGGACCGCCGTGCCACTGGGCGCCGATCTGGCGGCTCTGCGCCTGCTGGTCGTGCATGCCGCGGTCCTTGTTGCGTTCGGCGGCGGCCCTGGCGGCGTGCTCGTCGAACGGCCGGGCCGGTGAGGCCAGCAGGCGGGACACGGCGACGCCCGCCGCGATGTCGCCCTCGGGGCTGTCGGGAAACTTCAGCCGGCCGAACCGGGCCAGGGTCCTCAGCCGGACGTGGCGCAGGCTCCGCAGACCCGCGCCGTCGCCGGGAACGGCGGCCATGGTCGTGAGCGTGCGCACCCGTTCCGGGTGCCGCAGTGCCACCCGCTGGACGACGGCCCCGCCCAGTGAGACGCCCAGCAGGTGCGCCGACTTCCAGCCCAGTGCGTCCAGTACGGCGACGGTGTCGTCCGCCATGTCCTCCGCCGTGTAGGCCTCCCCGCGCTTGGCGAACAGCGCGGACAGGGGATTGCGGGTGGTCGCGGTGGGCGGCAGGTGGGTGGACTCGCCGCCGTCGCGCTGGTCGTACCGGGCCACGGCGAAGCCCTCGGCGGCCAGCATCCGGCACAGCCCGTCCGGTATCCAGCGGCGGTTGGCGCCCAGTCCGGTGGCCAGTAGCAGCGGTTCGCCGTCGGGGCTTTCGGTGAAACGGTCGAAGGCGAGGTGCACCTGGCCGTTCGTGGCACGGCGAACCGGGCTCCATGGGCTGGTCGGGGGTGCGGACATCGGGGGCCTCCCTAAACTGCGATCGGTGTTCGCAGTTTAGGGTAGGAGAGGGTTCAGGGAAACCGCGGGGGAAGGGATGAGTCGGATGAGGCAGGTGGGTTGATGGCCCAGG
The DNA here is from genome assembly GCF_044454195.1 of Streptomyces sp. NPDC051561. NCBI lineage: Bacteria > Bacillati > Actinomycetota > Actinomycetes > Kitasatosporales > Streptomycetaceae > Streptomyces > Streptomyces sp. NPDC051561. Next base: position 146,472 of record NZ_JBITDM010000012.1, on the reverse strand, counting down.
AAGCAGTGACCGTCTGGACGCGCCCCGAGCGCGGGACCCGCGGGCCCGCCGCCGTGCACAGCCGCGCCGATCTGACCGCCGCCGCCATCGGTCTCGCGGACCGTGGCGGTCTGCCGGCGGTGTCCATGCGCCAGGTGGCCGCGGCGCTGGGGACCGGCCAGGCCTCGCTGTACCGCTATCTGTCCGGCAGGGAGGACCTGCTCGATCTGATGGTCGATTCGGTGACGGGGGAGGTCGATCTCGACGTCCCGCTCCGGGGGGAGCCCGTCGAGGACCTGCTCGCGCTGGCGGTGCGGACGAAGGCGGTGCAGGTGCGCCACCCCTGGCTGGGCGACGTACCGCCGGAACCGCTCAGGCTGGGGCCCCGGGGGCTTGACCACCTGGAGTACGCCCTGCGGGCCCTGGCGCCCACCGCTCTGCCGGGGGGCGCGAAGACTGAGGTCGTCGCCCTGGTGAACGCGCTGGTCGCACAGTTCGCCAGGGTCGAGGTGCAGGGCGGGGGCGAGGTGACCGCCCGGCGGGCGGCGCAGGCCGGCTACCTCCGGGAAGCGGCGGCCAAGGGGGATCACCCGCAGGTCACGGCGGCCCTGAGGGGTGCGGGGGACGGGGCGGGCGCAGATGACGGGGCGGGCGCGGAGGCCGGATTCGAGCGGATGATGCGCAAGGTGCTGGCCGGTCTGCTGGTGCCCTGATCCGGCGGGGAGTTCGTTCCCGCACGTGACGGCGCCCCGGCCGGTACAGCCCGGCCGGGGCGCCGTCAAGTGCGGTGCGTGGTCGCGGTCAGCCCGCGTCGGCCGCCAGTGCCGCCGAGACGACCGCCTTGGCCTCCTCCTGGACACGGGCCAGGTGGTCGGCGCCGTGGAAGGACTCCGCGTAGATCTTGTAGACGTCCTCGGTACCGGACGGGCGGGCCGCGAACCAGGCGTTCTCGGTGGTCACCTTGATGCCGCCGAGCGGCGCGCCGTTGCCGGGGGCCGAGGTGAGCACGGCGGTGACCGGCTCGCCCGCGAGGGTGTCCGCGGTGACCTGGGCGGGGGAGAGCTTGCCGAGCACGGCCTTCTGGGCCGGGGTGGCCGCGGCGTCGATGCGGGCGTAGGCGGGCTCGCCGAACCGGGCCGTCAGGTCCGCGTAACTCTGCGAAGGCGTACGCCCGGTGACCGCCAGCATCTCCGAGGCGAGCAGTGCCAGGATGATGCCGTCCTTGTCGGTGGTCCAGACGGAACCGTCGCGGCGCAGGAAGGACGCGCCGGCCGACTCCTCGCCGCCGAAGCCGAGCGACCCGTCCGCCAGCCCGTCCACGAACCACTTGAAGCCCACCGGTACTTCGACCAGCGTGCGGCCGAGGTCACCGGCGACCCGGTCGATCATCGACGAGGACACCAGGGTCTTGCCGACACCCGCCGAGGCGGCCCACCGGTCGCGGTGCGCGAAGAGGTAGGAGATCGCGGCGGCGAGGTAGTGGTTGGGGTTCATCAGGCCGCCGTCGGGGGTGACGATGCCGTGCCGGTCGGCGTCCGCGTCGTTGCCGGTGGCGATCTGGAAACGGTCCCGCTGCTCGATCAGGGAGGCCATCGCGTACGGCGACGAGCAGTCCATCCGGATCTTGGCGTCCCAGTCCAGCGTCATGAAGCGCCAGGTCGGGTCGGTGAGCGGGTTGACCACGGTCAGGTCGATGCGGTGCTGCTCGGCGATCCGGCCCCAGTAGGCGACGGACGCGCCGCCGAGAGGGTCGGCACCGATGCGGATTCCGGCGGTGCGGATCGCGTCGAGGTCCAGGACGGAGGGCAGGTCGGCGACGTACGTACCGAGGAAGTCGTAACGCCCGGTGGTCTCCAGGGTCAGCGCGCGGGTGTACGGGACGCGGCGCACGCCCTTCAGCTCGCCCGCGATCAGCTCGTTGGCGCGCTCCTGGATCCAGCCCGTGGCGGTGGAATCGGCGGGGCCGCCGTTCGGCGGGTTGTACTTGAAGCCGCCGTCGGCCGGGGGGTTGTGGGACGGGGTGACGACCACCCCGTCCGCGAGACCGCCGGTGCGGCCCTTGTTGTACGTGAGGATGGCGTGCGACACCGCCGGGGTGGGCGTGTAACCGTCGGCCGCGTCGATCAGCACGCGGACGCCGTTGGCGGCGAACACCTCGACGGCGGTGACCTTCGCGGGCTCCGAGAGGGCATGGGTGTCGGCGCCGAGGTACAGGGGTCCTTCGATGCCCTGGAGGGTGCGGTACTCGCAGATCGCCTGGCTGGTGGCGGCGATGTGGTCCTCGTTGAACGCGGTGTTGAGGGAGGAGCCGCGGTGGCCCGAGGTGCCGAAGGCGACCCGCTGGCGGGGGTCGGCCGGGTCGGGGTGCAGTGCGTAGTACGCGGTGACCAGTCGGGAGACATCGACGAGATCTTCCGGCTGGGTCTGCTGTCCCGCTCGTTGGTGCGGCATCCGCCCGTTACCTCCATGGTGTCGCGATCAATGCGGTACGGGGACATTGTCGCGGACCGGGGGGTGTGCTCGCGCGCACATCAGTTCGTGGGGGTGGGGGAGGAGTGGCCTGCGGGGCGGCGGGGTAGCAGGGCCACTGTCGGCGAGTGGAATACCTGAACAAATGGGTGGAAACTCATCGATGAGTCACTGAACGTCGAACGTGAGGAGAGCACGATGTCGTCCAAGCGCCGCCGCAAGAAGAGGGCACGTCGTAAGAACGGGGCGAATCACGGGAGCCGTCCGCAGAGCTAGGTTCTGTGGGGCGAGAATTTTTTGGGTGGCGTCTGGCCTGGGGGTTCCTGGGTCAGGCGCCCTCTTTGCGTTTGGGTGGGGGACGGGAGCGGGGTGGCGGGGAGGGTGGGCGCCGCCGCCGCCGAACGGGGTGGGTGTGGCTTGGGTCGAGCCCTTCTGACCTGGTCGGACGGGGGTTTGGAGGGGCCAGTAGAGTCAGGGCGCGTTGTTTCCGAACTTCGAGGTAATCGTCCGTGACTCCCGTCGAACCCGTTCCGCTCGACCCGCCCGAGGCCACCGTCGTCGGTGTCGGCGCCGACGGCTGGCCGGGCCTGCCCGAGGCCTCGCGTGAGGTGCTCAGGGGTGCCCAGGTCCTGATTGGCGGGGGCCGCCAGCTGGACCTCCTTCCCGAGGAGTGCCCGGGGGCCCGCATACCCTGGCCGTCTCCGCTCCGCCCGGCCGTGCCCGGCCTGCTCGCCGAGCACCGGGGGAGCCGGATAGCCGTACTGGCCAGCGGGGATCCGATGTTCTACGGGATCGGCCGGGCCCTCGCCGAAGTGCTCGGGCCCGACGCCCTGCGCGTCCTGCCGCACCCCTCCTCCGTGTCGTACGCCTGCGCACGCATCGGCTGGCCGCTGGAGGACACCGAGGTCATCACCCTGGTCGGCCGGCCCGCCGCACGGCTCGCCGCCGCCCTGCACGACGGGCGCCGGCTGCTGGTGCTCAGCGCGGACGCGACCACCCCGGCCACCGTCGCCGCCCTGCTGCGCGAGCGCGGCTTCGGGCCCAGCCGGATGAGCGTCTTCGAGCAGCTCGGCAGCGCGGACGAGGCCTGCACGGAGGGCACCGCCGAGACCTGGCAGCACGCCCCCGGCGACCCGCTCAACGTCATCGCCGTCGCCTGCCGCCGCGCCCCCGGCACCCTGCGCCTCGGCGCCGTACCCGGGCTGCCCGACGCGGCGTACGAGAACGACGGCCAGCTCACCAAGCGGCACATCCGCGCCGCCACCCTCGGCGCACTCGCCCCCGCCCCCGGCGAACTCCTCTGGGACATCGGTGGCGGCTCCGGATCCATCGCCGTGGAGTGGATGCGCGGCCACCCCTCCTGCCGCGCCGTCAGCGTCGAACGGGACCCGGTGCGGGCCGAGCGCATCGCCCGCAACGCCGACCGCCTGGGCGTGCCCGCACTGCGCGTTGTGACCGGGCGCGCACCCGAGGCACTGGACCGACTGCCCGTGCCGGACGCCGTGTTCATCGGCGGCGGGCTGACCGCCCCCGGTCTGCTCGACGCCTGCTGGGAGGCGCTGCCCGCCGGTGGCCGGCTGGTCGCCAACACGGTCACCCTGGAGTCCGAGGCGCTCCTCGGCGCCTGGCACCGCCGGCACGGCGGCGACCTCGTGAGACTGGCGGTCGCGCACGCCGTACCCGTGGGCGGGTTCACCGGCTGGCGGCAGGCGATGCCGGTCACCCAGTGGTCCGTCACTAAGCCACAGCCCGAGACCCCCGCCCCCCAGGACGCAGGAGAGAACCAGTCATGACCGTGTACTTCATCGGTGCGGGCCCCGGCGCCGCCGACCTGATCACGGTGCGCGGCGCGCGCACACTCGCCGCCGCCCGGGTCTGCCTGTACGCGGGCAGCCTGGTGCCCCGCGAACTGCTCGCCGAATGCCCGCCCGACGCCCGCCTGGTCGACACCGCGCAGCTCGACATCGAGCAGATCACCGCCGAACTCACCGCCGCCCACGCGGCCGGGCACGACGTGGCCCGGCTGCACTCCGGCGACCCGTCGGTGTTCAGCGCGGTCAACGAGCAGATGCGGCGGCTGGACGAGGCCGGGGTGCCGTACGAGGTGATCCCGGGGGTGCCCGCCTTCGCGGCCGCGGCGGCGGCGCTGAAGCGGGAGCTGACGGTTCCGACCGTCGGCCAGACCGTCATCCTGACCCGCATCGCCCAGCGCGCCACCGCCATGCCCCAGGGTGAGGACCTGGCCACCCTGGGCCGCAGCGGCGCGCTGATCGTGCTGCACCTGGCTGCCCAGTACGTGGACCGGGTCGTGGAAGAACTGGTTCCGCACTACGGGACCGACTGCCCGGCGGCCGTCGTCGCCTTCGCCTCGCGCCCCGACGAGATCGTGCTGCGCGGCACCCTCGTCGACATCGCCGCCCAGGTGAAGGACGCCGGAGTGATCCGTACCGCCGTCATCATGGTCGGCCGCACCCTCGGCGCGGAGCAGTTCAGGGACAGCCACCTGTACTCCCCGGCCCGCGACCGGCACACCTGCTGAAACCGTAGGAGAACCGGGCGGGGGACACCGGGCGGGGGAGCGGGGTTCAGACACAGGCTCTCAGCGCACGCTGCTGCGCCCCACGATCGTCCCCGCCCGGTCGATGCAGATGACATCGACCGCCACCGGCGCCCCCCGCAGCACCGAGAGCGCCTCGTCACGGGCCGCCACCGCCACCAGATCGCCGAGCGGAATCCCGCGCGCCTGGCACAACTGGAGCGCCGCAAGGCCCGTGTTGGCGCCCGCGATCTCCGCGGCGAGGGCCTCGCCGGCACCGCCCTGGCGGGCCAGTTCGGCCAGGAACCCCTTGTCGACCTGGGAGCGCGCCGAGTGCAGATCCAGGTGTCCGGCGGCGAGTTTGGACAGTTTGGCGAAGCCGCCGCAGATCGTCAGACGCGGCACCGGATGACGGCGTACGTACTTCAGGACCGCCCCCGCGAAGTCCCCCATGTCGAGCAGGGCGATCTCCGGCAGTCCGTACTCGGCGACCACCGTCTTCTCCGAGGTCGACCCCGTGCACCCCGCCACATGGGTGTGCCCGGCGGCCAGCGCCACGTCCACCCCCCGGCGGATGGAGTCGATCCACGCAGAGCAGGAGTACGGCACGACGACGCCCGTGGTGCCGAGGATGGACAGGCCGCCGAGGATGCCCAGGCGGCCGTTCCAGGTGGAACGGGCGATCTCCTCGCCGTGGTCGACGGAGAGGGTCACCTCGACGTCGCCGGTGCCGCCGTGCGCGGCGGCCACCCGTGCCACGTGCTCGCGGATCAGTTGCCGGGGCACCGGGTTGATGGCCGGTTCGCCGACGTCGAGCGGCAGGCCGGGGAGGGTGACGGTGCCCACCCCGGGGCCGGCCCGGAACACCACGCCGGAGCCCGGCGGCAGCCGCCGTACCGTCGCACGCACCAGCGCACCGTGCGTCACATCGGGGTCGTCGCCCGCGTCCTTGACCACCCCGGCCATGGCCTGGTCGCCGTCCGACTCCTCGACGGCCAGCGCGAAGGCGGGCGTCTGGCCCCGGGGCAGGGTGATCGTCACCGGGTCGGGGAAGTCCCCGCTCAGCAGGGCGGTGTACGCAGCGGTGGTGGCCGCCGTGGCGCAGGCACCGGTCGTCCAGCCGGAGCGCAGACCGGTGTGCTTGAGTTGGGCGTCGCGCCCGCCCTCGGAGGCGGGCCCCTTGCTGGTGTCACTCATGGATGGATCCCGTGCACATACTCGTTCTCGGCGGTACGACCGAGGCGCGGCGCCTCGCCGGACTCCTGGTAGACATTCCGGGCGCCCGGGTCACCAGCTCGCTGGCCGGACGGGTGGCCAGCCCCAAGCTGCCCCCGGGCGAGGTGCGCGTCGGAGGGTTCGGCGGGGCCGACGGACTGGCGGCATGGTTGCGTACCCATGAGGTGGACGCGCTCATCGACGCCACCCATCCTTTCGCCGGAACGATCAGTTTCCACGCGGCCGCGGCGGCCGCTGCTGCCCATGTTCCCCTGCTGGCGCTTCGCCGGCCCGGCTGGGCGGCGGGCGACGGCGACCGGTGGCACCCGGTCGGCTCACTGGCCGAGGCCGCCGGGGCGCTGCCCGCACTGGGGGAGCGGGTGTTTCTCACGACGGGGCGGATGGGGCTGGCCGCCTTCGCGGGACTGGCGGAGCAGTGGTTCCTGATGCGGTCGGTGGATGCCCCCGAGGCGCCCCACCCGCCGCGCATGGAGGTACTGCTCGAACGGGGGCCGTTCACCCTCGAAGGGGAACGCGAGCTGATCCACCGCCACCGCATCGATGTACTGGTCACCAAGGACAGCGGTGGTGCGGCCACCGCCCCCAAGCTCACCGCCGCCCGAGAGGCCGGGATTCCGGTGGTCGTGGTGCGACGGCCACCGGCCCCCGAGGGCGTACCGGTGGCCGAGACCCCGGAAGCGGCCGTCGCCCGGCTGCTCGCCCGGTAGAGCGAGCAGCCGGGACGCCCCCGGGCTTGCCCGGTGCCGCCGGGCCGCCCTCAGGCCTCCGGATACCTCCGTGGCGTCCACACGATCTGCTCCCCGTCGCCACCCCGCCGCACCCACCGCGTCTGCGACGAACCCACGATCAGCACGGTCCGCATGTCGACCTCGGCGGGGTCGAGGTCTCCGAGCCGTACCGTACGGACACTTTCCGCCGGCCCGCCCACATCCCGCCCCAGCACCACCGGGGTGTCCGGCGACCGGTGCTCCAGGAGCAGGTCACGGGCCTTGCCCACCTGCCAGGTCCGGCTGCGCGAGCCGGGGTTGTACAGAGCCAGCACCAGGTCCGCGCCGGCCGCGGCCCGCAGCCGTTCGGCGATGACCTCCCACGGCTTCAGCCGGTCCGACAGGGAGAGCGTCGCGTAGTCGTGCCCCAGCGGCGCACCGGCCTTCGCGGCGGCGGCATTGGCGGCCGTCACCCCCGGAAGCACGCGCACCGGCACGCTCGCGTACTCCTTCTCCGAAGCGACCTCCAGGACGGCCGTCGCCATGGCGAACACCCCCGGGTCACCGCCCGACACCACGGCCACCCGCCGCCCGCGCCGCGCCAGCTCCAGCGCGAACTCGGCGCGCTCCGACTCCACCTTGTTGTCCGACCCGTGCCGCACCTGCCCCGGCCGCACCGGCACCCGGTCCAGGTACGTGGTGTAGCCGACCAGGTCGTCGGCGGCGGCCAGCGCACCCCGCGTCTCGGGGGTCAGCCACAGCGGCCCGGCCGGACCCGTACCGACCACGACCACCTCGCCGTCCCCCTCGCCGCGCGGCGCCGGGTCCTCGGTGTGCGCCGAACCGATCCGGCTGGGCAGCACCGCGACCGCGAAGTACGGCACCGAACCGGCGTCCACGTCGGCCAGTTGACCGGTGCGCTCCCCGGCCATGGTCGCCCGCTCCACGTACTTGGCCTCGTCCAGCCGCCCGGCCGCCTCGAAGGCGCCGCGCACCGCGGGGAACGTGCGCCCCAGCTTCATCACCACCGCGGCATCGGTCGCCGCGAGCCGGGCGGTCAACTCCTCCTGCGGCAGCGTGCCGGGCAGGATCGTCAGCACTTCCTCGCCCTCCACCAGCGGCGTCCCGAGCCGTGCCGCGGCGGCACTCACCGAGGTCACCCCGGGAATCACCTCGGTGCGGAAGCGGTCCGCCAGCCGCTTGTGCATATGCATGTACGAGCCGTAGAAGAGCGGGTCGCCCTCGGCGAGTACCGCGACCGTGCGGCCCGCTTCGAGGTGGACGGCCAACCGGGCGGCGGCCTTCTCGTAGAACTCCTCCATCGCGGCCCGGTAGCCGCCCGGGTGGTCGGTGGTCTCGGTGGTGACCGGGTACACCAGCGGCTCCTCGATGTGGTCGTCCCGCAGATGCCCGGCGGCGATCTGCCGTGCGATCGACCGGCCGTGCCGGGCGCTGTGATAGGCGATCACATCCGCCTCGGCGATCACCTCCACCGCGCGCACCGTCATCAGGGACGGGTCGCCGGGGCCGAGCCCGACGCCGTACAGCCGGCCCGTGACCTGCTCGTCGATGCTCATTCTTCCTCGCTGGCGATCGCGTTGAGCGCGGCCGCGGCGAGGGCACTGCCACCGCGCCGTCCCCGCACGATCAGGTGCTCAAGCCCCGAGCCGTGCACGGCCAGGGCCTCCTTGGACTCCGCCGCCCCCACGAAACCGACCGGCACCCCGATCACGGCCGCCGGACGCGGCGCCCCCGCCTCGATCATCTCCAGCAACCGGAAGAGCGAGGTCGGCGCGTTGCCGACCGCGACCACCGAGCCTTCGAGCCGGTCCCGCCACAGCTCCATCGCGGCGGCGCTGCGGGTGGTGCCCAGTTCCTTCGCGAGGTCGGGCACCGACGGGTCGGACAGGGTGCACACCACGTCGTTGTCGGCCGGCAGCCGCTTGCGGGTGACCCCACTGGCCACCATCTGCACGTCGCACAGGATGGGCGCACCGGCGCGCAGCGCGGCCCTGGCGTCGGCCACCACGTTCGGGCTGAACGCCAGGTCCTGCACCAGGTCGACCATGCCGCAGGCGTGGATCATCCGGACCGCGACCTGGCTGACATCGGCGGGCAGCCCCGCCAGATCCGCCTCGGCGCGGATGATGGCGAAGGACTGGCGGTAGATCGCCGGTCCGTCCTTCTCGTACTGGTGCACTGTGCTTTCGCTCTCTTCTGCGGGCGGGGGATGGGGAGTTGGGAAAACGTCTGAGGGTGCCGGCGTGAGGTGACGTGGAGTCAGGACTGGTGTCCGCGTGCTGCGGCGACCGTGTCGGACAGGGCGGCGGGGTCCTCGGGAACGGTCACCGGGGCGTTGCGGTGTCCGCCCCGTACCACCGAGACCTGATGCCCCTCGGGGGTGGCCACCACGTCGACCCAGTCGCCGTGCGGGTGCCCGCACCTGCGTGCGCATCCCGACCAGTGGACGGGCAGTGCCCCCACCTGGCCGAGCGCGGCAGCCGCCTGGGACTGCACGTCGGCGAGTGACTTCGCGCAGCCGGGCCGTCCGATGCACGCACCGACGCCGGTCCAGGGCGAGTCGGCGGAGGTGATCAGACCGGCCTCGCCCAGGGCGTCGAGCAGCCCTTCCTGTACGACGCCGGGCAGCACCACCCCGCGCCACGGGGTGAGCCGCAGTGTGCCGTCGCCGTGCTGCCGGGCAGTGTGGGCGAGGAGCGTCCACTGGGCCGCGGTGATGCGTCCCAGGGGTACGCCGACGGACAGGGTCGAGCCGTTCACCACCCCGAACGGCGGGGGAGTGGGCTCGGCCGGACGGGCGGGACCCTCGACGGGTGCCGCGTCGAGACCGGCCGCGCCCAGCTCGCGCACGACACCCGCGAACAGCGCCTGGCGGGTGTCCTCGTCGAGTTCGGAGACCCGCCAGGAGCCCGAGCCACGGGCATGCTCCAGGAAGGTTTCGGCAGCGACCAGCGCCGCCCGTGCCGCCTGCGCACCGGACACCCGCACGGCCTCGGCGGCCGCACCGATCCGCAGCAGCGCACCGCCGCCCGGCCGCGCCAGCAACGTCACATCGGCGCCCAGCGCATCCACATCGCCCCGGCCGTCGTCCAGCGCGAACAGGAACCGGCCCGAGAGCCGCGCCGCCCGCTCGCTGGCGCACAGCAGCCGGTCGAGACCGGCCAGCCAGGGGCCGACGTCCGGACGGCCCGAGCCGTCGAGCCCGGACAGCGGGGACGCCACGACATTGCGTACCCGCTCATGGCGCGCGGAGGGCAACAGACCTGCTGAGCCCAGGAGTTGGGCGAGTTCGTCGCCGCAGCCCGCGGGCAGGGCACGCAGTTGCGCATTGCCGCGGGAAGTGAGGTGAATGTCACCATCGCCCAGCCGGTTCGCCAACTCTCCGAGCGCGTCCGCCTGCCCGGCGCCCAGTACACCTCCGGGCAGCCGCACCCGCGCCAGCGCACCGTCGTCCGCCGCGTGCAGCCGCAGGGAACCCGGGCATGCGTCGCCACGGGTCCGGGCAGAGCTCTCCCCAGCGGGTTTCGGCGGGGGAGGGGAAGTGGCTGGTGGGGACATGGCGGCGAGCATACCGACGCCGGGGGGCTGCCGTTCGACACCGTGTACGACCCCGCTTGACCAGGGGCCTAATATGCCTGGTGGCGGACCCTTGGGTTCGTCGTCGCCACCGACGGCGACAGGGGAGGAAGCCCGGTGGAACTCCGGCGCGGTCCCGCCACTGTGAGCCCGGCACCCCGCCGGGCGAGTCAGGAACTCCCCCGCGAGCCCTCCGGGGCTCAACCCGCACACCGCCCGGGGCGTGGACACCCCGAGGAAGGCACGACGCCGCATGCTTCTGCTCCTGTCGACGTCCGACACCGACCTGCTCAGCGCCCGCTCCTCGAACGGCCCGGTCGGTTACCGCTTCGCCAATCCTTCCCGGCTCGCCCTCACCGATCTGCCCGAGCTGCTCGACGGTGTCGACCTGGTGGTCGTACGTCTGCTGGGCGGCGTCCGCGCCTGGCAGGACGGCCTCGACCAGGTCCTCGCCACCGGCAGGCCCGTCGTCGTACTCACCGGTGAACAGGCCCCCGACGCACAGCTGATGGCCGCGTCCACGGTCCCCATCGGTATCGCGGCCGAGGCCCACGCCTACCTGGCGCACGGCGGCCCCGCCAACCTGGAGCAGCTGGCCCGCTTCCTCTCCGACACCGTGCTGCTCACCGGCCACGGCTTCGAGTCGCCCGCGCCCGCCCCCTCCTGGGGGCCGCTGGAGCGCACCGCCCGCGAGGGCGTCGAGGGCCCCACCGTCGCGGTGCTCTACTACCGCGCCCATCACATGAGCGGCAACACCGGCTTCATCGACGTCCTGTGCGGCGAGATCGAGGCCGCCGGAGCACGTCCGCTGCCGCTGTACGTGGCCTCCCTGCGCACCCCCGAGCCCGAACTCATCGACGCACTGCGCGCCGCCGACGTCATCGTCACCACCGTCCTCGCGGCGGGCGGCACCCGTCCCGCCGAGGCCTCGGCGGGCGGCGACGACGAGTCCTGGGACGCGGGCGCCCTCACCGGCCTCGACGTGCCGATCCTCCAGGCGCTCTGCCTGACCTCCTCGCGCAGCGACTGGGAGGACAACGACGAGGGCGTCTCGCCGCTCGACGCCGCCAGCCAGATCGCGGTGCCGGAGTTCGACGGCCGGCTGATCACCGTGCCGTTCTCCTTCAAGGAGATCGACGAGGACGGGCTGCCCGCGTACGTCGCCGACACCGAGCGCGCCGCCCGGGTCGCCGGAATCGCCCTGCGGCACGCCCGGCTCCGCCACATCCCCAACGCGGACAAGCGCGTCGCGCTGGTCCTGTCCGCCTACCCCACCAAGCACTCCCGCATCGGCAACGCCGTCGGCCTCGACACCCCCGCCAGCGCCGTCGCCCTGCTGCGCCGGATGCAGGCCGAGGGCTACGACTTCGGTACCGAAGAGGTGCCGGGACTCGTCTCCGGCGACGGTGACGAGCTGATCTACGCCCTCATCGAGGCCGGCGGGCACGACCAGGAGTGGCTGACCGAGGAGCAGTTGGCGCGCAACCCGGTCCGTATCCCGGCCGCCGACTACCGCCGCTGGTACGCCACCCTGCCCGCCGCACTGCGTACCTCCGTAGAGGAACACTGGGGCCCGGCGCCGGGCAACATGTTCGTCGACCGCTCCGCCAACCCGGAGGGCGACATCGTGCTCGCCGCGCTGCGCCGGGGCAATCTCCTCATCCTCATCCAGCCGCCGCGAGGCTTCGGCGAGAACCCGATCGCGATCTACCACGACCCCGATCTGCCGCCCTCGCACCACTACCTGGCCGCCTACCGCTGGATCGCCGCCCGCAGCGAGGACAACGGTTTCGGCGCCGACGCGATGATCCACCTCGGCAAGCACGGCAACCTGGAGTGGCTGCCCGGCAAGAACGCGGGTCTGTCCGCGGCCTGCGGCCCCGACGCCGCACTCGGTGACATCCCTCTCATCTACCCGTTCCTGGTCAACGACCCGGGCGAGGGCACCCAGGCCAAGCGCCGGGTGCACGCCACCCTGGTCGACCACCTGGTGCCGCCAATGGCCCGCGCCGACAGCTACGGCGACATCGCCCGGCTGGAACAACTCCTGGACGAGCACGCCCAGATCGCCGCCATGGACCCGGCCAAGCTGCCCGCGATCCGGGCCCAGATCTGGACCCTCATCCAGGCCGCCAAGCTCGACCACGACCTCGGGCTCGAAGACCGTCCCGAGGACGAGGGCTTCGACGAGTTCATCATGCATCTCGACGGCTGGCTCTGCGAGATCAAGGACGTCCAGATCCGCGACGGCCTGCACGTCCTCGGCGGAGCCCCCGCCGGGGAGGCCCGCGTCAACCTGGTCCTCGCGATCCTGCGCGCCCGCCAGATCTGGGGCGGCACCGCCTCCCTCCCCGGCCTCCGCGAGGCCCTCGGTCTCGACGAGTCGGCCGCCCTGCGCAACGCCACCGACGAGATCGAGGAGCAGGCCCGCGCCCTCGTCCAGGCCATGGAGGACGCGGACTGGGATCCGGCCGCCGTCGCCGGCGTAGCGGCGGACCACCCCTCCGCCGTCGCCGACATCCTCGACTTCGCCGCCCGCGAGGTCGTCCCCCGGCTGGCCGCCACCACCGACGAACTCGCGCACACCGTCCACGCGTTGAACGGCGGCTTCGTCCCGGCAGGCCCCTCGGGATCACCCCTGCGCGGCCTGGTGAACGTGCTGCCGACCGGCCGCAACTTCTACTCCGTCGACCCGAAGGCCGTCCCCTCCAAGCTCGCCTGGGAGACCGGCCAGGCCCTGGCCGACTCCCTGCTGACCCGCTACCGCGCCGACAACGGCGACTGGCCCACCTCGGTCGGCCTGTCCCTCTGGGGTACGAGCGCGATGCGCACGGCGGGCGACGACATCGCGGAAGCCTTCGCGCTGCTCGGCGTACGGCCGGTCTGGGACGACGCCTCGCGCCGCGTCACCGGCCTGGAGCCCATCCCCGCCGAGGAGTTGGGCCGCCCGCGCATCGACGTCACCCTGCGCATCTCCGGCTTCTTCCGCGACGCCTTCCCGCACACCATCGGCCTCCTCGACGACGCGGTCCGCCTGGCCGCGTCCCTCGAAGAGCCGGCGGACGTCAACTACGTACGCGCCCACACCCAGGCCGACCTCGCCGAACACGGCGACGAACGCCGCGCCACCACCCGGATCTTCGGCTCCCGCCCGGGAACGTACGGCGCGGGCCTCCTCCAGCTGATCGACTCCCGGGACTGGCGCACCGACGCCGACCTCGCCGAGGTCTACACGGTCTGGGGCGGCTACGCCTACGGCCGTGAGCTCGACGGCCGCCCGGCCCGCGAGGAGATGGAAACGGCGTACAAGCGCATCGAGGTGGCGGCCAAGAACACCGACACCCGCGAGCACGACATCGCCGACTCCGACGACTACTTCCAGTACCACGGCGGCATGGTCGCCACCGTCCGCGCCCTCAAGGGCACGGCCCCCGAGGCGTACATCGGCGACTCCACCCGCCCCGAGACGGTGCGCACCCGCACCCTCGTCGAGGAGACCTCGCGCGTCTTCCGCGCCCGCGTCGTCAACCCCAAGTGGATCGAGGCGATGCGCCGCCACGGCTACAAGGGCGCCTTCGAGCTCGCCGCCACCGTCGACTACCTCTTCGGGTACGACGCGACGACGGGCGTGGTCGCCGACTGGATGTACGACAAGCTCACCGAGACGTACGTCCTCGACCCCACCAACCGCGCATTCCTCCAGCAGGCCAACCCCTGGGCCCTGCACGGCATCGCCGAACGGCTCCTGGAAGCCGAGTCCCGCGGCATGTGGGCCAAGCCCGACCCGGCGATCCTGGACGCCCTGCGCCAGGCGTACCTGGAGACCGAGGGCGACCTGGAGGGCGAGGACTGAGAGCCGGGGGGGGGGGGGGGGGGGGGGGGGGGGGGGGGGGGGGGCCGGGGCGGGCGGGGGGCGCCCCCCGCCCCCCCCCGCGGCCGCCCCCGCCCCCCCCCCCCCCCCCCCCCCCCCCCCCCCCCCCCCCCCCCCCCCCCCCCCCGGCTCCTCAGGGGGCACCTCTCCCGAGGCGTACCCGTTCGCACTGCTGTCCCCCGGCAATCTTTATGCTTTCTTGGTGCCGGGGTGCCACCGGTGCGAGGACGCCAGCCACCAGGAGAGCCCGTGACGGACCAGGGAACGCCCGAGGAGTATCTGGACGGATACGCCCGGATCCTCCTCGACGCCTGCGCCACCGGCCGCCACCTCACCCGCGCGGAGCGCGACGCCCTCCGGCTGCGCGGTGAGCGGGCCGCCGAGGCGGGCATCGGCCTGCGCCCGCTGGTCCGCACCCATCTGCGGGCGGCGCAGGACGTACGGGCCGGCATGAAACACGCGGATGCCGCGCATCTGCTCGCCGCCGTCGAGCAGGCGGTCGACGCCTTCGCCGAGGGACACGAGCGGGCGCAGTACCTGGCGGTACGTCAAGAAGCGGCGGCCCGGCGCGAGTTCGTCGACGATCTGCTCTACGGGCGCAGTGACCTGGGCCGTCTCGCCGAGCGCGCGGAGCGGTTCGGGCTGCTTCTCTCGCATGCCCACGCGGTCGCCGTCGCCCAGGGGGACGAGCCCTACGACGACGGGTACCCGGTCACCCGCCAGGTCGAGCAGGCGCTCGTCGCCCGCTTCGGCGACCGCCGCATCCTGATCACCACCAAGGAGGGGCGGCTGGTCTGCATCGCACCCGGCGACCAGTCCGACCTGCTGGCCTACTTCGCCAAGCAGGCGCACGCGGCCACCGACGGCGGACGGGTCGCCATCGGCCGCGCCCACCCCGGTGCCGGTGGCGTCGTCCACTCGTACGAAGAAGCCCTCAACGCCCTTGATCTGGCCGACCGCATCGACCTCGAAGGGCCGGTCCTGCACGCCGCTGACCTGCTGGTCTACCCCGTGCTCACCCGGGACCGCCAAGCCATGGCGGACCTCGTCGGCAGTGTCCTGGGCCCCCTGACGCAGGCCCGCAGCGGCGCCCAGCCGCTCCTCGACACCCTCACCGCGTACTTCGACACCGGGTGCGTGGCCGCCGAGGCCGCCCGCCGACTCTCGCTGAGCGTCCGCGCCATGACCTACCGCCTGGACCGCATCCACAAGCTCACCGGATCCGACCCCGGCGACCCCGTCCACCGCTACACCCTCCAGACCGCGGTGGTCGGTGCCCGGCTCCTCGGCTGGCCGGGACAGGACCTCTGAGGCCTGTGTCCGAGCCCCGGCGGACGGGGCCCGGCCCCCGATCGGTCGTATTCGGGTTGCCGCGAGAGCAGGTCGGGAACTCCCAGGTCAGGGCGATCTTCCTGGCTGCGGGCAGTCAAATGTAGTCACTGTGTGTGTCTTAAATATTGCGATAAGTGACCATCCTTTCGACGGTGGAGAGGAGCAGTACTCCACTCACCTCCGAAAGGACCATCTCCATGCGCATGTCCCGGACCGCCGGTCTTCTCATTTCGACCGCAGTGTGCGGTGCCCTCGCCGTGGGCACGGCAGGCCCGGCATTCTCGGCCGTCACGGTGGAGGCGGCCGCCTCCGACGCGTCCGTTCCTCCGATCCCGGGCGCGGACGCGCTCACCGCGCAGGTGAAGGTCCTGGCCGACGTCGGCGGCGTCCTCAAGCCCGTCGCCGAACTGCTCTCGGCCACCCTGGCCGCCCCGGGCGGCAAGCTGCCCGCTGCGGACGCCGCCGAGCTGGGCGCCAAGGTCAAGGCCGCCCTGGACCTCGCCGCCAAGGCCGCGCCCGCGCCCAAGAGCATGGCCGAGGTGGACCTGAAGGCGAAGGCGCTGGCGGACCTCCAGGTCCATGTCACGGCCCTCCTGGAGGCCGCCGTGAAGGGCGACGCCGTCGCGGTCGCCGCCAAGGTCACCGCGGTCGTCACCGCGAGCGTGAACGTCCTGGTGAGCGTCGCGCTCGGTGGCGGCCTCCCGGCCCCCAACCTCCCGGGCCTCCCGAAGCTCCCGACGCTGCCGGGCGTTCCGGCGGTACCGGCCGTTCCCGCGGCGCCCGGCGTCCCGTCGGTGCCGGGCGTTCCCGCCGCGCCGGCTGTCCCGGCGGTGCCTGGCGTACCCGCGGCTCCGGCTGTTCCGGCCGTCCCCGGCCTGGGTGGCTGACCTCTCGGCCGTACACCTAGGGCCCCCGCCTGCTGTCAGGGCGGGGGCCCTCGGCGTACGCGCACTCAGCAGGGCGGCCGGAACCCCTCGTGCCGCATCGCGTGCGGGCCTCCCGCCGTGACGATGGCGGCGACCGAGGGCGGCAGCGGGCTGCCGTCCTCGCGGGTCGGCACCGGCGGGTCGGTGACCTCGCCGGCCCCGGTGCCCCGTGCCAGGGCGTTCTTCGCCGTCACCCGGTCCAGCGCGGAGGGGGTCAGCAGCCGCTGTCCGCGCACGAAGGTGATGAAGCTCTCGAAGTCGCGCTGGTGGCGGTAGGGCTTGCGGTAGTTGACGAGCGCCGGGTAGCCGTCCATGCCGAGGAAGGTGTACGAGGCACCGGCGACCCGGTAGGAGCGGTCCAGGCGCAGCGGGCGGCCGTCGATGTGTACGTCCGCCGGGTCGACGCGGTCGCCGACCGGGCTCGCGGCGTCGAAGGAGTAGCGGACGTTCTTGGACACCGCGAGCGGGGCGAAGCGGAGTTCGCCCTGAGGGCCGCTCGACCACTGCTGTTCCAGGGCGTCGTGGAGCTGCTGCCCGGTCACTGTGGCGCAGACGGTGGGGCAGCCGTAGCCGATCGCCCGCCAGGCCTTGCCGAAGGCCACCGCGTCGCCGGTGTCCGGGGCGGGTATCAGGTCGCCGCGCAGGAAGGACTGACCGACCGTCGGTGCCACCGGTACCAGCGCGAGGTCCGCGGCGTCGAACGGGTGGATGTTGGAGTCGTCGTACGTGGGAACCGCTCTGCGCGCGGTCCACAGCATCCAGTCCGCGGCGAGGTCGCCCATGGTGCTCTGGCCCACCGCGTTGCGGGCACGGGTGAAGGGCCCGGCCTGCCGTCCGACGGGGCTGCGCTCACGGGTGGAGGCCTGCCCGGCCCAGTAGTCGGCGATCTCCTTGAGCTCTGGGTGCGGGGTGATGTCACGGGTGTTGGCGTGACTGGTGGAGACGGTCAGTTCGCGCACCACGCGTCCGGTGCGCGGGTCGAGGCGGAGATTGATCTCGTTGATCACCTGGCCGTGGAATCCCGCCTCGACGAACGGGCGCGGCACTCCGTTGGGGTCGGGCAGCATCATGTTGAACCGGCAGTGCCAGTGCCCGGTGACGATGGCATCGATGTCGGGCGACACCTTGAGCGCCAGGTCGTAGGCGGGCCCGGACGGATTGCTGCCGCTGTTGAAGTCGGCGCCCGCGACCGCGCCGTCGTGCATGCTGAGCACGATCGCGTTCACCCCGCGCCGCTTGAGCAGCTTCGCGTACCGGTCGGCGGTCTCGATCATGTCCAGGGTCTTCAGCCCGGGATGGAAGGAGTTGGGGAACAACTCGGTCCCGATCGCGGTGAGATGGATGAACCCGATCGGGACGCGCCGCCCGCCGGGCCCCCGTACCCACTCGATGTGGTACGGCTCCAGCACGGTCCTTCCGCTCCGGGTCCGTACGACATTGGCGCTGTAGTACGGGAAGTCCGCCCCGTGGAACCGGCGTCCGGTGGAGTCCCGGAACCCGGTGTCCTGCCCGACGACCGGATGGGCCCGGCCGTCCAGCATGTGATCGACGAGATGGGACGGCGACTTGTCGAACTCGTGGTTCCCCGCCGTGGCGAAGTCCAGCCCCATCCTGTTCAGCGCCTCGATGGTCGGCTCGTCGGAGAACGCCGCCGCGTCGAACTCCCATCCGGAGAAGAGGTCCCCCGGCGCGAAGAACAGCGAGTTGCGCCGCCCGTCCCGCAGCCGCTCCAGATGCGCCCCCATCGCGGCGACCCCGCCCACCGTGTACTTCTTCCCGCCATTGCCGTAGATCACGGAGTCACTGCCGGTCGGGCCCTGCAAGTACCCGTGCAGATCGGTGATGTTGAGCAGCTGTACGTCGATGTACTCGTGCGCGGAAGCGGCGTCCCGCGCGGACGGGGAGGCGTAGGCGGGAACCCCGAGGGCGGCGGTGCTGGCCAGGGCTCCCATCGCGGTGAGGAATGTCCGGCGTCCAGTCTCACCGGTACGCGAACTCGACTGCTGGGCAAGGGAGTTGTGCGATGAGGTGCTACGAGTGGTCGTCACGTGTAGATGGTGCGGACATTGAGGTGAAGCCCACAAGAACCGGGAGCGTCACTGTTATTGCACCGTCACGGCGGCCCCATGAACCCCGGAGGCGGTGGGGCGGAGTCGTCGGCCGCCACTCGGACACAGGAACTTAATTGAACAGAGAACGAGCGTGCGTTGAGAAGACGGCCATCCGGCAGGAGTAGAACAGTGTCTGTCCGGTTCTTGGCCGGGCCGTTTCAAGGGGGGCCGCCCGGTCACCGCCGACGCGTGGAGCGCGGCGGTGGCCGGACGGGGCGCATCACGCCCCGGGAGTCCCACGATGCCAGGAGTGGACGCGCATGCAGGAGCAGGTCTTCGCCGAGCGGGAGGTCGCCGCACCGGCGGTCCCCGGGCCCGTCCTGGTCCGTGAGACCGGGGAGTTGCTGGTGGTGGAGTTGCACGGGGAGCTGGACCTGGCGGTGGAGTGTCTGGTGCGGGTGCGGCTGGACGGGGTGGTGCGCCGGGTCGTCGGCACCTGTGTGGTGGACTTGCGGGCGGTCACCTTCTTCGACACGACCTGCCTGGCGCAGGTGTTCCGGCTCCGGCGACGGGTCCTGGCGGCGGGGTCGGGCTTCGCGGTCGTGTGCGCGGACGCCGGGGCGCTGCGCCAGCTCCGTATGCACGACGTGCTGGAGGTGCTGCGCCCGGGAGCCACCATGGAGGAAGCGGTGGAGCGGGCGGTGCGTGGGGTGCGTCCGGTCTGACGGCGGGGGTGCCGTCCGACGCCGCGGTTTCTCAGCTGTCGCGGTCCGGGGGCCAGGAGCGCAGCAGGGTGTCGAGGTCCGCGATCTCCAGCGGTTTGCCGAGGTGGGCGTCGAAGCCCGCCGCCAGGGAGCGGGCTCGGTCGGCGGGCCCGTTGAAGCCCGACACCGCCACCATCCGCGGCCGGTCGCCGTCCGGCGCGGCGCGCAGCCGGCGGGCGACCGTGTGCCCGTCGAGGTCGGGCAGGTCGATGTCGCACAGGATCAGCCCGAAGTGCTCCCCGGTCGCCGCCTTCAGCGCGCCGTGCCCGGTGTGCACGCAGGTCACCCGGTGGCCGTGGTGCTCCAGGAGCATCCGGTAGGTGGTGGCCAGGTCGACGTTGTCCTCGACCATCAGGATCCGCAGACCGGACGGTGCGGGGTCGGGCCCGGGGCGTACGGCAGGCGCCACCGCGTCCGTCTCCCGCGTCGCCGCACACGGCAGTGCCAGGCGGAACAGTGCGCCCATTCCGGGGCCTTCGCTGTGTGCGGAGACCGAACCGTCGTGCAGCTGAGCGATGGTGCGTACGACCGCGAGCCCGAGACCGAGCCCCTCGGGAGTGCTCGGGCCGGTCGGAGCGGCCCGGGTGAACACCCCGAACAACTCCTCGCCCTGCCCGGGGTCGAAGCCGATCCCTTCGTCCCGCACCGTCAATTCGGCGTGACCGTCGGTGCGGTGGAGGCCGACGTGGGTGTGCTGGCCGGTCAGGGTGTACTTCTGGGCGTTGGTCAGCAGATTCCCCAGCAGCTGGGCCAGACGCAGCCGGTCGCCGTCCACCGGCACCGGCTCCTCGGGGAGGTCCAGGTGCAGGAAGCGCCCGGTCCTGGCGAAGGCGGGTTCGGCGTCCGCGACCGCCGCGCGTACCACCGTGCGGAAATCGAGCACCTGGCGCACCAGCTCCAGCCTGCCGGTCAGTGAGCGGGTGGCGTCGAGGAGGTCGTCGCTCATCCTGGCCAGGATGGCCAGCTGGCGTTCCAGGACGGCCAGTACCGGATTGCCCGGCGGCAGGTCCAGGGCGAGCACCTCGGTGGCTGCGGTCGCGGCGGCGAGAGGGTTGCGCAGCTCGTGCGAGAGAGTGGCGATGAAGCGGTCCTTCGCCTCCTTCTGCTGCCGCAACTGACCTGCTGCCGCTTCCAGTTGGCCATTGGCTGCGCGCAGCTGCACATTGCCCTCGTCGATCTCTCGGGCCCGTACGAACAGATCGATCTCCATCCGCTCGGCCCGCATCTGCGTCTGTGCCCGGGCCCGTTCCTGCGCGCGGCCGACCCGCCGCACGTGCACGAACTCGGTGACGTTCTCCACCCGGTGGACGACGAAGGCGACCCGGCCCGCCGCGTCCAGGACGGGGGCGTTCACCGGACTCCAGTAGCGCTCGGTGAACCCGGTGCCGTCGTCGGACGGGATGTCGTACCGCTGGATCGACATGGTGTCGGGCCGGCCGGTGGCGACCACCGTCTCCAGGGACCGGCGCAGATTGACCACACCGTCCGCGGTCGGGTCCGACGGGTTGTCCGGGAAGACGTCGAAGATGGAACGCCCGACGATGTCCGACCCGGAGGTCGAAGTGGCCGACAGATAGGCCTGGTTGACGTCCACGATGACGAAATCGGGGCGCAGCAGGAGCAAGGGGGAGAGCAGTGCGTCGAAGAGCTGCCGGTAGTCGGGCGGGGTGGTGGGGTCCGGATGGGGCACCGTCGTCGTCACCTCACGCGCAGTAGCGTCGTCACATGTCCAGTCGGTAGCCGTAGCCGCGCACGGTGGTGATGGAAGGACCGGGACGGCCCTGGAGGGCTGCGGTCAGCTTGCAGCGCAGCCGGTAGATGTGCTCGGTCACGGAGGCCGCACTCTGCCACGGCCCGGTCGACCAGACCAACTCGATCAGCTGGTCGGAGGAGTAGACCCGGCCCGGCGAGTGCGCCAGCACCTTCAGCAGCGCGTACTCCTTGGGTCGCAACGGCAGCGGGGTCCGGTCGATCTGCGCCAGACAGGCCGCGGTGTCGATCTGCAGCGCACCCAGCGCGATCACGTCGGAGGGTGCGATCGCGTCGGAGGGGGCGTTCGCGCGGGTGCGGCGCAGCACCGCCCGGATGCGGGCCGAAAGCTCCCGCTGCGAGAAGGGCTTCACCAGGTAGTCGTCCGCGCCGAGTTCCAGACCGAGCACCCGGTCCGCCTCCTCGCCGCGGCCGGTCACGATCACCACCGGAAGCCGGTCGGGTCCCTGCATGTCGCGGAGCAGGTCCAGGCCGCTGCCGTCCGGCAGCCCCAGATCGAGCACGGCCAGATCGACGAGCCCGCCGGTGAGCTCCTTGTGCCCGCTGCGCGCGTCACCGGCCCAGACGACCCGGTAGCCGTCGCGCTCCAGGTAGAGGCGGCTCATCGCTGCCAGATCCGCGTCGTCCTCGATCAGGACGATCCGGGCGTGGTGCATCGCGGGCCCACCCGCTTCGGCGTCAGCTGTGGGCTTCATGGTTGATCCGGCGTTGAGTGCGCGTTGATGTCCCGGCCATGTCGTCACGCTAGACCGTGGCCGCTCATCGGCTCAAGCCGCAGACGTGTTGCCGGGCCGCGAACGGAAGCACGCTGCGCGGCCGTCGTGCGCCCCTGCCGCCCGCGACGCGGCACTGGGCGAACTCGTGTGCGTCATACGCAAGTTGACGGGCCGTCGACCGCCCACGTAATCCGGGGTGTTTTGGCGGAAGGGCCTGCACCGATAGAGATTCCCACCGGACGGCGACGACATCGCCCCGATGTCGGTACACGTCAACGCCCCCGACAAGCCCTCCTGAGCAGGGGAGTCAGCCGGCGAGCGAGGCCCGCACCCGGCGGAGCCCCTCCGCCCGCCAGTGCTCCCGGTCGGGCATCCGGTCGTCCCGGCGCCAGCGCCAGGCGGAGAACAGCGCCCAGTTCAGGGCGCGGCACCGGTGGATCAGGCCCGGGTCTGCCCCCGGGTAGTGCGTGCCCACCTCCTCCGGCGCATGGGCCAGGTCGAACTCGACCGGCCCGCGACAACAGGTGGCGAGGTCGATGAAGAGCGGCCCCGCCGCGGTGTGCAGGAGATTGCCCGGATGGGGTTCGCCGTGCAGCAGTTGGTCGCCGGACCTGTCCATGCCGATCGCGGCGCTCAGGCCGCCGAGTGTGCCGCTGAGGAACGCACGGTCGGCATCGGTCAGCTCGGGCGACCGGTCGCGGTCGTCCACCTCGCCGAGCGCCCTGGTGACACGGTCGGTGAAGTGCGGTGCCGGCAGGTCGATCCCTCGCAGAGCGGCATGGTGGCGGAGGAACACGTCCGCGTAGTCGGCCGGTGCGACCTCCGGCGCCACCGGTGCGTAATAGGTCCACAGCGACACGGCGAAGCCGCCCCGCACATGGGCCCCGGGGTCGACCCGGGGTTCGAGCTCCGCCACCGGAGCTCCGGCGTCGACGAGACGGCGAGCCACCTCCACCTCGAACTGCGTCTCGGCGAGATGCTCCAGAGGCGCCACCCGGGCCAGCACCTCGCAGGGGCTCAGGCGCAGCGCGACCCGGTCCGAGTTGTGGACAACGGCCACCTCGTCGACCTGGAGACCCAGCTCCGCAGCGGTCGCGCGTCCCGCCTCGACCGCGCGCCGGAGTTCCGACGACTCCACCATGCCCTCCCTGGGCTTCTGTGCTCCCTCGGCCAGGCCTTCCCGGGCCGGTTTCGGCCGAAGCCTAGCCCCCGGGCACCCGGCCGACCGCGGTTCGCGCGGCCAACGAGTTGGCTAGGGTGGAGGAGAAATCGGCCAGGTGGGCCAAGTCGGCTGTGAGTAAGGGGAGTTCACGGGTGCGTCAGCTTGGTGGCCACAGGTGACGGAGCGTCAACAACCGAGGCGGCGAGGGGAGACACCTCGCCGCACCGGACGCGGGGCGAGGGCGTCCGGCCGGTCTGGACCAGCCGTGCTGCCTCCGTCGCTGCGCGGGGGGCTCGGTCTGGTCGCGGCCCTCGCCGCAGTGACGGTCGCGGTGCTCGGGGTCATGTACGCCGGACACAGCGAACCCGGCACGGTGGACAGATGGTTCGTCGACCCGACGGCGGACAGTGTGAGCCCACCATGGCGGTACGTCGCCCTGGCCGTGGACTTCCTGGGGGAGCCCGCCGGAGCGGCCGCGCTGGTGGTGGCCGCCGTGGCGGGTTGCCTGTGGCTTCGCAGGCCCCGGGCGGCGGTACTCGTCGTGGCCGGTGCGACCGTGGCGGTGGGGACGACCACACTGCTCAAGTACGTGGTGGGACGCACCATCCACGGCGAGGGCAACCTGTCCTACCCGAGCGGGCACACCGCCTTCCTCACCGCCCTCGCCCTCGCCGTGGCGCTGCTCGCCCTGGGCAGGACCGGCCCCGGCAGGACGGCCGGCACGCTGCTCGTGCTCGGGGTGGCACTGGTCGCGGGCGCCGCCATGGGCTGGGCGCAGGTCTCCATGAGCGCGCACTACCCGACCGACGCATTCGGCGGCTGGTGCACCGCGCTGGCGGTGACACCGGCGACCGCGTGGGTGGTCGACAGGATCGGCGACCGGGCGTCCGGACGGCAGGGCCCCCACCAGGACTGAGAGCCTGCGCCTGAACCCCGGCGGAGCGCGGTGGGAGTTCGGACACAGGCTCCTGCCTCACGCCAGGCGGCGGAACACCGGCTTCACCGGCCGCCCGCCCAGCCAGGGCGTGGGGTCACCGGCGTCCAGCGCCTTCCGGTACACCGCACACGCCTGAGCCACCACCTCGACCGTACGCTCGATGTCGGCGTCGTCGAGCGCGCTGCTCACCACGAATGACGGGGCGAGCACCCCGCCCGCGAGGAGTTGGCGCAGGAAGAGAGTGCGGTACTCCTGCGAAGGGCGGCCGTCCCCGTCGAGGGTGCCGAAGACCAGGTTGCTGGCCCGGCCCCTGACGACCACGTGAGCGCCGACCCCGGCCCCGGCCGCGACGGCGCGAACCCCATCGGCCAACTTTGCACCCAGCGTGTGGAGTTGAGCGGTGATGCCCTCCTTCACGTAGGTGCTCTGCACGGCCATCGCGGCGGCCAGCGCATGCGTCTCCGCGCCGTGCGTGGTGGACAGCAGGAACACCCGCTCCCGGGAGTCGCGCAGCCCGCCCAGTTCCATCAGCTCTCGGCGCCCGGCCAGCGCGGAGACGGCGAACCCGTTGCCCAGCGCCTTGCCGAAGGTGGAGAGATCCGGGACGACGCCGTACAGCCCCTGGGCGCCCGCCTCGGACCAGCGCAGGCCGGTGATCATCTCGTCGAAGATCAGTACGCAGCCGTGCCGGTCGGCCAGTTCGCGCAGCCCCTGGAGATACCCGGGTGTCGGGTCTTCCCCGCTCGGCCGGGATGCAGAGTTCGGCGAATGCCCGGCGAGCCCGGTGGGTTCGAGGATCAGGCAGGCGATCTCGCCCTCGTACCGGGTGAGCAGCTCCTCGGTGGCGGCCAGGTCGCCGTAGGGGAACGCCACCGTGAGCTCGGTGGTCGCCGCGGGGATGCCGGCGGTCATCGGCGTCGTACCGATGAACCAGTCGTCGACGGAGAAGAACGGCTGGTCGCCGCAGATGGCCACCCGTGCCCGCCCGGTGGCGGCGCGGGCGAGGCGGACCGCGGCGGTGGTGACGTCGGAGCCGTTCTTCGCGAACTTCACCATCTCCGCGGTCGGCACCGTGGCCAGGAAGCGTTCCGCGGCGTCGACCTCCAGGATGGACGGGCGGGCGAAGTTGCTGCCGCGGTCGATCTCCCGGCGCACCGCCTCGGTCACGCGCGGATGGGCGTGGCCGAGGCTCACCGACCGCAGACCGGACCCGTACTCGATGTACCGGTTGCCGTCGACGTCCCACACATGGGCGCCGTCGCCGTGACTGATGACCGGGGCCAGTTTCTCGGGGTACTGGTCGTCGCCCTTGGCGTAGGTGTGTGCACCGCCCGGGACCAGGGCGTGCAGCCGCTCGTTCGCCTGTTGCGAGCGGGGGAGGCGGAACTCTTCGGCGTCCACGGCGGTTTCAGCCCTCCTTCCGGACCGGAGTCTGCTCGACCGGAGCCCGCTCGCCCGGGGCCTGCCTGTCCGGATCCTGCTTGTTCAGAACCTGCTTCAGGGCGTCGGCCAGGCTCGGCGCCTCCCGGTCCCGCCGGGACACCGAGGTGGCGGGCAGCGGCCACGGAATGGCAAGTTCCGGGTCGTCGAAGGCGATGGTCACGTCCTCGGCCGGGTCGTGCGGGCGGTCGATCCGGTACGAGGTGTCGGCGGTGTCCGTCAGCGCCTGGAAGCCGTGCGCGCACCCCGCCGGGATGTAGAGGGTCCGCTGTGTCTCGTCGGACAGCTCGAAGTGGGCCTGATTGCGGTACGTCGGCGAGGTGGGCCGCAGATCCACCACCACGTCGAAGATCCTCCCGTACGAGCAGCGCACCAGCTTGGCCTCGCCCGCGCCGGAACGCAGATGCATCCCGCGCAGCACCCCCCGCACCGAACGGGACACGCTGTCCTGGACGAAGGCGTCCGGGTCCAGGCCCGCCGAGCGGACCACCTCCTTGTCGAAGGTGCGGCAGAAGAAGCCGCGCTCGTCGGCGTACGGTGTCGGCTCGAACAGGAACGCGCCGTCTATCTCCGGTACTTCGGTTGCCTTCATTGCGCCTCTCGCAGGGCATCGGGGTGGGCGTGGGTGTCGGTGGCCGACGGGAACAGGGACCTGGTCAGGTCGGTGAACTGGTCGCGGAGCTGGCGGGCGGCGACCTGATTGCGCCCGGCGAGGGTCCGGCGCAGTTCCGCCGCCCGCTTCTCCAGTGCCCGGAACTGTTTGAGCAGCCGGTCGGCGTCGACCTCGCGGGCCGGGTGGCAGAACCCGCCCAGACCCATCCGGTCCATGAGCACCTCGCTCTTCGCGGCATAGGTGAGTGCCAGCGTCGGCGTCCCGACCTTCAGCGCGCAGACCAGATTGTGGTAGCGGGTGGCCACCACGGTGTCGGCCGCCGCCATCTCCGCCATCAGCTCGGCCAGCGAACCCGCGTCGGCGGCGGTGACCAGTGGCGAGTCCACCGCGTCGAGGATCGCGGCGACCACCGGAGCGTCGCACGCGTCCCCGGTGAGCAGCCGCACATGCCTGCCCTCCTCCACCAGTGTGCGCACGAAGCGTGTTGTCCCGTCGAGGTAGCGCCGGTGGATCTCCTCCGCCCGGGCGCGGTCGTCGTTGCCGCCGTGGAAGTCCATCACGCCGACGCAGACCGGTCCGGGCGGGCCCGGAGGATTCTTCGCGGCGGGCGTCGGCAGGGCGAAGGCGAGGTCCGGGTAGACCTTGTCGCGCGAGGTGTTCACGCCCATCGCGTGCATCGCGTCGCGGGAGAGCTCGTCCCGGTACGACCGGTAGGCGGCCAGCCGCGCCGACCGGCGCACCAGGGCCCGGGTCGGCCGGTTCCTGATCGCGGCGGCGCCGACACCGACCAGCGCGACCCGGGTGCCGAGCAGGCGGCCGCTCGCGCAGAGCAGGAACAGCGAGTACGGGAAGCCCCATGGCCGCAGCGGAAGCGTTGCCTCCAGAACGCCCATGCCCGGGACGATCACCACGTCGTGCCGGCGCACCCAGGCAGCGGTGCGGGCGACGTCGACGAGTTTGCCCAGCCCCTTTCCCGCGATCGCGCCCGCACGCGAGGCGGTCCGGTACTCCCCGGCGTACCAGTGCAGCCGCGTCGCGGGGATCCCGTACCGGCTCGCGACGACCTCGGGCCCGCCGCACAGTGCGTCCACGACCGCGTCCGGGTGCTCGGCGCGCAGGTAGCCGAGCACGGCCTCCAGGGACCCGTCGTTGCCGAGGTTCCCGGACCCGAGCAGGCCGAACACCCCCACACGCACCGGGCGTCCGGACTTCACGCCTGCCTTCCCTCACGGCCCGCGACCAGCGCGTCGAGTGAGACCGTGAGCCGGGCCGGGTCGACCGGGGTCCGGTCCTCGACCCGCTCACCGGCGCCCGGCCTGGCCCGGCTCGCCATCCAGGCGGCCAGATGGCGGAAGCAGGCGCGCCGGTCGGCCGAGGACAGCGGCGCCCGCCGGATCGCCGAGACGAACCCCCCGACGTACTCGGCGAGCAGCCGGGGCGTCGGGTGCAGCGGGCCCGCCCGGCGCGGGTCCAGGTTGACGCACCGGGAGCGCAGCGAGGGATTGGCCCGCTCGGCGCGGGTGGGGTGGTCGCGGCGGAAGTACAGCAGCTCCGGGACCTGGTGGAAGGGCCCGTGCAGGCCGATCTCCGAGACGAAGGTGCGGTCCGCGTGGTGGTAGCTGTCGTGCGGCTTGACCCGGCGCAGCACGTCGGCCCGCATCACCCCGTAGAAGTCGTCGCCGCCGGGCTCGAACAGCATGCTGCGGAAGCGCTCGGGGGCCCGCGGCGAGTCGGTGGCGAGGGTGTAGTCGTACGGCACCTTCACCTGCCCGTCCTCGTCGATGACCGCCTGATCGGCGTGCGCGAGGATCACCTCGGGACGCTCGTCCAGGGCATCGACGCAGCGTCGCAGCAGGTCACGGGCGTACAGGTCGTCGTGCGAAGCCCACTTGAAGAGTTCGCCGCGGCACTGGGTGAAGACGTAGTTGTGGTTCGGGGCGGCGCCGATGTTCCGGGTCAGCCGGATGTAGCGGATCCGGGGGTCCTGGGCGGCGTACTTGCGGCAGATGTCCTGGGTGGAGTCGGTCGAGGCGTTGTCGGAGATGACCAGCTCGAAGTCCTGGTAGGTCTGGCCGAGCAGGGCGTCGAGCGCCTCGGCCAGGTACTCCTCGCCGTTGTAGACAGGGAGTCCGATGCTGAGCCGGGGGTGGGCGGTCATGGTGTCCTCACTTCACGGATGGCAAGCACTTCACAAAGGGAACTTCGCGCCGGGACGAGTACGGCGGCCCCGGCGCCTTCACGGTGCGGGGGAGGGGTGGTGCTCGCGCAGGGCGGACCGCAGTTGCAGCCACCACACGGCCGAGCCGATCAGGGTCGCCGCGGCGACGCCCCAGGCCGAGCCGACCGTGCCTTGCGCGGCGGCCCCGCCGAGCCCGCCGGCGACATAGAAGGTGGAGGCGATCAACTGACAGCGCAGGCTGCGCCGGGCGGCGGCCAGCGCACGCAGTCCGGCCGCCGCACCGGTGCCCAGGCTCGCGCCCACGACACCCAGGGTGGCCGGAATGATCAGCTCGGAAGCGGAACTCCAGACATCGCCGAGCACGAACTCGCCGAGCCGGTCGGGCACCAGCAGCAGCGCCGCACCCCAGAGCAGCGCGGCGGCGGCCTGACCGCCGCCGAGCACAAGACAGAACCTGCCCAGCCGGTGCGCGGCCTGCCGCAGCACCCGGGCCGCCTCCGCGACGGTGACCAGGGACAGCCCCATCAGTACGGCGAGGAACGGGCCGAGCAGCAGCTCCGCACCCCTCACCGCGCCCACCGCGCCGACCCCGACGATCGCGCCGAGCCCGTACGCCCGCAACTGGGCGGCGCCGCTGAGGCTGACGTTCTCGACCAGGTAACGGGCGCCGAGGTCACGGTGCTTGCGCAGCCATCGGCGCGCCCCGGCCGGCCGGGGCCGGATCCCGGACTGGAACCAGCCGTACGCGGCCGCCACCGCGGCGGACGCGCCCCAGGCCAGCACGAAGGCGGCGACCGTGCCCACACGGGCCGCCACCACCATCGCCGGGACGAGCGCGACGCCCATCACCAGGTCGTTGACGAACGCCTTGCGCCCGGTGCCCGCGGCGAAGAACGAGAACCGCCAGGCATCCTGCAACAACAGCCCCGGCAGCACCGCGCCGAGGCAGGCGAACGCCAGCCCCGCGCCGCCGCCTAGCCCCAGCCCGGCCACCACACAGACCGCGCCGACCGCCCCGCCGACACCGAGCGCGGCACCCGACGAACGGGCCACCGCCCCGCGCCAGGACGCGACCGGCACCCCGCTGAAGCGCACCATCAGCGGATCGGTGGCCAGCCCGCGCGAGACGTTGAGCACCACGCCGTAGGTCACCCACGCCAGGCTGAACACGCCGAACGCGGCCAGCCCCAGCGAGCGCGCCACATAGATGCCCACCGCGAAGTTGGTCATGCTGGACGCCGCCTGGTCGGCCAGCCCCCAGGACAGCCGGCCGACCATGGCCCGCTTGGCGCTCCGCCGGCCCACCGGTCTCGCCGCCCTCTCCTCCTCGGTGGTCATCGGCGTCATTCCTTGATCAGCCCGGCGTCGCGCAGGGCGTCCGCCGCGACGGCGACCGTGTCGAACGCCAGCGCGGACCGTTCGGCGACATCCAGCAGGGTGTGCTCCCCGTCCGACATGCTGAGCACCCAGAGCATGGCCATCTGCGCCTGCTTGGCATCACTCCGGCCGCCGAGCGAGTCGTACAGCCCCCGTCGGCCCAACTGCGGCTCCCCGTAAGGGCTTTGGTTGAGGTAGCGCCGGTTGCGGTCGAGCACGCCGAACGCCTCGCGGCAGACATCGAGGGTGTCCGTCATCGCCTTTGGGGAGACAAAGCCCGGATTGTCCCCGGAGGTGTGATACTCCGGGTAGCCCGCGTACGGAGTCCGGCTGAGCGAGCCCACGCCGAGGTCGAACCCCGGTGAGCAGTACTGCCGCTCGTCGTAGCCATAAGGGGTGAACTCATCGACCCGGTGCGGACGTTGGGAGGCCTCAAGGACGTGCCGCACGACCCGGTCGATCTCCGCGTCGCCGCGCCTGCTCCGCTTGTACGTCAGCGAGCCCGCGTCGCCGGCGCAGGCCAGCACCAGCCCGTGCTTCACCTCCTCGATCCGCTCCTGATTGCGGGCCAGCCAGGTGATCGCCCCGATGGTGCCGGGCGCGAAGACGAACCGGTAGGTGTAGTACGGCGTCTGCTCGGACAGGGCCCGTGCCAGGAAGGTGGCCACCGCGATCCCGGCCAGGTTGTCGTTGGCCAGCGACGGGTGGCAGGTGTGACAGGAGACGATCACCTCGTCCGGGACCTGTCCGGGGACCACATGCTCGGCGTAGGTGAGGTGACCGTCCGCGAGCGTGGAGTCGACGCGCACCCGGTAGTCGCCTTCGGGCAGCGCGTCCAGAGCGTCCTGGGCCAGACAGAAGCCCCAGGTCGGTGTGTAGTAACTGGTGCGGTACGGCACCAGGGACGGCTGGTCCGGCAGGGTGTGCAGGTGCTTGCGCAGCTCGGACAGCGGCATGGTCGTATCCACCGGCACGCTGTAACCGAGCACGTGCAGGTTCGACTCGGCGAAGTCGATCACCCGGTTTCCGGCCGCGTCGGCGACGTACGCGTCCCGGATGTTCCACTCCTGCGGCACCGTCCAGTCGAGCACCTGCGTCCCGGTCGGCACCTCGTGCACCTGGAGGGGCAGGTACTCACCGACGATGTCCAGGGTGGCCCGCACCCCGTCCCCGGTGATGCTCCGGCAGAGCGGGTACAGCCGCTCCACCAGCCTGTGCATCTCCTGGCCGACCGAGGTCATCGACGCCACCGCAGGGTGTCGTCCACGGTGCCCGCCGCGGACGCCGCGCGCAGCACCGCCAGCCGGGTGAAACGCTGCTCGAAGCTCTCCCGGGTCAGGTCGAACTTCCGGTAGGCGTAGGCGAGTTCGTGCGCACCCTGCTCTACCGTCCACTCGCAGTCGAAGCCGGGGTTCGCGGCGCGGAACCGGGAGAAGTCCACCCGGTACGACCGCGGATCGGCCCCGTTCTCCCCGGTGATCACCACCTTCGAGCCGGACACCGCCGCGGCGACCTGCTCGGCGATCTCGGCGACCGTGACGTTGTTGACCTCGGACCCGATGTTGAACGCCCGGTCGTGCACCGCCTCGCGCGGCGCGTCCAGCGCTGCCGTGAAGGCCCGCGCGATGTCGGCTGCGTGCACCAGCGGACGCCACGGGGTGCCGTCGGACAGCACCAGCACCTCGCCGGACAGCAGCGCGTGACCCACCAGGTTGTTCAGCACGATGTCGGCGCGCAGCCGGGGCGAGAACCCGAAGGCGGTGGCGTTGCGCATGTACACCGGGCTGAAGTCGCCGTCGGCCAGCGCGTGCAGGTCGTCCTCCACCCGCACCTTGGACTCCGCGTACGGCGTCACCGGGCGCAGCGGGGCGTCCTCGGTGACCAGGTTCGACAAGTTGGGGTCGCCGGCCGCGCCGTACACCGAGCAGGTCGACGCGTACAGGAACCGCCGCACCCCGGCCTCGCGGGCCAGCCGGGCCAGCTTGACGGAGGCGTGGTGGTTGATGTCGTAGGTCAGGTCGGGGGCGAGCGAGCCCAGCGGGTCGTTGGAGAGCGCGGCCAGGTGGATCACGGCGTCCACCCCGGCGACGTGCTCGGCACTCACGTCGCGCAGATCCACCCGGTGCCCCGCCGGGTCCTCGGGCCGCGGGCCCAGGACGCAGTCGGCGAAGAGCCCGGCGTCCAGGCCGACGACCTCGTGCCCGGCGGCCTTGAGGACGGGAGCCATCACGGTGCCCAAGTAGCCCTGGTGTCCGGTCAGTAGTACGCGCAAGGTTTTCAACCCCCCAGGTTGAGCGTGAGTTTGGTGACCGCGAACGCCTCTGCGTAGCGCTCGTGGCATTCGATGCCCCGGATTCGCGCGAGACCCAGGAAGGCCTCCCGGTCGTACCAGGGCCGGTGCCGCTGCGAGGGGTAGTGCTCCTGCAGCAGCCGCACCTTCTGTTCGGCGATCTCCGCGGACAGCGGCTGGTACGCCGAAGGGCGCCCCAGATCGCCGTCCCACTTGACGATCTCGTAGCCGAGCACCAGGTGGTCGCGGAACGCGGTGGGTATGAGCTGCGCCAGCCCGCGGTGATCCTGGTGGGCGTCCTCGGTGCGCGGCGCAAGCACCAGATCCGGCTCGGTCCGCGCCCGCAGCTCCTCGACGGCGGCCTTGGCCTCCTCCCACTGTGCGGGCAGCCGTCCGTCCGCCAGCTTGAGCACGGTCAGCCGCAGTTCGGCACCCGGACAGAAGGCGGCCAGCGCCGCCTGCTCCTCCTGCTCCCGGTCGGTTCCACCACCGGACAGCACCAGCGCGTCGACCCGGATGCCCGGCCGCGCACGGCACAGCGTCAGCAGGGTGCCGCCCGCGCCGATCGCGATGTCGTCGCAGTGCGCGCCCACCGCGACGACCCGGTCCGGCGGACCGCCCCCCAGTCTGATCACGCCCTCGCCCCCGCGTCGTCGCGCTCCCACACGGCCCACGGGCGCTCGCCGCGCGCATAGGCGTCGTCGAGCGCGGCCCGCTCCTTCACGGTGTCCGTCGGCTTCCAGAAACCGCGGTGCTGATGGGCCACCAGCCGGTTCTGCTTGGCGAGTTGGGCGCAGCCGTCGGCGACCAGGTCCCCGTTCTCCGGTATGTGGTCGAAGACCTCCTGACGGAGCACGAAGTATCCGCCGTTCTCCCACAGCGGCAGCTCACTCACCGGGGTGATGCCTCCGACCAGGCCGTCCTGGCCCAGCTCCACGCAGTGGAACGACGACTGCGGCGGAACCACCATCATCGACGCACCCGCGTCACGCCGGGAGAACTTCTCGATCATCTCCGGCAGCGGGGCGTCGGTGAGCACATCGGCGTAGTTGGCGAGGAACATCTCGTCGCCGTCCAGATGGTGACGCACCCGGCGCAGCCGCTCCCCGATCGGCGACTCCACGCCGGTCTGCGCGAAGGTGATCGTCCAGTCGGAGATGTCGGTGGACAGCAGCTCGGTCCTCCCGCCGCGCAGCACGAAGTCGTTGGACGTCGTCTCCTCGTAATGGAGGAAGAAGTCCTTGATGTGGTGCGCCCCGTAGCCGAGGCACAGGATGAACTCGGTGTGCCCGAAGTGCGCGTAGTAGCGCATCACATGCCAGATCAGCGGCCGTGGGCCGACCATCGCCATCGGCTTCGGTACGTCGTCGGAGGCTCCGGCGCGCATGCGCAGCCCGTACCCGCCACAGAACAGAACGACCTTCACGGCGTGACCTCGACAATGCTCAGTTCCGGTATGGGGAAGACCAGCCGGCCGCCCCACTGGTGCACGAAGGACAGCTGCTCGATCAGCTCGTCCCGCAGATTCCACGGGAGGACGAGGATGTAGTCCGGTTTGTCAACGGCGATCTGCTCGGTCGGCAGGATCGGGATACGGCTGCCGGGGGTGAACCTGCCGTGCTTGTACGGGTTGCGGTCGACCGTGTACGGCAGCAGGTCGGGCCGGATGCCGCAGTGGTTGAGCAGGGTGTTGCCCTTGCCCGGCGCGCCGTAGCCGGCGACCGTCTCACCGCGCTCGGCCGCCTCGATGAGGAACCTGAGGAGGTCCCGGCGCACCTTGGCCACCCGGGCGGAGAACTCGGTGTACCCGGACAGCTCCTGCAGCCCGGCGGCCTTCTCCCGGTCCAGTACCTCGCTCACCCGGCGGGACGGCTCACCGGCCACCTCGGCAGGACGTGCCCACAGCCGGATGGAACCCCCGTGCGTGGGCAGCAACTCCACGTCCACCAGGGCGAGTCCACCACTGGCGAGCGCCCGGATCGCGGAAGCCACCGTGTAGTACTGGAAGTGCTCGTGGTAGATCGTGTCGTACTGGTTCTCCTCGATCAGCGTCAGCAGGTGCTGCACCTCGATGGAGACCCAGCCGTCGTCGGCGACCAGGGCCCGCAGCCCCCGGGTGAACCCGATGACATCGGGGATGTGCGCGTACACGTTGTTCGCCACGACCAGGTCCGCCGGGCCGTGCTCGGCACGGACCGCCGTACCGGTGTCCGGGCTCAGGAACGCCGTGACCGTGGGCACCCCCGCGTCCCGTGCCGCCGCCCCCACGTTCACCGACGGTTCGATGCCCAGGCAGCGGATCCCCCGGTCCGCCACGTGCTTCAGCAGATATCCGTCGTTGCTCGCGACCTCGACCACGAAGGCCTCGGCGCCGAGCGCGAGCCGCTGCGCCGCGTCGGCGACGAAGGTGCGCGCGTGCTCCACCCAGGACGTCGAATACGAGGAGAAGTACGCGTACTGGGTGAACGTCTCCTCCGGGGTGATCAGCGGAGGTATCTGCGCGAGCCAGCACTCGGTGCACACCCGCAGATGCAGCGGGTACGTCTGCTCCGCCAGGTCCACCTGTTCGGCGGAGAGGAAGCTCTCGCACGGCGGGGTCGCCCCCAGGTCGACGACGCTCCCCAGCGACGTCGATCCGCACAGTCGGCATCGTGTCATCTACTGCCCCCATCCCTGCCCGCGCGGGAGTCCCGCCGCGAGCCAGCGTCTTTCTTCCCCATCGGCGGCGCGCCGTTCGCGCCGCCGGACCGTCCCGCGAGCGCGGTCCGGTACCCCTCCAGCAGGCCGTCGAGACCGACGGCCGGACTGAATCCCTTTTCGTAACGGAGCCGGGCCGCCAGGCCCATCTCCCGGTTGCGGGCCGGATCGGCGGTGATCCGGCGGATGCAGGACGCGAGGGAAAGCGGATCGCCCGGCGTGTGCAGCAGCCCGGTCACCCCCTCCTCGACGATTTCGACGAACCCGCCGTGCCCCGCGGCGACGGCCGGAACGCCCGCCGCCATCGCCTCCGCGGCGACCAGCCCGAACGTCTCCAGGGCCATCGAGGGCGCCACCACCGCGACCGACCGGCGGACCGCCTCGCGGCACCGGTCCGCATCGAGCAGTCCGGCGTACCGCACGTCGTCCCGTCCCGCCGCCCAGGCGGCCACCTCGGACTCCAGCGGCCCCGCACCGGCGAGCACCAGCGGTACCCCCACCCCGCCGTCCGCGGCGAGCGCGTCCCACGCGGTCATCAGCAGCCGCACCCCCTTGGACTCGGCGAGCCGGCCCAGGAAGAGCAGGTGCTCTCCGCCGTCCGTACGGCAGGCCCCCGGGTCGGGCACGAAGTTGTGCTTCACCGACAGCAGCCCGGGGGGCATCCCGGAGCGCACCAGGATGTCGCGCTGCGCCGCGGAGATGCAGAAGAACCGCTCCACACCTGACCACCAGCGCCGCCGGTTGAGCGCATGACCGACCGCGAGAGGCACGGTCGCCAGCCGGGAGCCGCGGTAGCAGCCGTGCCGGACGGCGGGCAGCGGGGACCGTGCAACGACGCACTCGGTGCACGGCCGGTTGTCCCTTTGCAGCGTGCCGGGCGGACAGATCTGGTGGTAGTTGTGCAGCGTGGCGACGACCGGCACGCCGACGTCGGCGCAGGCGGCCAGCACCGCGGGCGACAGCAGTGGGAACAGATTGTGGACGTGCACGACATCGGGCCGGTCGCTGCGCAGCCGGGCCGCGAGCTCGGCGCGGACCGCGAGGTTCCACGGCACCCGCAGCGGCACCGCGACCTTGCTGAGCAGGGACATGGCAGAGATGTCGTCGCTGCGCCGCTCGAACAGCTCGACCCGGTGGCCGGCCGCGCGCAGCAGCCGCACCTCTTCGTCGACGACCCGGTTCTCTCCGCTCGGCTGCGCCGAGGAGTAGCGGTTGTGCACCACGAGGACGTACATGCTCAAGTCACCTCCCGGTTGCGGACCCAGCGCGGCACATGGCGCCGCAGCACCGCGGGCGTCAGCGGATGGCTGCCCGCGGCAGGGGCCGCGAGGAGCGAGGCGGCCAGCGCCAGGTGCAGCAGATACGCCGAGGCGTCACCGAGTCCGGCCTCGGTGTACGACGAGATCACGACGTAACTGATCAGGAAGAGCGCGCAGGCCCTCGGCAGCGACGGGGGCCGCAGCAGCGCGACGCCCCCCAGCACGATCAGCAGCGCCACCACGATGACCACCCCGAACAGGCCCTGCTCGGAATAGACGGCCAGCCAGCTGTTGTCGATCGGCAGCCCGCCGTACGACTTGTCACCCAGTCCCGTGCCGAACAACAGTTCCGCGCCGCTCCGGGGAGCCGCCAGCAGCGCGTCCCACACCTTGGCCCGGCCGGTCAGGCTGGTGAAGTACTCCTGGCTCTGGCCGCGCAGGAACCACGCCTGGAGCGCGGGCGCGAACGCCACCGCGATCACCACGGCGCACAGCACCGACCAGGTGAAGAACCGGCGGGCGGCGGGAGAGGTCAGCAGGAGCGAACCGATTCCCAGCACCAGCCCGGCCAGCAGACCGATGGTTGCCGTCCGGGTGTGGGTCAGCACGAGCAGGACGAGGGACGGCACGATGACCACCGCCGCGCTCGCCCCGGTGGTCCGGCGGCCCAGCACCAGCAGCACGGTGAGCCCGATGATCACCGCGGCGTACTGCCCGATCTGCGGCGGGGTGAGCGGCCACAACGCGCCGACCAGCCGCCCGCCGTAAAGCTCGGGCATGGCCGCGCCCGGTGAGATGAGCAGTCCCGCGGCCGCCGTCCCCAGCACCAGGAAGTACATCCGGACATGCGTCCTGACGAACGTCAGACTCCCGTCCCACCAGCGGGTCAGCAGCCACAGCGTGGCCACGAAGAGTGTCAGCCTGGCGCACCGGAACAGTGCGCCGAACCCGGAGTCCAGGTCCGCGCTGGAGATCACGCTCGGCAGCAGCAACAGGGTGAGCAGCAGCACGAAGGCGCTCGCCCGGATCCGCAGCCGCACATTGAGCGCCAGCGCCAGCGCGAAAGCGGTGACCAGCGCGCCCATGGTGACCATCTGGATCAGCGAACGGGGGATGGTGAAGATGGTCTGCGCCCCGGCGGAACCGAGCACATTGAGGCCCAGCAGGGCCCACACCACGCCGACGGCCCTCGGCGTGCCGGCCGGGCGCAGTCCGCCGCCGGGCGGGGCGTCGGTCGTGTCGAAACCTTTCGCCGGCCCGCCGCGGATCAGGTGTCCGGCCATCTCAGCCACCCGCCTTCGGGACGAACTCGCTGCCCTTGTCCTGCCGGTAGGGCACGCCCTGCCAGCGCAGGGTGTCCAGCTTCTGGCCCGGGTCGTCGGCGATGAAGCTCCACGGTCCGACGTAGACGTTGTCGTGCCAGCGGTTGCCCTGCTTGTGCAGGAGCGCTTCGGAGACCTTCTTGGCCTTGTACGGCGACCAGTCGGGGTACGTCCCGTAGTTGGACAGCACCGCCATCAGGCCGCACTCCACCGTGCACTTGACGACCGCCTTGTCCAGCACGAAGCGGTTGTCGTGGATGTCCACCCGCTGGGTCTTCCACCGGCAGTCGTCGTAGAGCGGCGGTCCCGCGATCGCGGGCTGCGCGCAGCGCTTGGTGTCCTTCACCAGCAAGGTGCAGTAACCGGTGGAGGTGTTGGCCGGGCTGTTGCAGAACCGGTTGGAGTTCTCCCACAGGGTGATCCCGTTCCAGTTGTTCTCCAGCAGGTTCCGGTAGATCTCGATTTTGTTCGTGCGGGCCTTGACCCGTGGTTCGCCACCGGCCTCGGAGATGTAGATCGTCGCGTACGGGAAGGGGTCGCCGCGCTCGGCCAGCCGGCGGCTGCCGACCCAGTTGTTCCGCCGGATCGTGTTGTTCCTGATGACGGTGTTGTAACTGGTCTCGTACATCAGCGCGGTGCCGTCATTGGATTCCAGGACGTTGTTCTCGAAGAGGAAGTCGTTGTTGTTGTTGTCCGCCCACAGCCCGGCTCCGCGGTTGTCGTGCACCCAGTTCCCGCGGATGTCGGCGCCGTTGACGGCCCAGAACTTGATCCCCGCGGTGCAGCCGCAGCCCGGCCGCCTGCGCTCCCAGTCGTCGGTGTTGTTGCCGGTGATCTCGTTGCCCTCGACGACCAGGCCGCGAATGGTGTCGCCGTCCTTGTAGCCGTTCATTCCGTACTGCCCGTTGTTCCGCAGGCAGCTGGCGCGGACCTGCTGACGGGCGCCGGTCATCATCCCCGCGCCCGAGTTGTTCTGGATGGTCGTGTGCTCGATCACCCATCCGTCGGACGAGGAGTTGTTGACCGCGCCCTCGTCCTGCGGCGGGATGAACCCCTGCACGGTCAGATGGCGGAGGGTGACGCCGGTGGCGGGACCGCCGAACGCGTACTGGTTGACCTTGCGGCCGTCGAGCACCGCACCCGGTGCGCCGAGGTAGCGGTTTCCCTTCTTGGGGATGACCTGGGCGTACTGCTCGGGCACCAGCGTGTGCGTGCCGGGCCGCAGCCAGAACGTGGTGTTCGGCGGGCTGTTGGTGGTCTTGGTGGCCAGGTCGCCGACCACCGCGGGGTCGACCGTCACCGCGCCCGCCGGCGCCTGCGCGGGGCCGGGCTCCGGGTTGGCGCACACCCGGGCCACCGGGGTGGACGCCCCGGGTGCGGGCGGCGCACCGGACGGCTTCCCGGTGGGGTCCGGCGTGTCCGTACAGCCCGTCGCCGCCAGCAGGACCAGCACCAGAGGTGCCGCCGGTAACGCCCACTTCCGCCACTTGATCACCATGCGTCCCCCTAGTCGCCGAACCTGAGCACGGTGGTGAACCCGTCCGCGCCCGTGTCCGTGCCGTCGGTGAAGCCGGTGCCGACCAGCGTGGTGGCGGGTTCCTTGCGTCCGAAGCCGGGCGAGTACCAGCCCAGGGCCGGGCTGCTCTCGGCGCGGTGCGTGCGCCAGCTCAGCCGGCCGGGCAGGTCGAGCACCGCGGAGCGTTCCTCGCCGTCCCGGGTCCAGGTGAGCATCGCCCAGTTCCCCACCAGGTCCGCGGTGACCGTCGGGCCGAGGTGGAACGCCAGCCGCACCGCCCGGCGCGGTCCGCGCACCTCGTCCACCACCCGCAACTCCTTTGTGGCGGCGGTCAGTTCCACCCGGCGGCGGTGCACCGACCCACGGTAGCCGTCGTGCTCGGCGCTCCAGCGGGACACCTCCGCACCGGAGGTGTCCGCGACCAGGACGCGACTGCGGGCGTGCCGGGTCCACAGGAACGGGCCGCCCGAGGCGGACTGGTCACCGCCGTCCAGCTCCAGGGTGTTGTGCCCGAGGGTCGAGCGGAAGTACTTCCTCCACTCGGGCTGCCCGTGATAGCAGTACGTCCCCGGGTCGGCCAGTACGTCGACCCCGTCGTGCCGTACCTCCACCGACAGCGCGTCCGCGTGGGCATGCGCGGCGATGGCCAGGAACCCGTGCGGCCCGCCGTCGCACCGGCACCAGATCTCCTCCGGGCCGCGCAGGATGGTCATTCCCGCATCGGCGAAGTGGTCCGGCCGCGCCGCCGGGCGGGCCACGGTCCCCCTCTTCGCGTCGGTTTCCCTGTTCGCGTACGGCCGCAGGAGCGCGGCCAGCAGCGGGGTGCGCACATCGGTGCCCCCCACCTCCGGCCACCAGTCGAGCCGCCCGAACACGGCGTCCCCGGTGGCCAGCAGCGAGGCCCAGCGGTCGGTGCCGGGGCCGTCCACCACCAGTCCGTGCCCGTCGTCCGCGTCCCCCTGGCGCGGCGGCCGCAGCCGGTTGTCCACGACCGCCGCCAGCGCGTCGGTCATCCGCAGCAGCACCAGGCGGACCGTCGTGGGGACCGGCACCCCGGCGGCATCGGCCTCGGCCACCGCGGCCAGCCCCAGCTCCAGCACCAGCCCGTGGTACTCGGTGGCCAGCTCGCGGTTGAGACCGGAACCGAAGGTGTTGCCGCGCAGCTGCCGCTCCAGCGACCGCAGCGCGTCGACGCGCCAGCGCGCCGACGAGGGGAACCAGTCGAAGGCGCAGGCAGCGGCGAACTGCCCGGCGGCCTCCGCGATGACGTGGTTGTTGGCCGAGGACCCCCGGCTGGGGAAGGCGGCCAGCCAGCGCTGGTGGTGCCAGATCTGGTTGCGGGCCACCGGGTTGTCCTCGAAGAGCCCGGCCGCGCCCGGCCAGCCGTCGAGCAGGCGGCGTACCCAGACCCAGGACAGCAGCCGGATCCCCAGCTCGATGCCGCTGAT
The DNA here is from genome assembly GCF_044454195.1 of Streptomyces sp. NPDC051561. NCBI lineage: Bacteria > Bacillati > Actinomycetota > Actinomycetes > Kitasatosporales > Streptomycetaceae > Streptomyces > Streptomyces sp. NPDC051561. The sequence goes on along the minus strand of NZ_JBITDM010000012.1, from coordinate 106,278 downwards.
CCAGTGCACCCCGCGCAGCGGTGCGTTGGCCGCCCACCACAGCCTCAGGTGCTCGGCCACCCGCTCCGCGTACCGCTCGTTCCCGGTGACCGCGTAGGCGGCCGCCAGCACGGTCAGGTACTGGTGCCGCGACGGCTCCCAGATCTGCTTGATGTCCCCGACCGCCTCCTCGTTGCGGTACGGCACGTCGAAGGCGTAACCCCACGGGGCCCGGCGGCCGGTCTTCGGGTCGAACCACCAGTCCGGGTCGAGCAGGTCGTCCCGTACCACCCCGAAGAACTCGGCGTGCCCCGCCATCAGCCGGTCCGCCTCGGCGACGAGACGCTTCGCGGCCCCGGCCGGCACCCCGTCGAGGGCACCGGCGGGCAGCACCGCGGTGAACCGGGCGCCGGTCACGGCGGGCGAGTCGGGCAGCGCCGACCGCCAGCGCCGCCTGCGCACCGTGTCAGCCACCCGGCCGCCCACCTCCCGCGGTCCCATCCGGGACAGCCGGCGCAGGTACCAGAGCGGGCTCGTGGTCATCGGGGCCTCGCCAGGGTCACCGGCGCGCCACCGGTCAGGGCCGTCCGCACGGCGAGGGTGGCCGCGGTGGTGGCGACCAGCGACTCCAGCGGCACCGGCATCGGCCCGCCGGTCCTCACCGCCCTGACGAACGCGGCCAGTTCGGCGTTCTGCCCCTTGTCCTGGGCCTTGGGCAGGCGGGAGCTGACCCACCGCTTGCGGCCGACCGCGCCGTCCATGAACACCGAGGCCCGGACGAAGTCGTCGAGCCGCAGCACCTTGCCGCTCGCGATGAGGTCCAGCGTCTCCTTGGGGAAGCTGGACGTACCGGTGGTGACGTAGCTGAGGGTGGCGGTGGACTCGTCCGGGTAGCGCAGCACGATCTGCAGGTCCTCGTTGCCGGACGAGGCGACCGCGTACACCGAGAGGGGGTCGGCGCCGAGCAGCCAGCTCGCCGTGTCGATGAAGTGCCCGCCCTCGCCCTCGAACCGCGAGCCCTCACAGGACTGCCGGAGGTACCAGCTGCCCTGCTGCAACCGGCCCGCGTTGATCAGATAGCGCAGGCTCGCCGGGCCCGTCCGGGCACCGAACTGCTTCCTGGCCTCCTGCAACAGCGGCGAGAACCGGCGGTTGAAGCCCACCTGCAACCGGTCGTTGCCGGACTCCTCCACCGTTTCGAGCACCCCGGCCAGCTCGTCCTGGGTGAGCGCCAGGGGCTTCTCCACGAATACGGCCTTGTCCGCCAGCAGTGCCTTACGGGTCAGTTCGGCGTGCGAGCTGTGCCGGGTGACCACGAACACCGCGTCGATCGACGGGTCGCCCAGTACGGCGTCGAGATCGGTGGTCGCCCGGGCGAAGCCGAACTTCCGCTGCGCGTTGGCCCCCGACAGCGCCGTCGTGGTGACCACTGTCGACAACTCGACACCCTCGCGCCCCGTCAGGTGCGGCAGCAGCATCGACGTCGCGTAGTTCCCGGCGCCGACGAACGCGAGCCGCACCGGTGTCCTGACGGGCCGGGCGGGGGAGGAGCGGCGCCGCACCGCGGGCACCGTCACCGTCGGGGCGGGCGCTGCTTCCTCCGGGTGGCCCGGATAGCGGAACAACACCGCCACGGCATTGAGGTCGCCGTCCTTCAGACGCTGGTACGTCTCGACCGCGTCATCGAAAGCGGCGATGTGCGAGACCAGCGGGTCCACGTCGACGCGCCCCCGGGCGGCGAGATCGAGGAAGCACGCCAGGTTGCGGCGCTCGGTCCAGCGCACGTAGCCGATCGGGTAGTCCCGCCCGTCGAGTTCGTACTCCGGGTCGTAGCGTCCGGGACCGTACGACCGGGAGAACCGGACGTCGAGTTCCTTCTCGTAATACGCGTTCCACGGCAGGTCGAGGCGGCACTTGCCGATGTCGACGACCCGGCCGCGGTCCCGGCAGAGCCGGGCGGCCAGCTCGACGGGCTGGTTGCTGCCGCCACCCGCAGCCAGATACACCTGGTCCACGCCGTGACCGCCGGTGAGTTCGGCGACGGCCGCCTCGACGCCCGCGGAGGAAGGGTCGCCGCAGGCCACGGCGCCCAGCCGCTCGGCGAGTTCGCAGCGCCCCCGGTCCGGGTCGGCCCCGACCACGCGTACCCCCGAAGCGGTCAGCAGCTGCGCCACCAGCTGCCCGATCAGCCCGAGACCGATGACCAGTGCCACCTCACCGAGCTGCGGCTCACCCTGGCGGACACCCTGCATCGCGATCGACCCGACGGTGCCGAAGGCCGCGTGCTGCGGCGCGAGGCCGTCCGGCACCGGGGCGTACAGGTTCTTCGGCACCCAGTTCAGCTCGGCGTGCAGCGCGTGCTCATTGCCCGCGCAGGCCACCAGGTCGCCGACCTTCACCTCGTCGATCCCGGCACCGACCTGCTCGACCACCCCGCACAGCGAATAGCCCAGCGGTGTGTAGGAGTCCAGCTTCCCCATCACCTTGCGGTAGGTGGCGGGCACCCCCTGGGCGGCCACGCTCTGCACCACCTTGGCGACCTGGTCCGGGCGCGAACGCGCCTTGCCCAGCATCGACATGCCCGCCTCGGACACCTTCATCAGCTCGGTACCGGTGGATATCAGCGAGTAGACGGTGCGCACCAGCACACCGCCCGGCTTGCATCCCGGTACCGGCACGTCGAGCACCGCCAGCTCGCCGCTCTTGTAATTCTGCACAACCTGCTTCACCACGAACTCCTCTGAAATGTCCTGACAGACAGGCTCTAAGCGGCTGGACGCGTGCTCTGCCCGGAACCGGAGGTCGCTTCGCGGTACCAGTACTCAAGGGTCAGTACGTGCCACAGATGTTTGGAGAAGTCCCGCTGCCCGGCGGCGTCCTCGGCGACCATCCGCGCCAGCGCGTCGCGACGCAGGAAACCGGAACGCACCAGCACCCCGTCGTTCACCACCTCCCGCACCAGCGGCGCCAGATCCCGGCTCATCCAGGCCCGCAGCGGGGCACTGAACAGGCCCTTGGGCCGGTAGACGATCTCCTTCGGCAGCACCGAGGTGGCCGCCTCCTTGAGCACCGCCTTGCCCTGCCGCCCGACGATCTTGCGGTTGCCGGGCACCGCGAACGCCGCCCTGACCACCTCGACGTCCACGTACGGCACCCGTACCTCGGTGGAGGCGGCCATGCTGGAACGGTCCGTGTAGGCGAGGTTGAGACCCGGCAGGAACATCCGGGAGTCGCCCAGGCACATCCGGTTCACGAAGTCGTCGAGGTCGTTGTCCTCGTAGACGTCCGCGTGCTCGGTCAGCACGTCGTCGACCGTGGCGGCCAGATCCGGGTTGATCAGGGCCAGCAGCTCGTCCTGGTCGTACATGGTGTAGCTGCGCCGGAACGCCGTCTCCTGCGGCAGGTCGGCGAACGACAGGAACCGCTTCGCGAAGCGCACCGACCGGTACCCCCTGCGGGCCGAGGCGACCGGCAGCCGGTCCACGGCAGCCGACAGACCGCGCCGCAACGGGCGCGGGACGCGCTGGTAGCGCAGCGCGAGCACGTTGGCCAGATGCTTGCGGTACCCGGCGAACAGCTCGTCGGCGCCCATCCCCGACAGCATCACCTTGACCCCGGCCTCCCGGGCGGCCTGGCAGATCAGGAAGGTGTTGATCGCGGCGGGGTCACCGATCGGCTCGTCGAGGTGGTACGTCATCCGCGGCAGCAGATCGAGCACGTTCGGCGCGATCTCGATCTCGTGCAGGTCCACGCCGAACTGCGCGGCCACCTGCCGGGCGTAGCGCAGATCGTCCGGCATCGCCTCGAACTTGGCGTCCTCGGCGCGGAACCCGATCGTGTAGGCGGAGATCCCCGGCCGGTCCCGGGCCGCCAGCGCGGTCAGATAGCTGGAGTCGAGACCGCCCGAGAGGAAGGTCGCCACCGGTACGTCGGACAGCAGGTGACGCCGGGTCGATTCCTCCACCACGGCGGCCAGGTCCGGAAGTTCGCCGCTGAGGGCACGGTCCCGGCCCTCGGCCGCGACGTCCTTCAGGTTCCAGTACCGGCCGCGCTCCACCCGGCCGTCGGGCCGGCACCTCAGCCAGCTCCCCGGCGGCAGCTTCTCCGCCCCGCGCAGCGCGCACCGGGAGTCCGGCACCCAGTAGTAGAGGAGCGAGGCCACCAGTGCCGCGTGGTCCACCTCCAGCGAGCCGCCGGTGGCGGCGGCCAGCGCCTTGAGCTCCGAGGCGAACATCAGGCCCCCGCCGCGCCGCACGAGGAAGAGCGGCTTGATGCCCAACTGGTCGCGGACCAGCACCAGTTCACCGGTGCGCTCGTCGAAGATCCCGAACGCGAACATGCCGCGCAGCCGGGGCAGACAGTCCGTGCCCCAGCGCCGCCAGGCCTCCAGCACCACCTCGGTGTCGGAGGTGCCGCGGAACCGCACCCCGCCGGACTCCAGTTCGGCGCGCAGCTCCGGTGCGTTGTACAGCTCGCCGTTGTACGTGAGGGCGAGGCCGTCGGAGACCATCGGCTGGGCACCGGTCCCCGAGAGGTCGATGATCGCCAGTCGCCGGTGCCCCAGCTGCACCTCGCCGTCACCGGCCGCGTGGCCGTAGCGGCCCGCCCCGTCCGGGCCGCGATGCGCGAGGACGTCGGTGAGCCGGTCGGTCACGGCCTTCCCGTCCGGCCATCGGTATGTACCTGCGATGCCACACATGTCCTACCGCGCCTCCTGATCGTTTTCCGGGACCTGTGCGGCCCAGGCCGGCTGCCGCTCGGTGCGGCGCCTGCTCGTTCCGTTCCGCGGCGCCGGCGGCTCGCTGCGGCCGCGCAGCGCGGTGTGCAGCCCGTCCCACAGCGTGCCGTCGGTCCGGTCGCGGGGATCGGGGTCCACCAGCACCACACCGATCACCGGAATGTGCTGGTCCGCGAGTTGCCGTGCCACGGTGTGCAGCCAGGCGGCGCTGCCGCGACCGGCCCGCACGACGAGGACGGTCCGGGTGCCGAGGTACTGCAGATCGGTCCACGCCGTACCGGGTGCCACCGAACCCACACCGAGCCGGTGCGTATGGTCCGACCTGGCGTCGGCGCTGTCACCGCTGATCACGACCGGATCTCCCGGCCTCGGGCGGCGGCCCGCCAGCCGTTGGTCCGCCAGGCCGTCGACGACGACCACGGGCTCGTCCGCCGCCAGTGCCCCGGCCAGGTCCAGGGCGATCACGCCGGTACTGCGCGCGCAGCCCAGCTCCAGCAGCGACACCGGTTCCGTGGAGCCGCGCACCGTGCGGGCCAGGGTGGTGGTGAGACGGCTGCGAGCCGTCCGGGTCCTCCGGCGCCGCCACACGCTGCCCGGCCTGCCGGGCAGTTCCGCGATGACCGAGGCGCCCAGGTGCGCCGCGATGTCCCGGCGCAGCACCGGACGGTCCGCCACCAGGGTGGCGACCGCCGCCAGCGCGAGCCCCAGGAAAAGCCCCAGGGCCAGCCCGATCCCGGCGTTGGTGACGGCCGCCTTGGGCACGGAGTGGCGCACCACGCGCGGGGCGTCCACGATCTGCGTACCGGCGACCACCCCGGGCGTGCCGGTGCGCGCCTGGGCGGCACGCTGGTCGAAGTCGGCGATCCGCGAGTTGAGTTCGGCCCTGCGGGCGTACAGCGTCTCGACGTTCGCCGCGTCCCGCGGGTCGCTCTGCGGCGGGCGGTTCCCGATCGACTCGTTGACCCGGGCGAGTTCCTCCCGCATCCGGTCGCGCTGGGTGATCAGTGCGTCGGCCTCGGCCTTCGCGGAGCCCTGCATCCGCCGTACGTGGTCCGCCACGAACGCGTCGGCCAGCGCCTTGGCCCGGGCCACCGCGTCCGCCTCGCTGTCACCCGTCACATCGATCTGCAGCAGGTTGTTGGTCAGTCCGGTGCCCCGGTAGTCCCGCATGAAGTCCTCCGGCTTGTCCGGGGACCCGAGGGACTTCAGGGCGCTGCCGGCGATCCGGGTGGTCGCCAGGAGGGCGACGTCGGTACGGATCAGGGTTCCGGTGTCGTTCGGCTGGTCCTCCCGGTGCGCGACCAGGACCTGGGTCACCGCGGCCGGGGGCGGTGGCAGCACGACGGCCACCGCGGCGCCGACCAGCAGCCCCAGCAGGGCCATCGAGCACCAGAGGAAGCGGCGCCTGCGCACCGCGGCCACCAGGCCCTGGAGGTCGAACAGCGGAGTGGCCGCCGACGTCTCAGAAGTCGTACCCGTCGTCACTCCGAACCTCCCGTCGCACTACTGCCGACGGCGAGCGCCGGAGTGGAGCCGTCCGCGGAAGTTCCCGCGGAACCTTCCGTACGGGCCCGGACCGGGCCGGCCACAACGAAACCGACGACCTCGTGATGGCCGTCCGCGCACGCCCCGGCGATCTGGTCGAGGTCCTCGGCGGTCCAGTTGCCCGCACTGAGGACGACCAGGGCCCCGGACTCGCTGTCGCGGTCCGGCACGATCGGCCCGTCCACCGCGACCTCGACCACCCGCAGCACCGGATCGCCCTGCGACTCGGCGACCAGGTGGCGGGCGGCCCTGCGGGCGATCTCGTCCCCGTCGGGCACGACCACCAGCAGGCGCCGGGGTGCCAAAAGCCCGTCCCGGAGGCGGGCACACACCCGCTGATAGCGGATCTGCCGACCGGCCTCGTCGGCCGAACGCTGCGGCACCGGTACGTCCCACCGGGTGTCCAGGCCGAGCAGCCGGCCGATCCGGGCACGTGGTCCCTTGCCCGGCGGCACGTGCGCGCCCCGCTCGTCCGGTACGTCCACGGTGCCCAGGAGAGCCGAGCCCAGCGCCGCGGTGATCTCCTGCTCGGTGCGCAGCCGGCGGTTCATCCGCGCCGCGGCGAGATGGCCGACGACCGCGAGCAGCAGGAACAGCAGCGCCCCCGCGCCGATGAGCTGCACCCTCGTCGGCGGCGTCTGCGCGGTTGGGCGGGCCGACGGCCCCATGAGGACCAGGCGGGTCTTCTCGTTCGCAGGGTCGGCCTGGTCCAGCTTGGTCATGGCCTCCTCCAGCGAAATACGCAGCTTCTCCAGCGAGGTGCGGGCCTGCACGCTCTCCACGGTCTGTCCGGGAGCGGCCGCACCGGCCAGGGCCGTGATGCGGCGGTTGGTCTCCTCGACCTTCTTGCGCAGCGCTTCCAGCCCCAGGGTCGCGTCGGTGCTGCCGCCGCCGGTGATCCGGGTGGCGAACTGGACGAACTGCTGGGCCAGTTCATCGGAAAGCCGCATCGCGCGCTCCGGGGTCTCGGCCGTACCGGAGATCACGATGATGTTTCCGTCGGCGGGCTTGGCGCTCACCCGGTCGCGCAGCTCGGCGCCCCCGGCGCCGCCCCAGCGCAGCTCCGCGGCCGCGAGGTCGACCACCGAGGAACTGGTCGCGATGTTCACCTGGGTCAGCAGTCCGCGCTCGTCCCACTGCCCGGGCAGCAGGACCGACGCGTTGGCCGTGTACTGCGGCGGGAACAGCACCGAGACGCCGAAGCCGGCCAGCGCGCCCACCAGGGTGAGCACCACCAGCAGCCGCCGGCGACGGCGGAGGATCCGCCCGATCGTGGCCAGGCGAATCGTGTCCTCGCTCAACGGGGCCGCCTCCTCCGCGCCCGCACCGGAACACGGCCACGGCACGCGGCGGCGTACGCGGCGAGCAGCGACGCCTGCGAGTTCCGCCAGGAAAGCTCCCCGCCGATCCGCTCCTGGCCGATCTTGCCCATCCGCTCTCGCCGGTCCGGATCGTCCAGGAGCAACGCGATCAGCTTCGCGAACTCGGCCTCGTCGTTGGCGGGCGCGTAGACGGCGGCGTCACCGGCGGAGACCCGCGCCTCCTTCAGATCGAACGAGACGATCGCCCGGCCCATCGCCATGTACTCCAGGACCTTGTTCATGGTCGAGACGTCGTTGAGCGGATTGCGCGGGTCGGGGGAGAGGCACACGTCCGCGGTGGAGAGACGGCGCACCAGATCGGCGTCCGGGATGCGTCCGGTGAACTCCACCCGGTCACCGAGCCCGAGCTGCTCCGACAGCTCCACCATCGCGTCGAAGGCGTCCCCGGAACCGACGAACACCGCGTGCCAGTCGGTCCGCCCGAGCTCGTCGCGCAGCTTCGCCAGGGCGCGCAGGGCGTAGTCGACCCCGTCCTGCGGGCCCATCACGCCGAGGTAGCACAGCAGATGTGGTTTGCCGCGCTTCAACTCCGGTTCGGGCGGCACCGGTTGGAAGCGGTCGGTCTGCGGGGCGCTGCGCACCACGAAGACCTCCTCGGGCCGCTTGCCGCCACGGCTCACCGCGACGTCCCGGTAGCTCTCGTTGGTGGCGAGCACCACGTCCGCGGCCCGGTAGGTCAGCCGTTCCAGCCCGCACACGGCGCGGTAGAGCAGGTCCTTGCCGCGGCCGAACCGGGACAGATACAGCTCCGGCACCAGGTCGTGCTGGTCGAAGACGAACCGCGACCCGAGCCGCTTCATCCGCAACGCGGGCAGGAACAGCAGGTCGGGCGGATTGCACGCGTGCACCACATGGACCGGGCCGACCTTGCGGGCCAGGCGGGCAGTGTGCCACAACGCCGCCCCGTACTCCCGCAGATAGCCGGCCGGACCACCGGTGGCCGCGCGCAACGGGTAGCGGTGGATCCGTACCCCGTCGATCACCGCCTCCGGTTCGGTGTCGCGCTTCTCCCCGCGCGGGCAGATGACATGCACCTCCCACCCCGCGTCGCGCAGCGTCGTGCACTCCTGCCACACCCGCCGGTCGAAGGGCACCGACAGGTTCTCCACCAGAATCAGCGCGCGCCTCACCTGACGTTCACCACCTGCCGTGCCTTCGATCGCGGTGCCTTCATACGGTGTGCCTTCGAGCGGTGTGCCGTCGTGCGATGTGTTACCAAGCAAGGCCCACGTACCCCGGTTCGGTCCGGCGCGCGTCGGCGTCGGGAAGATGGATGAGGTCGATGAGCACCGGGCCGTCCCCGTGCGGCAGCGCCGCCAGCACGGCCGGGTCCCTGGTCCCGACCAGGCAGACCTCGGCATGGTCGAGCACCTCCTCGACGGAGTCCGCGAGGAGCTGCGCGAGGTGTGGCAGCCGGGTCTCGATGTACTCGCGGTTCGCGCCGAGCAGCCGGGAGAGGCTCACGTTCGCGTCGTAGATCTTCAGGTCGTAGCCCTTGCCCAGCAGCGTCTCCGCCAGCTCGACGAGCGGGCTCTCGCGCAGATCGTCGGTGCCGGGCTTGAACGACAGCCCGAACAGTCCCGCCCGCCGCTTGCCGGTGCGCTCGACCAGCTCCACCGCACGTTGCAGATGCGCGGAGTTGGAGGGCAGCACATGGGAGAGGATCGGCACCGACACGTCGGCCCGCTGCGCCGCGTGGACCAGGCTGCGCAGGTCCTTGGGCAGGCAGGAGCCGCCGAAGGCGAAGCCGGGCCGCAGATAGGCGGGGCTGATGTTCAGCTTCCGGTCGGCCAGGAACACATCCATCACCTGGTGCGAGTCCACGCCGAGCGCCTGGCACACAGCGCCGAGTTCGTTCGCGAAGCCGATCTTCAGGCCGTGGAACGCGTTGTCCGCGTACTTGATCGCCTCTGCCGTCGGGATCGGCACCCGGAACACCTCGCCGGGCAGGCTGTCGTACAGCGCCGCCACCACATCGCCGCTCGCCTCGTCGAGTTCGCCGATGACGGTCTTGGGCGGGTCGAAGAAGTCCCGCACGCTGGAGCCCTCGCGCAGGAACTCCGGGTTGACCGCGACTCCGAGATCCACCCCGGCCATACCGCCGACGGCCTTCTCCAGGATCGGAACCAACAGATTCAGACAGGTGCCCGGCAGCATGGTGCTGCGGAACACCACGGTGTGCCGCCCGCCCCGCTCCGCCAGAGCGGCGCCGATCTGCTCGGTGACCCGCTCCAAGTAGGTGGTGCACAGGCTGCCGTTGGGCTCCGACGGCGTACCGACGCAGATCAGCGACACCTCGCTGTTCATGATCGCCTCGCGGACGTCGGCGGTGGCGCGCAGCGCCCCCGTCCGCACGACCTCGGCGACGAGCTCTCCGATCCGCTCCTCGACCACCGGGGCCTTGCCGTCATTGACCAGGTCGACCTTCACCTGGTTGACATCCACCCCGATGACCTCGTGCCCCATACCGGCCAGGCACGCGGCCGACACACAGCCCACGTAGCCGAGCCCTAAGACGCTGATCCTCATATCCCGTTCCTCCCCCCGGGCAGGCCCTTGCGGCCTGCCCTCCGCGCGCCGTTCCCGCGACGCCCCCCGTGCCAGGTCATCAGTACGCCCCCTGTCCGTGCAGCACCGCCCGCAGGGTCTTCCACAAAATCACCGTGTCCAGGGCGAGCGACCAGTCCTCCACGTACCGCAGGTCGAGGCGGACCGCCTCCTCCCACGGCAGATCGCTGCGCCCGCTGATCTGCCAGAGACCGGTGAGCCCGGGCTTGACCAGCAGCCGCCGACGGATGTCCGGGCCGTACGCTGCGGACTCCTCCGGCAGCGGAGGCCTCGGCCCCACCAGCGACATCGATCCGGTCAGTACGTTGAAGAGCTGCGGCAACTCGTCGATCGAGTACCGGCGGAGCACGGCACCCACCCGGGTCACCCGCGGGTCCCGGCGGACCTTGAACAGGAGTCCGGCGCCCTCGTCGAGTGCGGCCAGCCCGGCCCGCGCCCCGTGCGCCCCGCTCACCATGGTGCGGAACTTGAAGATGGTGAACTCCCGGCCGCTCTTGCCGACTCTGCGCTGGCGGTAGACCACCCCGCCCCGGCTGTCCACCAGCACGAGCAGCGCGACGACCACCATCAAGGGTGCGAACAGCAGCAGCAGGAACGCCGCACCCAGCCGGTCGGCCACCTCCTTGATCACCCGGTGACCGCCGGCGAAGGTCGGCATGCTGACCCGCAGCAGCGGAATCCCGAGCACCGCGTCGACATGCAGCCGGGGGCCCGCCACCTCCATCAGCACGGGAGCCACGATCATCTCGGCGTCGCTGCCTTCGAGGTTCCAGGCCAGCCGCTGCAACCGCTCCGGTGACCAGTGCGGATCCGGGGTGAGCGCGACGACCCGGTAACCGTCGCGGCGGACATGGCCCGCGACATCCGTCAGCGGACCGACGACCGGCACGCCGTCCACCTGGTCTCCGGCGAGCCCGAGACCGTCCGTGGTGCACACCGCCTCCACCCGCCAGCCCAGATGCGGCAACTTGCGGGTGCGAGCGATCAGATCACGCATGGTGTCCAGGCTTCCGGCAGCGAGCACCGGACGCAGACACCGCCCTTCCTTGCGCTGCTTGTGCAGCCAGAGGCGGAGCAGGTACCGCGTGGTCATGGTGACGAGCGCGATCGCGGGGATCGCGACGAAGATCCAGAGTTTGATGTTGCGCGAGGTGAGGGCGATGCCGCCGAGTGCCAGAACGACGGTCGCCATGAACAAGGAGCGTCCGAGGCGACGGAATTCCTCGGCACCCTGACCGAGTACGGCGGGCGCCCACGACCGGCTCACCGCAAGTGCGCCCAGCACCAGCAGCTCGGTGCAGAAGGCGAGAATGATCCACTTCTCGTGCCAGTTGGCTGCGTCTCTGGCTCCGAAGAAGTTCCCGATTGCCATCACTACGACGGCGGTGGCCAAGGTGTCGCTGGTGATGACGGTACGTCGGTACCGCTGCTCCCAGTCGCTCGCCGGCCGGCTGATTGACCCGTTCGTCAGGCGCTGCTGCGCAGACGGAAACGGGCGGACTAAATCCCCTCGCTGCACAGGACCCCCCAGGTCGCCAGTGGTTCGACGCGTTCGCCTAACACCGCTCCTCCCCCCCGGAAGGCCCCCCGGCCCCCGCACCGTTTTCCCACGCGGGAGACCTGCGCCCCCGCGCACCGCACCGTTCCTTGACCCGGGACGCTCACGCCCCCGGCGTAAGACAACTCGCACTACTACGGCGTTACTGGAACACCCCCACCCCGGCGGCAGCGGACTCAGACGTCCTGCCGGATTGCCCGCTGTCCGAAGCACGGGACCTATGGATCCTTAGCGGTCGGTTCATGCTCGAACAGCTGAAGCACGGTCAATCTAGACCATCAGGGCCGTGATGAAGAGAGGATGTGTGAAATTTGTGTCCGAGCTTTGACGGTGAGCCAGGACACCGGCGCTCGCCTGCAGTTGTCTGACGAAAAACAGGCATCTTGCGACCTGTGTTGACCGCCTTCAACTGCTTTGTGTACAGGGCGAGTTGGCCTTCCCGCAGGTCGCGTCGACGGCTGTCGGCGGGGCCCGCGGGGCAGCCGCGGAATCCTCTTCGGATCAGGTCCTCTTTGTGAAGACGAGTACCTCCGTGGAGGCGACGCCCAGGGGTGCCGGGAAGCCGGCCTCCAGGTCGCAGCCGAGGGACGCGAAGAGATCCACACAGGCGCTGCGGGGCATCGCGGCCGGGAAGGAGCCGTGCCCCTCGCCGCCCTCCGTCGCCCAGGTGCGCATCGCGGCCGGATCCAGGCAGGTCTCCGTCATCACGTCGAAGACGATCCGGCCGCCGGGCCGCGCGACGCGCGCCATCTCGAAGAAGTAGCGGGCGGCACAGAGGAAGGTCACGGTGTTGAAGACCTTGTGGGCCTGCACCAGGTCGACGCTGGCGTCCGGGGTCGGGGCGAGAGAGGATCCCGCGGTCGGACGGGCGACCACGCCGAAGGTCTCCACCAGGTAGTTGGCCCAGGGCGCTGCCGTCTCATAGATCTCGTAACGCCCCGGTGAGCACTCCTTCAGCGTCTTCTCCAGGTACCGCCCGGACCCCGGCCCGATCTCCAGCACCGTCTCCGGGCTGCCCGCGAAGACGCCGAGCGCGCTCAGTTCGTCGATGGTGGACTGGGTGGCACCGGGCGTCCCGTTCATGACCTCGTCGATGTGGTCACCCACCGACAGGCCGGCCGCCCTGGCCGCCCGCATCGTCGCCTCGAACGGAATGAAGTCGTCCACGCCGTCACGGTTGTTGGTGCTGCGCACGATGTCGAATCCCGCGCGTCCCAGGAGTCGCTTGACCCCCGTCTTTAACACTGTGGTTCCCTTGCTCGCTGCCTTCATCAGGCATGACCCCCCAGGTCGTCGCCAACTCCGTTGTCAGCATAGGAACTTGAGTGGTGACGCGCAGTGGTACGCCCCATTCGGTACGTGGTTGAGGGGAACCGGCCTTCGAGGCACCGCTTTTCGGCCTGCGAGGTCGGGTGAAGTCGCCCGAGAGGAAGCGAGGCTGGTCTGCGCGGGTCCCTGAATCCGGGCGCTCGCCGATCTTGGCGGGCCGATTTCGGGTGGTGACGTTCGTTGATCCCTGCGGTACGCCGGAACCATGCGACATGCGCAGGGCCGGGGCCGACACCGGAACGGCGGGAGTTTCGCGAACGGTTCGGGCCCGGGTCGTGCCGGACCTGTCGTGCCGTACCGGCGTAACCTCCACCGCCGCCGGCCGGGACACCACCGCCCGTGCCGGGCACGCCCCCCGTGCCCGGCACATCCCAAGGAGCTTCGCTATGCCATACGAGAATGCTCGGCCCACGCGGGGGCGTCTCGACGGAAAGGTGGCCTTCGTGACCGGCGCCGCCGGCGGGCTCGGCCGGAGCCACGTCCGGCGGATGGCGGAGGAAGGGGCCGACCTGGTCATCGTGGACATCTGCCGGTCCGTCGACAGCGTGCCCTACGCGCAGTCGACCCCCGAGGATCTGGTCGAAGTGGTTGAGGAGGTACGGGCCCTGGGCCGCCGGGTGGTGGCGCGGCAGGCGGATGTCCGCGACCGGGACGCCCTTCAGGAGGCGTACGACGCGGGGCTCGCCGAGTTCGGGCAGATCCACATCGTCGTCGCCAACGCCGGAATCGCCCCCCTGCTGTGGGAGGACAGGCTGGAGGCCTGGCACGACGCCATCGACGTCAACCTCACCGGCACCTTCCACACCATCGAGGTGTCGATCCGGTCGATGGTCGCCGCCGGGGACGGCGGCTCGATCGTGATCGTCAGCTCCACGGCCGGACTGGTCGGCATCGGCGGGTCCAGCAACGGCGGCCTCGGCTATGCCGCCTCCAAGCACGGTCAGGTCGGACTGATGCGTACGTACGCCAACAACCTCGCCCCCTACAGCATCAGGGTGAACTCCGTGCACCCCACCGGTGTGGCCACCCGCATGGTGGCCGATCCCGCCATGGTCGCGTTCGTCGCCCGGGATCCGAGGCTCTCCGGCCAGGCGCCGAACGCCCTCCCGGTGGGCACCATCGCGGCGACGGACGTGTCCAACGCCGTCCTGTGGCTGGCCTCTGACGAAGCCCGCTACATCACCGGTGTGGCGCTGCCCGTCGACGCCGGATTCATCAACCGCCGCTGAGGCGGGGTTCCCCGGCAGCAGAGGTCCCGGGCAGCAGGGGTTCCCGGCGGCAGCGGTTCCCGGGAGCCGGGCTTCCCAGCAACTGAGGCTCCCAGCAGTCGAGCGAGAGGTGGAGTGCCATGGCCGAGCCGTACGCGGACACGATTCTGGTGGGTGGGCGGGTCAGGACGCCGTCCGGCTGGGCCGAGGGGCTCGCCGTGCGTGCCGGCGTGATCGACACCGTCGGCAGCAGGGCCGGGGTGCTGGCACGCCGCGGACCGGACACCCGGGTGGTGGACCTGGCCGGCGACACCGTCCTGCCGGGACTGCACGACCTGCATGTGCACCCGATCTACGCCGGAGTCCGCGAACGCCGCTGCAAGGTCCCGCAGGGGTCGAGCCTGGCCGCCACGCTGCGCATCGTGGCCGAGCACGTGTCCGGGGCCGCCCCCGGGGCCTGGGTCCTCGGCGGCCAGTGGGACGCGTCCGCGCTCGGAACGGTCCCGAACCGGACCATGCTCGATGCCGTCTCACCCGACGTTCCGGTCCTCCTGGAGGACACCAGCGGACACAGCTCCTGGGCGAACAGCGCGGCACTGAGGGCCGCCGGAATCGGCCCCGGCACCCCCGACCCGCCCGGCGGCATCTTCGAGCGGGACGCCCTGGGCAACCCGACCGGCATCCAGCGCGAGACCGCCGCCGAGCACCTCGCCGCCTCCACCCCCGCGACGGCCGACGACGAGGTGGCGGCGGCCCTGGAGTGGGCCCTGGGGGAAATGCTCTCCCACGGGATCACCTCGTTCACCGAAGCCGCGGTCGGGTTCACCGCCGGGGCGCGGGCGGAACTGCGGGCGTACACCTCCCTCGCCGCCCGCGGAGCCGTCAGGCAGCGGGTGCGCCTCTGCCTGGTGTGGTCCCCCCACGACCCCGGGTGCGAGGACGTGATCGCCGCCCGGAACCTGTACGCGAGCAGCCGTCTCACTCCCGACTGCGTGAAGCTCTTCCTCGACGGGGTCCCGACCGACAGCCACACGGCCGCCATGATCGAGCCCTACCAGGACACCGTGGCGGGACGGGACAGCGAGGCCGGGCGGCACGGGATGCTGGCGATCGCGCCGCGGACCCTCGACCAACTGGTGACCCGGTTCGACCGGATGGGTATCACCGTCAAGTTCCACGCGGCCGGCGACGCGGCGGCCAGGGCGGCACTGGACGCCATCGAAGCCGCCCGTGCGGCCAACGGACACAGCCCGCAGATGCACAACGTGGGGCACTGCAGCTTCGTGACGAAGGCCGACATCGCCCGCGCCACCCGGATCGGCGCGACCTTCGAGGTCTCCCCGTACCTGTGGCGGCCTTCCCCCATCTGCTCCGACATCACGGCCGCCGTCGGCCGCAAGGCGGTCGAACGCGCATGGCCGGTAAGGGAGATGCTGGATTCCGGCGCCCTGGTCGTGGCAGGTTCGGACTGGTGCGTCGTGCCGTCGGTGAACCCTTGGGCGGCGCTCGAATCGCTCGTCACCCGGCAGGAGCCCGGCGGCGGTACCGAGAGCTTCGGTGGGTCTCAGGCCATCACGCTGGAGGAGGCCTTCGATCTGTTCACGGTCAACTCCGCGCGCCAGGAGGGCATGGCGCACCGTGTCGGGCGCATCGAACGGGGCATGCTCGCCGATCTCGTCGTCGTCGGCCAGAACCCGTTCGAGGTGCCGATCACTCAAGTACACGCCACCGAGGTGAAGATGACCTTCATCGAGGGCGAGCAGGTCTTCGAAGCCGAGGCTCGGAAGTAAATTTTCCATCGTTGAAAATTCTGCGTGCACAACCGTTGTCAGGTGTTTGAGGCTGTGGCTGAATGTTCGACCATGTGCAGTGCTTCGCGGTTCGGAGCACTTCGGCTTCTTCGACGAGGACGATGCCTTGACACGAAATCCAGCCCGCCCCCGCACGCTCCTGAGAGCATTCGCCTGCACGGCGGCACTGCTGCTTCCCCTCGGAGCCACCCTGGTCCCGGCCGCCGCCGCGGCTGCTCCGGCCCCCGCCGAACCGGCCGCCACCGCACCGGCGTTGGCGCACGTGGACCGCTCCGCCCAGGACCGCTCGGCCAAGGACCCCGCCACCGAGGTGCACGGCCTCAAGGGCGAGTACTTCTCCATGTCGGCACCCGGCGCCCGGGACTTCGCCGAGCTCGGCGCCACCGCGCTCGACCCCGACATCAACTTCCCCGGTCTGACAGGCACGTTCGAGTCGGCCACCGGGAGGGCCGAGCACACGACCGCCCGCTGGACGGGGCAGATCGAGGCTCCCGAGACCGGTGACTACACCTTCTCCGCCATCGGCGACAACGGCTTCAGGCTGTTCATCGACGACAAGCCGGTCATCGACCACTGGGTGCCGGACTGGGACAAGGAACAGACCGGCGCGCCGCTCGCCCTGAAGGCCGGTGAACCGCACACGTTCCGCCTGGAGATGTTCCAGGACATCGGCGGGGCCAATATGTTCCTGCGCTGGTCCAGCGCGAAGCTCACCAAGCAGATCGTGCCCGAGTCCGCCTTCACCCCGCCCGCCGACTTCGAGGTCTACCCCATCGGGCTGGGCGTCGCCGAGAACGGCCTCAAGGTGCAGGCGTCCTTCGACCACGAGGTCAGCGGCATCGAGGGGGTGAAGGACCACCTCAGCGTCGAGGCCGACACCACGCCGATGCCCGTCAAGTCCGTCGCCAGGATGCCCGGCAACCGCAAGGCGCTTCTCGTCACCCTCGGCGCGGCCGTCCTCAAGGGCCAGCAGGTCAAGGTCGTGTACGACGGCAAGGGCGGCCTGAAGAACGGCGACGAGACCGTCCCGGAGCTCAGCCGCAGGGCCAAGAACCTCTCCACGCACCGCCTCCTCACCCCCTGGGGCGAGAAGCTCGACCGCAGGAACCCGCTGCCCGAGTACCCCCGCCCGCAGCAGGTCCGCGACGACTGGAAGAACCTCAACGGCCCGTGGGAGTTCGCGAAGGCCGCCGCCGGTGAGCAGCCGGTCTTCGGCAAGCCGCTCGCCGAACGCATCACCGTCCCCTTCCCCGTCGAGTCCCAGCTCTCGGGACTCGAACGCCACGAGGACCACATGCTCTACCGCAAACTCGTGACGGTGCCCCGGAGCTGGTCCGTCGGCAAGCGGTCCGACGAGAGCCGCCTGAAGCTGAACTTCGGCGCGGTGGACTACCACGCCCGGGTCTGGGTCAACGGCAAGCAGGTCGCCGAACACACCGGCGGCTACACCGCCTTCAGCGCGGACATCACCGACGCCCTCAAGGGCAGCGGCCCCCAGGAGATCATGGTCGCGGTCACCGACACCACGGGCGCCGACCAGCCCACCGGCAAGCAGTCCCCGAACCCCGGCGGCATCTTCTACACCGCCTCCTCCGGCATCTGGCAGACCGTCTGGATGGAGCCCGTCGCCCCCGCGGCCGTCGACTCCCTGACCACCACACCGGACATCGGCAAGGGCAGGCTCGCCGTGCGGGTCGCCTCGCAGCACGCCTCGAAGTCCGCCCGTGTCACCGCCGTCGCACGTGACAAGAAGGGCAAGGTCGTCGGCACCGTCACCGGACCGGCCGGCAGCGAGCTGAGCCTCCCGGTCGCCGGACAGCACCTCTGGACGCCGGACGACCCGTACCTCTACGACCTGAAGGTCACCCTCGCGGACGGCCGCTCCAAGGACACCGTCAAGAGCTACTTCGGTATGCGCTCCTTCGCCGTGGCGAAGGTCGGCGGCTACCAGAAGCTGGTGCTCAACGGGAAGCCGTTCTTCTCCCTCGCCCAGCTCGACCAGGGCTTCTACCCCGACGGACTGAACACGGCGCCCAGCGACCAGGCACTCGTCTTCGACCTGAAGGCACAGAAGGACCTCGGCTTCAACTCCGTCCGCAAGCACATCAAGGTGGAATCCGACCGCTGGTACTACCACGCCGACCGGCTCGGTCTCCTGGTGTGGCAGGACTTCGTCTCCGGCAACCTCACCGGCGAGGAGGGCCACCAGGCCTTTGTCGACCAGGGGGCCGAGATGATGCGCCAGCTGCACAGCCACCCCTCGATCGGCGCCTGGATCGTCTTCAACGAGGGCTGGGGCGAGTGGGACCGCACCGAGACCGGAAGGATCGCCGAACGGGTCAAGGCGGCCGACCCGTCCCGGGTGGTCAACGCCCACAGCGGTGTCAACTGCTGCAACTCCAAGGGGGATTCGGGCAAGGGTGAGGTGATCGACCACCACGACTACAACAACACCGACCCGGCCTTCCCGGACCACCGCGCCGCGATCGACGGCGAACACGGCGGCTTCACCCTGCGCATCCCGGGACGCATGTGGCCCGGCGCCCCCACCGCCATCTACAGCGGCGTCGCGGACAAGGCCGCCCTGACCGCCAAGTACGTCGACAACACCCGCACGTACTACCTGGACGCCGCCCGCGCCGAACTCTCCGGCTCCATCTACACCCAGGTGACCGACCTGGAGAACGAGCTCAACGGCCTCTGGACGTACGACCGCCGGGAGATCAAGGTCGACCCGGCCGCGGTACGGAAGATCAACCGGGAGGTGATCGCGGCCGGAGCCGCCGCGGGCGAACGGGACGAGCTCAAGGGCGGCGGCGCCTGGTCCCTAGACGAGAACAAGGGCACCACGGCCGCCGACAGCGGCCCCGGTCACAAGGACCTCACCCTCACCGGCGGTACCACCTGGACACCCGGGGTGAAGGGTTCGGCGCTCAAGTTCAACGGGGGCGGCCAGTACGCCGAGACGAGCGGCCCGGTCATCGACACGACGGGCGACTACACCATCTCCGCCTGGACGACGCTCGACGCCCTTCCCGGCAACTACGCCACGGTCGTCAGCCAGGACGGCCGACGCCGGGAGAATCCCTTCTATCTCCAGTACGGCCAGGGCGCGTTCGCCTTCTCCACGCCCGGCGCCCACCGGGCCCGGCTGGAGATCAAGCCCGAACTCGGCCGCTGGTACCACCTGGTGGGCGTCCGCAGCGGCGACAGCATCAAGCTGTACGTCGACGGAAAGCTCGCCTCGACCGCGGCAGCCGGTACCGCCGATGTCAGCAGCGGGGCGCTCAGTGTGGGCCGCGCCAAGTGGTCCGGCGGGAACACCGACTTCTGGAACGGCTCCGTCGACCAGGTCAGGGCGTACGACCACGCGCTCACCGACCAGGAGGTGACCGCGCTGCACGACGGCGAACAGCCGTAAGCCGTCCGGCGGTTCGGCCGAGGACGCCCCTCGGGGGCAGGCCGGGAGCCGTCCGTCCGGCCCCACCCGCTCCCGGCGGTGCACCGCGAAGGCCGCGCCGCCGGGAGCTCCGCCCTGCCCGCGGGCGCCGGACGACACGATTTGAAAAACGCGGCGCCAACTCCCTTGCCGCTTGCGCCAACTCGCCTATATAACGTTGTAAACCCGGGTCGCAGAGAGGCCGCACCGGCCCCCACGATCACCGTTCTCGCACGTCACAGTGGGAATCGTGAGGAATGCGGCGCCCAGTGCGCCGAGCGGCCGCAGCACCCTCCCCGCCCTGCCCGACCGCACGCCGTTCGGTGTGCCGTCACCTTGCCAAGGAGCGTCCCGCGCATGATGATCCAGCGTCGATCCCGTCACCTGGCCGCGGCCTGCCTGCTCGCCGCCGCGACCCTGGCCGTCTCCGGCTGCGCCAAGTCGGAGACCCCGAGCAACGCGGGCGGTGACAGCAGCCAGGGAGCCCAGGCCGCCAAGACCCCCGAGGCCCAGTCCGGGCCCGGCTGCTCGCTGCAGACCTACGGCGCCCCCAAGATCGACCTCAAGAGCGCGGTGGTCGGCTTCTCCCAGTCGGAGAAGGAGGCGAACCCCTTCCGTATCGCCGAGACCCAGTCCATCAAGGACGAGGCGGCCAAGATCGGTGTGAAGAAGCTGCTCACCACCAACGCGCAGTCCCAGCTGTCCAAGCAGATCAGCGACATCCAGGACATGCTGTCGCAGGGTGCTCAGTTCCTCATCGTGGCGCCGCTGAACTCCGACGGCCTTGAGCCGGCGCTCAAGGCCGCGGCGGCGAAGAAGGTGCCCGTCCTCACCATCGACCGCAAGGTCAACTCCCAGGCATGCAAGGACTACGTGGCCTTCCTGGGCTCCGACTTCGTCGAGCAGGGCAAGCGGGCCGCCGACGCGATGATCAAGGTGACCGGCGGCAAGGGCAAGGTGGCCATCCTCCTCGGCGCCTCGGGCAACAACGTGACCACCGACCGCACCAAGGGCTTCGTCGACCAGGTCAAGGCGAAGGCGCCGGGCCTGGAGATCGTCGCCCAGCAGACCGGCGAGTTCGCCCGCGACAAGGGCCAGCAGGTCATGGAGCAGCTGATCCAGTCCAAGCCCGACATCACCGCGGTCTATGCCGAGAACGATGAGATGGGCCTCGGCGCGGTCACCGCGCTGAAGGCCGCAGGCAAGAAGCCGGGCAAGGACGTCAAGATCGTCTCGATCGACGGCACCCGCAACGCCGTCCAGGCCCTGGCCAACGGCGAGTACAACGCCGTCATCGAGTCCAACCCGCGCTTCGGACCGCTCGCCTTCGCGACCGCCCAGAAGTTCTACGGCGGCGAGTCCATCCCCGAGAACGTCATCATCACCGACCGGGCCTACGACGACAGCAACGCCAAGCAGTCCCTCGGCGGGGCGTACTGACCGCTCGCGTACCGACCGCCCGTGCTGCGACCCCTCGTGCACCGACTGCTCATGTACTGACCGCTCCCGGAGCCCACGTTCCGGCCGCCGTGGCGCGCACCTCGCGCCACGGCGGATCCCGGCCCCGCACCCTTGGAAAACGGAAGGCCAAGACCAGCCATGGCACCACCCGACGCAGTACCGCCGGCACCCGCAGAGGCTGCGGCCACCGCCTCCGCGGTGCTCGAAGCCCGCTCGGTGAGCAAACGGTTCCCCGGCGTCGTCGCCCTCGACGACGTGACGTTCTCCCTGCGTGCGGGGGAGACCCACGCACTGGTGGGGGAGAACGGTGCGGGCAAGTCCACCCTCATCAAGGTGCTGACCGGCGTCTACCGGCCGGACGGGGGAGAGCTGCGAGTGGCCCAAGAACCCAGCACGTTCGCCCGTCCCTTCGACGCCCAGCAGGCCGGGATCTCCACCATCTACCAGGAGGTCAACCTGGTCCCGCTGATGAGCGTCGCGCGCAACATCTTCCTGGGCCGCGAGCCGAAGAACCGCCTCGGTCTCATCGACTTCGGCCGGATGCACCGGGAGACCGGCGCACTGCTCGACGACTTCGGCGTACGCGCCGACCCCCGCCGCCCGCTGCACACGCTCGGCATCGGCACCCAGCAGATGGTCGCGCTGGCGCGGGCGGTGTCCGTCAACGCCCAGGTCGTCATCATGGACGAGCCGACCTCCTCACTGGAACCGCGCGAGGTGGAGACCCTCTTCCGGGTCATCGAACGCCTCCGCGCCCAGAACATCGCCGTCCTCTACGTCAGCCACCGCATGGACGAGCTCTACCGCATCTGCGACCGGGTCACCGTGCTGCGCGACGGCCGGCACATCCACACCGGAGAACTCGCCGGCCTCGACCGGATGCAGCTCGTCTCCATGATGCTCGGCCGCGACCTCGCCGAGGTCCGCCGCTCGGGCGTCACCAGCTTCGCCGCCGAGGGCCACGAGGTGGCGCGCACCCCCGTACTCACCGCCACCGGTCTCACCAGCCGCCTGCAACTCCACGACATATCGGTCGAGTTGTACGCCGGTGAGGTGCTCGGCCTCGGAGGCCTTCTCGGCTCGGGCCGCAGCGAGACGGCGAAGGCACTGTCCGGAGCGCTGCACCTGGACGCCGGTGAGATCAGTGTCGACGGGACCCCGCTGAAGCGGCTCACCCCCGCCGCCGCGATCCGCGCGGGCATCAGTCTGCTGCCCGAGGACCGCAAGGCCGAGGGGATCGTCCCCGGCCTCTCGGTGCGCGAGAACATCGTGCTCGCCGCCCTGCCCCGGCTCTCCCGGGCCGGTGTGGTCTCCCGGGCCCGGCAGGACCGGATCGTCGACATCTTCATGAAACGCCTGCGGATCAAGGCCTCCAGCCCCGAGCAGAAGGTCGGCGAACTCTCCGGCGGCAACCAGCAGAAGGTCCTCCTCGCCCGCTGGCTCTGCCTGGAACCCAAGGTCCTGCTGCTCGACGAACCCACCCGGGGCATCGACGTCGGCGCCAAGGCCGAGGTGCAGAGTCTCATCGACGACCTCGCCGGGGAAGGCCTGGCCGTGCTGCTCATCTCCTCCGACATCGAGGAGCTCATCGAGGGCGCCGACCGCATCGTCGTCCTGCGCGGCGGAGCGGTCGCGGGCGAACTGGCGGGCGACGACGTGTCCGAGGACCACCTCCTCGCAGCCCTCGCCGACCACACACCGGACCCGCCGGACACGACCACGGCCGCGACCCCGGCCCCGGCCCCCGCACCGGCCCCGTCCCCCGCTGGGAAAGGTCCTGCCGGGAAAAGTACCGTCCCGGCGGACACGGCTCCGGCCGAGCAGCACCCGGCCCCGGCCGTACAGGAGGACTCCCGATGACCACGACCACAGTTGCCCCACCCGCCGAGGGCGACACCCCGCCGAAGTCCGCGAGCCCGCTGGCCCGGCTGCGTGATCCCGTCTGGTACCAGCGGTACGGCGTCTATGTGGCCGTCGCGGCGGTACTCCTCTTCAACGCCCTGTTCACCGACCACTTCCTCACCGCGGACAACTTCCGCACCCAGCTCGTCCAGGTCGCCCCCATCGTCATCGTCGCCCTCGGTATGGCCCTGGTCATCGGCACCGAGGGCGTGGACCTGTCCGTCGGCTCGACCATGGCGCTCGCCGCCGCGTTCCTGCCGCTCTACCTCGGGTACGGGCTGGTGCCCGCCCTCCTCATCGCCCTCCTGGCGGGCGCCGTGGTCGGAGCGGTCAACGGCACCCTGGTCTCCCTCGTCGGGCTGCAACCCATCGTGGCGACCCTCGCCCTGTTCGTCGGAGGGCGCGGGATCGCCCTGGTCATGGCCGACGGCCAGCTCAAGCAGATCGTCAACCCCGACCTGCTGGCGCTGGGCACCGGCTCCTTCCTCGGGATTCCGCTCGTCGTCCTGATCGCCGGGGTACTGGCCCTCGCGGTCGCCTTCCTGGTGCAGCGCACCACCTTCGGCCGCCAGATCGTCGCCGTCGGAGGCAACCGCCCCGCCGCCGTGCTCGCCGGACTGCCCGTCAAAAGGGTCCTGATCGGCGTCTATATCCTCTGCGGGGTACTCGCCGCGCTCGCCGGCATCCTCGCCACGGCCCGGCTCACCGCCAGCGACCCGTCCTCGCTCGGCACCCTCATGGAACTCTCCGCCATCACGGCGGTCGTCGTCGGCGGCACCCCCCTCAACGGAGGTTCCGTCCGCGTCCTCGGCACCGTGGCCGGAGCCCTGCTGATGCAGCTGCTGCGCGCCACGCTCGTCAAACACGACCTGCCGGACTCCACCGCCCAGATCGCCCAGGCGGCCATCATCATCGCCGCCGTCTACGTCGCCCGGGAGCGCCGGTCCCGATGAACCGAACCTCTGCCCCCACCTCACTCATGGACAAGCCGACGGCGCCCCCGCCCCCGGCCGCCGGTCTCGAACGGACCGGCCGTGCCCGTGCCGCCGAACTCCTCCAGCGCCAGGGCGTCCTCGCGGTCCTGCTCGCGGTGGTGCTCGTCGCCTCCTTCGTCTATCCGACCTTCGCCTCCCTGGACAACGCCCGCGGCGTCGCCATCCAGGCGTCCTTCCTCGCCGTGGTCGCACTCGGGATGACCCTGGTCATCATCACCGGCGGCATCGACCTGTCGGTCGGCTCGGTCTTCGCCCTCGGCGGTGTACTCGCCGCCTGGGCCTCGCAGTACGGCTTCTTCGCGGCGCTGCTGCTGCCCCTGGTGGTGTGCGGCGGCATCGGCCTGCTCAACGGGCTGCTGATCGCCCGAGGGAACATGGCGCCGTTCATCATCACCCTCGCCACCCTGCTCGGTGCTCGCGGCCTGCTGCTCGCCCTCACCGACGAAGGTGCCACCACCCATCTGGTGCCCAAGGACTCCGCCTTCGGCGCACTCGGCCAGGGAAGCGTCTGGGGCTTCGGGTACCCCATCCTGATCGCCCTCGTGCTCTTCGGGGCCGGCGGCCTCGTCCTGCAGCGCACCTCGTTCGGGCAGACCCTCTTCGCCGTGGGCGGCAGCAGCGACGCGGCCATCCTGATGGGCCTGCCCGTCGCCCGTACGAAGATCCTCGTCTACACGCTCAGCGGCCTGCTGGCCGGACTCGCCGGAGCGCTCAACGCCGCCAGGCTGTCCTCCGGCGTCACCATCGTCGGTGTCGGCATGGAACTCGACGCGATCTCCGCGGTCGTCATCGGCGGCACCCTCCTGATCGGCGGCGCGGGCTCGATCAGCGGCACCCTCTGGGGAGTTCTGCTGCTGGCCGTCATCCAGAACCTGATCAACCAGATCGGCTCGCTCAACTCCTCCTACCAGTCCGTGGTCAGCGGTGGCTTCCTTATCGTGGTGGTGGTCGCGCAGCGCTATCTGGCCCGCAGCCGACGCAGCACCTGACCACGCCTGCACCACAGAGCAGCAGTAGTTCCAACGAGTCCAGCCGAACCAAGGAGTGCCGTGGGCGTCAGCCTCAAGGACGTTGCGCAACGGGCGGGCGTGTCCATCAAGACCGTGTCCAACGTGGTGAACAACTATCAGCACGTCACCCCCGCCATGCGGACCAAGGTGCAGCAGGCGATCGACGAACTCGGCTACCGGCCGAACCTGACCGCCCGCCACCTCCGCAAGGGCCGCACCGGCATCATCGCCCTCGCCGTCCCCGAGTTCGGCAACCCGTACTTCGCCGAGCTGGCCGGTGCGGTCGTCGACGCGGCAGCCCGCTACGACTACACCGTCCTGGTCGACCACACCGCCGGCCTGCGCGAGAAGGAACTCCTGGTCAGCCAGGGATTCAGGTCCCATGTGATCGACGGGCTCATCCTCAGCCCCATCCACCTGGAGACCGAGGACCTGATGGCGCGCACCGAGACCGCGCCCCTGGTCCTGCTGGGCGAGCGCGAGTACGAGGCCCCGTACGACCACATCGCCATCGACAACGTGGCGGCGGCCCGCAGCGCGGTCGCCCACCTCGTGGGCCTCGGCCACCGCCGCATCGCCTTCCTCGGCTCACGCACCGGCCGTGAACGCCAGCCCGCCCACCTGCGCCTGCGGGGCTGGCGCGAGGAACTCCTCGCTGCCCAGATCACCCCGGACGAATCCCTGGTCGTGGTCACCGACGGCTACGGCCGCGAGGACGGCGCCGCCGGAATGCGCGAACTCCTGGACCGGGGCGAGCGGCCCGATGCCGTCTTCGCCTACAACGACCTCATCGCGATCGGCGCCATGCGCACCCTCACCGCACGCGGACTGCGCATCCCCGAGGACGTCGCCGTCGTCGGCTTCGACGACATCGAGGAGTGCCGCTTCACCACCACCACTCTCACCACCATCGCCCCCGACAAGGAGGCCATCGCCCGGCTCGCCGTCGACAGCCTGGTCGAACGGCTCTCCGGCAAAGCCCTTCCCGAGCCGCGCCGCCCCCGCCCCGGATACCGCCTCGTCGTCCGCGAATCCACCGCGCCGCAGACCGGCGCCGACCCCGCCGAGGACCTCTGATGCCCCGCCCCACCGTGCACCACACCCCCTTCGGATCCGTCCGCGGTACGCAGGCCGACCTGTGGACCCTCGACAGCGGTACGGGGGTCCTGGCCGAGGTACTGACCTACGGAGCGACCCTCCACCGCCTCACCGTGCCCGACACCAACGGTGCCGCCGCCTCCGTGGTCCGCTCCCTGCCCACCCTCGGCCACTACACGGCCGAGCACCCCTACTTCGGCTCCGTCATCGGCCGCTACGCCAACCGCATCGCCCACGGCCGCTTCACCCTGAACGGGACCGAGCACCACATCCCCGCCAACGACCACGGGCACGCCCTGCACGGAGGCCCCGACGGCTTCCACGCCCGCGTCTGGGACGCGACCCCCGAACGCACCGACGACAGCGTGTCCGTCCGGCTGTCCCTGCACAGCCCGCACGGCGACATGGGATTCCCCGGCGCCCTGGACACCACCGTTACCTACACCCTGGACACCACCGGAACCCTGGCCCTCGACTACACCTCCGTCACCGACCGCCCCACCGTCGTCAACCTCACCAACCACGCCTACTTCGATCTGGCCGGCGACGCCGACATCCTCGGACACCGCCTCCAGGTCGACGCCGACAGCTACCTCCCGGTGGACGGCGAAGGCATTCCGCTGGGCCCGCAGACCGAGGTCCACGACACCCCGTTCGACCTCACCCAATCGACCCCGCTGCGCGACCGCCTCGCCGTCGACGACGCCCAACTCCGCGAAGTCGGCGGCCTCGACCACTGCTGGATCGTGCGGGACACCGGCGCCGCCCTGCGCCGTGCCGCCCGCCTCACCGCCCCGCACGCCGCCCGCGTCCTGGAGGTCTGGACGACCGAACCCGGCATCCAGGTCTACACCGCCAACCAGCTCGACGGCTCCCACACCGACGGCGACGGCCGCCCCCACCACCGGCACGGCTCCGTCTGCCTGGAGACCCAGCACCTCCCCGATTCACCGAACCGGCCCGACTGGCCCAGCACCGTCCTGCGCCCCGGCGAAACCCGCCACAGCCGCACGGAACTGCGCTTCCCGCACCTGACTGCGCCGACCGCACCTGGACCCGTCGTAGCAGCCCCCTAAAGAGCCCCGGCCCCGGCGAGCCAGGCGTCGGCGATCAGCCGGTGGCCGAGCGGGCTCGGGTGGACGCCGTCCGGGGCCAGCCGGGCGGCCTCCCGGTCCCGTGCCGCGCGAGTCAGCACCAGGTCCGCGCGGACCACCTGAGCCCCGTTGCCCGCGGCCGCACGCAGGACGGCGTCCCTGCGGGGCAACAGGTCGTCGAACCAGCTCTCCTGCTCCGGGGTGACCGGAAGCAGGAACGGGGTGATGACGACCAGCCGGGCGGCGAGGGTCCGTGCGGCGTCCGCCAGCAGGCGGTCGAGACATGCTTCGAACTCGGCTACAGGGCTGGGGAGTTGGCGGTCGTAGCGCCGCCAGGTGTCGTTGATGCCGATCTTGACCGTGAGCACGGTGGGTCGCAGTTCGGTGACGTCGGTGGCCCAACGGGATTCGAGGTCGTACACCCGATTGCCGTTGAGCCCCTTGTTGATGACCCGTGGGGAGGGGCCCGGGATACCGCCGGGCCCGTTGTTCGCCCTGTCACGCAGGCTCTGCGCGATCGCGTGGACGTATCCGTTGCCGAGCGAGGTGGCATCCGCCCGGTCGCGGCCCGCGTCGGTGATGGAGTCACCGATGAACAGGAGCGTGTCGTCTTCCTTGAGGTACATGCCGTCTTCCTTCAGAACCTGGGGCTTCAGAACCTGAGGCTTCAGCGCCTGGGGGTCAACTACCGCTGATGCACGGGTCGTTGCGCTGCCGCGCGCCGCAGCGTCGCGGCCTCGCGCCCCAGTACGGAGGGGTCGTCGCCGGGCACGAATTCCAGCAGCGCCTCGATGCCCCGGCCGTTCAGCTGCCGGAACGCGGCGGTCCACAGGTCCTCGCGAGCGGCCAGCGGCAGCCGGCTGTTGCCCGGCCACCAGGAGAAGGCGTGCACGGCCAAGACCCGGTCGCCGAGTTCGGCAAGCCCCGCCAGCGCCTCCTCGTCGGGGGCGTCGAGCGGCGGCTGCCAGTAGCTGCCGAAGTTGTCCGCGCCCACCTCGTCCAGCAACCGCGACGTCGAGGCGACGGTGTCGGTGAGCGTTTTCGAATGGAACTCCGGGGCGAGCTCCAGCCCGTGGTCCGCGGCGATCCGGCACGCCTCCCGCAGTCCGGCCACGGTGGTGCGCCGCTCGTCGGGCGAGGTGTCCCGCGAGCCGGTACTGCCCGCCCAGACCCGTACCCGCGGCGCTCCGAGGAGCACCGAGGCCCGCGCGACCGCGGGGAATTCGGCCAGTTCGCCCGGGGTGGCGCGGAAGTAGGAGCCGTACGAACAACAGGTGAGGCCGTACCGGTCGGAGACCTCGCGGACCGCGCGCACGGTGCCGGGATCAGCCGGCGGCGCGTGTACGTCCGCTCCCCACTCGACCACCTCCAGGCCCGCGTCGGCGGCGTACCTCGCGACCTCGGCGGCGGGCAGCCGACGGAAGGTGACCGAGCACAGGCCGAGCCTGGTCGCACCGGCGTCGGGCCCGGCCGGTGGACGGTTCGGGGCGTCGTCCGCCACGCTGTGCCCCTTCTCTCCGGTCACTTCCTCGGTCACTCCACTGCCTTCCTGCCGTTGTCCTGCTGTCCTGCTGTGCTGCGAAAGCTTCTGGTTGCTCCCACCGGGGGCGGGGCGAACGGATCGGGCCGTCCTCGCCCCGCCCCCGGTTGCCTCTCACGCTGCGTTCGGGCCCACGTCCGCGGCGGTGAGCGGGTGCCGGAGAGCGGGTGCGGTCGCGTACTCGTCGGCGCCGATGTCGCGCGCGCTGCCGCGCGGGTCGCCGTCGATGTCATCGGCCACGGCCGTGCTGCTCAGCGTGGCGGCGCCGATCGCCGGGCTTCCCGACGACAGTCGCAGCACCCCGTCCTGGCCCTGGACGAGCTTGGGGTCGGCCCGGGTGAAGCCTCCGGAGGGGATGTTGCCGTTGGCAGCACTGCCCCACAGCATGTTGGTCTGCCAGGTGAAGCCGGAGGTGGCCCCCATCGCGACGAGGTTGCCGGAGGTGCCGACCAGCAGGTTGTCGGCGACGACCACGTTCTGCGGCGCGTACGTCCGGGTCTCACCCTCCAGCGTTTTGGCGTTGTTGAGCAGGGAGTTGTGCACGATCACCACGCGGTCGCAGGCATCGTTCCCCCTTCTCTCCTCCTTTGTCTCATCCGGGTTGTGGTCACGAGTGGAACCGCTGCCGACAACCATCGCGGTGCCCGAAAGACCGCTGACGTAGTTGTTGACGATGATGTGGTCGTTTCCGTAAAGGCGTATGCCGTCCTTGCCGTCGAGCAGGTAGTTGCCCTCCACCCGGTTGCGGTTGCCGTGCCTGAGCACGATTCCGCCGAGGCTGTCGCGGACGGTGTTGTACCGGACGGTGTTGGCGGAGGACTTCACCGAGATGGCTTCGGGATCGCCGTCGCAGCGCTCGAACAGGTTGTACTCGACCTTCGCCTTGGAGTCGGACAGCGCCCAGTTACTGGCCCCGAGCCGGATCGGCTCGCCGCCGTTCTCCCCCGAGAAGCTGTGGTCGGAGAAGTGGTTCTTGAAGACGTACAGGTCCTGGGCGATGCCGGTTGCGCTGGAACCGTCGAGGATGAGGAAGAGGCCGATGGTGGTCTTGTCGTGGAAGTGGTTCCTGTCGACCTTCATGCCGTTTGCCCGTACGACGAGCCAGTCCGCGTCACCGTCGTCCGCGAACTGGAAGTCGTTGCGGGTCAGCCGGATGGACGAGCAGTTCGCCGGGATGTCCATCGTGGTGCTCTGGCGGAAGGCGAAGCCACTGACCGTGATGTCGCTCGAATTGCTGAAGACGAAGCTGTTGCCGCCGCGCAGCACGACGCCGCCACGGGTCTTCGCGACGATCGTGATCTGCTGGTCGCTGGTGCCGTGCTTGCCGGAAACGTTGATCGCGCCGCCCGACGGCACGGTGTAGGTGCCGTCCGCGACGACGATCCGGTCGCCGGGTACGGCGGCGTTGATCGCGCTCTGGAGCTGCGCCAGGGAGGAGACCGGTATGTCGGCCGCCGATGCGTTTCCGGTCAGTGAGGTGGCGAGGGGTACGGCGGTGAGTGCGGCCACCGCGGTGCTTTTGAGGAACGTGCGTCGTTGCATGGTGCCTCCTGTTGGGGGACGGGAAGGTACCGGCGGGCCCTGGGCCCGCCGGGATGCGGACGGGTGCGCTCGGTCGGCCTGCGCGAGGGCGCGCCCCGCCTGCGCAAGGGCGCGCTCAACCTGCGGGCGGGTGTGCTCAGCGGGCCCGCGGACCGACGTCCGCGGGGGACAGGGGGCCGCGCCTCGGTGCCCGGCGGGAGTATTCGTCCGCCCCCACGTCCCGGGCCCGGCCGCGTGGTTGGCCGTCGATGTCGTGGGTTACGGGCGGCCACCGGAGCGTGCCTGAGTTGATCGCCGGGCTGTCGGCGGCGAGCCGGGCGACACCGTCCGGGCCCGTCACCAGCTTCGGATCCGTGCGGGTGCCGCCGCCGGTCGGGATGTTGCCGTCGCCGGCGGCGCCCCACAGGAGGTTGCCCGACCAGGTGAAACGTACGGTGTTCGCCATCGCGACCAGTTGGCCGACGTCCGCGACGAACAGGTTGTCGGCAACGGTGACGTCCCGCGGCTCGTGCGGGCGCTGGGCCTCTCCAAAGAGCGTGCCCCCGTTGTTCAACAGGGTGTTGTACGCGATGACGACCCGGTCGGCGGCGTCGTTGCCGCGGCGCGCTTCGGGCGACTCGTCGGGCAGGTGGTCACGCTCGGAACCGCTGCCGATCACCAGGGCACGGCCGGAAAGACCGCTGAGGTAGTTGTTGACGATCACATGGTCGTTGCCGTAGATCCGCAGGCCCTCCGTGCCGTCGAGCAGGTAGTTGCCCTCCACCCGGTTGCGGTTGCCGTGCCTGAGCACGATGCCGCCGAAGCTGTCACGGAAGGTGTTGTACCGGACGGTGTTGCCGGAGGACTTCACCGAGATCGCCTCGGGGTCGCCGTCGCACCGCTCGAACAGGTTGTACTCCACGACCGCACCGGCACGGGACAGCGCCCGGGGGCTGACACCGAGGCGGATCGGCTCCCCGCCGTTGGACCCGGCGAAGCTGTGGTCGGAGAAGTGGTTGCGGTGCACGTGCACGCGCTGGGCCATCTCCCTCTCGCCCGCGCCCTCGATACCGAGGTAGATGCCCAGCGTGCTCTTGCCGTGGAAGTGGTTGTGGTCGACCTCGCTGTCGTCCGCGCGCACCATCACCCAGTGCAGGCCCTCGATGTCGGCCAGTTGGAAGTCGTTGCGGGTGAGGCGGATGTGTGAGCAGTCAGGGGGGACGTCCAGGGTGCTGCTCTGGCGGAAGGAGAAGCCGCTGAGGGTGATGTGGCGGGAGGCTTCGAGGACGAAGCTCTGCTCGCCGTTCAGTACGACTCCACCGGGGGTACGGGCGGCGATGACGATGGGTGCGTGCCCGGTGCCCTGCTTGTTGCGGACGGTCAGCGGGCGGCCCGACGGGACGGTGTACGTGCCGTCGGCGACGAGGATCCGGTCGCCGGGGCGGGCCCGGTCGATCGCGGCCTGGAGCTCCTGAAGCGAACTGACGGTCGCCGGCCTGGCCGTCGCGTTCGCGGCCGGCGGTCCTGCGACGGAGGTGGCGGCCAGTGCCACCCCTGTCGCGGTGCCTATGAGGAACGTGCGGCGTTGCATGATGCCTCCGTGGAGTGGTGGACCGAAATGGTGGGCCGGGGTCCGGTTCAGCCGTCGGCCCGGTCGGCCGAGGTGCTCAGGAACAGTTCGATGACGGGTACGGGGGTGTCGGGGCGTCGTACCGGGATCTGGAGGGTGAGCGTTCCGGCCGGCTGCCCGCCCATCTCGGTGTTGACCGCGGGCCGGTCGGGGTCGATGTGGACCTGGACGATCTCGGACGCGTCGTTCAGCAACTGGGCGTACCGCACCTTGCCGGCGAGGCCCGGCAGATGCAGATGACGCAGCGGCCAGGCGAACAGATGGACATAGAGCCGGTCGCCGCGCTGGGTGTACCGGCACTCGGAGGGGGCGGTGTACGGGGACGGGCCGCAGCCGCGTACCGACCTCCCGTGCAGCTCCGTCCACCGGCCGATCTCCCTGAGGATGGCGGAGTCGCGCGGGTCCAGTTGCCCCCGGCCGGTGGGGCCCACGTTGAGCAGCAGATTGCCGCCCTTGGAGACTCCGTCGACGAGCATCCGGATCAACAGGTCGGCGCTCTTGTGGTCGAGGTTGTCGCGGTCGTAACCCCAGCTCCCGTTGAGCGTCTGGCAGGCCTCCCAGAGCACCGGACGCCCGTCCTGGGTCATCGGCCCCGAGGGCTGGTACTGCTCGGGGGTGACGAAGTCGCCGGGCAGGCCGGTCCGGTCGTTGACGAGTACGTGCGGCTGGAGTTCACGGATCATCTTGAGGAGCGTCGCGGAGTCCCAGTCGTCCGGCCCCTTGCCGCCCCACCAGCTGCGCCCGGCGTACGAGAAGTCGAAGAAGAGGTAGTCGACACGTCCGAACGACGTCAGCAACTCGCGTACCTGGCCGTGCAGATAGCGCTGGTAGTCACGGATGTCCCGGTCGGCGTGCGCGGCCTTGAACTCCTCGTCGTCCCGCTGCGGATGGGTGCCGTCCACCGGGAAGGACGGGTGGTGCCAGTCGATCAGCGAGTAGTAGAGGCCCACCTTGAGTCCTTCGGCGCGGCACGCCTCGACGAACGGACCGACCAGGTCGCGGCCGTGCGGGGTGTTGGTGACCTTGTACTCGGTGAGGGCGCTGTCCCACAGGCAGAAGCCGTCGTGGTGCTTGGCGGTCAGGACGACGTACCGCATCCCCGCTGCCTTGGCGGCCCTGGCCCACGCGACCGGGTCGTAGCGGTCGGGGTCGAAGTGGTCGAAGTAGACCTGGTACTGCTCGTCGGTCAGTTCCTCCCGGTTCTTGACCCACTCGTGCCGTGCGGCGAGGGAGTAGAGGCCCCAGTGGACGAACATGCCGAACCGTGCGGAGGTGAACCAGGCAGTGTCCGGGGCCACTTCGGCGGCCGGAGTCTCGGACGGGTGGGCCGGGGGAGTGTGCGGGGTCATCGGGAATTGCTCCTTGTCAGCGGCCGGCAGGTGCGGATGCGGTGCGCCGGAGGGCCGCCTGGTGCGGGGGAGGGGGTACGTGAACGCTTCACGGGACCGGTCGTGAGCCGGGTGCCCTTCAGGTCCGGTCCGGGCGCGGGGGACGCCCGCCGCGGCTGCGGGGTCAGCCCTTCAGAGCGCCGGAGGACAGACCACTGACGAAGGAGCGCTGGAAGAACAGGAAGACGACCACGGAGGGCAGCAGCGCCAGCAGCGCTGCGGCCAGCACCACGCCCGGGGTGACGTCGGGGTCGATCCGCAGTGTCCGCAGTGCCAGCGGCAGCGTGTAGGAGGAAGCCTCGGTGGAGACCAGGAGGGGCAGCAGGTACTGGTCCCAGATCATGGTGAAGCCGAAGACCCCGATGACACCCAGGGCGGGCTTGCACATCGGCATGATGATCTGGAAGAAGATCCGCAGGTCGCCGGCCCCGTCGATGCGGGCCGCTTCCTCCAGCTCCCGGGGCACGTCCTTCATGAACTCGGTCATCACCAGGATGGAGAATCCCCAGGCGCCCAGCGGGACGATCATTCCGGCCAGGGTGCCGATCAGGTTGAAGTGCAGGACCGGCAGGTCGGCGAGGATCAGCGACAGCGGGAGGGCCAGGATCTCCTCGGGAAGCATCAGCGTCGCCAGGACGGCGACGAGCACCAGCGTCATCCCGGGAAAGACCTTCCTGGCCAGTGCGTACCCGGCCAGCACCGACACGGCCACCTGGAGCAGCAGCCCGAAGCCGACCACGAAGAACGAGTTCAGCAGGTACGTGAGCACGCCCTGGTCGAAAGCGATCTTGAAGTTGTCCAGGGTGAAACCGGAGGGGATCACACTCAGCTGGGTCGGGTCCTTGACGTCACCGAAGGCGCTGACGAGCAGCGCCAGCAGCGGCCCGCCGAAAACGACCAGGGCCAGCAGGTAGATGACGGCCTTCAGGATCCGTCCGCCGACGCTGCGGCTCTCGGTCAGGCCCAGCGCGGTCTCGGTCGACACGCTCATTTGCTTTCCCTCCGCCGCAGCAGTTGGACGACGACGGTCAGGATCAGCGTCGCGACGAACAGCAGGACGGCTCCCGCCGCGCCGACGCCGAGCCGGTTCTGCTCCAGGCCGAGCTTGTAGATGAGGGTCATGACGACCTCGGTGGAGCCGTCAGGCCCTCCGTTGGTCAGCAGGAACACCTCGGTGAACACCCGCAGTCCGCGGATCGCGGCGAGGATGAACAGGATCGAGAACACCGAGCGCAGCCCGGGCACCGTCACGTACCACACCCGCTGCAGCCTGGACGCGCCGTCGACCTTGGCGGCCTCGTACAGACCGCGGTCCACGCTCGTCAGACCGGCGAGGAAGATCATCATGTCGTAGGGGGCGCCCCGCCAGATGCCGGTGACCATGATCGAGGCCATCGACGAGTCGGGGTCGTTGATGAACCCCGAGGGGCCGAACCCCACCAGACCGAGCAGGGAGTTGAGCATCCCGTCCCCGGTCGGGTGGTACATGATCCGCCACAGTTCGGCGACGACCGCTATGGGCACCACCACCGGCAGGAACACCGCGGAGCGCACGAAGCCCAACCGGCGGCTCTGCCCTTCCAGCAGCAGTGCGAGAGCGAGTCCCAGAGCCATCGAGCCGGCCGTCTGTCCGGCGGCGAGGACGACGGTGTGCCACGCGGCCTCGCGGAAACCGAGGGACTGGAGCACCGTGGCGTAGTTCTCGGTACCGACCCACTTGTTTCCCAGGTAGGGCTGAACCTCCTGGAAGGACATGGTCAGTGCGCTGAACATGGGGATGAACTTGAAGTACAGGAAGAGCAGCAGGGCGGGAGCGAGGAACAGCCAGGGCGTCCACCACCGGCCCGACCTGCGGCCGTTCTTCCGGCGGCCGGTGGCGTGAGGGCCCCGGCGGCCCGCTGTGCGGGTGGCAGGGCCGGCCGCCGGGGGAGCGGCCGGCCCTGCCTGGTCGAGACTCATGACGCGGCGATCCCCTGCTCCTTGAGAATGCCGGCGAGCTGCTTGTCGAGCTCACCGAGCTTGGTCCCGATGTCCAGGCCGCAGTCGGCCATCAGCGCGTTCACGGTGTCCGCCGTCGCCTGCCGCACCGGGGTCCAGTTCGGGATGGAAGGCGCATAGCGCCCGGAGTCCTGGTAGGCCTTGGAGTACGTCTCCCAGCGGGGGTCGGGACGGACCTGGGAGATGTTCACCGTCGTGTTGACGGGGAGCTGTACGACGAAGCCGGTTTCACCCTCCATGGAGACCTTCTGGCCCTCGGCGGAGATGGCGAAGTCGACGAAGGCGTCCTGACCGGCCTGGTTCTCGGAGCCGGCCATCAGATAGACCGAACCGCCCTCGGCGAGGACCGTGGCGTCCTTGGGCCCCTTGGGCATCGGCACGACCTCGTACTTGTCCTTGCCGAGGCTCTTGTCGAAGCGCGACAGCAGGTACGGGCCGACGACGTACATGCCGGTCTTGCCCGCCTCGAACGTCTCGTTGGTCGGCGGGGTGTCCATGGTCACGGAACCCGGCTGGACCGCCTTGGCCTTGCAGCCGAGGTCACGGAACCACTGCATGGCCTCGACGGACGCCTTGCTGGTCATCGCCGGTTTGTAGGTGCCCTTGCCGGACTCGGTGATGAAGTCCCCGCCCGCGGCCCACAGGAAGTTGGAGAAGTACCAGGAGGCGTAGCCGCGCTTGGTGGAGAGCGGTGCGGCGAGGCCGGCGGTGTTCTGCTTGCCGTCGCCGTCGGGGTCCTGGGTGGTGAAGGCCTTGGCCATCGTGGCGAATTCGTCCCAGGTCTGCGGGACGCCGAGCTTCAGCTTCTCCCGCCAGTCCTTGCGGATGAGCAGGGCGGACGCCTGCGCCGAGTACGGCAGTGAGTACTGCTTGCCGTCCATGGTCTTGCCGGAGTCCAGCCCGCGGCCGATGACGTCCTTGCTGTTCTTGATCTTGCCCAGCTCGATCTCCCTGAGGAGGCCCTGGCTGTGCATCGCCCCCATCTGCGTCACGTCGTTCATGACGATGTCGGGAAGGTTCTTCTGCGCGGCCCGCTGCTGCAGTTTGGTCTCGAAGTCGTCGAAGATGGCCGTGACCTTGACCTTGTGGCCCGTGGACTTCTCGAAGGCCTTGGCGAGCTTGAGCGCTCCCTGCTCCCCGGGTCCGCCCGGTGTGGTCCTGGTCCAGAGCTCCAGCGTCGCTTTGGAGTTCTGCTTGGCACCCACTCCCGCAGGCCCGGATGTACAGCTGGTGAGGACCAGTGCCGAGGCGAGAAAACCCGCACCGATCCATCGCGATCTCTGCATGACAACTCCCGTTTCGCTGTTGCCCAATTGGCCTAGAAAGCGCTTGCTCGGACGGTAACGGTGTCCGAATCAGCGGTCAATAGTCCGATGAATATGAATATTCCCGGCCGGTAAGTCCCGATGGACGCGCGCTCCTGCGCGTGGCAGGAGGTCGAGTCGGTGGGGGATTGAACCCCTTCATAAATCAGTTAATATCCCCTGATTAAGGGGTGGTTAACTCGCTCACGGTGACAACCTCACTGCCCCGAAGTGGGTGCAGATCACCGCGTTCGTGGGCCGATCGACGAGCGCCAGACCTTCGTTCTGCGCCCGATGACATCCCAGTGATCCGATGTATGGTCCGTGCGAGCCGCCTGGCGCAGGTGCTGAACAAGCCACCCCGGTCGGCGACACCAGAGGAGAGAACTCGACATGAACGAGCCGGCCACCGTACCGACAGCCCTGCTGGTCATGGAGGAGGAACGCCGGGCGGACGTCTATCCGCCCGAGGTACTGGACGGGATCGACCGGCTGGTGCACTGGCAGGGCCCGCCCGTCACCCGGCAGCAGCTCGACGCGGACCCCTCCGCGCTGAGCGGGGTCGACATCCTTCTCACGGGCTGGGGCGCACCCGTCCTGGACGCCGCCCTGCTGGGGCACGCCCCGCGACTGCGGGCGGTCCTCGTCGCGGCCGGGTCCGTCCGGCACCTGACCACGCCCGCCTTCTGGGAGCGCGGCATACCGATCGTCTCCGCGGCCTCGGCCAACGCCGTCCCGGTGGCGGAGTTCACCCTCGCCCAGGTCCTCCTCGGGCTGAAGCAGGTGCACCGCATCGCCCGGGAAGTGACGAGCAGCCGCCACTTCCCGCACAACGTCGCGGTCCCCGGCGCCTACCGTTCGCGAGTGGGCCTGCTGGGGCTCGGCCACATCGGCAGGCTCGTCGCGGCCCACCTGGCCCGCTTCGACGTCGAGGTGTACGCCACCGACCCCGTCGCCTCCCCGGAGACCGCCCGGCAGGCGGGTGTACAGCTCATCGGCATCGAGGAACTCTTCGCCACCTGCCACGTCGTCAGCCTCCACGCTCCGCTCCTGCCCGAGACCCGCGGCACGGTCGGGGCGCGACTGCTGAACTCCCTGGGACAGGGCGCGACGCTCATCAACACCGCGCGGGGCGCGCTCATCGACGAGCCGGCCGCGGCGCAGGTGCTGCGCGCCAGGCCCGACCTCACCGCCGTACTCGATGTCACACACCCGGAGCCTCCCGCCCACGACTCGCCACTGTTCGACCTTCCCAACGTTGTTCTGACGCCCCACCTCGGCGGCGCGATGGGCGCCGAACGCCACCGCCTCGGACTGCTCGTGCTCGACGAACTCCGCCGCTTCACCGAGGGCCGGCCGCTCCAGCACGCCATCAACCCCACCCACGCCGCTTCACTGGCCTGACCCCGTACGGGCCGCACCCGTGGCGGCGTACAGCTCTGACTGACGGCCGGGGCCCGCCAATCCCAGGTGGTAGAGGTGCAGTTCACCGGCGCCCGCCCCGGCCAGTTCCGCGACGTGGGCCTTCATGCCGGGGACCGGGTCGGCCGCGACCGCGGTGACGTAGCTGCCGACCTCCACCCCGGCCGGAAGCTGCCGACGGGCCGCCGCGACGGCGTCCACACCGGCCCGGCCCGGCACCCAGTTCGGCAGCACCACCACATCGACCTCCGAGGCCGCGTCCGGGGTCAGACCGGGGAGCGCCCCGGTCGCCCAGGAGTCGACCGATCCGTGCAGGGCGACCCTGATGCCCGGCCGGATCGCGGCGAGCACCTCGCGCCGTAGCCGGTCGGTGCCCCGCTGCCGGGTGTCGAGGAGGGTGGCCCGCAGTCCGGCGGGCAACCGGTCCTCGGTGGCCG
This sequence comes from Streptomyces sp. NPDC051561, assembly GCF_044454195.1. Taxonomy (NCBI): domain Bacteria; kingdom Bacillati; phylum Actinomycetota; class Actinomycetes; order Kitasatosporales; family Streptomycetaceae; genus Streptomyces; species Streptomyces sp. NPDC051561. Next base: position 67,921 of record NZ_JBITDM010000012.1, on the reverse strand, counting down.
ACAGATCGGCGCCGTCCACCAGACGACGTACCTCGGCCCGCAGAGCACCACGGACCTCCTCGGCACTCGCACCGGACCCGTCCCCCGCGCCCGACCCGTCCCCCGACTCCGCCCAGCCCTGCGCGCAGGCCGTGCAGCAGCACACCGACAGCAGCCGTGCGACCGCGGGCGACCAGACGCCGTCGGTCTTCTCGTGCTGGTGCTGGTGCACCGCGCCGAGCTGACCACAGGCTTCGAGGACCACCGACGCGAGGTCGAGCCCCGCCAGGCACTCCGCGGTCAGCCTCGCCGCGTACGCCCGGACCTCCGGCCGGGACGGGCACAGCGCCCACGGGTAGCTCTCGCCGAAGCAGTTGCGCACGGCGTACTGAGGGAACTCCGTGCCCAGCCGGGAGTCATGGGTGAGCACGATCCACGCGGCGGCCGGCACGCCGGCCGCGTTCAGCGCGCGGACGGCGTCCCCCGCACTGTCGGGCACCCGTACCCAGTCCGGCGCGGCCGGACGCAGCGTCGCCCCCCGCCAGGCCTCCTCCCGCACCGGACGGTAGAGCGCCGCATGCCGGGCCAGGACCGACGTACCCGAAGCCGACCAGGGCGTGGCGGCACGGGTGCTGTGGTACGACACGGCGACGGCCACTTCGTCGACCCCGAGGTCCCGCGCCCGGTCCACGAAACCGGGTGCGTCCAGGACGTCCCACGGATAGGCGTAACCGACTACTCGCACGGTTCTACCACCGTGCCGTGTTCGGCTCGAACGAGGGGACGAACCTGCGCATGTACGTCGCGTCGTCCCGTCTGGTCCGACCGCACCGGAGGTAGTCCTCATGTGCCCTGGCCAGCGCGTCCCGATCCAGCTCGATGCCCAGACCCGGCCTGTCGGGCACGGCCACCGCGCCGCCGCGGAACTCCAGCGCGCCCGGTGCGATGACGTCGACGTCGCGCCACGGCCAGTGCGTGTCGCAGGCGTACGTCAGGTGCGGGGTCGCCGCGGCGACGTGCACCATCGCGGCGAGGCTGATGCCGAGATGACTGTTGGAGTGCATCGAGAGGCCGACGTCGAAGGTCTCGCAGGTCTTCGACAACGCCTGGGTGTCCCGCAGCCCGCCCCAGAAGTGGTGGTCGGAGAGGACGACACCGACCGCACCGGCCCGGAACGCCGGAGCGATGTCCTCGAACCGCACCACGCACATATTGGTGGCCAGCGGCATGCTCGCCTGCTCGGCGACCTTCGCCATGCCCTCGATGCCCGGGGTCGGGTCCTCCAGGTACTCCAGGACGCCGTCCAGGGCGCGCGCCACCCGCAGCGAAGTCTCCACCGTCCAGGCCGCGTTGGGGTCGATGCGCAGCGGAAGGCCGGGGAAGGCCTCGGCCAGCGCGCGGATCCCGTCCATCTCACGGTCAGGATCCAGCGCACCGCCCTTGAGCTTGATCGACCTGAAACCGTACCTGTCGATCATCCGCCGGGCCTCGCCGACCAGGGCCTCGGGGGTCAACACCTCGCCCCAGGCGTCCTGTTGACCGTCCGCGTGCGCCCCGTACTTGTAGAAGAGGTACGCCGAGAAGTCGACCTCGTCGCGCACCCGGCCGCCGAGCAGGTCGACCACCGGGCGGTCCAGACAGTGCCCCTGGGCGTCCAGGCAGGCGACTTCGAACAGCGAGTAGACGCTGGCGACGGTCTTGCTCACCGAGAAGCCACCGGTCAGCCCGTGCTCATCGGCGAACACCGCCCCGCCCAGCACCCGCGCCACGATGCGGCGCAGACCGGGCAGGTCGAACACATCGTGCCCGGCCAGCTCCGGCAGCACCTTGCGCACCTGGTCGAGGAAGGCCAGATCGCCGTACGACTCCCCGAGACCCACCACCCCGTCCTCGCAGCGCACCTCGACCACCCCGCGCAACGCGAACGGCTCGTGCACCCCCATCGCGTTGAGCAGCGGCGGGTCGCGGAACGCGACAGGGGTCAGCACCACGTCGGCTATTCTCATCGGCCGGTGCCGTCCCGCCCGGCGGCAGCCGCACCGTCGAACTCGCCGTCCACCGCACCGTCCAGCGCGGCCAGCAGCGCGTAACCGCCCTTGACGATCTTCTCCAGCCGGCCGGTCTGTTCCGCCGTGGGCTCGACGAGCGGAGGCCGTACGCCGCCGACCCGGTCGCCCCGCAGTCGTGCACCGGTCTTCACCAACGAGACCGCGAATCCCGGGGTTTCGTCCCGCAGCGCCACCAGCGGCAGGTAGAACCCCGACAGCAAAGCGTCCACGACCTTGTCGTCGCCCGCCGCGAGCGCGCCGTGGAAACGCATCGCGATCTCCGGTGCGAAGCAGTGCACCGCCGACGAGTAACGGGCCACCCCGATCGCCTTGTACGCGCGTGCCGAGACCTCGGCCGTGGGCAGACCGTTGAAGAACAGGAAGTCCTCGGCCCGCGGCGACTCGGAACTCCGGATCGAGGTGACGATCCTGGTCATCAGCTCGACGTCGCCGACGCCGTCCTTGAGCCCGACCACGGAGGGGATGTCGAGCAGCTTCACCGCGGACCTCGGGGTGAACGCGCCGTTGGAGCGGTGGTATACGACGACCGGGACGGTGCTGTCGTTCACCGCGTGGCGTACGTGGTCCACGAGGCCGGACGGCGGGCCGGACACCAGGTAGGGGGGCAGCAGGAGCACGCCGTCGGCGTTCCCCTCCTGGGCCGCCGCGATCCCGGCCCTGGCCGTCGCCGCGCCGCCGCCGGCACCCACCCAGACCGGCACGCGGCCGGCCACCACCTCCCGCGCCCTGCGCAGGAGCGCCGCCTGCTCGTCGGCCGTCAGTGCGCTGAACTCGCCCGTCCCGCAGGCGATGAACAGCGCTCCGGCACCGGCCGCCACGTGCCTCTCGACCGTTTCGGCGAACGCCTCAAGGTCCAGGCCGAGTTCGCGGGTGAAAGGGGTGAGGGGAAACGCGAGCAGTCCGTCGAGCTGGATGTGGGGTTGTGCCATCAACTTGTCACTCTCTCGTTCTCGAAGGGTCTTGCTGTGCGAGCCGTGTCGTTCATGAATGTGAACGAGGTCTGCGTTTGTGATAGAAGTTCAGGTCTACGAATGCTGTCCCGGGACGTTAATGTGGTGTGACGTACGTGTCAACGGTTGGATGGAGGAGCGACTCGTGCCGCAGAAGGTGGGAACCCCCGCAAGCGACAACGCCGTTGAGCCGGCCGGGGTGAAATCGGCGCGCCGCGCCATCGATCTGCTGGAGACGTTCGCGGCCAACGGTGTCTGGCTGTCCCTGTCCGATCTTCAGGCGAGCACCGGTTTCCCCAGGTCGAGCCTGCACGGGCTGCTGCGCACGCTGCTCGACGCCGGGTGGCTGGAGGCGGACTCCCACACCGGGCGCTACCGGCTCGGCGTACGGGCGTTGATCTGCGGCACCGCGTATCTCGACCGCGACCCGGTGATCCCCTACGCGACGGAGGCGCTCGAACTCGTCCGCGAGAAGACCGGGTTCACCGCGCACTACGCCCGCCGCGACGGCGCCGAGGTGGTGTACCTGGAGACCCGGGAGTCGGCCAGGTCCACCCACCTCGTGTCACGCGTCGGCCGGACCCTGCCCACGCACGCCACCGCCCTCGGCAAGGCGCTGCTCGCCGAGCTCACCCACGACGAGATCGAAGCCGTCCTGCGTGATCCGCTGACCGCGCTGACCCCGCACACGATCACCTCGGTCGAAGCCCTGCACGCCGAGTGCGCCCGCACCCGGGAACGCGGCTACGGCGCCGAGATCGAGGAAGGCGGCCTCGGGGTGCGATGCGTCGCCGCGGTGGTGCCGTACCGGATCCCCGGCACCGACGCCATGAGCTGCTCCATGCCCATCGACCAGGTCACCGACGACGACGCCCAGCGCGTCGGCGAACTGCTCGCCGAGGCCACCGCGGAGCTCGGGCAGCGCTTGCGCCGCGCGGGAATCCGGTGACGCGGAGTTCAGGTCCGGGTCTACTTCTGGGGCTCGGTCGCGGAAGCCGGATTTCGGTCGCGCAAGGCTGTGCGACCCCCACGCCAGGCATCCAGTACGTGCGCGGCCAGCCGTCCTTCGAGGAGGTCGGTGGCCTCCACGCCGAACACGATGTCCGGCGCGAGCTGCGGCTCCTGGGCCAGCAGTCCGCCCACCACGTCCCGCCGCACCACCTGTTCGTGCACCGCGTCCGCTTCGACGTGTTCGTCGTAGAACCGCTGCGCCGCGGGTCCTGCCCCCAGGCGCCGCATGGCCCGGGAGAGCCGCCGCGAACCCGGCGGCGAGGTGATCTCCACGGTGGCGAAGTGCCCCACCAGCGCCCCGCGCAGGGAGCGGTGCAGGCCGAGCAGGGACATCAGATTGACCGTGGCGAGCACCGGTGCCGGCGCCGCGTCGAGGTAGTGGCCGTAGGCGGTTTCCAGCCCGAGGTCCCGCATCAGGTCCGCGAAGAGCCCGGCGTGGACGTCCTCGGGTCGGCCCGCGCCGAACTCGTCGTACTCGACAGCGACCATCGCGGCCTTCGCCCGCCCGTACAGGCGGGGGAGCACCCACGCGTGCGGATCGGCCTCCTTGAGGTGGTACAGCGACCGCAGGGCGGCGTACTCGCGCAGCTGCTCCCGGGTTCCCTCGGTCTGCAGAAAATGACTGACGCTCGACGGGTCCTTCCCGGTCGGCTCGTCCAACAGGTCCGCGAGTGTCGCCGTCACGTCGGTGCCGCCCGGCACCCGCGCCCGCAGCGCGGCCAAGAACCGCTTCTCCAGTTCCCTGCGCAGCGCCAGCAGTTGCGGCTCCCACTCCCAGTCGTCGCTCACCCCGGCAAAGCCCTGGTAGTGCAGCTCGTACAGGACGTAGAGGCTCAACTGCAGGTCATCGCCGTACGGATCGAGGCCCGCGGCCCCGGCGGCGCACGAATCCGGTAGGGACAGCGGGGGGAGGGTCGCGGAGCTCAGAGCTTCCACGAGACCCGCGCTGACCGGACCGCGGGCGACGGGCAGCGCGGGGCTGACCGCACGCGGCTCCCTCGTCTCGTTCACGCGCTCTCTCCTCGGCTTCGTCGACGGTGGCTGGTGTCGCACCACGGATAGGCGCGGCTGCGGCGGCAGGTGCAGAGCGCCACCTGGAAGCGGTCCGAGACGGACACATTCCCCTCCTCGTCGACCACCTCCACCGGGCCCTCGACCAGTACGGGCCCCTCGGGCCCCTGCCTGTCCACGCGGATACGGGTACGGCGCGGCCCGGCGCCCTCCGCGGGCCGCTCCTCAGAGTCGTACGGCACGGATCACCACCAGCTCTTCCTTGTCCTCGTCGGCGCCCAGCAGTCCTCCGGCACGAAGCCATTCCAGCCGGGAGCGCAGCACCGGGCCGAACGGTACGAGTGCCCGGTCCGCCACTTCGGGCTCCAGTCCACGCGCGGCGAGGTGCCGCAGCGTCGCCGCGGTGTCGCTGAGCGCGGAGTGAACCATCAGCAGCGTGCCGTCGGGCCGCAGCAGGCGCGGTGCTGCCGCGCAGATCCGGTCGACGACCGCGCGCCCGTCGGGCCCGGCGTCCCAGGCCCTGGCGGGCCCTCTGCGAGGCTGGCCGGGCTGCGGGCTGGGTACGTACGGCGGGTTGCTCAGCAGCAGGTGGTACCCGCCCGCGGGAACCACCGACGCGAGGTCCGCGCGCCCCACACGGACGTGCTGCCCCTGCCGCCAGGCGTTGAAGCGAGCGGTCAGGACCGCGCGCCGGGCGACGTCGATCGCGTGGACCCTGGCGCCGAGCCGAGCGGCCTCGATCGCCAGCGCCCCGCTCCCCGTGCCGATGTCGAGCACGGTGCAGGAGGGGCCCAGCGGCTCCCGGCGCAGTGCCGTGAGCAGCAGCCGCGTGTCGTCCTGCGGCGCGTACACGCCGGAGGGCACCCGCATCGCCGCGGCCTCCCACCGACTGATCAACCGCGTCACAGGCTCACCCTCTTCCTTCCTCCTCCGCCGGCAGACGTCGGAGCCTGCTGCCGGCCTCTTCCATGGCCGCCGCCTCGCCGGGCTCCGCGGCAACGGACCTCTCCACGTTCCTCCCTCCGGGAACGTGCCACCACTTGTGGCACATCTGCCCCGCACAGCCGCACAGCCGCACAGCCGCACAGCCGCACAGCCGCACAGCCGCACGCGAGACGAGCCGCGTCGTCGGCCCGGTGGTCAGGTGGCCAGGCGCTCCCGGCTTGCCCCTGTCCAGGCCAACAGCTTCTCCGCGTCCCAGGTGTTCACCACCCGTTCGTCGGGCACCCGGCATTCCTCCGCCCGTGCGCACCCGATCACCTGCCAGTCCAGTTGCCCGGGGGCATGGGCGTCGGTATTGACGGCGAACAGGGTTCCTGCCTCCAACGCCGTGTGGATCAGCCGGCGGGGCGGGTCGAGACGTTCGGGCCGACCGCTGATTTCCACGGCCGTCCCCGCCGCGGCGCACGCCGCGAACACCGCGTCCGCGTCGAACTGCGACTCCGGTCTGCCCCGGCCGGTGACCAGGCGCCCGGTGCAGTGGCCCAGCACGTCGGCACGCGGGTTGCTGACGGCGGCCACCATGCGGCGGGTCATCGCCGCCGCGTCCATCCGCAGTGTGGAGTGCACCGACACTACGACCACGTCGAGCCGGTCGAGCAACTCCGGCTCCTGGTCGAGGCCGCCGTCGTCGAGAATGTCGCACTCGATGCCGGTGAGCAGCCGGAACGGTGCCCACTGGGCGTTCAGCTCCGCCACGAGGTCCAGTTGCTCGGCCAGCCGCTCTGCCGACAGTCTGTGGGCCACGGTCAGCCGGGGCGAGTGGTCGGTGAGCACAACCCAGTCGTGCCCGACGTCCCGCGCCGCGTGCCCCATCTCGTCAATGGGGCTACCACCGTCCGACCAGTCGGAATGCAGATGGCAGTCGCCCTTCAGCAACGCACGCAGCCCACTGCCGCCCTCGCCGGCGACAAGCGGAGCCAGCGCTGCCTCCTCAAGTCGCTGCACGTAATCGGGAACCCCGCCGGCCACTGCCTCCCCGATCACGCCGGCGGTCTTGGGGCCGATCCCCTTGAGCGACTACAGCGTTCCGTGCGCGACGCGCTCCGCCAGCTCGCCGGGCGCCAGCCCACGAACCACCGCCGCAGCGTTACGCAAGGCCCGCACCCGGTACGTCGGGGCACGATGGCGTTCCAGCAGAAACGCGACGCGCTCCAGCGCCTCCACAGGCTCCCTCACCACCTCCAGCCGCTGTCGGGGGTACGCGCGGGCTTCTCCGGCGCGGAAAACAGGTCCCGTCAGTAGGGCGGGTAGGGGGTGCGGCGCAGTTGTCCGGCCAGGTGGTGGGCGTTCACGGCGAGGGTGTGGGTGGTGGTGGCCACGGCTTCGGGTGTGTTGTCGAGGTCCTGGTAGTCGGTGCCCTGCTGGGCCTCGCCCACCCAGTAGGTCACCGCGCCGGGCGCGAGGGAGAAGCGGGCGTCGGGGTGGCCGAGCCAGATGGGGGTGGCGGGCAGCAGGATGTCGGCGGCCATGACCTTCTCGCGCCGGGCGGGCCAGGCGTCGCCGTCGCCCATGTCGAGTTCGGCACCGGGGCGTACGTCGTGGTCGGCGACGCGTACGGTCTCCACCTCGGCGCCCAGCTTCTCGAACTCCGCGCCCACCTGCTCGGCCAGAAGCTGGCTGCTGGAGGGCTTGGGGGAGGGGCTCAACGTACAGACGAGGGACAGCAGTGGGTAACCCTCGCGGCTCGTCCATGCACGGCGGCGCGGGTTTGATCAGGACGAGTGACTCCTCGGGCGGACGGTGTCCAGGATCTCGCCGCGGGTGTTTCCTGTGCAAATCGTGAGAATGCGCATTTTCTGGCATGAATTGGTTAGGTGGCAGGGGGCGGGCAGAGCTGTACGCCCTCCATTGACCGCTGAGGCTGAGAGCCGGGCGCCCCCGGTCCGGCCGGAAACAACAAGGAGTTCCCATGCGTATCGCATTCCTGGTGGCCCCCGAGGGCATCGAGCAGGTCGAGCTGACCGAGCCGTGGGCGGCGGTGGGTGCCGCCGGTGGCACCCCCGTGCTCGTGTCCACCGAGTCCGGTCAGGTACAGGCCTTCCACCACCTGGACAAGGCCGACACCTTCCCGGTGGACCAGGTGGTGGGCGAGACGTCGGTGGAGGAGTACGACGGCCTCGTACTGCCGGGCGGCGTCGCGAACCCCGACGCGCTGCGCCTGGACGAGAACGCCGTTGCCTTCGCGAAGTCGTTCTTCGACGCGGACAAGCCGGTCGCCGCGATCTGCCACGCCCCGTGGACCCTGATCGAGGCCGATGTGCTGCGTGGCCGCACGCTCACCTCCTGGCCCAGCCTGCGTACCGACATCCGCAATGCCGGCGGCACCTGGGTGGACGAGCAGGTCAAGATCTGTAACGGCGGCCCGGGCACCCTGATCACCAGCCGCAAGCCGGACGACCTCAAGGCGTTCTGCGAGGCGCTGGTGAGCGAATTCCGCAAGAACGGGGATGCATGAGCGACACGGTCCGGGCCTACGGCGAAGGGCCCGACGAGGGGTACTCGCCCTGACCGTCCCCAGGAATCCGCGACGGCCCGGCGTGCCTACGTCGAGGAGGGCACCACCACCACCCCGTACGACCTCCTCGCCAGCAATGGCGTCTCCCGCCACGACCTCGCTGCCGCCGCCCTCGGTCAGCTGCGCGGACGCGCCACCGTCACCGGTGACCTGGCTGCCGCACACCTGCGCCACAGGGACCGGCTGCGCGAGCACATCCGCCGCACCGGCACCGACCCTGCCGAGATCACCGCATGGACGTGGCAGCCATGAGCGGCCTGCGTCCGCGGACTTCTGGAGCCCGAGCCCGCAGAACTGGCGGTCCGAGCTCCTCGCCGTCGCCTCGATTCCGCGCCCACGTCGCACACTGCCTCTCAGGAGCGTCTCAGGAGCACCTCAAGAGCGGAGGAAGGCCCTGACCCCCGCGGAGACCGCGTCGTCACCGAGGAGTTCATTGTGGTCGAGGCAGCCGGCGGCGTTGTTCGTCGCGCCGGCGAGGGGGACGCTGTTGTCGGGGTTGATGACCTCGTCGCAGCGCGACCACCAGGTGCCGTAACGCACGGCTCCGGGCGTCTCGTCGCCCGCGGCGAGCCCCTTCTGGACGTAGGAGCCCGGCGTCATGTCGCGGCAGGCCTGGTCCCACAGGGCGCAGGCCCATGCGGTGCTGGTGCCGTGGTTGGGGCCGGCGAGTGAGGCCCAGTGCGAGACGGATGCCTGACCGGTGGCGGCGAACTTCACGTACCAGCGGGTAACCAGGCTGCCGAAGGAATGGGCGACGAGGTCGACCTGGGGCGCGCCGGTCTGCTTCATGACCTTCTCGACGTACGCGGCGAGTTCGCCGGACAGCACCTCGTTGACGGACCGGTGAGTGTCGTAACCGAAGGAGAAGAGCTGGGCATCGGTGTAGCCATCAGCTTTGAAGTCGTCACGCAGACCGCCCCACACGCCGGGGTCGGCGTTGTAGCCGTGGACGAAGACGACCGGCAGGCGTCCGGACCCGCTCCGAGCGGACGCCGTCCCGGCACTCGCGGTCGCAACAGGCAGCAGCTGGGACACCAGGACGGCGGACAGCACAACGGCCGTCCCGCCGAGATGCCTGAACCAACGCTTCAACACGCGTCCCCCCAAAGTCAGTTACGCACGAGTAGTCGCAAGCATGGTGGGGCCCGGGAGCACGGATGAACAGACTCGTGCGCCGCTTCGTCGACCTGCCTGACCCGGAGAGGGCGAGGTGAGCCGGAGATCGCCGTGGCTCCGGGCGGGGCGCCGCCGGAATCGCCCCCCCGCGTACGGCCTACGGGACCAATGCACCTAAATGAGAGGCAAAGGGAGCTTTTCGCTGTTCCCAAGTGGCCTGGTCGGACGCCGTGCGCCGCCTCGGGACCTTCGACTGCCCCCGGAAACCGGTGGAACGAGAACGAAACCAATCGCCGAATACCTCCCTCATTCAGGGCGTAACGGGCGAAATGGCCCGCTCAACGAGGAGGCCTCATCTCATGCGCAAGGCATACACCCTCTCTGCCATAGCCGTCGCCGCCACCCTGGCGATGGCCGGGCCGGCCACCGCGTTCGCCTCGGAGTCCGCGGCGCCCCCGGCGGCATCCGGCGCGGACACTTCGTCGTCGGACACCACGTCGACGGGCACTTCGTCGACCGACCAGGGCGCCTCTGACAAGGCAGAAGCGCCGGTCGTCTCCGTGTCCTCGTCGCCGAGGGACGCCTCGGGCTACGCGGCCGGAGAGGTCGTCGAGTTCCAGGTCACCGCACCCAGCAGCGCGAAGGTGTCCGCGAGCTCGGACGCGCTCCAGAACATCAGCCTGACGCAGGTCAGCACGGGCGACGGTCACACCGTCCACCGGGGCACCGGCACCGTGAAGGCCGGCTTCGGCATCGGCACGGCGCACCTGTCGGCCACGGCCGACTTCGGTGACACCGGCTCGCAGGGCACCACCAGCTTCTCCGTGAACACGGACCCCCGGCCGACCCCCACCCCGCCGGTTCCGGTCCCCTCCAAGGCCTCCATGTCTCTGTCGACCGACGGCGGCAAGCCCGGCGACAAGGTCGCCGTCACCATCAGGAGCGGCAACCTAAAGGGCAACGCCACCGTGAAGTCCGGGGCCTTCACCGGCACGGTCAACCTGGAGCGCGACCCCCAGCACGAGGGCACCTGGCACGGTCGGGCCACGGTCTCCAGCCACACCGCAAGCGGCTACTACGCGGTCGACGGATACGTCGGAACCACCAAGTTCGACACCGCGAAGTTCGGCGTCGCCGCAGGTGACGCGGCCAACCACAACTCCGCCAAGCAGCACACCGCCAAGCAGCACACCGCCAAGCACACGCACCACGTGAAGCCGCTGCAACCCCAGCAGTACAAGGTCCCCAAGGGCTCCGTCCAGACCGGTATGGCCCCGGCCTCCGACGGCGGACCCAGCGCCGGTCTCATCGGTGCCGGTGCCCTTCTCGGCGTCGGAGCCCTGACCGGCACCATCGCGCTGCGCCGTCGCCACAGCAATGGCTGAGGCGACGACAACCCGCCGGGGAGGGCCGTGCGCACCGCGCACGGCCGCCCTGGCGGCGATCACCGCACTCGCCGCCACCATGGCGGTCGGCTGCTCCTCGGCCCCGGACACCGGCGCACCGCTGTCCGGCGGCGGTGCGAAGACCGTTCCGGTCGCTGCGATCGCCCCGTCGGTCCCGGACCGGATCACCATCCCCGGCATCGGGGTCGACAGCACACTCGGCACCGTGGGTCTCGACTCGCAGGGGGTGATGGAGACTCCGCCGATGGACAAGCCCATGGAGGCCGACTGGTACCGCGAGGGCCCCTCGCCCGGCGAGAAGGGTGCGGCCGCGATCGTCGGCCACATGGACACACCGGATACGGAGAAGGCGGTCTTCTACCACCTCCAGGAGCTCAAGAAGAACGAGGAGATCAGGGTCCACCGCGAGGACGGCACCACCGCGGTCTTCTCGGTGGACGCGGTCGAGACCTTCAAGAAGGACAGCTTCCCGACCGACAAGGTCTACAGCAGGACCAGCACATCGGAGCTACGCCTGATCACATGCGGCGGCTCTCTCAACTCCCACCGGCACTGGGACTCGAACGTCGTGGTCTTCGCACACCTCAAGGGCGAGGCCGGCGCCTGACCACCAACGACCGCCCTGCGCCCACCGAACGTCCGGCCGGACCGCGCTCCCGTCCGAGCCGGACGCGGTGGGTGTGGGGAGGGTGCCTCGCGAAGAAGGGGGAGCACGGTGGACTTGAAGACCGTCGGGATGTGCCGGGAGATGTACGCGGGTCGGCCCTATTGAGCCGGGGGAGGCGTACAACTGGCCGGGGAGGCGTACGAGCGAGGGGTGACCGTACCGCTCCCGCGTCCCCGCTCAGGCCGCTCCACCCTCCCTCCCGTTTCTGGCCTCGCTTCCGGCCGTCAACTCCCAGTCCAGCTCCCACATGCGCACGCTCCCGTCCGCGCTGCCGGACAGCAGGTAGCGGTCGTCCGGGGTCAGCGCCAACCCGTAGACGTCCTCCGTATGCCCCTCCAGAGTCCGGACGTGCCGTCCTGTGGCGGTCTCCCAGACATGCACGCTCCCCTCGGCGTCACCCGCGAACGCGAACAGTCCGTCCGAGCTCAGCCGCGCCGTCCACACGGCGTCCTCGTCGTCCCGCTCCTCGCTGAGCCCCCGGACGAACTCCCCGGTCACCGCGTCCGTCACCCACAGCGTCCAGTCCCCGTGATGCCCGGAGCTCAACACAAGCCGGCCGTCCGCACTCAGGCACACGGACGTCACCCAGGCGTCCGACTGGGGGGCGGTCATCTCCGCGCCGGAGTCCATGTCCCAGATGTGCAGCGTGCCGTTGAAGTCGGCGGACACCGCCCGCCGGGCGTCAGCGCTGAGCCACACGCTGTTGGACCGGATACCGTGGCCGGGCAGCGTCCGTACACACGTGGCGGCCGCCATGTCCCACAGCCGCAACTCGCCGTCCCTGCACGCCGTCAGGACACGTCCGTCCGCGCTCACCGACGCCGATTCCCGGTCCCCCGTCACCCCCACTCCACGGCGCCCCCGCAGCCCGTCGCTCGGATCCGTGTCCAGCCGCACGGGCCAGTGTCCGAGCGGAGCCGACCGCATGACGATGCGCCGATCCCCGCTCGCCACCACCCGGCACCCGTCCTCCAGCAGGCCGACCCCCGCCGAACCGCTGTCCTCCCAGGCCGCCAGTTGCGCCCCGGTCGCCGTGTCCCAGAGCCGGACCTGCCCGCCGCCCGACGCGCACGCCTTCAGTCCGTCCGGGGAAACGGCCACCGCCCCCACCGGCTGTGCGTCCGTCAGCTCCCACGCCACCCGCACCGACCGCAGTCCGCACCGCACCGCCCCGGCGCCCAGCACCCGCCACAGCTCCATCGCCCGCGGATCACGGGCGTGGCCGGGGACCGCCCTGGCACGCCGTACCAGGTCCAGAGCCACCGCCGTCCGGCCTGCGGCGAAGGCTTTCTCGGCACCCGCGAGCAGCGCGGCGCACCAGCGTCCGTGGCGGTCGAGATCGGCCTGCCGCCAGGGCCGGGCCAACGCCGGTGCAGCGCTGAACCTGCCCGGGAGCTCCCACCGCAGCCACCGTGCGTGATCGTCGTCCACGATCGTCGCCTCGCCCTCGCCCAGGCTGAGCAGCAAGTCCTGAAGACCGGCGCGGTGGCTGGTGAATGTCCGCAGGCAGCGGCCGCGGTCCAGATCCCACAGACGTACGCGGCTGTCGTCGGCCGCGGAGAGCGCGTGGCGTCCGTCGGGGCTGAGGGCGAGCCCTGTGACGGGCAGGCCGGGGGCCTTCAGCGTTCGGACAGGACGGCCCCGGTCGACGTCCCACACCTGTAGCTCGTACCGCCGCGGTCCGCTGACAGCAGCGACCACCGCGCGCGTGCCGTCGCGACTGAGGGCGATGGCGCTGACCTGGCGCCGCTCGGCCAGGGCCCACACCTGAGTACGCGAGGCCAGATCCCAGGCCTGGACGGTGTCGTCGCCGGTGAGGGTGAGGACGCGGCCGTTGCTCACGTCGAGATGGGTGAAACCGTCCTGCGGAGTGATCTCGTACGTCTCGCCCCCGGGGAAGTCCCACGCGGTGAGGCGTCCGTTGATCAGCGCCACGGCGGAGCGGGCGTCGGGCGTCAGACGCAGCGCACCGAGCCGCGGCAGCCGCCGGTCCCCGAGGTGGCCTTCCCCGGGAAGATCCCACTGCCGTACGAGCCCGTCGGCATCGGCCGTGACCGCGCGCCGGGCCGAGGCATCGACGGCGACGATCTCACTGCCGTGGCCATCGAGGGTGCGACGAGTTTCCCCGGTCGGCAGATGCCGGAACCGGACCACCCCGTCGCGCTCACCGGCCAGCGCCCAGCTCCCGTCCGGGTACAGCCGCACGCACCGCGGTCTGTCCTCCCAGGGCAGCGGTTGCGACCGGACCGTGGTGCCCGCTCCGGCCCGGAGGGCGGCCCGAAGCGCCGCCGCCTCCGTGGTGCGCGGGCGAATGCGGTCCATTTCGTCCAGGAGCGGTTCGGCACTGCCGTGATCACCGCGCTCCAGCTGGACCTGGGCGAGAAGATGACGGACCTGCCAGGCGTCGGTGGCGGTATCGGCGCGGAGACTCTCCAGTGCGGCGACGAATTCATCGTCGAGCAGCTCACCCTGGCGCCACTGGCGCAGTCCGCGGTTGTACGTCGCGACGAGATGACCCGGGTCCGCGGCGAGCGCGGCATCGAAGGCCTCCTCGGCGTCGGCGGTGCGGCCGAGGTCCAGGAGGGAGAGGGCGCGGTTGTTCAGCTCGTCCGCGCGGAGATCGGCCTCGGCCGGTAGAGCACGCGGGTACGGGACGCCCGCCACGTCCTCGTACAGACCGACCAGGACATCCGCCACATCCGCCAGCGAGGCCGGCCGGCGGGCGGGATCCTGACGGAGACAGCGGGCCAGGAGCGCGCCGACGCCGTACGGCATCGGAGGCCCGTCCCCGTTGTCCGCCCGGTACGCGGCCAGGGACGCCCCGGCGGCGGGGCCCGCCGGCCGGGTGTCCTCGCCGGTGAACATCTCCAGTACGCAGACGCCGAAGCTGTACACGTCGGTACGCGGACCGACGCGTGCGCCTGCGGTCGCGCCCGGTAGGGCCCGGGCGAGACCGAAGTCGGTGACCTTGACCGTGTCGCCGAGGTCGACGAGCACATTGCCCGGTTTGACGTCCCTGTGCACGAGACCGCGGCTGTGCGCGTGGTCGAGACCCCAGGCGAGCTGGATGGCGAAATCAACGATACGAGCCAGGACTTCGACGGGCCGGCCCTCGTGCAGCCGCCCGTCACGTATCCAGTCGGCGACACTGCCGTCGCTCACGTACTCCGAGAAAACATGCGGCACCCCGTCGACCGTGCGCACGTAGTGACAACCGCACACATGAGGATGCGGCCCCAGCGACACCCAGGTCTCGGCCTCGGCCACGAACCGCTCCAGGAAGCCCGCGTCGGCGAGCAGCTCGGGCCGGGGCGACTTCATGGCCAGCACAATGCCCCACCCGAGGTGCTTCACGCGGTGGACGAGCCCCGTACTCCCCTGCTCGTGGACCTGCCACACCTCGTACTGCCCGTCCACGACATACGGCTCCAGCCAACGCCCCTGCACCACAAGCCCCCCGCAGCATCCCGCGCCCCACCGGTGAGCAAGCCTGCCACCGCCCCGCCCTCACCGCTCCCGCTCCGCGCAACCCGACAAACCATCAGCCCCCGGTATCACCTCGTCACCGGCGCCCGCCTCGGGCGGTTGCGTCCCGCGGGGCTGCGCCACCAGCACAGCCCGAATCGCCGCACGCAAAGCGTCGTCGTCCCGGCCGGCACCCCAGTGGTCATGGCGTACGGGGCGTTCGTCCGCGTCCAGGAGGGCGCGGAGAACCGGCATGGCCGGAGCGACGGAACCCGGGTCGGTGACGGCGACGTCGGCGAGGAGCCGCAGCGGGTCGAGGACCGTGACACCCGCGCTGCCGGGCGGCGGGCAGATCCGGACGAGGTCGATCAGGTCCTGGACGACCCGCCGGGGGTCCGAGGTGAGCTGCCACAGGCTCCGCACAGCCCTCACCGCGTCGGACGGATTGCCGTGCCTGATCCGTGCCTCGACCGTGGCACGCAGTTGCTCCGCAACACGTTCCACGACGGCAGGGCCGGCGGTGGCGGCGACCTCGGCGAGCAGTCCAAGCGCTTCTGCGCCACCCGGCGTCTGGTAGACCTCGGCCGCGCTGCGCCGGGTCAACTCCAGTAGCGCGGGCAGTACTTCTTCCGGATCCCCGGTGGCCTGCCACCGCGCCCGGGCCCGTTCCACAGCGCCCTCCGGCGGATCCGACCAGAAGTGCGGCTTCCTGCCGCGCGAGCCCATCGGGGAGCTCAGCTGCTCGCTCGGCCGTTCGCCAGGGACTGCGGCAGCGACGCCGACGTCCCTCCGGAGCAGGGGGTGCGCGGCGAAAGGGGCGAGCGCCTCGGCGAGGCTGAGGTCGCTGACGTTCCAGTTCCGGTCGGCCGAACCCGTGTGGCTGGAAGTGAACTCGTCGTGGGTGCCGAGCAGTTCGGCGAGGGCCGGCACGCAACGCTCGTCGCCCATCCGGCTCAGCGCCCAGCAGGCGTGCTCCCGCACGGCCTCCGCGGCAGCGCCGGTCGCGCCGAGGTGAGCGGCGACGAGGTCGGCCCAGGGGCGCGCGGCCGCGCCGCACATGGCAAGGACCCGCAGGGCGAACAACCGGTTCTCCACGCAGGTGTCGTCCACGAGATCGGCGACGTCCGGCAGGAGGCCGGGGACGGCGGAGCGCCAGCGGGACATCAGACCGGCGGCGACCCTGAGGCCGCCCGCGCGCACGGTGGTGTCACCGTGGCCCAGCAGCGCGTGGGCAAGGCTGAGCCGACCGGGCAGGTCGGGCCCGAGCCGCTGGTCGGCTTCAGTGATGACGTCGACCGGCGCGGACAAGTACTCCACGGGAGGAATGGCCGACGCGGATGCGGGAGCGGGGGCCAACAGCGCGTCCCTGGTGACGCGGGCGTAGCCAGGATCGGTGTGGTCCGGAAGTGCGCGGCGCAGCGCCGCCACGGCTTGCAGCCTGACGTCGTGACGGACCTCCTCGTCCCACGCGATCCAGGCGTCGATGTCCTCGACGAAGTCGGGTTCCTCTCCCTTCCCTTCATCGGCCATGCGCAACCGCAGCCAAGCCAGGGCCTCTTCGCGCTGTTCGACGGCATGGCGGGCAAGCTCTCCGACGGCCTGTACGAGGCACTCCGCCATCCACCGGGCCGGCTCGCTCTCGAAGCACGTCCGCAACCGAGGTATCAGGATGTCCGCGTGGGCGGCGGCCTGCGCGAGCGCCTCGACAGCGCCGGCCCGGACGAGTTCGTCCTCGTCATCGAGCAGCGGCAGCAGACCGTCGGCAGCACGCCGCCAGGCGGCCGGCCACGCCGGGTCGACGGTGGGCCGCCACTTCCCCCGGAGATTCGCGGCGACCTGCTGGGTCGGGGCGGTATTGCCCGTACCCGCGACGCCCGCGATCACCCGCAGGATCTCGAAGCGCACCGTCACATCCGGATCCCGGGCCGCCTCGACGAGGAACGGCAACATCTCCGCGGCCGCCGCCCGCACCGAACTGCCGTCCCCGCAGGCCGCGCCATCCAGATTCGTACAGGCCCTGTCGGCCGTGTTCCGGTCGGCCGACCAGAGTGCGTCGAGCACATCGGGGCCGTACCCCTCGACGACGTAAGGATCGACCACCTTCGACCAGTCGACCTGTGCGGCGAGCCGCGCCAGCCGTCGCGCTCGCGCGTCCGGTGCGGACATCCGCTGCTCGCCGCCCTTCGTCAGCCACTTCGGGTGGGGCCCAGGAGAGGTCGGGCCAGAGGCGTGATGGCACGCCGTCGCCCCGGGACTGCCCTCGTAGTGTAGAAGCGCGCCCGCACGGGCTGTTGGGCGTTCGGTCGCTGCGGACGGCACCGGTGACCTCCGGACGCGGGCGTGCGGCTGCACCCTGCCTTCCGTCCGCTCCGGCATCCGCCGCCGCGCCGCTCGACGGACAGCGACAGCTCGCCCCGGCGGCCGGCACATGGCCCCGGCGGCAGGTGGTAGACGAGCGGAGAGCGCCACGGGTACGGGTGTTCGGCCATGGAGCCGTTGAGGAACCCGGCCGCGGGGCCGTCGAGTCACCGAACCACGGAAACGGAGCACTCCATGCGGGAAGCCACCCAGACCGAAGTACGCCGTGCCTTCGACAGCGGACTGCCGGGGCTGCGGCCCCCGAGGTCCGTCATCGTCGTCGGCGCCGGACTCGCCGGACTGGCCGTCGCCCACGAACTCGCCGCCCGGGACTGCGAGGTGACGGTCCTGGAGGCGTCCGACCGGCCCGGCGGACGCGCGTACACGCTGAGGGCGCCGTTCGCGGACGGCCTGCACGCCGAGGCCGGGGCGATGACCCTCACCCCGCACTGCCACTACGCCATGCACTACCTGCGCGAACTCGGCGTCGAGACGGACACCGCCGACCTCTTCGGCACCACGTTCTCCTACTTCGCCCAGGGCCGCTTCTTCACCCCCGACCCGGACGCGGTCGCCGGAGCCGGGCTGGACCTGCACCCGCACGAGAAGGACCTCGGCGTCAACGGCATGATCGAGCGTTACGTCTCCGCCGTCGCCGAAAGCCTCCAGCCCGATCTGAGCGCCCCCGACTGGGCGTTGACCCAGCGCCTCGGCCCCTACGACCACCTCTCCGTGCACGAGGTGCTCACCGAACGGGGCGCCTCCCAGGCGGCCATCGACCTCATGGAGCCGCTCTTCCTGGAAATGCGCGGCGGCGATCTGAAGGCGGCGTCCGCGCTGTCCTGGCTGCGCCACGAGGCGAGCCCGCACTCGCTGGGCAACGCCGACCCCCGCTGGGCCAAGGTCAAGGACGGCACCGACCGCTTCCCGCAGGCCTTCGCCGAGCGGCTCAAGAGCCTTATCCACTACCGCCGTCCGGTGGTCCGCGTCGAACAGGACGCGGAGCGGGCCAAGGTCACCGTCCTCGCCAACGGCCGCATGCACACCCTGGAGGCCGAACGCGTCGTCGTCACCGTCCCGTTCAGCACGATCAGGCACATCGACTTCACCGACGCGGGCCTCTCCGACGCCAAGCACGACGTGATGCGGCGGGTGAAGTACGCCTCGATCGTCCGCGTCTATCTCCAGATGCGTCGCCAGTTCTGGCCGCAGCACAACGCCAGCTTCTCCACCGACCTGCCCATCCGCTGGATACGCGACGCCACTCCTCAACTCCCGGGCCCCCGCAAGATACTGGAGTGCCTGATGACGGGATGGCGGGCCCGGGCGGTGTCGGCCATGACCGAGGAGGAGCGCCTCGGCTTCGTCCTCACCGAGGTCGAGCGGATGCTGCCCGGCGCCCGCGACCACTTCGAGACCGGCACCTCCGTCTGCTGGGACCAGCGCCCCTACGCCGAGGGCGCGTACATCCTGCCCGAGCGCGGACACAGCGCCCTGATGCCGGTGATCCGCAGGCCCGAGGGGCGGGTCCACTTCGCCGGTGACCACGCCGGGTTCGAGCCCAACGGTGGCTCGATGACCTTCGCGCTGGAGTCGGCGGCCCGCACTCTGGTGGAACTCGGCGCGACGGCCGAGGGCTCCTGAGAGCCTGTGCCGGCGGGGCCGGGATCGAGATACGGGCTCTGAGCCCGCCCCGGCGGGGGCGGGATGAGGTACAGGCTCTGATCCTGCCCCGGTGGGGCCGGGGGAGTCAGCCGAGCAGTCGGCGCAGCACCCCGGCCCCGTCGGTGGTCAGTACCGACTCGGGGCGGAACTGCACACCCCGTACTGCCGGTTCGTGCAGCGCGATCAGCTCGTGACGGTCCGGGCCGGAGACGATCGTGTGGGCGTTGCGGAAAGCGCCGGTTACCCGTTGTCCGAAGAGGTCCACCTCCCGCGCCAGTCCGGTGCCGCCGGACCGGGCCCCGACCCGGGCGTCCGGCAGCGCGGCCAGCGCCAGCAGCTGGAAGCCGAGGCCCACCCCGGCCACCGGTGGCCCGCCGGGCGGCCGGTCCCGGACCAGGAGTGCGGCTGTCCGGCGCAGAGCCGCCATCCGCGCGCAGCCGGGGTCGTCGGGGCGGCCAGGACCTGACGCCAGCAGCACGGGCCCCGGGTGCCGGACCAGGGTGCCGGCCGCGCCGGGGTCGTCGTGGCGAATCACTTCTGCGGGGCCGTGCACGGCGGTCACCAGGTGCAGCAGGGCGGCCAGTTCGGCGCGGGCGCCGCCGCCAGGATCGAGCACCAGCACTGCCGGGCCGCCCGTGGTGGGTGCGGCGGTGCCCTTCGTCCAGAACGACGACAGCGCCGCGTGCCGCCGGACCAGCGCCTCCCGCACGGCTGCACTGTGGGGGGCACCGGGATCCGGTGTGGCGGGGGTGGACGGTGTCCGCGCTCGCTCGATGGCCGGTGCCTGTTCGCCGGTCGGCGCCCGTTCGGCGGACGGCGGTCGTTCGTGGGGCGGCGGCCGTTCGGCAGTCGGCGCCCCCTCGGCGGACGGCGGTCGCGCCGTCAGGGCGGTCAGCACGGCCTGGGCCTTGGTCCGGGTCTCGGCCGCCTCGGCCTCCGGTGACGACCGGCCGCCCACGGTCGCTCCCACCGACAGGCGTGCCTCGCCCCGATGGTCCACGACCAGGGTCCGGATCACCGCCGCCGAGTCCAGCTCCTCCGCGCCGGCCCCGTCGCGGCCGATCAGTGCGAGGAGACCGCCGTAGTAGCCGCGTCCGGTCGTCTCGTAGCCGTGGATGGCCCCGCACGCCTCCGCGAACGGGCTGCCCACCACCGTCGACGCGAACAGGGCCCCTGCGAGGGTCTCCCGCGCTCCGGCCGCCGCGGGCCCGCTGATCCGGCACTGGGTGTGCAGCAGATGTGCCATCCCGCGCAGGAAAGGCCCCTCCACCCGCACCCCGGGTCCGGCCAGCCCGCACAGCACCGCCAGCTCCGCGTCCACCGTGGTCGCCAGCTCCTCCGCCTCCTTGCGGTCGGCGAGGAAGGCGAGCAGGTCCTCGGCGCGCGGCCCCTCCGGCGGGCGCCGGTAAGTGCCGCACAGCGGATTCATCACCACCCGGCCGCCCTCCACGCCCACATGCCCCTGCGGGGTCGCACCCACCAGGGTGACCGGCCGCGGGCCACCGGTGTGCACGACGAAGGTCCAGTACGCGCCCGACTCCGCGGCCAGCAGCCGCCGGAAGAGCTCCACGGCCACCGCGGGGCGGAACCCCGGCAGTCGCGCGGACCAGTCCCGGCGCAGCAGGACGTTCAGCCCGCCCCGGGCCGCGTCCGAGGAGACGAACTCCCGCACCAGGTCCTCGTACTGAGCGTCGCTCGTCGCGAACCCGGCGTCCCGCCACCGCACCTGCGGTGCCGAGGCGAGGTGCGGGCCGGTGAACGCGTCCTCGGGAAGGACGTGGTGCTCGCGTACCCTCAGCAGCCGCAGCGGCGCACCGTCGTCGTGACACGGCAGGCCGTGTTCGGCCAGGTGCCGGAAGGGCAGCAGGGCCAGCAGCCCCGGACCCGGCGCGTCGTCCGGCGCAGCCGCTTCGTCCAGCGACCGGACGCTCTCCATCTCCCCGGACAAAAGCTCGACCGGGGCCCGTTCGTCCAGGCCGGGACGCTGCCGGTGAAGCAGCGCGAAGGGCGGCACGTCACCCACGTCAGCCCCGTACAGCCGCTCCAGCACGTCCAAGTCCGTCGTCGGCCTCATCGACCGCGCTCCCTTCCGGTCGGCCGCGCGGCGGCGGCCCGCCCGAGGCCGTGGTTTCCGGTGCGGCTCAAGACTTCGGCTCATGACTTCGGCTCATGACTTCTGCCCGACGGGCAACAAGTAGCGCGTCGGAGGGGCCACTTGACGTCCCCCGCGCGCACTCCCGCCACCCGCCCGAGTACCCGTGAGGTGTCATGCGAATCGCGATCAGCGGAGCCGGACCCGGCGGCCTTTACACGGCCGCGCTCGTGAAACGGCTGAGGCCGCGAACCGAGATCGACGTCTGGGAGGTGAACGCCCCCGACGAGACTTTCGGATTCGGCGTCGTCTTCTCGGAGGGGGCACTCGGCGGTATCGAGGCGGCCGACCCCGCGCTGTTCGCCGCACTCGGCGACGCGTGCGCCCACTGGTCGAGGATCGACGTCCACCACCGGGGCCGGACCTCGCGCAACGGTGGCTACCGCTTCTCGGCGATCGGCCGCCGCGCCCTGCTGGCCATGCTGCGCGACCGCTGCGCCGACCTCGGCGTCACCGTCCGTTACGGCACCCGCGCCCCCGAGGCGGACGTGCTGGCCCGGACGTACGACCTGGTGGTGGCGGCCGACGGCGTCAACTCCGCGACCCGCGAAGCCCGTAGGGAGGAGTTCGGCACCGAGACCACCCGACGCGGCTCCCGCTACCTGTGGCTCGGCACCGAACGGCCCTTCACCGCCCTGACCTTCGCCGTCGCCGAGACGCAGCACGGCACGCTGCACGCCCACGCCTACCCCTACGCCCCCGGTCTCAGCACCTTCATCGCCGAGGTCGACGACCGGGTGTGGGAGGCCGCCGGGTTCACCGAGGGCGACACCGGTGTGCCGGACGCCTCCGGGAAAAGTGACACGGACCGGCTCGCCGACCTCTTCGCCGACGTTCTGGACGGCCACGGTCTGCGCACCAACCGGTCGCGCTGGGGCCGCTTCGTCTCGGTCCGCAACCGGCGCTGGAGCCACGGCCCTCTCGCCCTCCTCGGCGACAGCGCGCACACCACCCACTTCTCCGTCGGCTCGGGCACCCGGCTCGCCATGGAGGACGGCCTGGCGCTTGCCCTGGCGCTGGACGACCACGGCTCCGTTCCCGAGGCGCTCGCCGCCTACCAGGCCGCGCGCCTGCCGGAGGTCGAGGCCATGCAGCGCACCGCGCGGACGAGCCAGGAGTGGTTCGAGGAACTGGAGCGGCACACGGACCTCGAACCGGAGGCGTTCAACGCCCACCTGATCACCCGCAGCGGCCGCCTCACCCGCGACGACCTGGCCTCCTGGTCCCCGGAGCGCGTCGAGCAGGTCCGGGAGCGCTTCGCCCGCGCCGACCACAGCCCGCGCGGGGCCGCCGCCCGCTGAACCGGCGGTCCGCCCGTCCCGGCGGCTGCGGGGGAGTGTCACGAGGGGGAGGCGCGCCGCTCGGCCATGGACCGGCCGCCCACGAACCAGTGGTCCGCGGGCGCCTCCTCCACGATCACCCGGACGGCCTCCACCGGTGTGCCGAGCGCCTCGTGCGCGGCGGCCGTGAGTGCCTCGCCGAGCGCGGCCACCTCCTGCGACGACCGGCCCTCCAGCAGGGTGACGCGGATGAGGGGCATTCCCGACTCCTTCCCATGTCCGTTACGGCCCTGGACCGGCCTTCCGTCGCGGTCCCGGGACGGCTCTGCGTCGCGGTCCCGCGACGACGTCTCAGGACGCGGTGTGCGTGCGGGCACTTCGCAGGTCGGACGCGAGGCTGCGGCCCGTGTGCGAGTCCTTCGCCCTGGCCAGTTCTGCCGGCGTGCCCTCGAACACCACCCGTCCGCCCTGGCTGCCCGCCTCCGGACCGAGGTCCACCACCCAGTCGGCGTGCTTGACGACGTCCAGGTCGTGCTCGATCACCAGCACCGTGTTGCCGCCGTCCACGAGCCGGTCGAACAGGCCCAGCAGCCGTCGCGTGTCGCTCATGTGCAGGCCCGTGGTCGGCTCGTCGAAGACATAGACGGTGCCGGTCTCCTTCAGGCGGTGCGCCAGCTTGAGCCGCTGCCGCTCGCCGCCTGAGAGCGTGGACAGCGGCTGGCCCAGGGTGAGGTAGCCGAGTCCGACCTCGGCGAGGAGGGCCAGCTTGCGCCGTACGGGCGCGTCGTCGAAGAAGTCCGACGCCTCCTCGGCGGTCATGGCGAGGACGTCGACGACCGTCCGGCCGCGCACGGTGTGGCGCAGGGCCTCGTCATTGAACCTGCGCCCCTCGCAGCGTTCGCACACCGTGGTCACCGGATCCATGAAGGCGAGGTCGGTCTCGATGACGCCCTTGCCGCCGCACTCCGGACAGGCCCCCTCGGAGTTGAAGCTGAACAGCCCCGGCTTCTCGCCCGAGGCACGCGCGAACCGCTGGCGCAGGCTGTCCATGATGTCGGTGTACGTCGCCGGGTTGGACCGCGAGGAGATCCCCACCGACGACTGGTCGATCACCACCGCGTCGGGGTGCTGTGCGAGGAACACCTTCGATACGAGCGTGCTCTTGCCGGAGCCGGCCACGCCGGTCACCGCGGTGAGCACCCCGGTGGGGAAGCCGACCGTGACGTCCTTCAGATTGTGCAGATCCGCCGCCCTGACGGTCAGCTCGCCGGTGGGGGAGCGGACCGCGTCCTTGAGCCCGGTCACGCTCCGCAGCTGTTTCCCGGTGACCGTGCTGGAGCGGCGCAGCCCCGCCGGGGTGCCCTCGAACGTCACCTCGCCGCCGTCGCGCCCGGCCCCCGGACCCATGTCGACGATGTGGTCGGCGATCGCGATGACGTCCCGGTCGTGCTCCACGACCAGCACGGTGTTCCCCTTGTCGCGCAGGGCGAGCAGGATGTCGTTCAGCCGCCGCACGTCCCGCGGGTGCAGGCCGACGCTGGGCTCGTCGAAGATGTACGTCAGCCCGGTCAGGCTGCTGCCCAGGTGGCGCACCGTCTTCAGCCGCTGGGCCTCGCCGCCGGACAGCGTCCTGGTCTGCCGTCCGAGGCTCAGATAGCCGAGCCCCACCGACTGGACGCGCTCCAGCGCGGCCCGCGCGCCCAGCACGGCCGGCTTGACGGAGGGCGCGTCGATCCGGGCGAGCCGCTCGATCAGGTCGGTGATCTCCATCGCCGAGAAGTCCGCGATGTTGTCGCCGTCGATGCGCGAGGCGAGGGCGGCCTCGTTCAGCCGTCCGCCGTGGCAGACGCCACAGGGCCCCTGGGTCACCACCCGCTCGATCTCCGCGCGCTCCTTGGCCTTCGCGTTGTCGAGGCCGGGGGTGATGTACCGGCGGGTGAAACGCTCGACGATTCCTTCGTACTCGTTCTTGTAGACGCCGTTGCGGCCCGCCCGGTCGACCGTGAACCCCTTGCCGTGCAGCAGCAGTTCGCGGTCCTTCGCGGAGAAGTCGCGCACCGGCCTGTCGGGGTCGAAGAGCCCGGACTCGCCGTACAGCTGCCACTGGAAGGTGCCGACCGCGAACGAGGGGAAGCGGATGGCGCCTTCGCCCAGGCTCTTGTCCTCGTCGAGCAGCTTGCCCAGTTCCAGGCGGACTGTCGTGCCCAGCCCCTGGCACTCCTGGCACATGCCGCGCGGGTCGTTGGGCGAGTACATGTGCGAGGGGCCCGCGCTGGGGGTGCCCGCGCGGGAGAACAGCACCCGCAGCGCGGGCAGGATCTCGGTCATCGTGCCGACCGTCGAACGGGCGTTGCCGCCGACCTGCCGCTGGTCGATGACGATCGCCGTGGAGAGGTTCTCCATCACTCCCGCATCCGGTCGTTCATACTTCGGCATCCGGTTGCGGACGAAGGCCGGCAGGGTCTCGTTGAGCTGCCGCTGCGACTCGATCGCCAGCGTGTCGAAGACCACCGAGGACTTCCCCGACCCGGAGACTCCGGTGAAGACCGTCAGCTTCCCCTTGGGGATGCGCAGGTCGACGCCCTTGAGGTTGTTCTGCCGGGCCTCGCCCAGCACGATGAAGTCCTCGTCGTGGTTCTTCCGGTGAGCCGCCATGTCAGCACCTTCCGCATAGGACGGGTGATTTCCCTCCGGAAACCATTCCATGTCCTTCTCTGCTACCCCGCGACCGCGTATGCCTGCGCGCCGCGCGGACTGGCCGCGCCGAGCACCAGCCCGTCGCCGGTGAGCCCGGTGGCGCACACCTTGCTGAGCGAGTAGTCGGCCACCAGGTCCACCTGGTGCCCTCGGCGCCGCAGCGCCTCGACCTCCGCCGCCGGCCAGCCGCCCTCCAGGACCACGGTCCCCGGGCGGAACCGGCGCGGGGCGAACGACGTGGGCACGTGGTCGGTGTGGAAGGTGCGCGCCTCGATCGCCGCCTGCGGGCCCATCCGGTGCTCCGTGTGGTGCAGGAAGAAGCTCAGCGTCCACTGGTCCTGCTGGTCGCCGCCGGGGGTCCCGAACGCCAGGTACGGCCGTCCTTCCCGCAGGACCAGGGTCGGGCTGAGCGTGGTCCGCGGGCGCTTGCCCGGCGCCAGCGTGTTCGGGTGGCCGGGGGTGAGGGTCGCCATCTGCCCCCGGGTGCCCAGCGGGAAGCCCAGACCCGGCACCACCGGGGAACTCTTCAGCCAGCCGCCGCTGGGCGTCGCCACCACCATGTTGCCCGCCGCGTCGGTGACGCTGACGCAGCACGTGTCGCCGGTCGCCGCGGTCAGCTTCATGATCGCCGGGATGCCCTGTTCCAGCTCGCCCAGCCAGGCCGGGTCCGCCGGTGCGACGCTCTCGTCGTGCAGCGGCGGCAACAGCGGCTCGCGCCCGTCGGGCCGCCCCGGCCGCAGCTCCCGCGAGGCCTGCGCGCCGAGCAGCGCCCGCCGCGCGGCGGTGTACGCCGGGTCCAGCAGGGCGTCGAGCGGTACGTCCGCGTGGTCCGGGTCGCCGTACCAGGCCTCGCGGTCGGCGAAGGCCAGCTTGGCGGCCTCGACCACCGTGTGGACGTACTCCGCGCTCTGCGGACCCGTGGCGGCGAGATCGGCGTCGGCCAGCAGGGCGAGCTGCTGGAGGAAGACCGGGCCCTGCGACCAGGGCCCCGCCTTGTGCACGGTGAGAGAACGGTGATCGAGGGTCAGGGGACGCTCCACGTGAGGCCGCCACGCCATGAGGTCCGCGCCGGTGAGCAGGCCGCTGTTGCGGCGGCCGGTGGAGTCCAGCTCCTCGGCCTTGGCGAGGTAGGTGTCGATCGCCTCCGCCACGAAGCCGCCGTAGAACGCCTCCGTCGCCGCGTCCATCTGTCCCTCGCGGTCCCGTCCTGACGCCTTCGCCTCGGCGAGCAGCCGCCGGTAGGTGCGCGCCAGCGCCGGGTTGGTGACCCGCTCCCCGGCACGCGGGGCGCGGCCGTTGCGCAGGTAGGTACGGCCCGACTCCGTCCAGGTGTCGCGGAACAGCTCGGTGAGCGCGCCGATCATGGCGGCGCACTTGGGCAGCGCCGGATAGCCGTTCTCCGCGTAGCCGATCGCCGGTTCCAGTACGTCCTCCAGAGGAAGCGTGCCGTACTCCTTCAGCAGCCGGAGCCAGGCGCCGACGGCGCCGGGGACGACGGCGGGCAGCAGCCCGGAACCGGGAACGACGGCCAGACCCCGATCGGTGAAGGCCTCCACGGTCGCCGCCGCGGGCATCGGGCCCTGACCGCAGACGACGTCGACCGAGCCGCTTCCGGCACGGTGGGCGAGGATCGGCACGTCGCCGCCCGGCCCGTTGAGGTGCGGTTCCACCACCTGGATGACGAAGGCGGCGGCGGTCGCGGCGTCGAAGGCGTTGCCGCCACGGTTCAGCATGGACATGCCCGCTGTGGAGGCCAGCCAGTGGGTGGAGGCCACGGCGCCGCGGGTGCCGTGCAGTTCTGGTCGGAAGAGCACCTGGGAGGATCCTTTCTCGTCGTGCGATCGGGGAGGGGCGGGGCGTACCGCGTGAGGCCCCTGGCGGATCAGGGCCGTCCGGGGGGTGTCATCCGGCCGGACGCGGTGGCGGTGACGTGCCCGTGCACCGTGGCGGCGTGGGCCCGGCCCTCGACGAGGTCGACGGTGCAGAAGAGGGTGGCGGGGCGGCCCAGGTCCTCGCCCTGGCGGACCTGATAGCTGTGGCGGCCACCGGTGCCGGGCAACGCCTTCTCCAGGCCGAGCCAGACGCCAAGCCCCAGCGCGGCGGAGGCGCAGGCGGGGTCCTCGGGCATGCCGTAGCCGGGGGCGAACACCCGGACGCGGGCGGTGCGGCTATCGGGGTCCCAGGCGAGGAGCACCGCGTCCGGGCAGTCCGCCCAGACCCGGTCCCCCAGGTCGGCCGCCGCGCGGGCCAGGGCCTCCTCGCTCACCGGCAGGACGTGGAACGCCGGCCCGAAGCCGGTCAGGTGCGGGGTGCCCGCCAGGTCGGCGTCCGTCAGACCGCACGCCGCCAGCAACGGGGCGGGATCCCACTCCGGCCGCAGCAGCGGCTCGCCCGCGACGGACACGGTGGAGCCGTCGGCCCCCGCCCTCACGGTGAGCTGCCGCCCGCCGCACTCCTGCACCGCCTCCCCGGCAGCCAGCCGTCCGGCGCGCACCAGCGTGCTCGCGGTGCCCACCGCGCTGTGGCCGCCGAACGGCGACTCGCCGTCCGGGGTCATCACCCGCACCCCGTACGTCGACCCCGGCAGACGGGGCGGCACCACGAAGACCGTCTCGGTCAGGGCGGTCTCCCGGGCGACGGCCAGCATGTCCGCCGCCGAGAGATCCGCGGCGTCGGGGACCACCCCGAGGGCGCAGCCCTCGTACGGGGTGTCCGTGAACATGTCGACGATCTCGTACGCGATCAACGTCCCTCTCCTTCTCCGTAGGTGCCACCGACCGCCCCGTCACCCGGCGGATCCGACGCGGGTGCCGTCCGTGACGCCGTCTCCCGCCCGGGGAGGAGCACCTCCTCCGCCACGGCCTCCAGCACCCGCTGATCCCCCTGGTACGGGAAGGACGCACGCGGCCAGTGCACCACCAGGTCGGTGATGCCCAGTTCGCCGAAGCGGCCCACCGCGTCCCGGTAGGACTCGACGGAGTCGAGCACCCCGCCGACCAGGGCGCCGGTCAGCAGCAGCCGGTTCAGCGTGGCCGGGTCGCGGCCGGTCGCCTCGCACGCCGCCTCCAGCCGGTCCAGCTGCCGGGCGATGTCCGGCAGCGCCTTCTCGTACGGCAGGGCGTCGAAGCGTCCCGGGGGACCGGCGGTGACCCAGGTGTCCGCCCGCCTGGCCGCGAGCCGCATGCCGCGCGGGCCGGTCGCGGCGACCGCGAACGGCACCCGGGGCCGCGTCAGGCACCCGGGATTCACCGGCACGTCGTCGAAGGCGTAGTGCTTGCCCGCGTACGAGGTGCTCCGCTCGGTCAGCAGCAGGTCCAAGGCCTCGACGAACTCGGCGAAACGGTCGGCGCGTTGACGCGGGGTCCGCTCGGTGGGGTCCACCACCCGGTCGTCCAGGCCGCCCGCCCCCGCGCCCAGCCCGCAGACGAACCGGCCCTCGGCGATGTCCTCCAGCGACATCACCTCCTTGGCCAGCGTCACCGGGTGGCGGTAGGTGGGCGTGGCGACCATCGTGCCCAGAGTGATCCGCGAGGTGACGGCCGCCGCGGCGGCCAGGGTGGGGACGCCGGCGAACCAGGGCTCGTCCCGCAGCCACCGCCACATCAACTGGTCGTAGGTCCAGGCGTGATCGAAGCCCAGGCGCTCGGCCAGTAACCACTGTTCGCGCGCCCGCGACCAGCGCCGCTCGGGCAGGATCACCACTCCGTGCCGCACGCGTACTCCTCCTTCGTTCTTCGTTCGTTTCCGTTGACGTGTCGTGCTTCGTCGTGGCGTTCTCCCTTGCGTCCCACGCCGTCCGATCAGGGCGCGCTGTGGTGCAGCACCCTCGGCCTGAGCTCCCCGGCGGCGGCGTCGATCCGGCCCAGGACGGTCGCGAAACCCTCCTCGTAGCCCCGCCGGACCTCCTCGCTGCGCAGCTCCTCGGGGAAGGCGGCGTCCTCCTGCGGGGTGAGGCCGGGATAGAGGCCGTTGGCCGCCACGTCCTGGGTGATCGCGCGAAGCCGGGACCGTAACTGTTCGACCAGCTCCGTCGCGTCGACCGGCGCCCGCAGGGTCAGGAAGTAGTGGTCGTAGAGGAGCGCCTGGGTCTCGGGACGGGTCGGCGTGATCTCCGCGGCCGACTCCTGGAGCAGCGACCGGCCGCCCGGCACCAGCTTGGCCGCCACGCCCGCGTGCACCGTGTGGTACATCCGCACCGCCTTCGTCAGCCGCTTCGCCTCGGGCGTTCCCTCCCACTCGGTCTTCTTCCCGCGCAGCAGCGAGCGCACGGGCATGAAGTCGGGGGCCCAGGTGCCGCTGAAGCTGCGGTGCTGGAGGTACATGCTGGGCCGGATGACGGTGCCGTAGACGTCCGCGGGGCAGGAGCTGGTGTACAGCAGCATCGCGGTGTAGGCGTCGGTGAGGTCGGTCATCGCCCGCAGGGAGGGTGCGGGATCGGAGAGGGAGCGGGCCTGGTGCAGGGCGTGCGCGGTCAATTGCCAGATGGCGAAGGTCGCCTGATGACCCGTTATCCAGCGGAACCAGAACAGCTGGTGGGAGATCTCCTCGGCGGCGAGGGCAGGGCCGGTCCGCGGGCCGGGTTCGCCGAGGTCCACCTGGCAGGGGTCGGCGGGCCGCACTTCGGATATCGCCCTCTCGGTCCCCGGCGCCGGCGGCTCGGGCAGCGTCAGTGGCTCCAGGCCGTAGGGGAAGTCCCCGAAATCCCAGCCGTCGGGCACCGGCAGTTCGGTGACGGTGCGGTGAACGCGCGTGTTCATCGGTCTCCTCCTGGTGGTGTGTAGGTGAGCTCGAACTCCAGGCCGTTGACGTCCAGGACGTAGCAGCTCTGGACGCCGTCCGCGTCGATGACGATGTCGGTGGGCAACTCGTCGCCGGCGAAGCCGAACCGGCCGGATTCGTACAGGCGCAACCAGCGCTCGCGCCAGGCCCGCAGCTCCTCCGGGGAGCCGGTGGCCAGGCAGATGTGCTGGAACTGGCGGGTGTTGGCACCGGGGACGGCGTCGTCGTGCCCGGTGCGTTCGAAGAGGTGGAAGCGCAGGCCGGCCACCATCACCTCGGTCAGCCGGGTGATGCCGGGCAGGCGGCTCAGCGTCAGGTCGCAGAAGGTGTCCAGCGTCCAGTTGGTCCGGCAGCCGAAGAACTCCTCGTACCAGGCGGCGCAGTTGTCGAGGTCGTCCGTCTGCACGCCCACGTGGTGCAGTTCGGGTACGAGCTGGAGGTCCGTCGGCCGCTCTTTCGTGGTCCCGGTTCGCGGCAAGATACTGCACTCCTCTCAAGGGGCTTTCATTTTTCTTTTTCAGGCAGGCGATTTCCCGGAAATTCCGTCGACTAACCGACGGAGATAAGTGGACCAAGTGAATATTCAGTTTTTCCAGAATTTTTTCCGTCCGGGTACCGAATTTTCTCATCACAGGGAACACTGGAGGCATGACACAAAATCAATGGAGCGCGGTGGACGACTACTTCGACGCGGTTCTCGGTGACGAGGATTCCGCACTGGCCGCCGCCGCCCAGGCGCACATCGGATTCGATCTCCCCGATATCGGGGTCTCCCGCTCCCAGGGAAAGCTGCTGCATCTGCTGGCCCTCGTCCAGCGTGCCGAGCGCATTCTGGAGATAGGCACCTTCGGTGGGTACAGCTCCATCTGGCTCGCCCGCGCCCTCCCGCCCGGCGGGCGGCTGGTCACCATCGAGTGGGAGCGCTCGTTCGCCGAGGCCGCCGCCGGCCACCTGGAGCGGGCCGGCGTCGCCGACCGGGTCGAGCAGAAGGTGGGCCGGGCGCTCGACATCCTGCCCGACCTCGCGAAGACCGCGGAGCAGCCCTTCGACCTGGTCTTCATCGACGCCAACAAGCCCGACACGCCCGAGTACTTCGACTGGGCGCTCGAACTCTCCCGGCCCGGCGGCGTGATCGTCGTCGACAACGTGGTGCTCGGCGGCGCGGTCGCCGACGCCGACAACCCGGACGGCGGCGTCCGCGGCATGCGGCGCTTCCACGAGAAGGTGGCCGAGGAACCCCGGGTGAGCGCCACCACGATCCAGACGGTGGGCGCCAAGGGCTACGACGGCTTCACCCTGGCCGTGATCCTGCCCGACCCCGGCACCCTGCCCAAGGCGTCCGACCTGCTCTGACACCGGACAGGAGGCAGGCCCCGCGGGGGCGGCGGCGCGGACATCAGCCGCCCGTCGCCCCCGTCGCCGTGCCGCCCCGGCGTTCATGCCTGGTCGGGCCCGATCAGGTCCGGCGCCGTCCAGCCGTCCAGGTCGTACTCCGCCATGCACTCCTCGGCGAAACCCCGGTAGTCGTCGACCAGGCCGGACGCGGTCTGCGCCATCAGCATCTCGATGCGCACGTTCTCGTGGCTGCCCGAGTAGTTGCGCTCGTACAGCTCGTGCCTGCCCGCGAACTCCGTGCCCACCGAGTCCCAGATCAGCTTCATCAGCTTGACCCGCTCCACCGAGTCGTATCCGTTCGACCCGCGCATGTACCGGTCCAGATACGGCCGAAGTTCGGGGTTCTTGAAGTCCTTGGCGTGCGAATTCAAGTAGATGAGGCCGCTGCTGAGGTCCTGGAGAATGATCTCGCGGACCCGCGGATATCCGATCGTCATGAACCAGCGGTACGCCATTCCGTAATCCAGGTTCGGCAGCAGCCCGCCGTCGTGCCAGCCGTTCGGATTGTGCGCCATCGCGTCGCTGAGACCCCAGAACATGTTCCGCCAGGCGATCACTTCTCCCACCCGGGTCTGAATGCCCCGGAAGTCCTTCGTCCCGGTCACGTCCAGCCCCTTGAGCAGCAGACCGGCCAGGAAGTCGAGTTTCACCGCGAGCCGGGTCACGCCGTGGAAGGTCAGCCGGTGCGTGAATCCGGACGTGTTCAGGAAGGTGCCGGCCTTGGCGGTGTCGCCGTAGATGAAGACGTTCTCCCAGGGGATCTTCACCTTGTCGAGGATGAAGACGGTGTCGTTCTCGTCGAGGCGGCTCGACAGCGGGTAGTCGAACGGGCTGCCCATCCGGTTCGCGGCCAGCTCGTACGACTGACGGCAGATCAGCTTCACCCCCGGTGCGTCCATCGGCAGCGTCGCGACGAGCGCGAACTCCTTCTTCTTCACCGGCAGTCCGTAGTGCGCCACGAAGTTGAAGTGGGTCAGCGCCGACCCCGTCGCCACCACCTTCGCGCCGCTGACCACCAGGCCGTCGTCGCATTCCTTCTCGACGTGCACGAACACGTCGCCGACGTCGTCCGGCGCCCGGTCGCGGTCCACCGGAGGGTTGATCACCGCGTGGTTCCAGAACAGCACCCGCTCCTGCGCCTCCGCGTACCAGCGGCGGGCGTTGTCCGCGAACTCCCCGTAGTACTCCGGGTTGGCGCCCAGCGTCACCAGGAAGCTCGCCTTGTAGTCCGGGCTCCGGCCCATCCAGCCGTACGTCATCCGGGCCCACCGGGCGATCGCGTCCCGGTCGCCGACCATGTCCTCCACACTGCGCGGCACCCGGAAGAACTTGTGCGTGTAGCCGTCGCTGCCGGTGTCCGTCGGCGTGGTCAGCGTGTCGTGGTGCTCCGGGTCGTGCAGCGCGTCGTACAGCCGCGCGGTCATCCGGGCCGTGTTGCGGAACGCCGGATGCTTGGTGACGTCGTCGACCCGCTCCCCGTACGCCCATATCTCCCGGCCGTCACGGATGCTCTCCAGGTACTCGTCGCCGGTCATCGGGCGCGTCGTGCGGCGCGGCCCGGTCTCCCCGGTGGGGCTGTTGCTGTCCCCGGTGGTGCCGGGGCCGGGGGTGCCCGCCGTGTCCTTGCTGTGCGTCGTGTCCGTCATGTGCGTCAGTCCCCTGTCCTGTCCGCCCTGCTGGGCTCGTCGTGTAGCGGGAGGTGCGCCACCGGGTCCATGCCGTCCAGGCACAGCGACCAGGCGACGAGCGAGTCGTCCGGCACCAACTCCGGGAAGGCGCCGCCGTGGAACAACAGCGGCCGCCCCGGGCGGCTTTCGAACTCCTCGACGCTCCCGATGTGCAGCGTGTGGTCGCCGCCGTCGTGGATCTGCCAGGGCCGGCAGACCAGATGGGCCACCGTGCCCGCCAGCCGTGGGTGCGGCCCCTGCTCGTCCACCCACGGCACCGGCTCCGCCATGGGCCGTCCGGCGAAGTGCATCGCCAGGTCGCGCTGCGAGGCGTCGAGGATGTTGACGACGTAGTCGCCGTCCTCCCGCAGCAGCGCGCCCGCCCGGCTGCGCCGGTCCAGCGCCACCAGGGCCAGCGGCGGGTCCAGGGACACCGAGGTGAAGGCGTTGACCGTGGTGCCGTGCACGAGGTCGCCACGGCGGCAGGTGAGCACCGTGACCCCGGTCGCGAACTGGCCCATGCAACTGCGCAGGGCACGTGGGTCGATGGGGCGGGGCGCGGTGTCCACGCCCCCTCGCTCAGGCATGCTCATGGGTCCCCCTGGACTCCCGGGGGCCGGTGCCGTGTGCATCCGGCCCGTAGCTGTCGTGGACGCCCGGCCGGTGTGCCGCCGTCGGTGCCAGGGCGCCGGTCAGCAGGTCGGCCAGGATGCCGGGGCCGTCCTGGGTCAGGAACGACTCCGCGTGGAACTGGATCGTGGACAGGGCAGGACCGCGCAGCGCGATCACCTCGTCGCCGACGCGCTGCACCTGGACCGGGCCGCCGCCGCCGAACCGAGGGTGCAGCCAGTCCTCGTCGGCCCGCGCGACGTAGCTGTTGTAGAAACCGGCCAGGCGCGGCCTGCCCCACAGCGGGATCCGCAGCCGCCTGCCCTGCGCCGGGTCGGGCAGCCGGGTCACCCGCAGCCCCAGCAGGGTGCACACCACCTGGTGCCCCAGGCAGACCGCCGCCAGCGGCAGACCGGCCGTGAGCCGCTCGGCGGCCGTGGCCCGCAGGGCGCGCACCCGTGGGTTCGCCACGTCCCGCGGGTCGCCGGGACCCGGACCGAGCAGGACCACGCCCGGCGCTCCTGCGACGCCGGCCCGCGCTGCCCGGGGCCAGGGGACCAGCCGCACCGCGCAGCCCAGCGCCCGCAGTTGGTGGGCGAGCATCGCGGTGAAGCCGTCCTCCGCGTCGATGATGGTGACCTCGGTGCCCGCGACGGACCGGGCGGCGGGTGCGTCAGCGGCCCCCCGCAGCCAGAACGCCGCCAGCCCGTCGTTGCGGGCGGCCAGCGCGCCGCGCACCGGACCGGCCTCGGCCAGAGCGGCGGCGGACGCCGGGACGGGGGCCTTCGCCGACCGCCGCCCCGACAGGGCGTCCAGCAGACCCGACAGCTTGGCGGTGGTCTCCGCCGTCTCGTGCGCCGGCACCGATTCCCGTACGACACTGGCGCCCGCCGTGAGCCGCACCGTGCCGTCCGCCCCGAGGTCCGCGGTGCGCAGCATCAGCGCCGCGTCCAGCCGCCGCTGCCCGCCCGCCCGGCCCAGCAGGGCGATGACCCCGCTGTAGTAGCCCCGCCCGTGCGGTTCGTACCGTTCGATCACCCGGCAGGCGTTCTCCACCGGGCTGCCCGTCACGGTCGGCGCGGGCATCGTGGTGCGCAGGATCTCGGTGAGCGGGCGGTCCGAGCGGCCGGAGAGGTAGTACTCGGTGTGCGCGAGGCGGGACATCCACTTCAGGGACGGTCCGCTGACCCGTACGCCGTCGTCGCACAGGGCCGCCATCATCTTGAGTTCCTCGTCGACGACCATGTAGAGCTCGTCGGTCTCCTTGGGGTCGCGCAGGAAGCGCAGCAGCCCCGGCAGGTCGGCGCCGGTCCGCGGGTACCGGTAGGTCCCGCTGATCGGGTTCATCTCCACCCTCTCGCCCCGTACCCGCACCTGCTGCTCCGGGGTGGATCCGATGAAGTACCGGTCGCCGGTGAAGATCAGGAACGTCCAGTACGCGCCGGTCTCCGCCGTCATCAGCCCGCGCAGCACCGCGAGGGCGGCGGTGCGGTCGAAGGCGCGGATCCTGCCGTGCAGACTGCGGGCCAGGACGAAGTTGGAGCCCTCGCCGTGGTGGATCTCGCGGTGCACGATGCCGTCCACCGCCGCCGCGTAACCGTCGTCGTCGATGTCGAAGCGGGTCTCCTCCACCTGCGGCGCCTGCTCCGGCAGGCAGGCCAGCAGCCGGTCGAGCGGAACGAGCAGGTGCTCGTGCACCTCCATGGCGAGCAGCGGTTCGCCGTCGTCGGGGTGCGCGAAGCCGCGCTCCCCGATCTGCCGGTAGGGGGCCACGACCAGGGTCTGCGTGCCGTCCGGGCCACCGTCCAGGTCCAGTTCGAGGGCGTCCAGGTCGCCTGCGCGCCGTACCGGGCCGCTGAGTATCTCCACCGGTGCCGCGCGGTCGGCGCCGGGGCGGTGCAGCACCGCGAAGGGCAGGCCCGGTGGTGGCAGCAGCACGTCGTGGGCCTGCGCCGGAGCGGTGGTGGGGGACGCGGTCATGCCACGGCCCCCACGGGAAGCCGCCAGTGCGCGGCGGCGGCGACGGCCTGGACGAGGCTCAGCCGGGGGTCGCACAGACTGCGGTAGCCGGGACCGCGGGCAGGCCTGCGGCCCGCGCCCTCGCACTCGGATATGTCGTCGGGGGAGGCCTCCAGATGGAGGCCCGCGCACCGTTGCGAGTTCTCGGCCAGGACGTCCACGCACTGCCGGATCTCGGACATGATCGCGTCGAGGCGGCGCGTCTTGAGCCCGTCGGCCGTCTTCACGGTGTTGCCGTGCATCGGGTCGCACATCCAGAGCACCGGGTGCCCGGCCTGCCGGACCGCCCTTACCAGCGGGGCCAGTTCGGCGACCCGGCTCGCTCCGAACCGGGCGATCAGGGTCAGTCGGCCCGGGGTGCGGTGCGGGTCGAGCACCGCGCACAGGCCCAGCACCTCGTCGGTCGTGGCCTCGGGCCCGATCTTGCAGGCCACCGGGTTGTCCAGCTCGGCCATCAGCCGCACGTGCGCGAAGTCGGTCTGCCGGGTGCGCTCACCGATCCAGGGCCAGTGCGTCGACGCCAGATAGCTGCCGCTGTCCGCGTGCCGCCGCACCTGGGGGAGTTCGTAGTCAAGCAGGAGTGCCTCGTGGCTGGTCCACACCCGGTCCTCGGGTGCGGCGCCCTCGCCGCGGCCGAGCCGGTCGAGGGCGGTGACGGCGCAGCGGGCGGCCTCCACGCCGGTGACGACGCGGGACGGGTCGGGGGTGCGGTCCTCCTCGCAGGCGTCCGGCGCGTTGACGACCGGGCCCCGGAACACCGGGAGCCGCCCACCGGGCACGCTCTCCCAGTCGTCGGAGCGGGGCTTGGCGAACTGCCCGGCCATCCGCCCGACACGCACCACGGGCAGCCCGGAACCGGTGCGCATGACGTCGCCGAGGACGTCCAGCATCTCCACCTTGCGTGCAACGTCGCGCGGTTCGCACTCGGACGTCAGCTCGACGCAGTCGCCGGCCTGGATGAGGCAGAAGTCGCCCTCGGCGGCCCGTGCGAGGAGCGTGTGCAGCTCGCGGACGCTCGCGTACGACACCAGCGGGGCCTCCCGGGCCAGCCGGTCGTGGACCGGGGGAAGCAGGGAACGGTCGGGCCACCGGGGCTGTTGGCGGGCGGGGAGCCCGGCCACCATCGAGGCGATCAACGGGTCGTGTCCGGCGCCCGGAGACGGGTCGGGTCCGTCCGGAAAGGGGTATCGAGGCATGCTGTCGGCCTTCGTTCGGAGGCGGCCCGTGTGGGGTGGCCGCCTGCGGATGTCTGGGTGGGGGGAGCCGCTGGGCGGCCCGCTCTACGCGCTCCGGCGCCCGGAGGGCCGGCGGTCCAGCTCACCGGTCGCTTCGAACCAGCGGATCATGCGGGTCAGGGAGCGGCGCTCGATGTCGGGCCAGTGCAGTCCGAGCCGTTCGAGGAGCCGGGTCGTCCGTTCGTTGGCGTAGGTGTTGTCGCCGAGTTCCAGCGCACCCTCCCGGAACAGCGGCACGGCCGCGGCGAGGGCGTTGCCCCCGGGGCGGCGGGCCGAGTCCTCCAGACGGGTCAGCCACTCCTCGGCCCCCACCGTCTCCAGCGGGTGGCCGCAGTCGCGGACGGCGGCGTGCACCGGCGTGAAGTCGGAGCCGCGCGGGTGGAACAGGTGGTACGTGGCGCCGTCGGCGGACGGCTCGCGGGACAGGGCGTGCACGGCCCTGCCGACGAAGTCCACCGGCAGCAGGTCCGTGGTCAGCTCCTCGGCGGGCGGGGCCGAACCGAGTTCGATGAAGCTCTTGATCTGCCGCCACAGGAAGTCGTCGGCCTGGCAGGCGCCGGTGACGCTGTCCCCGGAGATCCGGCCGATGCGGTAGACGGTCATCGGCATTCCGCGCTCCCGGGCCAGCCGGGCGATGCCCTCGGCCACCCACTTGCTCTGCGTGTAGCCGATGCCGAGCCCCTCGCACGTGCCGGGCACCGCCTCCTCGGTGATCGGCCCGCCCTCGCGGCCGGGGGCGAACACGGCGACGGTCGACATGTGGTGCACGTGCTTGAGCCGTCCGGTGGCGGCGAACTCCAGCACGGAGCGCAGCCCGTCGACGTTGGTCGGCTTCACCGAGGCGTACGGCAGCACGAAGTTGATGTGCGCCGCCGCGTGGTGGATCGCCTCGACCGAATCGGCCAGGTCGGCGTGGACCGCGTCGGACAGTCCCATCCGGTCCCGGGCGAGGTCGCCGGGGACGGCGCGTACCCGGGCCCAGGCGATTTTGTCGGCGATGCCGTACCGGTCGGCCGTGGTGTGCAGCCGGGCCAGGGCGGCGTCCGCGTCGTCGGCGCGTACCAGGCAGGTGACGGTGCGCCCGGGGACGGCCGCCAGTTCGCGCAGCAGCCAGCTGCCGAGGAAGCCGGTCGCCCCGGTGAGCAGGAACCGGGTCGCGGCGTCCGGCGCGACCGGTGCACGGTCGCCGGGCCGGACGGCGTCCGGCAGGGTCACATCGGCGCGCAGGTCGGCCGCCGGCTCCGTGAACGCGGAGGTGTCGCCCGCCCGGCGCTCGTCGATCCGCGCGGCCATTCCGGCGACCGTGGGGCTGTCGAACAGGGCGCGCAGCGGAATGTCGACCTCGAACAACGTCCGCAGCCTGTAGACGAGTTCGGTGGCGATGATGCTGTTGCCGCCCAGTGCGAAGAAGTCGCCGTCGCGCCCGGGGGAACCGGTGCCCAGGATGTCCGCCCAGGCTTCGGCGACCACGCGTTCGGTGCCGGCCCGCGGCGGCTGTGCCGTCCCCGGGCCTTCGTCCGCGCGCCGGTCGCGCACTTCCTGGGCCAGTCGCCCGGTGAGGGCGGCCCGGTCGATCTTCCCACTCGGCGTGGTCGGCAGCCGGTCCAGCCGTACCAGGTGCGCGGGCACCAGGTACTCCGGCAGCCGCTCGGCCAGCGCGGCCCGCAGCCGTACTTCGTCGTCGGCGCCGTCGCCCGTGACGGCGGCCACCAGCCGCCGGTCGCCCGGCCCGAACTCCACCGCGACCACCGCCGAGTCGCGCACCCCGTCGAGGGCGTCGAGGCGGGCCTCCACCTCGCTGGGCTCCACGCGGTAGCCGCGGATCTTGATCTGGTCGTCGGCGCGGCCCAGGTACTCCAGGTCGCCGCGCGCGTTCCACCGCACCAGGTCGCCCGTACGGTAGACCAGCTCGCCCTCGGCGCCGTACGGGTCGGGCAGGAAGCGGCGCGCCGTCTCCTCGGGGCGGCCCCGGTATCCCGGCGACAGGTGGGGGCCGCCGATGTACAGCTCGCCCGTGACGCCCGGCGGAAGGAGTTCGCGGTCCGGGCCCAGGACGCGCAGCCGCATCCCGTCGACCGCCCGCCCGATCGGCGGGGCCTCGGGCCAGTCGGCGGGTTCGCCGGACAGCTCGTGCCAGGTGGCGAGGTGGGTCTCCGACGGGCCGTACATGTTGAGCAGCCGGGCCCGGGGGTGCCGGGTGAAGAACTCCCGGATCTGCGGAGAGACGACCAGCGCCTCGCCCACCGAGGTCACTTCGCGCAGCGCGTCGCAGCGCAGGTCCTCCGCGACGGCGAGGGCCGCGAACCTCTGGAGCGCGATGTACGGCAGGTACAGGCGGGTGACGTCGTGTGCGGCGACGAAGGCGGCCAGCCGGTGCAGGTCCTTCTGGAGTTCGTCCGGGATCAGGGCGAGTGTTCCGCCGACGCAGAGCGTCCCCAGGATCTCCATCACGGAGACGTCGAAGGCGAGCGTCATGTACTGGAGGGTGGTGCCCCTCGCCCCGCACGGGGAGACCCGGTGCTGCGCGGCGACCAGGTTGCCGACCGTACGGTCGTTGATCACCACGCCCTTGGGGGCGCCGGTCGACCCGGAGGTGTGGATCACATAGATCTCGTCTTCGGGCGTACGGGTGCGGCCGAGCGGCGCGGGGTCGGCCGCCGCGATCCTCTCCGCTTGTCGGTCGATCTCCAGCAGCCTTGCCCCGGCCGGGAGTTGGGCACCGTTGGCGCGGTCGGTGAGGATGAGGAGTGCCTCGGTGTCGTCGAGGACGTACGCCACCCGCTCCGGCGGGTGGGACGGGTCCAGCGGGACGTAGGACGCCCCGGACTTCACGACCGCGACCAGTCCCGCGACCATGTCGACCGAGCGGGGCAGCGCGAGGGCGACCCGGCGGCCCACCGCCGCGCCCTCCTCGCGCAGGACCTGGGCGAGCCGTCCGGCCCGCTCGTCGAGTTCCCGGTACGTCCACCGGCGGCCGCCGTCGGTGACGGCCACGGCGTCCGGGGTGGCCGCGGCCTGCCGCTCGAAGAGCTCGGCCACCGGCACGGGGGGCGCGGAGCGGTCCACCCGGTCGTCGTGAGCCAGCACCTCCCGCTCCTCGTCGGCGGCGAGCAGCCCGAGGTCGCGGACCGGGGTGTCCGGCGAGGCCTCGGCGAACCGGGACAGCAGCCGGCCCAGCCGCTCGCCCATGCTCCGCGCCGTCGCCTCGTCGAAGAGGTGGGCGTCGTACTCCAGGCTGCCGTGCAGCCCGTCGGCCTCCCGGGCGAACACCACCGACAGGTCGTACTTGGCGCCGTGCGCCATGTCCCGCCGGACGCTCAACGGCGTTCCGCCGTAGGTGAGCTGGGCGGAGCCCGGGTCGGTGAGGACGAGCATCGTCTGGACGACGGGCGTGTGACCGGCGCTGCGGTCGGGCCGCAGCCGCTCGACGACCTTGTCGAAGGGGGCCCACTTCAGCCGCAGCGCGTCGGCGACCTCCTCGCGCGCCAACCCCAGCACCTCGCGCACGGTCATCGCGCCCGTCACGTCCTGGCGCAGCACGACCATGTTGACGAAGTAGCCGACGAGGTCCTTGGTCTGCGGGTCGTCCCGCAGGGTGACGGGCGAGCCGACCAGGACCCGTTCCTGACGGGTCAGCTTGGCGAGGAACGTGCCGTACACCGCGAGCAGCGCCATGAACAGCGTGACCCCCTCGCGCTCCGCGAGCCGCTCCAGCTTCTCGGTCACCGGGGCCGGCACGTGCAACGGTACGGTTCCGCCCCGGTGTTCCTGCGTGGCGGGCCGGGGCCGGTCCGCGGGCAGGGCGAGCACGGGCAGCTCCCCGGCGAGCCGGTCGGCCCACTCGTCCAGCAGGCGCGTGGTGCGTTCGGGCGTGAGGTGCGTGCGGTGCCAGTGCGCGAAGTCGGCGTACTGCGGGCGCCCCGGCACGGCCTCCACCGGCAGGTCCCGTCCGATGCGGTCGTAGGCGTCGAGGAGTTCGCGCAGGAAGACACCGGCCGAGGCGGCGTCGGAGGCGATGTGGTGGATGTTGCAGACGATTGCGCTCTCGCCGCCCGGCCCGAGCGCGCAGGTCACGGAGAGCACCGGCCCGTGCTCCAGGTCGAGGCGGGTGTTCGCCATCCGCTGGGCGAGCGCGTCGAGTTCCTTGTCGTCGCCGTAGTGCTCGACGCCGTAGTGGAAGGCCGTGTCGTCGTCCGAGACGACCTGGAGGAGCCGGGCGTCACGTAACGCGTAGGTGGTGCGCAGGACTTCCTGGCGCCGCAGCACCCCGGCGACGGCCCGGCGCAGCCGGTCCCCGTCGAGCCGGAACGGCAGCCGCACAAGGAATGGACCGTTGTACGCCTGCGGGGTGGGCAGGTACTGGTCGATGAGCCAGATGCCGC
Source organism: Streptomyces sp. NPDC051561 (assembly GCF_044454195.1). Taxonomy (NCBI): domain Bacteria; kingdom Bacillati; phylum Actinomycetota; class Actinomycetes; order Kitasatosporales; family Streptomycetaceae; genus Streptomyces; species Streptomyces sp. NPDC051561. The sequence goes on along the minus strand of NZ_JBITDM010000012.1, from coordinate 26,492 downwards.
TCTGACCGAACGAGGCCTCCGCCGTGCCGTCGTTGCGCGGCGCGGACCCGGCCGTCAGCTCCTGCCCGGCGGAGCCGGACCGGCTCTGTGCGAGCCGATCGGCCACCGCCGCCGCACTCTGAGCGCCCGGTCCACCGCCGGACGGCGGGTCGAGGGCGAACACGGCCCGCAGCACCGTGCCCAGTTCGTCCAGCAGCGCCGGATCGTCGCAGTGGTCCGAGAAGTGCTCGTCCGGCCCCAGGCCGGGAGAGCGGAGCGTTCTCCGTGCCAGGTCCAGAATTGCCGTGATCAAGGGGTTGTTCACGGGATTGCCACCCTCCGCGGACGTCGGGCGACCGGCCGGACGTGCCGGTCGCTTTCGCACACTCCGTCAGCCGTGCGACGACGAAGAGGTGGTGGCTGCCTGGTCGCGGGACTCCTCGATGAAGCGCGCGAGCTGCTCCACCGTGCCGTAGCGGAAGACCGACTCGGTGGTGATCTCTATCCCGAATATCTTCTGGAGGCGGGAGGCCAGCTGCACGAAGTGCAGGGAATTCCCGCCGTGCCCCAGGAATGAGTCGGTGGTTGAGAACTCGTCCATTCCGGAGATTTCGATCCAGGCCTGGAGGACGACACTTTCGAGGGGGTTCTGCATGGTCTTCTTACCTTTCTCTGATTTCTCGTTCCGGTTCATCTGGATTTTCTCGTTCTTCCTGGACTCCACGGTGAGCGCGGTGCGGTCGACCTTCCCGTTCACATTCGTCGGCATTTTCTCCAGGTGCCGGAACGTGGAGGGGACCATGTGGGAGGGCAGGTCCGCGGAGAGCCCCCGGACCAGGTCCGCAGGCGCGGCCGGGCGGCCGTCGGGGGTGGTGTAGAAGGCGACAAGGTGCTTCTCGCGGGTGCCGTCGTCCTCGAACGCCTTCACGGCGGCGTCCGCGACCCCGTCGAGGGCGCGCACCGCCAGCGTCACGGCGCTGGTCTCCACCCGGAACCCGCGGATCTTCACCATGCTGTCGGACCGCCCGACCAGCACGATGTCGCCGTTCCTGCTACGCCGTGCGAGGTCTCCGGTGTGGTAGAGCAGCCCGTCACCGTCCGGGCTCCGGGTGAACTTCTCGGCGGTCAGTTCCGGCTGGTCGGCGTACCCGAGTGCCACACCGGTGCCGCCCACGCAGAGTTCACCCACCTCGTCGGTGGCGCAGGGCTGCATCAGCGGGTCGTAGACCTCCAGCGAGACCGCCGGCAGTGGCCGTCCGATCGGGACGACGCCCGCGCCGTCGACGTCTTCGGGCGAGGTCAGCGGGTGCAGGGCGGTGATGGACGAGTTCTCGGTGCAGCCGTAGCCGTTGTATAGGACGGCGTCGGTGTGCGCCAGGGCCCGTCGCAGGTGGTCGGGGGAGGGGAAGTCGCCGCTGAGCAGGACGATCCGCACCGGGCGCAGGCATTCGGGTTCCTGGTCGACCAGGGCGTTGAACAGGCCGCAGGGGAGGCTGAGCACGGTTGCGCCGCGCTTCTCGACGGCCTCGCGCAGGTCCGGCAGCGAGGGCAGGCCGGGGGGCATGGGCAGCAGGGTGGCGCCGTGCAGGAACGCCAGCCAGATCTCGATGGTCGAGGCGGCGAACGAGAACGCGGCGGACTGGGTCAGTCCGTCCTCGGGGGAGATGTCGAGCGGACCGCTGTGCGGGCCCAGCCGCGCCAGCCCGCGGTGCGCGATCCGTACGCCCTTGGGCCGGCCCGTGGAGCCCGAGGTGTACATGAGGAACGCGGTGTCCTCCGGGCCGGTGCCGGGGTCGAGGTCGCTGTCGGGGTCCGGGTCGCCGTCGGGGAGGCCCTCGCTGCCCCTGACCAGGTCGTCCCGGGCGAGAGCGCCGTCGCGGACGTCGGGGGGCAGAACATCGGGGTCGTCGCAGATCACCGGCGACGGGCGGGCCTCGCGGAGGATGCGGGCGAGGTACTCCGTGGGATACGCGGGGTCGAGCGGGACCACGCAGCCCCCGGCCTTGAGGACCGCCAGGAGGACCGCGTACAGGTCGGGGGACCGGCGCAGGTGCACTCCGACGCGGTCGCCCCGGGTGACACCGTGGTCCTTGAGGTGCCGAGCCATCCGGTTGGCCCGCCGGTTGAGACGGTCGTACGTGACCCGTTCCGTGCCGTCCGCGAGAGCGACGGACTCGCCGTGTGCGCGGACGACCCGTTCGAAGAGGGTCGTCAGGACGAGAGGGGGTACCGAGTTCGGCGGACTTCCCGTCCGTAATAACAAGGACGGGTCGTTTCCGTTCTTTTCCATGATCGCTGATCTCCTCGGGGTGGGGGTCCGGAGGGAGGGCTACCGAAGTTCCACGGACGCGCGGCGCGCATTCCGTGAAGAACCTGATTCGGGTTTGTGCATTGTCAGCGGAGAAAAATAAAAAATATAGTTTCCGTGTGGAAATCGATGCTAATCACGATTTCGTCTCGATGTCAAACGCCCGTGCTGTTCCGCAGGTTGAGTGGATTTTTCCGTGCGTTACGCGCGCACGTCGGCCGACGGAATGGGGCATGAAGCGCAGCCCCGTCTCCGTATCGTCCGAGCTGACCGTCAGGTGCGGGTCGACCAGTGCGTGTCCGTGACCGGCCCTCGCACTCCGGTACCCCCCGTTGGCGCGAACACGCCCCCCGGATGGTGTCCTCAGGGAAAACATTTCCCGGGCACCGCGACGGCCCGGGCCCGCGACCCCTTGGTAGTTTGGGGTTGTCCCCCACCGGTCACCCCCGTACCGGAAGCGCTCATGACTCCACGAGACGGCTTGATCCCCACCCATCATCCGGAGCCGACCGTTCTGCAGGCGGCCCTGACCCACCTTCAGTGCCTGTTCGTCGCGCGCCGGTCCCGCGTCAACCCCGAGGGCGTCAACTGGCACCAGTACGACACGCTCGAACTTCTGCGGGCGCGCGGCTCCATGCGGCCCTCCGAACTGAGCGACGTGCTGGAGGTCTCCCGGCAGACCACGTCGAAGGCTCTGCGCGTGCTGAAGGACCTGAACCTGGTGAAGCAGGTCGCGGCCGGAGAGGACCGGCGCGAACTCAGCACCTCCCTCACCCCCGAGGGCCACCTGTTCCTCGCCCGGATCGCCCGTGGCCACCACGACATCGGACAGCTCGCCGCCTCGGTTCTCACCGAGGGCGAGAGCGCCCTGTTCGCGGAACTCTGCGAGAAGGTGTCCGCGGCCATGGAGTCCGACCAGGGACGGTGACCGGCCCCGGTGCCTCACCGGGGTTTCTCTCGTTGCACCGGGCATGAACGACGCACCCCCCGCTGCCCCCCACGCCCCGGTTCTCGTCCTCGGCGCCCGTGGCACCACCGGCCGCCGGGTCGCCGCCCGGCTGCGCGACGCCCGCCACCCGGTCCGGGCCGCCTCCCGAGAGTCCGACGTCCCTTTCGACTGGCACGACGCCACCACCTGGGAACCGGCGCTCGCCGGCGCCGAGCGCGTCTACCTGATGCTCCCTCACGAACTGCCGCTGGCACCGGACTTCGTCCATCGCGCGCTCGCGACCGGCGTACGGCGGCTGGTCCTGCTGTCCAGCCGCGCCATCGAGGAGATGGGCGACGAGCGTCTGATGGCCGCCGAGCGCCTGGTCCGTGATTCCGGGGCGGACTGGACAGTCGTACGGGCCGACTGGTTCAACCAGAACTTCGACGAAGGCATCTTCAGGAAGGCCGTCCTCGATGGCTCGCTGGCGCTGCCGCTGGGTGAGTGCCGTCAGACGTTCGTCGACGCGGACGACATCGCCGCGGTGGCCGCCGCCGCCCTCACCGAGGACGGTCACGCCGGTCGTACGTACGAGGTGACCGGCCCCGAGGCCCTCTCCTTCGCGGACGCGCTGGCGACGATCGGCCGCGCCGCCGACCTGTCCGTCGCCTTCCACGGTGACCAGGACTCCTACCGCGCCACCGGCCGCACCGAGGGCCGCCCTGCCGAGGACGTGGAACGCGAGATCACCGCCTTCGCCGCCCTCACCGCACTCGGAGACGCCCACCCCACGGACACCGTCCTCCGCCTCACCGGCCACCCCCCGAAGCGCTTCGCCACCTACGCGAAGGAGGCAGCGGCGAGGGGCGCGTGGTCCGGCAAGGAATGAGAGGCCGTCGCGTGTGCACCGCACGCACCGGCGCCCACGCTCCACCTGCGGTCAGCGCACGCCTCGGGTCCGGAACTGGATGCTGATGCGGGGTCCGGCGGCCCTGGCCGATTTCGGCACGGCGTGTTCCATGGTGCGTTGGCAGGAGCCGCCCATGACCAGGAGGTCGCCGTGGCCGAGGGGGAGGCGTAGCAGGGTGGCCCCACCGTAGCGGGGGCGGAGGACGAGGTCGCGTGGGTCGCCGACCGAGACGATGGCGACCATGGTGTCCTGGGTGGAGGAGCGTCCGGTCCGGTCGCCGTGCCAGGCGACGCTGTCGCGGCCGTCGCGGTACAGGCACATACCGGCGGTGGTGAACGGTTCGCCGAGTTCGTCGGCGTAGTGCCCGCCCAGTGCGGCGCGGGTCTTCACGAGGGAGGGGTGCGGCAGTGCGTCGCCCTCGTCGTAGAAGGCGAGCAGCCGGGGCACCGTCACCTCCCGTTCGTACATCTGCCGCCGCTCGGCGCGCCAGGGCACCTCGGTGACCAGCCTCTCGAAGAGCTCGTCGGCACCGTAGAGCCAGCCGGGAAGGTGATCGACCCAGGCCCCGGCGCCGGGCTCGGTCCTGCGGAGCCCGTCGAGGGGACCGAGCCCGATCTCGTCGCCCTGGTCGAAGAGAGATCCCTGGAGGTTGTGGACTGCGTGCATGGCTGTAGCCTAAACCCAAAACCGAACACATGTGCTAAAGCCTGGTGCGAGTGGTGTGGCGGGGGAGTGTCCGGCGCGCTCGGGCTTCGGGCCCCGATCGCTCGCGCGCCCATGTCGGACCTGGCGGTCCGCGCGGTGAGTTCGTCGCGCGTCCCGGGCGCCGCACGGAGGTGGGTGGTGCCCGGTGGGGTGCCGGCCGGTGCCGTGCCGATGGGTGTGTCCGAGGGCCGCGCCGCGACCACTGGCAATGACTTCATGCGAGCGAGGAGGCCGCACCGCGAGCTTGCTCGCCACCGCGGGGCCCGCGTCCTGCTCGACGGCACCGTCGCGAAGTGCCGTTCCAGCAGGCGATCGAGGTAGGCGCGGAACCCGCCGCTCAGCAGCCGTGACTCCCGCGGCGTCAGGACCGACCGCCCGCCCCGGGCGCAGCGGGCATCGGGCCGTGACGGACGGCCGGGTGCGTCGGTGTCAGGCTCCGGCCTGGAGGCGGAGGCCTGCCAGGGTCAGGTCCAGGGCGGCGAGGAATTGGTCGCGGTCGTCGTGCCCGGCGAACTCGTCGGCGATCTCGCGCACGAACGGGAACTCCGCGGCGTCGAGCCCACGCCACGCCTCGGCGTAGCGGTCGAGGAACTGGTCGCGGTCGACCCGGCCGTCGAGGATCTCCTGGGGGATCTCCGCGCCGAGGTCGGCGGCGGTTCCGACGACGACGCCGACGACCGCCGAGACGGCGTGGAAGCGCCTGCGCGGTGTCAGGTCCAGGCGGAGGGTCTGCCGGCCGAGCTCCTCGTACAGCCGTAGCGAGTTGCCCTGGACGTCGGTGTTGCGCATGAAGTAGGCCGCCAGCCAGGGCCGGTCAATGATCGCGTCGAACAGCGTGACGGCCATCGCGCGCAGGTCGTCGATCGGGTCGTCGCTGCCTGGCTGCGCCCGAACGGTGGCCAGCACCTCACCGACAACGTGGTCGGTGGCGCGGTCGAACAGTTCGTCCTTGCTGGAAACGTACCAGTAGATGGTGCCGACGCCCGTGCCGAGCCGGGTGGCGAGGGCGCGGAACGTCAACGCCGACTCACCCGCCTCATCGAGCAGGGCCACGGCCGCGGCGAGGACCGCCTCCATGGAGTGCGAGGCGCGCTGCCGCGCTCGGGGAGGACCGTCGACGGGGCGTGTGCGCGGGCTTGCCATGGCACCCATTCAACCACGATTTGCGCACCACTCGAACGATGTTCTATGTTTTGAATGGAACGTCGTTCGATAGTCGGCGACGCCGAGAGGAGCCGCCATGACCGCCATCGCCACCGCGCCCGCACCCTCGCGCACCTACACATCCCTGCGTGCGGCCTGGATTCCGCTTGCCGCGCTCTGCCTGGCCTTCTTCGTCGAGATGGTCGACAACACGCTGCTCTCCATCGCGCTGCCCACGATCGGCCGTGACCTCGACAGCAGCACCACCACGCTCCAGTGGGTCACCGGCGCCTACTCGCTGACCTTCGGCGGCCTGCTGCTGACGGCGGGATCGATGGCCGACCGGCTGGGTCGCCGACGCGTGCTGTTGATCGGCCTCGCCGTGTTCGGTGTGCTGAGCCTGGGCGCCATCTGGGTCAGCACCGGCGGTCAGCTCATCACCCTGCGGGCCTGCCTCGGCATCGCCGCCGCGGCGATGGCCCCCATCACCAACTCGCTGGTCTTCCGGCTGTTCGACGACGAGAAGCTGCGCATGCGCGCGATGACCTTGATGATCGTCGTCGGCATGTCCGGCTTCGTCCTAGGCCCGCTGCTGGGCGGCACCGCGCTGGCCCACGTCACGTGGCAGTGGCTCCTGATCGTCAACGCCCCGATCGCCCTGATCGCGGCCATCGGTGTCCGCCTCGGCGTCCCGGCCGACCGGCCCGAGGACCTCACCAAGGACAGGCTCGACCTGCCGGGCGCAGCGCTGAGCGTCCTCACCATCGGCCTCGCCTGCTACTCGCTGACCAGCGGAGTCGAGAACGGCTGGCTCTCCGCGGTCACCATCGGCTCCGTCCTCGGCGCTGTCGTCGCGGGCTTCGCCTTCGTGTGGCACGAGCGCCGCAGCGCGGCGCCCATGCTGGATCTGAAGCTCTTCTCCAACGGCACCGTCCGTGGTGCGGCCATCGCCCAGATCGGCACGTCCATCGCGATGGCCGCGGTGATGTTCGGGCTGATCCTGCACTTCCAGTACGCCTACGGCTGGAGCCCCGTGCGGGCCGGCCTGGCGAATCTGCCGCTCATCGTGACCATGATCGTCGCCACCCCGCTGTCCGAGTGGCTCGCGAAGAGGTTCGGCCACCGCATCGCCTGTCTGATCGGCGCGGCCTGTCTGGCCGGCTCACTGGCCGGCCTTGCCTGGGGCCTCGACCGCGGGTACCTCGCCATTGCCCTCTGCATGGTCGTGATGACCATCGGTCTGCGCACCGTGATGACGATCTGCGCCATCGCCCTGGTCGGCGCGATGCCGGAGAACCGCACGTCGATGGGCACCGCGCTCAACGACACCGCCCAGGAGGTCGGCACCAGTGTCGGCACCGCCGTGATCGGCACCATGATCGCCCTGCTGGTCACCACACAGCTGCCCGCAGGCACCTGGAGCGACGCGCTGGTCCAGTCCTTCTTCCACGGCGAACGGGTCGCCTACGCCATCCTGGCGGTCGTCGTCGGTGTGATCGCGGCAGTCGGCGCACTCACCCTCACCGACTCCCGCGCCACGGACGAGCACGCCTGAGGCCTGTGCCCGGCCGCGGGCCGGGCGGGGACGTGTACGACCGGTTGCCTGTGCCCCCGGCCGGCTCTCCGCAGGGAGACGGAGAGCCGGCCTGCGAGTTCCTTGGGCCGCAGCCGGTGTCGATCCGGCCGAGTGCGCGCGGCGTGCCGGTCGGACGAGTGGGACGAACTGGGAGCTACGCCTCGGACCGCTCCTGGTGACGAGAGGGTTGACCGAGGGGCGTCCGGCGGGGAAACCCCAGGCCAGACGCCCCTTTTCGGATGTCTAGAAGAAGCCCAGCTTCTTCGGCGAGTACGACACCAGGAGGTTTTTCGTCTGCTGGTAGTGATCCAGCATCATCTTGTGCGTCTCGCGCCCGATCCCGGACTGCTTGTAGCCGCCGAAAGCAGCATGCGCCGGGTACGCGTGGTAGCAGTTCGTCCAGACGCGGCCCGCCTGGATGGCCCGGCCCGCTCGGTACGCCGTGTTCATGTCGCGGGTCCAGACGCCCGCACCGAGCCCGTACAGCGTGTCGTTGGCCGTGCCGATCGCGTCGTCGAAGTCGGTGAAGGAGGTGACCGCGACGACCGGGCCGAAGATCTCCTCCTGGAAGACCCGCATGCGGTTGTCGCCCTCGAAGATGGTGGGCTGGACGTAGTAGCCGCCGGCCAACTCGCCGTCGTACTCGATCCGCTGACCACCGGTCAGGATCTTGGCGCCCTCCTGCTGGCCGATGTCCAGGTAGGAGAGGATCTTCTGGAGCTGGTCGTTGGAGGCCTGGGCGCCGATCATCGTGTCGGTGTCCAGGGGGTGGCCCGCCTTGATGAGTTCGGTGCGGGCGATCGCCGCCTCCATGAACTCGCCGTAGTGGCCGCGCTGGACCAGTGCGCGCGACGGACAGGTGCACACCTCGCCCTGGTTGAGGGCGAACATGGTGAAGCCTTCGAGGGCCTTGTCGCGGAAGTCGTCGTCCGCGTTCCAGACGTCGTCGAAGAAGATGTTCGGGCTCTTGCCGCCGAGTTCGAGGGTGACGGGTTTGATGTTCTCGGAGGCGTACTGCATGATCAGCCGCCCCGTGGTGGTCTCCCCGGTGAACGCGATCTTGGCGACGCGCGGGCTGGACGCGAGGGGCTTGCCCGCCTCGACGCCGAAGCCGTTGACGATGTTGACGACGCCCGGCGGCAGCAGATCGGCGATCAGGCCCATCAGGAAGTGGATGGAGGCCGGGGTCTGCTCGGCGGGCTTCAGGACGACGGCGTTCCCGGCGGCGAGTGCCGGAGCCAGCTTCCAGGTCGCCATCAGAATGGGGAAGTTCCACGGGATGATCTGTGCGACGACCCCGAGCGGCTCGTGGAAGTGGTACGCGATGGTGTCGTCGTCGACCTCGCTCAGCGACCCCTCCTGGGCGCGCAGCACCCCGGCGAAGTACCGGAAGTGGTCGATCGCGAGGGGGATGTCGGCGGCCAGGGTCTCGCGGACCGGCTTGCCGTTCTCCCAGCTCTCCGCGACCGCGAGCTCCTCCAGATGTGCCTCCATCCGGTCGGCGATCCTCAGCAGGACGTTCGCGCGGTCGCCGGGGGCGGTCCGGCCCCAGCCGGGCGCCGCCGAGTGGGCCGCGTCCAGGGCGAGTTCGACGTCCTCGGCGGTGCCGCGGGCGATCTCGCAGAACGGGGCGCCGTTGACCGGGCTCGGGTTCTCGAAGTACCCGCCGCGCACCGGGGCGACGTACTCGCCGCCGATCCAGTTGTCGTAGCGCGCCTTGAACGAGACGATCGCGCCGTCGCTGCCGGGCGCGGAGTATCGGGTCATCGCGGGGGCCTCCCTCGGACGGTGCCGCCCGCCGTTGGACAGCACCCGGAGGGACGCTAGGACGACAAACGTTGCAACCCCGTTGCAGGGTCCGCCACCCGCAGCTCCGCGTCGAGCGCCCGCACCCGCGCGTGCACGGAGGGCTGTTGAGCGACGGAGGTTACGGAGGCGAGCGCCCGCCACGCCGCCAGGTCGTTCTCCCCCCACGCGCTGTGCACCCAGTCGGAGAGCAGCCCCGGATCCGCCCGCGCCACCAGCGCCGCCCGCAGCTCACCCTCCAGCCTGCGCCGCAGCCGCACCACCGCGGGCGCCTGCGACCCGGGCAGCAGGGGACCCCGGTACGCCCCCATCGCGGCGGCCACCGCCCCGGAGCCCAGCCGCCGGGCCACCGTGATGAAGTCCGCGTCCACCGGCACGGTCAGCCGGTACGGACGGGAGCGCAGCAGCCCCGGCCCCAACAGCCGCCGCAGCCGCGAGAGTTCGGCGCGCAGCGATACCGCCCTGGCCGCCCCGTCCTCGTACAGCTCGCACAGCAACTCGTCCCCCGACAGCCCCTCGGGGTGCCTGGCGAGCAGCACCACGATCTCACTGTGCCGCCTGCTCAGCCGCACCCGCCGCCCGCCCGCCATCAGCACCGCCTCGTCGCTGCCCAGCGCGAACAGGGAGGCTTCGGTGGCCGGTGGGGGAGCGAGCAGGGCCAGATGCGATTCGGCGGCGCGGGCCACCGCCTGCACGAACGCCAGGCTGTGCGGATGGGCCAGGTTGTCCCCGCCGGTGATGTCGAGTGCACCGAGCAGCTGCCCGGAACGCGGGTCGTGCAGCGGGGCGGCGGCACAGGTCCACGGGTGCACCGGACGCAGGAAGTGCTCGGCGGCGAACACCTGGACCGGGCGGTCGAGGGCAAGTGCCGTACCGGGGGCGTTGGTTCCGACCGAGGACTCCGACCAGCGGGCGCCCGGCACGAAGTTCATCCGCCCGGCCCGGCGCCGGGAGCCCGCGTCCCCCTCCACCCACAGCAGCCGCCCCTGCGCGTCGCACAGCGCGACCAGATGCTCGCCGTCCTGGGCGTACGTCCCCGTCAGTTCCCGTACCAGCGGCATCGCACGGGCCAGCGGATGGCTGTCGCGGTACGTCCCCAGCTCGTCGTCGGCCAGCTCCACCCGTGCATGGCCGTCCGGACTGACACGGGCCCCGGCGGAACGCCGCCAGGAATCCGCCACCACAGGTCGAACCGGCCGCTCGACCCGCCCCGCGGAGGCGAACGCCTCGTGCGCCCTGCCCAGCGCGCCGCGCCGCTCGCGCGGATCGGCTCCCGGCTCCAGCGCCACCCATGCGTCCGTCAACTAGGCCTCCTCGGCGATGACTTCGTGCGAGAGCGGACAATGCGGCGATACGTCGCGCAGGGTGCCGACCGGCCCGCAGGGCCCATCGTCGTCGGGCGGGGGAGGGGCGGCAAGCGTTCCGGCAGCCCTTGCGCGGAGGTCGATTCGCGCCGAGGGCCGCGGGCCGAGCGCCGAGGGCCGAGCGCCGGGGAGGCGCGAGGGAGTGAGGGAGGGGGCGGGGCCCGGCGACGTACTGCCGAGCCGGATCAGTCCTCCGGGAGCTCGGGCCGTTCCGGCTGATCCGACTGCGCGGCGATGATCAGCTCCTTCATCAGCTCCCGGCTCAGCTCGGGGTCGTCCTCGAAGGGCAGCCAGTCGTGCCCGCACCGGCACCGCATCCGCACCGGATCGCCCCACCTGCCCCCGGCGAAGAACCCGGTGACCGCATCGCAGCCGGGGCACGCCATCGACCCTTCGCCCGCCACCACGATCGGCGCGAGCATCTCGATCGACCAGGGGTCCAGCAGCTCGAACTCCTCCACGACGGCGCGCCTACCGGGGCGGGATCACGCCGAGATCGGTGTCGAGTTGCCGCAGATCGCCGGGGGAGATCCCGCTGAGCGCGGCCACCTCCTCGACATCCGCCCCGGCCCGCGCGGCTGCCAGCGCCTCGGTCTCGACGTCCATACGGGCCGCGTTCAGCGCGGTTTCGGCCTCCCGCAGGCGGTTCACGGCGAGCTCCAGGGGAGCCAGGTTCGTCTCGTTTTCCATGATGCGGATAGTGGCACGGGAGGGGAGCGCACGGCCAACCGGCGACACACCGGCCGCTCCCTGCTCAGCGGCCTTGCGCAGACCCTGCCGCGCGGCTGTCAGACGAGCGCGCGTGCCACTTCCCGCAGGTGCTGGTGCAGCCCCCGGTGCGGGTCCCCGGCCGGCAGCCACTCCTTGCGGATCTTCGCCACACAGGTGTAATTCGTGTCGCAGACATTGGCCAGCGGAGCCTCCCCGGCCTGGCTGACCAGCTGATACGCGTCCAGCTCCGACAGCCCGTAGTCCCGCGCCAGCCACCGCACCAGATCCAGCTGAGAGATCCTGAACGCGTCCTCCAGCGGGCGCGCCGACCCCGTCGAGAGGAGGTGCGTGTCGGACTCCAGCCGGGGCCACGGCGTCGCCACCCCCTTCAACAGCTCCACCACCACCCTGGTGTTCATCGCGCACTCCACCGCGACCCCACAGGTCTCGCCCTCGCCCTGGCGCGCGTGCCCGTCGCCCAGGCTCAGCAGGGCACCCGCCACATTGACGCCCAGATAGCAGGTGACACCGGTGCGCATCTCCGGGGTGTCCATGTTCCCGCCGTGCGCGTCCGGCACCAGCGCCGAGCGCACCTCCAGGTTCGCGGGCGCCACCCCGACCGTGCCGTGCATCGGGTCCATGGGCAGTTCGATCTCGATGTCGCTGTCCCGGGCCCGGAAGAGACAGGTCCCGCGCTCCCGGTCCAGCTCCCACATCCACACCACCTCGGGCAGCGGCGCCTGGAGCGAGGCGGTGGTGTGCGTCGAGGTCAGCGCGCCGAAGAGTGGCACCGTCGTGGACGCCGCCCAGTCCCTGGCGGGTGTGATCGACACGAAGTGCACGGCCACGGTGTCACCGGGCTCGGCCCCCTCCACGTAGAAGGGGCCGGTCTGCGGGTTCAGGAAGGGGAACTCGCAGACCTGCGAGACCAGGTCCTTCTCGGAGCGCACCCGCCCCGCGAAGCAGTCCTCCGTGTACAGATCGAGCACCGTCCCCGGAGCGATCCGCGCGATCGGCGCGGCCCCGCCGAACGTCCAGGCGTACGGGTGCTCCTGCGGTCCTACGGTGAGAATCCGGGGGTCGGTCATCGCTGGGCGGCTCCGCTCTCGGGCTGAACACCGGAGCCGTCAGCTCCCGGACGAAGCCGATCGTGGCCAACGGCGCGAATGCTGTCAACGGCCCATGGGCGAAGCCGAGTCCGTGGCAGCGCCACGCCCGCGACGTCGAAGCGCCCGCCCGAAGCGCCCCCTCCCGAAGCGCCCCCTCCCGAAGCGCCCGTCCGAAGCGCCCGCCCGGTGCGGCCCGGTGCGATGGCCACCGCTCCGGCCGCCGGCCAGGGCAACCGGAATGTTGCGATCCGATGCGAGATGTGCGGCAACTTGTGTACAGGGGTCGCGAGTTGCCCTCGTACAGGCGATTGTGGAGGGTATGGCCACGCCGCCCGTACCACCGCAACAGCCGCCCGGAGGGGGCTTCGGCCCGCCGCGTGACGGACCGCCTCCCGGACCTCCTGGACCACCCGTCGGGCCGCCCGGCGGCTACGGGCCGCCGACGGCCGGCGGCGGACCCGGCCGGCCGCCCGGCGACCAGCCTCCCGGAGGTGGCCCGCCCCTGGGCCCCAGTGGGCGCCGACCGCTGATCATCGTCCTGGCGGTCGTTCTGGCGGTGGCCGTCGTCGTGGCGATCGTGCTGATCGTGAACGGCGGCGGGGATCCCGAGGGACCCGCCGGGCCCAGCCCCACCAGCACGAAGCCCGGCCCCTCCTTCAGCCTGCCGAGCGAGTTCCCCACCTCCCTCCCCTCGGACTTCCCGACCTCACTGCCCTCCGGCTTCCCCACGAAACTCCCCAGTGACTTCCCCACGGAGTTCCCCGACCTGCCGTCCGACTTCCCTTCCGACCTGGAGTCCTTCCTCCCCTGAGGGTGTTCGGCCGGGAGGGAACCCTGGGGGCCCAAAATGCGTTCTCAAGAGCAGGAGCGGCATCCGCCGCGGAGGAGGCGTCAAAGATGTCGAAGAGTGCCAAGGTCGCCACCGGCGGTGTCGTGATCGGTATCGCCCTCATCTGGATCATCGGATTCTGGCCCGCGCTGCTGGTCATGGTGGGTGTTCCCGTCGGCGCGTACCTGCTGCTGGACAAGACCCAGCGCCGCAGGCTCCAGCGGATCACCCGCAAGGAGCTCGGCCGCTGACCCCGGGCGCCCACGTATAGGCTCCCGATGAATCACTTGTACGACGGGAAAAGGGGAGTCCCTCGTGGGCGCAACAGTCACGGCAGCAGTCACGGCAGTGAGCAGCAACAGCAGCTATTCGTTCACCAAGCCCAACCGCGACAGCATCACCCTGCTGGCAGGACTCGGGGTCGAGGGGGACGTCCACGCGGGGGTCACCGTCAAGCACCGCTCCCGCGTCGCCCAGGACCCCACGCAGCCCAACCTGCGACAGGTCCACTTCATCCACCAGGAACTCTTCGACGAAGTGCGGCAGCAGGGTTTCGAGGTGCGGCCGGGACAGCTCGGCGAGAACGTCACCACCAGCGGCATCGACCTGCTCGCCCTCCCCGTGGGCACGCTGCTGCGCCTGGGCGGCGAAGCCGTCGTGGAGGTCACCGGACTGCGCAACCCGTGTCTGCAGATCGACAACTTCCAGGACGGCCTGCTCAAGCAGGTCGTCGGCCGGGACCCCGACGGTGCGGTCGTCCGCAAGGCCGGAATCATGGGCATCGTGCGCACCGGCGGCCGCGTCGGGCCCGGTGACACCATCACCGTGGAACTTCCCGCGGAACCGCACCGCCCGCTCGAACGGGTCTGACCGGCGAGAGAGTTGCGCTCCCCGGGCTCGGGGCAGGGGTCGCTTCGCGAAAGAACCCTCAGGCCGGCCGTACCGCCATCTTCTCCAGCGACTCCAGCAGCCCGGGCAGCTCCGAACCCCGCCCCACCGGCAGGACCTCCCCTGGCTCGTCGTCCAGCAGCAGGAACGCGATGTCATCGGTCCTGGCCACCAGCGACCAGCCCGGACCGTCCGCCCGCAGGGTACGGGCATCACTGCTGGCGAACGCCGATCGCACCCGGCCCAGCGGCGGCGGCTCGGCGACGTACCCGTGCAGCTCGTCGATCACCCGCCGCACCCCCGGGTGAAGTTCCCCCTCCACACCGGTGAACGCCTCGGTCCCGCTGTCCTCGTCGAGCTGCCCACGCCAGTTCGCCCACTGCCGGGCGATCTCGTCCGCGCCCAGCCTGCGCTGCGCCGGGCCCCACTGCTCCGTGTCCGGCGGTGTCAGCGCGGGCCCGGCATCCGGATCATCGTCGTCCGGTACGGGGTCGTGGGGAGCCGGGACGTTGGGCGCGGACACCGCGAGGGCGAGCGGCCAGCCCGGCAGCGCCGCCACCACCGAGCGCTCCGGTGGCGAGAGGTCGTACTCCATGCCGCAGTCCCAGGAGGCGATGGCCACCGCCACCAGCGACACGTCGTCCACGGCCACCGTCCAGCGCGCCCCGTCCCCGTCCTGACCGAGCACCAGCCCGTACCCCTCACCCAGCGGCTCCAGGCCGAGCGCCGCGCAGGCCGCGGGAAAGTCGTCGCCGAGCACGCTCGGGAACTGCGCAGGCGTCAGCAGTACCGCGGTGAGCACAAACAGCGCGTCGTCGTCCCCGGCAGCTTCCGTCCCCGTCACGGCACCCTCCCCAGATGATCGCTAGTCGGCGAACCTTAACCAGCGAGTAACCGGCTCGTCGAGGGCCGACGGCACCCAATCGCACACAAGCTCTCAGGCGGCGGGCAGGCCCAGCAGACTTCTGGCCACCCGCTGCGGCGGCTCGTCCCGCTCCCGCGCCAGCGCGATCACCGCCCGGCAGGCCAGCTCCGTCACCCCGAACGACAGCGCCTCCGGCGACACCCACCCCGCCGCCTCGTCGCTGCGCTGCTCGTCGTCCTCCGCGCAGGCGGCCACATAGACCGCGGCCGCCTCGAAGAGGTTGTGCCGTCGCTGAGCCTCCCGCGCCTGCGGAACCCTGGGCGTGAGCGGCTCCTTGAGCGACCGGAAGAATCCCTTGATCGTGTTCAGCACCCGGACCACATCCCCGTGAGCAGTAGATCGGCGGACACTCCAAGTGTGCCCCCTGGCCGTAGAGTTGAGCCTCCGTCGCACCGGAAGCCGGTGCGCCGGAGCAGCGTCACGGGAATCGGCAGAGGGGCGACGTGCGGTGAAGCGCTACGACCGGCTGGGGCAGATCCGACGGCTCGATCCGGAGCGGGATTTCCTGCGGATCTACCGGATGACCGCCACCTACGAGTTCCCCTGGGACTTCGCCAGAGCCCTGGAACTTGCCCTCTACCGCACCTACGCGATGCCCAGCATCGGCCGCCTGCTCGCTGAGACCGCCGAACTCACCGACCGCACCCAGAAGCGCTACGACGACACCGCCCTCCTGCTGGACACGGTCGTCGAGCACGGTTTCGGCAGCGAGGCGGGCCGCACCGCCCTCCGCCGGATCAACCGCATGCACCGCAGCTACGACATCAGCAACGACGACATGCGCTACGTCCTCGCCACCTTCGTCGTCGTACCCAAGCGCTGGATCGACAGCTACGGCTGGCGCCGCCTCACCGACCACGAACTGCGCGCCTCGACGGCGTACTACCGCACCCTCGGCACCCACCTGGGCATCCGCGACATCCCGCACTCCTTCGAGGAGTTCGAGCGCTGCCTCGACCTCCACGAGGCCGAGCGCTTCGGCTGGGACGAGGGGGCCCGCAAGGTCTCGGACGCCACCCTCGACCTGATGGCCTCCTGGTACGGGCCACTGGCACCCGTCGCGCGCGGTGCGAGCCTCGCCCTCCTCGACGACCCGCTGCTGCGGGCCTTCCGGTACGAGCGCCCGCATCCGGTCGCCCGCGCCGCGGTCAGTGGCGCCCTGCGGCTGCGCGCACGCCTGGTGCGCCTGCTGCCACCCCGCAGGACACCGCACTACGCGCGCCAGAACCCGGAGATCAAGGGGTATCCGGACGGCTACGAGGTCGCCGGCCTGGGCACCCTTCCCGTTCCTGGGGTACGCGGCTGCCCGGTGCCGCACGGTCAGCGCACCCGGTAGGGCCGGCGGTCAGGCAGGTGTGTCGCGGGAGGCCAGCGCCAGGAAGCGGTCGTCCTGGTCGACGTAGCTGAGCAGGCTCCAGCCCGAACCCGCGAGCAGCGGACGGAGGTTGGGCTCCGCACGCAGGTCGGAGTCGGTGAGCTGCCGTCCCTGCCGGGCGGCGAGGGCGGCCCGGCCCACCGGGTGGAACAGGGCGAGCAGCCCGCCGGGGCGTACGGTGCGGGCCAGTTCGCGCAGGTTCCCGGCGGGGTGCGGCAGGTGTGCGATCAGCCCGGCGGCGAAGACCCCGTCCAGGACGCTTGACCGGAGCGGGAGGCGGGCCACGTCGGACTGGGTGAGCAGGGCGCGGTGGTCGCGTCGCTTGCCCGCCGCCTCCGTCAGCATCTCCCATGTCAGGTCCGCGCCCAGTACCGTGCCCGAACTCCCCACGGCCGTACGCAGGTACGGCAGCGCACGCCCCGTACCGCAACCGGCGTCGAGCACCGCCCCGCCGGAGGGCAACCCCATCGCGGCGACCGCTGCGGCGTAGGCGGGGCCGTCGCCCGCGAAACGCGTGTCCCACCGGGCGGCCCGGGCGCCGAAGAACTCCTGAACCTGCGTGTGGTCGTCAACCTGCGTGGGGTCATCAGTCATGACCTCATGATCCCCCCGTCGCGGGTGTTCCTGCGGTCGGTCAGGGCGCGCATGTTCGAGCCCGCTGCGATCGTCGCGGGCAACGTTCCCGCCATATTCGGTCTGCTTTCGAAACCCGGCCCGGCGGTGCGCACCACCGGGACTACCGTCCGGACTCCACGGGCACACCGCGCCTCAGCCGGAGCCGGAGAGAGCCACGGATGATCGAGCATCAGAGGGCCGCCGAGGGCAGCACCCAGTGGTACGACGCGGAGGCAGGACCTCTGGTACGCCCCTACGCGCGCACCGGCGTGCGTGCCGACAAATCCGGAACGGGCGCGGGTGCGGCACCGGTCGCCGGCCCGCGCCTGGACCTCGTCACGCTGGTCTCCGCCACCGCCGACGCGGGCGAACCCGATGCGGAGCTGCTCGGTCACGTGCACCACACCCTGCTCGGGCTCTGCCGCACCGGGACCCGGACCGTGGCCGACCTGGCCTCGTCCTCGGATCTGCCGATCGGCGTCGTGCGCGCCCTGGTGGAGGACCTGGCCCGCGCGGGACTGGTGACCTGTGACGTCGCCTCACACCCCGCCGGGCTTCCCGCGGAGCTCCCCGTACAGGAACTCATCGACGGGCTTCGTGCCCTGTGACACCCGTACCCGACCGGTCCGCACGCACCTCAGGACCTCGCCCGCGTGCCCTCTCCGCCCCGAGCCCGACCGCCGAAAGAAGCGCCCGATGACCCTTGAGCAGAACCCCGGCACGCACACCCCCGACGCGGAGGGCGGCGAGGGCGACGGTGCGCCCCTGGCGCTGAAAATACTGGTCTCGGGCGGTTTCGGTGTCGGCAAGACCACGCTGGTCGGTTCCGTCAGCGAGATACGCCCACTGCGCACCGAGGAGTTGCTCAGCGAGGCGGGTGACGGAGTGGACGACACCTCGGGGGTCGACCACAAGGCGTCCACCACCGTGGCCATGGACTTCGGTCGCATCACCATCCGGTCCGGGCTCTCCCTGTACCTGTTCGGGACCCCGGGTCAGGACCGCTTCTGGTTCCTCTGGGACGACCTCTCGCAGGGGGCACTGGGCGCCGTGGTCGTCGCCGACACCCGCAGACTCGCCGACAGCTTCTTCGCCGTGGACTACTTCGAGGACCGCCGCATCCCCTTCGTCGTGGCGGTCAACTGCTTCGCAGGTACGCAGACCTACGGGGCGCGCGAGGTCTCGCAGGCGCTCGATCTCGACCGGGGCACCCCCGTCGTGCTGTGCGACGCGCGCGACCGCGACTCCGGCAAGGAAGTGCTGATCCGGCTGGTCGAGTACGCGGGACGGGTGCACACCACACGCATGCTGGAATCAATGGGCTGAGCGTGCCCTCCGTGCCTCGTCAGGCCTCTGTGCCCGTGCTCCGCGCCGCCCCCGCGACCTTCCGGTGATCGAGATCTGCTTGCCGCCACGCCGACTGTGGGTAAGGCTTGCAAAAGAACAGGGGACACGGGGAACGAATGAGCGGGGAGAGCCGAAGCATGGCGCTGAACAAGGGACTTGACTGGCTGCTCGACGACCTGACCAGCCGGATCCATCACATCCGGCATGCACTGGTCCTCTCCAACGACGGGCTGGTGACCGGAGCGAGCGCCGGACTGGAACGGCCGGACGCCGAACACCTCGCCGCGGTCTCGTCGGGGCTGCACAGCCTGGCCAAGGGATCCGGGCGGCACTTCGGAGCGGGAAAGGTCCGGCAGACCATGGTCGAATTCGACGACGGTGTCCTGTTCGTCACTGCGGCGGGCGATGGTAGCTGTCTGTGCGTACTGAGTGCCGCCGAGGCCGACTTCGGGCAGATCGCATACGAGATGACCCTGCTCGTCAACCGGGTGGGCGAGCATCTCGGAGTGGCTGCCCGACAGCCGGGAATCTGACGGGAGTTCCGGTCTGACCTGCTGGAACGCGTGCGGTCCTGGAGTTGTCCACAAGGGGTTTTCCACAGGCCGGGCGCGATCCGGCGCACCGGGCTACGGTCGTCACCGAGAGTGTTCGTACTTCACGGGGAGGACCGCCATGGCCGTCAGGGACATCAGGAGGGCGCGGGTTCACGGCGCCGACGCACGCGGCGCCGACGCACGCTGGCTCGACGCACGCGGTGCCGGTGCTTACGGGGCCAGTGCTTACGGGGCCAGTGCCCACGGCACCGTCACCGCCGTACGCGCCGCGCAGGAACTCGGGTTGAAACGGGGTGAGTTCGGCCTCGCGGTGCAGCTCGGCCGGATTCGTACCGTGCCGGACTGCGGTGGCGGGCGCCGCCGGGTGGCCTGCGAAGAACTCGACCGGCTGCGGGAGTCGGAGAGGTCGGGCACACCGCTCAAGGTGCGGCTGCGGACCGTCGACGCGGGCCAGGGGGCAGAGCTGATGGGTGTCGGGCCATTCCGCTTCCACGCCCTGGCCCGGGCCGGATACCTCAGCCCCTTCACCTTCCACCTCAACCACAACAGGGCCGTCGACTGGCGCTATCTCGCCGAGGAACTGACCGACTTCACGGCCCGTCACCCCGGGCTGCTGACCGGGGACTACCCGCAGTCCCTGCGCGCCGCCCTCGACGCAGGGGAGGACCGCCGTCCCCGCAACTGGCGCAGTCGCCGCCTGGGACAGTTGCTCGGCCGCACCGACGACCCCTGGGAACAGGCGGCGATCTTCAGCTCCCTGCTGGCCCCGGAAGACCTGGCCGCAGCGGTGCGGCACCCCTACGAGACCGCGCTCCTGGAGGGCCTCCGGTCGGGTCTGGTCGCGGCCGCGCCCGCGGATCCGGTCGCCCGCGGCGTCGTGCGCCGGCTCACCGTCGCGAGGGACCGTGACGAGGCCGAGTGGATCAGGGCGAGCCTGGCCCTCTCCCTGGCCGAGGCGCGGGCGCAGCGGCCGCTGCCGATCCCGGACGGGAACGCAGGCCTGCGGACTCCGGAGGGGAACGCCGGCCGGTCCCCGAGGCCCACCTGGGCACGCGGCGTGCGGTTGTGGCTGCACCGCGGGACCGGCCGCAGGGCGAGGACCGCGAAGGCACCAGGACAGCCGGACCGGCCAGGGGAGGGATCGACGAGGGGGGCCGGCGGATGAGGCAGACTGATCCATGTGTCGTCTCCTCGTCGTGTCTGCCCCGTGTGCCGCCGTGAAATCGCAGTCGTCGCCGCCCGCTTCGCCCGCCACGACCCACCGGGGGCACGTGGCACCACCGAGCTGATCTCCTGCCCCGGTTCACGCACCACCGCTCCGCTCGGGTCGGCCGTGCAGCCGTCCCTGGACGGCTACGCCGTGCCCGAGTTCCCGGGTCAGCTCCCGCTGTTCTGACCGTCGAGGTAGACCCACTGCCCGTCGGCGCGCACGAACCGGCTCAGCTCCTGCTGGCTGTCCGGCTGCCCGTCGTGGACGTAATGGGCACGGAATTCGACGGTCCCCTCCTGGTGGAAGGCGCTGCCACCGGTCGCACCCAGGATGTCGAGCCCGGTCCACCGCTGGTGCCGGTCGAGATCCAGCGACGCGGGCCGGGTCGTCGGATGCCAGGTCCGGAGCAGATACGCGGCATCGAGCATCACGAACGCGCTGTAGCGCGATCGCATCAACCGCTCGGCGGTCGGAGCGGCGGCACCGCCCCGGTGGAAGGGGCCGCAGCACGCCGCATAGGACTGCTCACGACCGCACGGGCAGGGGGCAACGGAATCGGACTTCGTACGAGAACGAGGCATCTGGGACATGCCCCCATCCTCGCCGAAACCCGCTGCCGCTCACGCCCGGCCCTGCCCCCGGGGGCTTTCCCCCGGGAAGTGGGTGCGGAGGATCAGAGCCCGCCCCGCAGCTGCTCCCACTCCCGGCGGTCCCGCTTGGTGGGCCGTCCCGCTCCACGCTCCCGTACGCCCGCGCCCAGGATCTCCCTGGGCGGACGCGGCGCACTCTTGTCGACATAGCACTCCGCCGCGGGGACGGCGCCGACCCGCTTGCGCACCAGCTGGGACACGATGACGACGCGCTCCCAGCCTTCCTGCCGTACCCGGACCTCGTCGCCGATCCGCACCGACTGCGCGGGCTTGGCACGCTCACCGTTGATCCGCACATGCCCGGCCTTGCAGGCGGCCGCGCCTGCCGACCGCGTCTTCGCCAGCCGCACGGACCAGATCCAGCTGTCGACCCGTACCGTTCCTGTATCCGAAGCCATACCGCCACCCTAATGCGGTGCGCTCAGTGCCAGCCGCAGAGCGTTCAGGGACGGCTGGGCCGCCACCCGGCAGGACGGCACCAGGTTCGCGAAGTTCAGGAAGCCGTGCACCATCTCCTCCTGGACGTCCAGCTGCGCGGAGCCCCCGGCCTCGCGCAACTGCCCCGCGTATGCCTTCCCCTCGTCCAGCAGCGGGTCGTTGCCCGCGACCAGGACGTACGCGGGAGCGAGCCCGGACAGGTCGTCCGCCAGGGACACCGCTCCGTACGGGACGGCGTCCTCCCGGGAGATCGCCCCGAAGTGATGCCGCTGGAAGAAGCTCATCGCGTCCACCCCCAGCATCGGTGCCTCGGCGAAACGGCGGCGTGAGGGCGTGACGTCCACCCCCGTGGCCGGGTACCAGAGCAACTGGAGGGCAGGCTGCGGCAGCCCCCGGTCGCGAGCCATCAGACACACCGCCGCCGTGATCGAAGCCCCCGCACTGTCCCCGGCCAGCGCGATCCGCGCCGGATCTCCGCCCAGTTCGCCCGCGTGCTCCCGCACCCAGGCGTACGCGGCGTAACCGTCCTCCAGGGCGGCCGGGAACGGATGCTCGGGCGACAGCCGGTAGTCGACCGACACCACGATCGACCCGCTCTCCTGCGCCGTCGTCCGGCACAGCGCGTCATGACTGTCCAGGTCGCCGATGACGAACCCGCCGCCGTGGCAGAACACCGTCACCGGCAGTCCCGGCTCCAGGGACGGGTGGTAGACGCGCACCGGGATCTCTCCCACGGGCCCGGGAACGCTCCGGTTCACGACCTTCGGGAGCTGCGTGGTGACCGGCATCAACGCGAGCGCGGCCGCCGACTGCTTGCGGAACGCGACGGGATCCAGGGACCAGTTCATCGGCGGAATCAGACCGAGGAACTGCTGGAGTGCGGGTTCGATCGGCATATGTCGCTCCCTGGCGGGTGGTCGATGATGCGCAGAATGTACGTGGCTCCTGCACACGGGGGAAGAGCCGCACCCGCCCCGCGCCGCCGTCCTACAGTGGGGACGGACTCGGCGGGGCACGGAAACGCGGGAGGATGCGGGCGGTGAGCGACATGTCGTGGCCGGTCCGGCTGTCACCGCGAGCGGCCCGGGTGGCCGCCGAACTGCCCCACCACGCAACGGAGATGGTGCGCGACGTGCTGGACCTCGCCGCGCTCTCCCCGTGGGGCTTCACCCAGTGGAACCCCGCCGACCCGGAGGGCGAGGACGTACGGTCCGCGTCGATCGGACAGCTCACCGTCGTCTACTGGGTCAACCGCGCGGCCCACCGCCTCTCGGCCCTCGACGTCGTCTGGTCCGGGTGACGGATCCCCTGGCGGGAGTGGGTGAGCGGGCCCCGAACCCCTGCCTCCGCGGTGCGCACCGCGTCCCGGATGCGGAAGACTGGTGACAACTGCCTACTGGAAGCAGGGGCCGGACGCACCCGGCCTCCGTACCGGCGCTCCGAAGGGTTCCGTCATGTCCCTCGTCCGTCATGCCCCCGCCGCCGCGGCCTGCGTCGCCGTCCTCGCCGGAAGCCTGCTGCTCGCCCCGGGAGCGGCCGCCGTGGGGGCTGCCCCCGACCCGTCCGGTTGCGCGGCCCTCCAGCGCGATGTGGACGCCTATCGCCGGGGCGAGGTCCAGTACTTCGTCGATCCCACCCCGGCCTGGAGGGCGGCGGCCGAGGAGAACGGCTGCACCATCTGCGGCCTCTGAGGAGGTCTGGGCACAGACCTCCGGATGGCCCGCCGCACGGATCCCGAGCCGATGGACCGGGCGGATGGATCCACGAACGGCCCTGACGGACCTCCGGCCAGGTCCGAGCGCCACCCGCGTCAGGCGGGCAGCCGGTTCGGGTGGGACATCCGGCGTGCCGCCCGCAACAGCCCCTGGATCTGCGGGCCGGCCTGCTCGGCGCCGGTCACCGGCGTCGGGAAGGCCAGCCGTACGTCGCTGTGCTTGCGCGGGTACTCCAGCCGCAGCGTAAGCCCGTACCGGTCCATGGCGAGGGGTACGGCCCGGGTCAGCTCGGCCGTCCTCGGGGCGCGGACCAGCCGGAGCAGCAACGGGATCAACTCGGCGTGCGAGTCCATGAGATGGGTCAGCATCCCGGCCTCGCAGGTGGTGAGGGGATCCGGGGCCACCTCCTCCAGCGCCTCCAGGGTGACGAAGTGGCGTCCGTCGGCGTCCTCGATGACCGCCTGCCCGAATTCCATGCAGGTGCTCTCGTCCGTCTCGGACGTACGGTAAGGAGCGGCCAGCAGCCCGGTGACCGTGACCCGCGAGCGGACCCGGTCCCGTACCGGAGTGGGGGCGATGTCGGTGAACTCCAGCCGCACCGGGATGCGTTCACTGCCCGGCGGCGGAGGGGTTTCGGGCGTGGGCGCGTGGACGTGAATGCGGGTCATCACCCCGGCCCCGTCGAGCCTGCGTACTTCGGTGTGCAGACCGTCGCTGACGACCGTCATCGAATGTGCCGCGGCCAGCACGGACCGGACACGTTCGGCAGTGGTCGGCTGCGGGGCGCGGGAACGGGGCAGGCGCATGCGGATTCTCCAGAAGGCAGCGGTGGGGGAGCACCGGGCTTGGCTACTTAGGTAAGCCTAACCTAATGCACCTTGCGCTGGATATGGGGGCGCCACGGCCGGATTCCCCTCCGGTGGGCCCGCCCGGCGCGTGCTGGCTGCCCCGGTGCAACGCCTCGTCACGGGCGACGCCCGGTGGCCCCCAACACCCGATGCAGCAACGGCGCGTCGGGCGCCACCGCGACCGAAGGTCCCCAGAGCCCCTCGATCGGCGCCTGTCCGATGAAAGTGGCCACATGATCGAAACAGTCGCGCAGAGTCTGCTCGGGCAACTCAAAGGGCCGGCCGGTGGCCTGTGCGAGATCCCAGCCGTGCACCACCACTTCGGTGAGGGCGATCCGCCCCCACTCGGCGCGGGGAAGTTCGAACCCCACCCCGGCATCCGCCGCACCCTCCCAGGCCGCCGGGTCGTCCCATGCGTCTCCGAGCCCCTGGACGCTCTTGGCCAGACTCGTACGCCAGTCGCCCGGCAGGTTCGCGGAACTCGGCCCGCCCGCGGGAAGGGGCTCGATCGCGGCGTCCCGGCGGGCAACACCCGTGAACGCCGCCGAGAGCACCGCGACATGGTCGATGAGGTCGCCGACGCTGTACCGGTCGCAGGGTGTGGGATCCGCCAACTGCTCCTGGCGGACACCCGCCAGTACGTCGTTCATCCGTCGGCAGGCAGGCTTCAGGTCGATCACGGGTGTCCTCCTCGGCTGGCGTACGCGACCCGCACGCGGGGTCCACAAGGGCAGACCGGGGAGGAACCCGAAACTCATCGCTGCGCGAGGCATCGCGGCCTCGCGCAGCCGCCCGCCGCTACTCGAAGCGCGAGGTGTCGCCCGCCCCTCGCCGTACGATCTCGGCCTCGCCGTCGGAGAAGTCCACGACTGTCGTCGGTACCGTCCCGCACTCCCCGGAGTCGATCACCGCGTCCACGACGTGGTCGAGCCGCTCCTTGATCTCCCAGCCCTGCGTCATCGGCTCCTCCTGGTCGGGCAGGAGAAGCGTGCTCGACAGCAGTGGCTCTCCGAGCTCGGCCACCAGGGCCTGTGCGACGACGTGGTCGGGGATGCGCACCCCCACCGTCTTCTTCTTCGGGTGCAGCAGCTGCCGCGGCACCTCCTTCGTGGCCGGCAGGATGAAGGTGTAACTGCCCGGCGTGGCCGCCTTGATGGCACGGAACACCTTGTTGTCGAGCTGCACGAACTGGCCGAGCTGTGCGAAGTCGTGGCACACCAGGGTGAAGTGGTGCCGGTCGTCCAGGTTGCGGATGGACCGGATCCGGTTGATGCCGTCACGGTTGCCCAGCTGGCATCCCAGCGCGTAACACGAGTCGGTCGGATATGCGACGAGCTCGCCGGCCCGGATGCTGTCGGCCACACTCCTGATGGTGCGGGGCTGGGGGTTTTCGGGGTGTACGTCAAAGTACTTCGCCATTTGCCGAGTCTAGGTGATCACTGTGCGGCAGCGTCCGACACCCCGTCCGCCCCGGAGAGAAAACAGGTTCCCGGTGGGCGGTTCTCTGTTGTGCCGCCCATGATTCTCAGCCGAACAGGCTCGACCTTCGGACGGCTCAGAAGCGGTCGGTCGAGCCACTGCTCCTTCTTTACCTTTACGTCGCCGAAGCGGGCCACCGCAGCGGGGTCCCGCACGTGTGCGCACCCGGCAGGCCCGAGTTCCGCCCCTGCGCGCCCCCGGGGAACCAGACCCGGGCGGGCCGACGCCCTAGGCTGCCCCTCGGCCCGACCCGGCCACCGACCTCGCCACTCGTCCCCAGGAGCTCCACCGTGCTCGATCCCGTAGCAGCACTTCCGTTCCCCGACAGCCACCGAGCGGACGAGGCACCCGCTCCACACGAACTGCTCCATCCCGTACTCGGCCTCCTTGGCACCTGGCACGGCAGGGGCAGCGGCGAATACCCGACCCTCGCCGACGGCTTTTCGTACGACCAGGAGGTCACCTTCACCCACGACGGCCGACCGTTCCTCCACTACGAGGCCCGGGCCTGGCTCATCGACGCCGAGGGCACCCCGTTGCGGCCCTCCGCACGAGAGAGCGGATGGTGGCGGCTCCAGCCGGACGGCCGGGTGGAAGCACTGATCACCCAGCCCACCGGTATCGCGGAGGTCGCGGTCGGCCGGGCGGACGGGTCCACGGTCGACCTCGCGACCCACGAGGTGGCGCTCGCTCCCACGGCCAAACAGGTCGACGCCACTCGCCGCCGCTACACCCTCGCCGCAGACGGCACACTGCACTTCGCCCACGACCTCGCGGCCGTCGGCCAGCCCCTCCAGCACCACCTGAAGGCGCACCTGCAACGCCGCGGCTAAGCCGGTCACCCCGACGGGCCTCCGTCCTTCTACGGCAAGATCGTCACCTGCTGAGAGTCACCTGCTGAGAGTCGCCCACTAGATGCCACCAGCTCATTGGCACAAGCGTCGGCCCGAGGCAGATCGGCACAAGCCCAGGTCGGGGGGGGGGGGGGGGGCGGCCCGGGGGGGGGCGGGGCCCGGCGGCCCGCGGGGGGGGGGGGGGGGGGGGGCCGCGCGCCCCCCCCCCCCCCCCCCCCCGCCACCC